>CAZTZE010000046.1:0-9771 GCA_964618215.1 uncultured Chloroflexus sp.
TGCTCACCTGCCGCAATGCGCCGCTGGATCGTGACCAGATCTGCGAACACCTTTAATGGCATAAGTCTAAAGCATTTTTCTGACCTTGCCTCAGCATACCGAAATTACGCTAGATTTCATCCGTTGGAGCGATTAGAAATCCCTTCTGTTTGCGTTATCGAATAGAAACCGCCTGTGTTTGCGCAAAAATAAGGTGTCAGCCCCATCAGACCAGGAGACCTAATGCAACGAAAATACACCAACCGCTCATACCTCGACGCCCTCGAAAAGAAAGTCCTCGTCTTCGATGGCGCGATGGGAACGAGCCTGCAACTGCAGAACCTCACCGCCGAGCATTTTGGCGGCGAGCAATACAACGGATGTAACGACTACCTTGTCATCTCGTATCCCGAAGCTGTGGAGAAAGTCCATCGCTCGTTCCTCGAGGTCGGCGTGGACGCGCTCGAAACGGACACCTTCCGTTCCAACCGTTTGACGATGGTGGAATACAAACTGGGTGACCGCGTGATCGAGATCAACATGACTGCCGCAAAACTTGCGCGCAAACTTGCTGACGAATACGCCGCCAAAACGGGACAGCCTCGCTTTGTCGCAGGCTCCATCGGACCCTCGGGCAAACTTCCCTCCGCCAACGACCCCGACCTGTCTAACGTCACTTTCGACGAACTCGCTGATGCTTTCCGCGAACAAGCCGTCGGACTCATTCAAGGCGGCGTGGATGTGCTCCTCATCGAAACCTCGCAAGACATCCTCGAAGTCAAAGCCGCCATCACAGGTCTGCACAAGGCCTTCGACGAGACTCAAATCTATTTGCCGATCCAGGCCCAAGTCACGCTCGACACGACAGGCCGCATGTTGCTCGGCACCGACATCAACGCCGCGCTCGCCATCCTTGAAGGCATGGGCATCGATGTCATCGGTCTCAACTGTTCCACTGGCCCCGAGCACATGCGCGAGCCGATCCGCATCCTCGGCGAAAATTCCACGCTCCCCGTTTCGTGCATCCCCAACGCGGGGCTTCCGCTCAACGTGGATGGTCAGGCCGTTTATCCGCTCGAGCCTGAACCGTTCGCGAAAGATATGTACGAATTCGTGACCAAGTACAACGTCTCGGTGGTGGGCGGATGTTGTGGAACGACTCCCGCGCACCTCAAACTGCTCGTTGAAAAACTAAATCATTATCCTCCCTCAAGCCGTCCGTCGTCCGTCGTCGGTCGTCTTTCTTCCGCTATGTCGGCAGTTTCTATGCGTCAAGATCCTCCGCCAACCCTGCTCGGCGAGAGATGTAACGCGCAAGGCTCGCGCAAGTTCAAGCGACTCCTGCTCGAAGAAGATTACGATGGCATTTTGGAGATCGCGCGCGAACAAGTTGAATTCGGCGCGCACGCCATTGACATTTCCTGCGCCGTCACCGAACGCCCCGACGAAATCGAACTCATGCGCAAGGTTGTCAAGAAACTTGAGATGGGCGTGGATGTCCCGCTCGTGATTGATACCACCGAATTGGACGTTCTCGAAGTCGCGCTCAAAACCGCGCCTGGACGTTGTTTGATCAACTCCACACATCTCGAATCAGGCCGCGAAAAAGCCGATAAGATTTTCAAGTTGGCGAAAGAACACAACGCCGCCGTGATCGTGTTGACGATTGACGAAAACGGCATGGCGAAGACTCGCGAGAAAAAACTCGAAGTCGCTAAACGCATCTACGACATCGCCGTCAACGACCATGGACTCAAGCCCGAAGATTTGGTCTACGACGCGCTGACATTCACGCTGGCAACTGGCGACGCTGAATTTGTCGACTCGGCGATTGAGACCATCGAAGGTATTCGTCTCATTAAAGAAAACCTGCCTGGCGTGATGGCTTCACTTGGCGTAAGTAATTTGTCGTTTGGCCTTGCGCAACATGCGCGACCCGTGCTCAACTCGATCATGCTTTATCACTGCGTAAAGGCTGGCATGGACATGGCCATCATCAACCCGTCGCATGTCACCCCGTACGCAGACATCAACGCCGAAGAAAAAGAAATGGCTGAAGACCTGCTCTTCAACCGCCGCGCCGACGCCTTGCAACGCTATATCGAATACTACGATAATGTCACCCCGCAATCGGCTGAAGACGCCGCAATTGACCCCACCAAAGACATGACACCCGAACAAAGATTAAATTGGTGCATTGTTCATCGTCACAAAGAAGGCGTCGAAGCCGACATTGACACCATCATCAATCGCACGCCAAACGCAACACGTACCACGCAGCACGAAATCGCCGTCCACACCCTCAACACCGTCCTGCTCCCCGCCATGAAAGAAGTCGGTGACAAATTCGGCGCGGGCGAATTGATTCTGCCCTTCGTGTTGCAGTCTGCCGAAGTAATGAAGAAGACCGTCAACCACCTTGAGAATTATCTCGAGAAAGTTGAAGGCGTCACCAAAGGCACGGTCGTGATTGCCACCGTCTATGGCGATGTGCATGACATCGGCAAGAATCTCGTCAAGACCATTCTTGCCAATAACGGCTACACCGTGATTGATCTCGGCAAACAAGTCCCTGCGGAGACGATCATCATCAAGGCTGTCGAAGCCAACGCCACCGCGATTGGATTATCTGCTTTACTTGTGTCTACTTCCAAGCAAATGCCGCTCATCATCAACGAACTCCATCGCCGCGGACATAAAATCCCTGTGCTGGTTGGCGGTGCAGCCATTAATCGCCGCTTTGGTCGCCGCATCTTATTTGCTGAAGACGGGAATGCCTACCAGCCTGGCGTCTTCTATTGTAAGGACGCCTTCGAAGGGCTTGAGACCATGGATCAGTTGATTGACAAAAACCGCAAACCTGCCTTGCTCGAACAGATGCGCAAAGACGCAGACATGGAAATGGGGCGCGCCTCGCAACCCGTAACCCGCAACACGCAACAAGCAACACGATCAAGCATCGCACCTGCACCCATCCCACTCCCCGCCAAACTAGGTCAACGCGTTGTAAAAGATATGCCGCTTGAAATGGTGCTCAAACACCTCAACATGAATGAGTTATATCGCCTTTCATGGGGCGCAAAGAATATTCACGGCAAAGAATGGGACAAGATGAAGAAAGAATTCGACGCCCGTCTGCAGAAGATGACGAACGCAGCGCTCAAAGACGGTTGGCTCAAACCCCAAGCTGTTTATGGATATTTTCCATGTCAAGCCGATGGCGACGAGTTGATCGTCTACAATCCTGATACGATCAATAGTGCCACACCCGAAGAGTTGACGCGCCTAACTTGTCCGCGCCAGCCTTACGACGATCATCTCGCGCTGTCAGATTATTTCGCTTCGACTGAATCGGGCAAAATAGATGTGGTCGCTTTTCAAGTTGTAACGGTCGGTCTCGAAGCCACTGAACGCTTTGAAAAAATGCAGGCCGCCCACGATTACACCGAAGCCTACTTCGCCCACGGACTCGCAGTACAAACTGCCGAGGCTACTGCCAATTACCTGCATGAACACATCCGCCGCGAACTGGGTCTGGCCGAAAATCAAGGCAAACGCTACTCATGGGGCTACCCCGCCATCCCAGAATTGCAAGACCATCGCAAGGTCTTTGACCTGTTGCCTGCCGAGAATGAACTGGGCATGTCACTGACCTCGGCCTACCAGCTTGTGCCTGAACAGTCCACTGCGGCGATTATTGTCCATCACAAGGATGCAAAGTATTACACGGTTGGCGAGTCAAGAGTGGAACAGTTGATGAGATAACGCAAATTGTCTTTGCGCTGTAGGGCAAATTGCCAATTTGCAGTGTAGAACAAATTGCCAATTTGTTCTACAAGAGGGCGCTATGAGTCAATTCTCTTTCAAAAACTTCTATCGTCGAAATCTTCCTCACATTCAGCCTGAAGGCGCGACTCTCTTCATCACCTTCAGGCTTGCGAACTCACTTCCAAAGGAAGTTGTCGAAAGATTGAAAGCAGAAAAAGAAGAGGCTGAAAAGAGAATTAGCCAGATTGCCGATAAAAGAGAGCGCGAAAGACAACTCGACCTGGAACACCGTCGCCTTTTCGGTAAATGGGACGAAGCGCTCGACTCACTTGCTTACGGTGAAAAATATCTTTCCAATCCCCAGGTCGCTGATCTCGTCTCGGGAAGCCTGCATTATCGAGACGGCAAGGTTTATGACCTGGAAGCGTTTTGCATCATGTCAAATCATGTTCATCTTGTATGCGCTCCCCTTGAGGAGTCGGAAGGCAAATATCACTCGCTTTCAAAAATCATGCACTCGCTCAAACGATTTACGGCTTATGAGGCAAACCAGATTCTGGCACGTGATGGCACATTCTGGCAACACGAGAACTACGACCATTATGTCCGTGACGAGGCTGAATTAGAACGCATTATTAAATACGTAATCTACAATCCAGTCAAAGCAGGTTTGGTGGATGACTGGACAAAATGGAAGTGGACTTACTCCAAGTACAATCTGTAACGCAAATTTTGTAGCGCAAATTGCCAATTTGCGCCACTGCGGAACAAATTGGCAATTTGTCCTACAAACGAAAGGCAAACATGACAAACAAATTCCTAGTTCTGCTCGCATCTCAAACCCTCCTCGCCGATGGCGCCATGGGCACGATGCTCCACGCGCGCGGCATCAGTTTCGAGAAGTGTTTCGACGAACTCAACCTGACCAACCCGGCCGCCGTGGCCGATATTCACCGCGAATACATTGAAGCCGGCGCGAATATCATCCAGACGAATACCTTCGGGGCTAACCGCTACAAACTGGCAAAACACGGCCTCGCCGACAAAGTCGCCGAAATCAACCGCGCAGGTGTGGAATTGTGCCGCCGCGCCATATCCGCATCTTTCAAAGACGTGATGATTGCGGGCGATGTCGGCCCGCTCGGCGTGCGGATTGCGCCCTATGGCCGCGTCCAGCCCGAGGAAGCCCGCGCCGCTTTCGCCGGGCAGCTTTCAACGCTTGCCGAAGCCGGTGTGGATTTGATTATCATCGAGACGATGAGCGATTTGTACGAAATTCAGGAAGCCATCCAGGCGGCGAAACAATTTGATATCCCCATTGTCGCCTCCATGACCTTCACGCGCGACGACCGCACCCTGCTGGGCGACGCGCCCGAAAATGTGGCCCGCGCGCTGGCCGAGGCCGGAGCGGACGTTATTGGCGTCAACTGCTCCGGAGGCCCGGCGCAGTTGCTGCGCATCTTGAAACAAATACGGACGGCTGCTCCGCAGGGCAAATTCTGGATCAAGCCCAATGCCGGTTGGCCGGAGCAGATCGGCGGGCGCATCATGTACCCGGCTGACCCAGAGTACTTCGGCGATTACGCACTGGCGTTCTGCGAGGCCGGGGCAAACATCATCGGCGGGTGCTGCGGGACGACGCCGCGCCACATCGCGGCCATGCGCGCCGCGTTGGATAAATTCCCCGAAGGCTGCAGCCCGCAGTGGATTCAACAGACCTCCGAGGTCTTGGAGACCTCGGAGGTCTCAGAAGACAGTTTGCCCTCCCAACTGGCGCAAAAATTGGCGGATGGCAAATTCGTCATTGCGGTTGAGATGGACCCGCCACGCGGCCTTGCAACCCACAAGCTCGTCGCCGGGGCCAGTCTGCTCGCCGAGGCAGGTGCGGACATCATTAACGTCGCCGACAGCCCAATGGCGCGCATGAGAATGTCCGCCTGGGCGGTGTGCGACGTTATCCAGCACCGGGTCGGGGTCGAGACGACGCTGCACTTTCCAACGCGCGGTCGCAACCTGCTGCGCGTCCAGGGCGACCTGCTGGCCGCACATGCCCTCGGCATTCATAACGTCTTCGTCGTCATGGGCGACCCGACCGCCATCGGCGATTATCCCGAGGCGATGGACAATTACGACCTGGTCCCATCCGGCCTGATCAAACTCATCAAGCAGGGCTTCAACCTCGGCATGGATCACTCGGGCACATCCATCGGCCAGCCGACATCGTTCTTCGTCGGCGCGGCGCTGAATCTCAACCCGCCTGAACCCGAATCCGAAATCAAGAACCTTCATCGCAAGGCCAGGAACGGCGCGGATTTCTTCCTGACCCAGCCCATCTATCGCCCCGGGGATGGCCCGGCGTTCCTCGAAAAATACGCCGCCCTCCACGGCCCATTGGATCGGCCGGTGTTGGCCGGCATCCTGCCCCTCGTCAGCTTGAAACATGCCAATTTCCTGCATCACGAGGTGCCGGGTGTCTCGATCCCGGAGGAGACGCGCCAGCGGATGGAAAAAGCCGGGGAGGACGGGCCGCGCGTCGGCGTGGAGCTGGCCGTCGAGTTAATCCAAAAGATCAAACCCTGGGCGCAGGGCATCTACATCATGCCGCAATTCAACCGTTACGATATGTTGGCGGAGATCATCGAGGCGGTAAAAGAGTAGGGAAAAGAGTAGACAAGGAAACATGTACACAGGTATACTGTACCTGCCTACTTGTCTACTTGCTACTTGTCTACCTGTCTACTTGTCTACCTAAATCTCATGCTCCTCACCATTGACGTAGGAAACACCAACCTGACCCTCGGCCTGTACGAGGGCGATAAACTCGGCCCGCACTGGCGACTGGCGACCGACCACGAGCGCATGCCGGACGAGTACGGGCTTCAATTCCTCGGGCTGCTCGAACACGTCGGGCTGAAGCCCGCTGACCTGACCGGCATCTGCCTGGCCTCGGTCGTCCCGCCGCTGACCGGGCGCGTGGCCCAGGCCTGCCGCGAGTATCTCAAGCAGGAACCGCTGCTGGTGGATACCGGCGTCAAGACCGGCATCCGCATCCGTTACGAGGACCCGCGCGCCGTCGGCGCGGACCGCGTCGCCGACGCGGTGGCTGTCTTCAAGCTCTACGGCGGCCCGGCCTGTATAATAGATTTTGGCACCGCGACCACCTTCAACGCCCTCACCAAAGAGGGCGACTACCTGGGCGGCGCCATCACTGCCGGTATCAACCTGGCTGCCGATGCACTCTTCCAGCACGCGGCCAAACTTCAGCGCATTGACCTGCAACGTCCGCCATCTGTGATCGGGCGCAATACTGTCCACGCCATGCAATCCGGGCTGCTCTTCGGATACGTCGCCATGGTCGAGGGAATGGTCTCTCGCTTCCGCGTCGAACTGGGTGAGGATATGAAGGTCATCGCCACCGGCGGGTTGGCCGAAAGCGTGGCCAGGGAGACTTCTGTCATCCAGATCCTCGCCCCCTGGCTGACCCTCGACGGCTTGCGCATTATCTGGGAATTAAATCGCTCTTAATCCTTCTGGAAAACTGAATGTACTTTTGCCGCTTCGCGCTGATAACCCTTTTATTGGTATCCGCGTTTCTAATGGGTTGCAATGGACAAGCGATCCCTGACTTGCCTTCCGCCACAGCTCTTCCCACTGAGACCGGAACGCAGCCTCCCCTCCCCACACTGACAAGCACAGCCACACTGACCCCCACGGTCACGCTAACGCTTGCACCCACCCCCACACCAACCCCAACCTGGGCATTGCAAGGGCCTGGCAAAGTCGTTTGCCCGATTTTGCTCTATCATCACATAGGAACTGCCAGCTCTCCAGCCGCCTCGAATTACTACACTTCGCCAGAGGACTTCGAGGCGCAAATGAAAGCCTTGCGCGACTGGGGTTACACGTCAATCACCATTTCTCAACTGGTCGAGGCGATCATGAGCAGCGCTCTCCTGCCCGATCGCCCGGTCCTGATCACCTTCGACGACGGCAACCTCAATGTTTATACAAATGCCTTCCCGATCATGCAGAAATACGGGTTCACCGGCGTGATCTATATCGTCGCCAACAGGCTACATGCGGATGGCTATATGGGTATTGACCAGATCAAAGAAATGGCGGCAGCCGGCTGGGAAGTCGGCAGTCACAGCATGACCCATGCAAAATTGCGCTATGCACATGATCGTTTGAATGTTGAAATTGCTCAATCTCGTATTGACCTTCAGGAGACGTTGGACGTTCCGGTCAGAAGCTTTGCCTATCCCTACGGCGAGACGGACACGTTGGTCAGCCAGCAGGTTATGAGTTACGGATACGCATCCGCCGTAGGTTTGGGAACGCTCTGGAATCAAAGTTTATATAATCTCTATTATTTGAGCCGCAGAGAGGTTTCCAATGGGGTTGACCTGCAAGTGTTCGCGTCCTATTTACCCTGGCCCGGCGCTGAAAACCTTACGCCGGCGCCCGCTTATACCCCAACGCCTTGACAAGTTTTCCCTTGACACCCGCTCGATTCTGCGGATAATAAGGCAACAACCAATCCTCTCCAATGGCTTTGACGGAGGAAAGTACGCCAGCGAAAACTGACAGGGATGCGCCGGGCATAGATTGAGACCCGCGCTCAGCGGCAACTGGCCGAAGTTCCCTCCCGAGCTGCTCAGGTGAACGTAGCGCAAAATGTCATTTTGCGCAACAAAGTAGTCTGAGACGCAATCCCGGCGTTAGAAGGGAGGAGACTAGAGAGTCGAGAGTAGAGATTAGTTTGACTAATCTCCAATCTCTCATCTCTGCTCTCTAACAAGCGAGCCGCGCAAGCGACTAAATTGGGTGGTACCGCGGGAACCCCTCTCCCGTCCCTGAATGGGATGGGAGTTTTGCTTTCAAAAGATAAAGCGTAAACATAAACCCACCGAATTAAGTTTTTCGTTTTGCGCAGCACCTACTCGGTACGCTTCACGGAGGTAATATGCTCGATCAACTTAATCAAATTGAACAGACCGCGCTCGAAGCCTTGCGCGCCGTGGCGGACGAGGCCGCGCTGGAAGCCTGGCGCGTCGCCCACCTGGGGCGCAGTTCGCCGTTGATGCAGGTCTTCAGCGGACTGGGCGGGCTTTCGAAGGAGGAACGCCCGGCGGTCGGTCAGCGCGCCAACGAGGTGAAAAAAGCCCTCGAAGCGGCTCTCGGCGCGAGGTCCGCAGAGATGCGGGAAGCGGCTCTGAAACACTCGCTTGAACAGGAACAGTTGGATGTTACCCTGCCGGGTCGCCCGTTCCCGCTCGGCCGTCTGCATCCAACCACACAAACACTACAGGAGATGTTCCGCGTCTTCGGTGAGATGGGCTTCCAGGTCTACCGCTCGCGCGAGGTCGAGACGGACGAGTACAACTTCCAGTTGCTCAACTTCCCACCCGATCATCCCGCCCGCGATATGCAGGATACGTTCTTCATTAGCGCCGGCGAGCGGGGCGACAACCCCCTCATCCTGCGCACGCACACCTCGCCGGGTCAGGTTCGCGCCATGCGGGAGTTCTCGGCGACCAATCCCAACAATCCGCCGCCGGTGCGCATCATCCTGCCGGGCATGTGCTTCCGCTACGAGGAGGTCAACGCCCGCAAGGACATCCAGTTCAACCAACTGGAGGTGATGGCGGTTGGGCATGACATCACCTTCGGCGATTTGAAGGGCACGATCGCTGATTTTGCCCGCCGCATGTTCGGGCAGAACGTCCGCACCCGCTTCCGCGCCTCCTACTTCCCGTTCACCGAGCCGAGCGCCGAAGTGGACGTGGAGTGTTTTCTGTGCGGCGGCCAGGGCTGCCCGGTGTGTAAAGGCAGCGGCTGGCTGGAGATCATGGGCTGCGGCATGGTGCATCCGGTCGTGCTGCGCAACGGCGGTTACGACCCTGAGAAATATAGTGGTTTCGCGGCCGGCATCGGCCCGGAGCGCGTCACCATGCTGCGCCATCATATTGAAGACATCCGCTGTTTCTGGGCGAACGATTTGCGCTTCTTGGAGCAGTTTTA
>CAZTZE010000046.1:9871-24968 GCA_964618215.1 uncultured Chloroflexus sp.
AGGAGTTATCCATGAAAGTCCCCATTTCTTGGTTGAAAGATTTTATCGAAATCACCATCCCCATCGAAGACCTGGCGCGAAAACTAACGCTGGCAGGGTTGGAGGTGGAAGAAATCCGTTATGTTGGATACCATCTACCGGCCGGGCGAATCGAAGGCCAGACAAGCGCTGATTCACTGCTTGAAATTAACGCCACCGGGCTTGGGTGGGCTGCCGATAAAATTGTCGTCGCCTCGGTCTCAGAGGTGATGCCGCACCCTAACGCCGACCGGCTGGTGCTGTGCAAACTCTACGACGGCGAGCAGGAACACGTCATCTTGACCGGCGCGCCCAACCTGTTCCCGTACAAAGGCATTGGCCCGCTGGAAAAGCCGCTCAAGGTGGCTTATGCGCGCGAAGGGGCGCAAATCTACGACGGCCACCAGCCCGGACAGGTACTGACCACGCTCAAGCGCGCCAGGATCCGCGGCTTCGATTCCTATTCGATGATCTGCTCCGAGAAAGAATTAGGCATCTCCGAAGATCACGAGGGCGTGATTTTTCTGGATGAGGATGCCCCGCTCGGCGTGCCGCTGGTGGATTACATGGGCGACGCCGTGCTGGACATCTCCATCCTGCCGAACACCGCCCGCGCCGCCAGCATCCTGGGCGTGGCGCGCGAGGTCGCAGCCTTGACCGGTGTGCCACTAAAGCAGTCATCAGTAATTAGTGATCAGTTATCAGGCATCGGAGATTTCGCCGAAATCGAGATTACCAACCCGGAGCTGAATCCGCGCTTCGTGCTGGGTCTGATTCGAGATGTCAAGATCGGCCCCAGTCCCTATAAGGTGCAGCGCAGGCTCAAGCTGGCCGGGATGCGCCCGATCAACAACATCGTCGACGCGACCAACTACGCCATGCTGGAGATCGGCGAGCCGCTGCACGCGTTTGACTACGATGTGCTGGTAGGGCGGATTGCCAATCCGCCCCACAAAGTGCCAAAGATCATCACCCGCACGGCCGGGCCGGGAGAGAAGCTCACCACCCTGGACAAGGTGGAACGCACGCTGGACGAAAAAACCGTGCTGGTGTGCGACACCGCCGGAGCGCTCTCCATCGCTGGCGTGATGGGCGGCGCTGAATCTGAGGTCAGCGAAAAGACCCGCGATATTTTGCTCGAGGGCGCGGCGTGGAATTTCACCAACATTCGCCGCACGGCACGCGCTCAGAATTTGCCCTCCGAGGCCAGCTTCCGCTTCTCGCGCGGGGTGCATCCGGCCCTTGCCGAACGCGGCGTGCGACGCGGCCTGGAACTGATGAGCCAGTGGGCGGATGGCGTCGTCGCGCAGGGGCTGGTGGACAACTATCCCCTGCCTCCCGCCACGCCGACGGTCGAGATCACAGCCGAGGACGTAAAGCGCTGGCTGGGCATCCAACTTTCAGCCGAGGAAATCGTCAAAATCCTGGCGTCCCTCGATTTCCACTGCGAACTCACGCATCACGCATCACGCATCACGGTGCGCGCCACCGCCCCTGATCACCGCCTGGACATCAGCGAGGGCATCATCGGCAAGGCGGATTTGCTCGAGGAGATCGCCCGCATCTATGGCTACGACCGCATCCCGGAGACGCGACTCTCGGACGAACTCCCGCTGCAGCGCAGCAATCCAAGCCTGGAGCGCGAAGAACGCATTCGCGACCTGTTGGTCAAGATGGGACTGCAGGAAGTGGTCAGTTACCGCATGACCTCGATCGAGCGCGAGGCGCGCCTGGGCATGAATTTAAACCCCGCTGCTTACGTCCGACTGGCAAACCCCATCGCCAGCGACCGCTGCGTGATGCGGCAAAGTCTGCTCTCTTCCGTGATGGAAGTCGTCGAGCGCAACGCCCGCATCCGGACGCGCATGGCGCTCTTCGAGATCGGCCCGGTTTTTCTCGCCTCGGAAAGTAATGATTTGCCCGACGAACCGCAGCGGCTTGCCATCGTGTTGACCGGTCCGCACGGTGTGGCTGGATGGCAGCCAGCCGATACGTCCGCGATGGATTTCTATGACTTGAAAGGCATCCTGGCTGTCTTGTTGGAGGAGCTGCACGTAGGTCAGGTTTCTAAAGCTGACGAAGTCGGGTATGGAAACCCGACCTACGTACCGCATGTAGGTCAGGTTTCTAAACCTGACGAAACCGGGCATGGTAACCCGACCTACGAATTACACGGACACCCGACTTTCCACCCAGGCAGGTGCGCCCGCCTCATGGTTGGTGAGCGTGAAATTGGCGTCTTCGGCGAGCTGCATCCAATCGTCCGCCAGAATTACGATCTACCGGACTCGCCCCTGCTGGCCGCCGAATTCGACCTGGATGCGCTGCTCTCGCTCATCCCTGAACGGTACGAAAGCCGGCCGGTGCCGGCCTACCCGCCCGTGCTGGAAGACCTGGCCCTGGTCGTGGACGAATCCCTGCCCGCCGAACGCCTCGCGGAGGTCATCCGTCAGGCCGGAGGCAAGATCCTGGCCGATGTGCGCTTGTTCGATCTCTATCGCGGCGAGAAGATCGGCGCGGGCAAAAAGAGCCTGGCTTACAGCCTCACCTACCAGGCCGACAACAAAACGCTGACGGACAAGGACGTGGCCGGTATCCGCACGCGCATCCTCCGCCGGCTGGAGCAGGAACTCGGCGCTACATTGCGCAGTTAAAATACTTGCGTTAATGCCGCGCTGATTGTATACTGACAGCAAATAAATCCACTGTGAGGAGAAGAAAAATGGAAACTAAAAGCAAGACTGGTGCGATCATCGGTACGATAGTCGCAGTACTTCTGTGCGGGTGCCCGGGCCTTATAGGTTTATGTCTGGGTGCTACTTCCTTGCTTGCCTCCTTTATTCCGGGTGCGGAAATAGATGTTTTTGGCAGCTCGGATCCAAGTTCCGCTATGCTTATGGGAGTGGTCTCTTTATGTGGGGGTATTATTTTCATTGCCATCCCAATTGTGGTCGGCGTGCTGACCCTGCGCAAGAAACCCGAGGCGGCGGCGGTTTCATTTGAGGAGCCCCTGCCTCCGCCAGCATAGAGCCTAAAACATTCGGGGGTGTTTCATTCAGTTAAAAACGTCCCGCAGGTTGTTTGTAGATAATCAAATTCGGCATGATGCAACCTGCGGGACGGTGAATTTCAATTCATTTGGGTATGGTAATATGCGCGCCTTTACTTCGGTGACTGTGGCAGGAACTGCGGGGGGAATTGCATTTTACACGATCTGGGTTTTGAGTGGAAAATACGATCCTCAGGTTGAAGCCGTAGCCTCCAGCGCGGGCTTGATCCTGCTTTCGTTGTTCGGCGGCGTATTTGGGTTATACATCGCTGGAAAAAAAGTCCTGGCTTCTCCAATGCGCAAGGCGTGGAGCTTGATCGCCCTGGCGCTGTTTTCAAATCTCATCGCTGAAGTCTTGTGGTTTTACTATGAAAGCGTCCTGCATATTGACCCCTTTCCATCGCCGGCGGATGTTTTCTATTTGCTCTTCTATCCGCTGATGCTGGCCGGGATACTTTCCCTGCCTTTTACGCCGGTCAAACAAGAACAGCGTTTCCTGCTCGGACTGGATTTGAGCATCGTGATGACCGTTGGCGCGCTGTTTCTGTGGTACTTTGTCCTGGCGCCTCTTCGGCTCAAAGGCGAAGATGGGCTGGCGGGGTTGATCGCGCTGGCTTACCCGGTCGCGGATCTATTCATCCTGGCTGGTCTCCTCTCCCTGATCCAGCGGGATATGGAAAAAGTGGGGCGCGCCGTGCTGGGCTTTCTCAGCGGCGGCATGCTTTTCATGATCTTGGCCGACATTCTGTTCGCCATCCTGGAACTTTATTCAATCTCGTATAGCGTGCCGCTGCTAAATATCTTGTGGATGGTCTCTTTCTGGGCCATTCTGGCCGCCGTCGCCTGGCAGGCGACCCATCCGGTTTTGCAGCCAGAGAGTGTAGAGACTTTTCACCCCTTGTTACGCTCTGCGCTTTTGTATGGCGCCCCTGTGCTTGGCATGGGGCTGGTCTACATCAACGCGGTGCATTTGTTTAAACTGGAATTGCGTTTGTATGGCGCGCTGGTCGGTAGTTTTGCGCTGGCGGCCCTGGTGCTGTTGCGCCAGTACGTTGTCCTGCGTGACAATCACCGCCTGTATAAAGAAATGGAATACCTGGCTGTGACCGATGCCCTGACCAGTCTGTACAACCGGCATCATTTCAACGCGGCGATCGCGCATGAAATCAGGCGCGCCGAACGATACGGGCGGCCGTTGTCACTCTTGCTCATGGATGTGGACAATTTCAAATCCTACAATGATGCGCACGGCCATTTGCAGGGCGACAAACTCTTGAGGGAGATTGCCATTGTGTTGCAAAGCCAGTTCCGCACTTCAGACCTGCTGGCCCGTTTCGGCGGAGATGAATTCATTGCCGTTCTGGCCGAAACGGGCCTCGATCAGGCCAAGGCGGTTGCCAACAAAATCGAAAAAACGGTGGCGGCGCGCTTTGACCGAGAGGGGCTCGGGATAAGCATCGGGATCGCTGTTTTGAAGGTGGGAATGACGCCAACCGCATTGCTGGCCGAAGCGGATAAAGAACTTTACCGGGTGAAACCTGACCGGATGGGCTAAGCGCCTATCCGAATAACGGAATGCAGACTTCAGTCTGCCCTGCATGGCGGACTAAAGTCCGCGTTCCGGGGGTTTATCGGATGGGAACTAAGTGACCTTCGGGGTCCATTATTCTTCCCCCGACCCAATGCCCAGCGGCTGCCACTTCTTTGTGTCCTTCAAACGATGCTGGATGCCGTCGCGCTCGTGGATCTGATCGAAACCTTCGGGCTTGATGAACATGCGCTCGCCATCCAGCAGGCCGGTCAGGCCAGTCTGGCCCGGTTCGAGGCGCTTGTTCTGGCAATAGCTGCAGGTCTTCGGGTCGTGCGGCCGGTACTCGATCGGCTCCTCGTAGGTGGTGACGTAGCCTTCGAAGTTGCGCAGCACGATCTTGTGATCTGACATGCTCAACAAGTAATTGGGCATGACCGGGATCTTGCCGCCGCCTCCGGGCGCATCCACCATGTAGAGCGGGGTGGCAAAGCCAGAGGTGTGTCCGCGCAGGCCCTCGAGGATTTCAATACCTTTGGCGACCGGTGTGCGGAAATGGCCGGCGCCGTGAACCAGGTCGCACTGGTAAAGGTAATACGGCCGCACGCGGATGCGCACCAAATCCTGCACCAGTTTGCGCTGGATGTGGACGCAGTCGTTAACCCCCGCCAGCAGCACGGATTGGTTGCCGAGCGGGATGCCGGCGCGGGCCAGTTTGTCGCAGGCTTCGGCCAGTTCCAGGCTGATCTCGTTGGGGTGGTTGACATGGATGTTCAGCCAGAATGGATGGTATTTTTGCAGCATGTTGCACAATTCGTCGGTGACGCGCATGGGCAGGAAGACCGGCACGCGCGACCCGATGCGCAGGATCTCGATATGCGGAATTTCGCGCAGCCGGGAGAGGATTTCATCCAGGATTTTCGGAGACAGCACGAGCGGGTCGCCGCCGGAGAGCAGCACATCCCTCACCTGCGGCGTGCGCTTGAGATATTCGATCTGCATCTCAAATTCGGCGCGCGAGAAGGTCGCCGCCGGGTCGCCGACGATGCGCGAACGCGTGCAGTAACGGCAGTAGGAGGCGCATTGCGTGGTGACCAGCATCAGCACCCGGTCCGGGTAACGGTGGACGAGTCCCGGTACGGGCGAGTGGCGGTCCTCGGCCAGCGAGTCATCCATCATGGCGGTGAAGGCCTGCATCTCTTCGGCGCGCGGGATGATCTGCTTGCGGGTCGGGTCTTCTGGGTCGTCGGGATTGATCAGCGAGATGAAATAGGGGGTCACCTCGACGCGGAACAGTCCGCTGGAGTTCAGCGCTTTGCGCTCGGATTCAGTCAGCGGGATTACTTTTTCGATTTCTTCGACGGTATTCAGGCGGTGGCTCAATTGCCAACGCCAGTCGTTCCACTTTTCATCGGGAACGTCTTTATAGATTGAAGCACGCTTGGAAACAAAGGGGGTGGGCATATTTTCCTCCGGTTTTAGAAAAGGAAGGTACGGCTAAAATCAGGAATACGTTAAATAGCCGGAGCAAGCGGGGGGTCATGGTCAGGCCGGAAAAATCCTCCAAAGTAGTGAGACACGCCCGCGCAATAGAGGCACATATGAACCATGAAAGTATTGTAAAAGCAAACGGGAGTGGGGTCAATGATTACCTTGCCAACCCTCCGCCATCCACCGAGTAGGCCTTCGGCAGCCAGGATCGCGCCGGTGACGAACGAGGCCGCCTGGCTGGCAATCAATGAGCGGTTTTGGGGGGAGAGAAATCCCGTTCGCGGGCCGACGGCGGGGCCGGGTTGGGGCTGGCCATCGCCAAATACCTGGTCCAGGCTCGCGGCGGCGAGATCGGCGTGATCAGCCCTTCGATGATGGATCAACAAAAGGGAACCACGTTTTATTTCACTTTGCCGCTGGCACCCCCGAAATAGGATTCAGAAAATAGACTTCCGAAGTCTGTGAGAGTGTGTTGCCAATGAAGTCGCTGTTGGATTGGAAGACTTCGGAAGTCTCACCCCCTTGATTTGAAATCAGGTGGAAATCCTGGTCATCTCCGCGCTCACCTGCCACAGACGGCCGGCAGCGGACTGGTCATAAGAGGCTTTGGATGACCGAACGGCTTTTTGCTTCACAAAATATTTCCCGCTGACGCCCTCGACTTCCGGCGAGGTCGCCAAATAAAGGACGGTCTGCGCGCCCTGTTCCGGGCGGAGCATGGCAACGCTCATCAGGCGATTGAATAGGGGCATCAACCCTCCCCCGCTCATTCCAAAATTGGTGGCGACTACTCCCGGATGAAGAGCGTTCACCGTGACTCCCGTCCTATCCAACCGCCGCGCCAGTTCATAAGTGAACAGCAGGTTACACAACTTGGACTGCCCATAAGCGCTCCAACCGGAATACTTGCGCTGGCCCTGCAAGTCGTTAAAATCGAGCCTGGTCTATTGATGTGCCAGCGTCGCTACATTGACAATGCGTGCTGGGGCTGTCAGGGCTGATCACTACCGCTTACGACAGCATGAGGGACACGGTGGAAGCCCTGGCCCAGGCCTGGCAGTTGGAGTGATAGTGTACTACTGACCGCCCGTCAGCCACTGACACAGGCGCACGCCGGTCATCGCGTCGGCGGCCCAATAGTCGGCGCCTACGTAACGACATACCTCTTCATTGACGAGGCCGCCGCCGATGATGATGGGGAAAGATAGATGCCTCAGTTCTGCTTCTGCCCGCAGCAAGGCGACCGTCTCCCGCATCGCCTCGTACGAAGTAGTGAGCAATCCGGACAAACCAACGATGTCCGGCTGGATCTCAGTTGTGCGTGTTACAAACTCAGCCGGCGGTACGTCCACCCCCAGATCAATGACCATGAACCCGTAGCAATTGAGCAGCATGCTCACCAGGTTCTTGCCGATGTCGTGGATGTCGCCTTGCACCGTCCCCAACAGCACCCGGCCCGACGCCTGTTCCAAGATATGACTCTCCAAAGCGGGCTTGACCATCTCCATGACTTGGCGAAAGATCTCTCCTGCCATAATCAGGCCGGAGAGGAAGTATTGGTGCTGTTCATAACGTTCTCCCACCAGGCGGATGCCCACTTCGCATTCCTCGATGACTTGCAATGGATCGTCACCGGCCGCCAGGCGGCGTCGGACAAGCGACAGCACGGTTTCTTCTCTCAGGTCAGCCAGATGCTCCGCCAACTCAGTCAGTTGGTTGCCAGTATGCATACCTCTCTCCAATCTTCCCGGCCACGGTCAGGCCACTTCGGAACTGCCGACTGTCGTGGTGAACCGTAGCCGATCGCCTCGGCAGATAAACTGTCCCCAAGTGATCGGACGGTCGTCAAAGTCATAGAAGATATGCTCAATACAGAAAGCGGCCATTGGCATCGGTGTGTGCAGCAGTCGGGCTTCCTCCTCATTCAGCACAGTGGCCTCGATGCTGAGTTCGCCCCGTTTTAGAATTGTGCCTCCAGTGCCGCTGAACAATCCTTGTAGGGAAGTCACTTCCATTTCTGCTTCAACAATAGAGCGCGTGGGATCGTAGATCAACTGCTCCCGGTGGTAGAACGTGGGTTCCCCTTCGGTAGACAGCAGGCGACGAATAAAGATAGTGGGTTCCCCAGGGGTGATGGCCAGTTTACGTGCTGCCCTGTCGTCAGCGGGAACGATGCGCGCTTCCAGGATCTTGACCGCAGTTTGGCGTTTGTCGCTGAACAGGTTCTGCAGCTCTCGGAGATGAAAGATGGCGGTTCCTAACTCGACCGGCCTGACGAAAGTCCCTCGGCCTTGGGCCGTGTTGACCATTCCCAGATCGGCAAGGATATTGATCACCCGGCGGACAGTCATTGGGCTGACCTGGTAGCGGTGGCAGAGTTGCGCCTCCGACGGCAACTGGTCACCGGGGCGGAGCATTCCACCGGCGATCTGGCGGCGAAGGATATTCACCAATTGAGCATAGGCCGGTTCGTATGAATCCCGGTCAATGCATTCGGATTGTTCCTCTGTTGAAGCGTTTGTTGTTCTCATCTGTGCTGAGCCTATCCTTGCGTAAATCGGCCAATGTGAACACAAAGCAGTTACGCATTGACAACTTCCCTATATAAATATATAATATTAAAAGCCAACTGTCAATACGCCTCGACACTATTACTACCGTTCGGACGGCCATTCACAATGCACCTGCTTACTACGCTGACCCCGATAATCGATCTGACCGAGATCTGGAAACATGAGAACGGGGGGAATGAGCCGCGCCCAGCGTTGCGCTGCCTGGCCGAGGCGCTCCTGCCGGAAGCCCAAGACCTCGTCGCTCCGGCTGTCATCTTTGACCTGTTTTCGGTACAAGAGGTGAAACACGACCGGATCACACTGGCAGGAGGCCACCGGTTGCGCGGCCCGGACGCAGCGCGGCTGTTGGCATCGGCTAAAGAGGTCGCTGTCGGCGTCGTGACGATCGGCGCGGCGCTGGAGGAACGCGCCTCGCGCTACTTCGCCGAAAGCGAACCGGCCCACGGCTATTTGCTCGACTGCCTGGGCACTGCGGCCATCATGGACCTTGCTAAGCAGGCGTGTGTACACCTGGAAGGCCTGGCGGCGGCGCGCAGCTTGCCGCTGGGTTTTCCGATCAGCCCCGGCGATGCCGGCTGGCCGCTTACCGAGCAGCGCGCTCTCTTCGATCTCCTCCCGGCGCAGGCGATTGGTGTGCACCTGACGGACTCCTGCGTGATGATTCCAAAGAAGTCGCTTTCCTTTGTCGTCGGCCTCGGACCGGGAATTCTTACCGCCGCCGAGGGCTCGCAATGCGATTACTGTTCACTGCGTGAGACCTGCCGCTACCGCCACGGGCTGCAGTGAAGGAAGAAGGAGGTGGCCTACGCCCTATTGCCAACATTCTCCCACGCAACAACACTAAGAGAGCCGGGTACACAGCCCGCGCAGTGGATTATAACTCAAGCAAACATGGAAACGAAAGGAGTGGATTATGACTCAAGCAACCAATGGCAAACTGTCTTCAGCGCTGGTGGAACTGGAGGAGCAGCAGGTGGAGGCGCTGGTCTCTCAGCAACTCGCCGCCGGCGTGCCGCCGCTGACCATCCTGGACGAAATGCACCGGGGCATGAGTGAGATCGGCGAGCGTTTCGGCGCAGGGACATACTTTCTCACGGACATGATCATGGGAGCGGAGATCTTCCGCAAGGCAATGGAGCAGATCGAGCCGCGCCTGACCGGGGAGAGTGGTGACAAGTCAGGCAATGTGGTCTTCGCCACCGTCAAGGGCGACATCCACGATATCGGCAAGAACATTGTCGTCGCCATGCTGCGCGGCGCCGGTTTCCGCGTCCACGACCTGGGGGTGGACGTGCCACCCGAACGCATCGTCGAGAAACTCAAAGAGACCGGCGCCCCGCTTCTGGGGCTGTCGGGGCTGATCACCACTGCCTTCGACAGCATGAAAGACACGGTTGAGGCTTTGACACAAGCCGGCTTGCGCGACCGGGTGAAGGTCATGATCGGCGGCGGCCTGGTGAACGAAGAGGTGCGGGTTTACTCGGGGGCTGACGCCTGGGGCAAGGACGTCAACCAGGCAGTCGTCCTGTGCCGTAAGTTCATGGAGGTGCAGAAATGAAACGCGAAACCATGACCCCCAAGGAGAGACTGGAAGCCGCGATCAACCTGCAGGAACCCGACCGCGTGCCGGTCTGTCCCATGATCAATTGGGTCGCCGCCCGTCACGCAGGGATAACCATGCAGGAGTTCATCGAGAACCCCGAGGCGAACATTGCTGCCCAACACAAGCTGTTCGATGATCTGGGCGGCTGGGACGGAACGCTTTCCACTGGAGCAATTGACCCCTCGGCTTTCGCCTCTGTAATGCCCGTCAGAGTGAAGTTGCCCGGAAAAGAGTTGCCTCCCGATTCCATCTGGCAGATCGACGAGAAAGAGGTGATGACTGTTGAAGACTACGACATCATCATCAAGAAGGGGTGGAATAAGTTCCTCTCCAACGATATGAAGCCGCGCATTCTCCCTGGAGACAGCGTCTCCTTCTTCGGAAAAATGAAATCCTACGCCAAACTGCTGGGGTTGTTCCTCGGTATGAAGAAGGATATACGGTACTATGAGAAGCGAGGCGTGCCGGCGATGATGGGAGGAGGTAGTTCGCTACCCTTCGACGTGTTCTCGATGGGCCGCTCGATGACGCAGTTCACTCTAGACCTCTACCGTCGGCCGGAGAAGGTGATCGCAGCCATGGACGCGACTCTGCCGGATCTCATTGATTTTGCTCTGCTCGGCGTCAAGGTTACAGGCATTCGGAAGGTCTTCATTGGATCCGCGCGCGGGGGAAGTGCCTTCATCTCTCCCAAACAGTTCGAGCGGTTCTTCTTGCCCTGGCTCAAGAAGATGGTCGAGGCCCTTGCGGCCAACGATATCATCACAATCCTGCATTTCGACCAAGATTGGACATTGCACTTACCATATCTCAAAGAGTTGCCCAAGGGTAAGTGTATTCTCCATACGGACAGCGCGACCGATATTTTCAAGGCCAAGGAGATTCTGGGCGGCCACATGTGCCTGATGGGCGATGTGCCAGCAACCCTGTTCAAGTTAGGCACGCCGCAACAGGTGGAAACCTACTGCAAGAGGCTGATTGATGTCGTCGGCAAAGGCGGCGGCTTCATCCTCAGTTCTGGCTGCGAGGTGCCGGTTGATGCGAAGTTCGAGAACCTCCAGGCCATGATCCAAACCGGCAAGACGTACTACCCACACCATAATTGAAATGGGTGTGTTTCATTTCAGTTGAATCGCCAGACCTGACAGGTTTCATCAGGCGCTTTACCGGCAAAACGGCTTACAATGGCACGAGAATCAGCCCGCAAAAGCAACTTTGGAAACCTGTTAGGTCTTTTCCAACTGACTTGAAAATAGCCTGTATTTTCATCCTTTAGGGTGCCCCGCAGGGCATGAAGTCTCATTTGAAACACACCCAATTGAAATAAACTTTCCAGGTCTCAACCGTATTATCAAGAGCTAAATCTGTCCAATGTCCTTCACCATTGACTTCGAACCGGTCGGCACGCGGCTGATCTGCGAGGAACCGGTCGTGTTGCGCGATGCCGCCGTGCGCGCCGGCGTACCCCTCAAGTCCGTCTGCGGCGGTAAGACCACCTGCGGCAAGTGCTTGGTGCAAGTGACCGCCGGAATGGTCCTCTCGCCCGTCACCGAGGCCGAACGGTTGCTGCTCTCAGAGGCCGAGATCGCCGCAGGCTATTGCCTGGCCTGCCACACGCTCGTGAGCGAGGATGTGTCTGTTTACATTCCACCTTCTTCACTCACTGAGGAACAAAAACTGCAAGTCGAGGGGGCCGAAGCGCCGACCGAAGTTGATCCCGTCGTCCGCAAATTTTTTGTGACTGTGCCTCCTGCCAGCCTCGCCGACCAGCGCGGTGACTTCGACCGGGTGGCTGATGTGCTCCACAAACAGTATGGAATCGCGTTGACCCGCGCCGATCTTCCAGCGCTCACGCAGCTCTCGCCGGCCCTGCGCGCCAGTGCGGGCGGGTCTGAGACCCGCCCCTACACGATCACCGCTGCGGTACGCGATGTTGAACTCCTCGGCGCATGGCCGGGCGACACGACCAGCACCGCCGTCGGGCTGGCAGTGGACCTCGGCACTACGAAGATCGCATGTTACCTGGTGGATCTGCTCACGGGGCGGACGCTGGCGGCGCGCGGCGTCATGAACCCTCAGATCGGCTATGGCGAGGACGTGATCGCCCGCATCGAAGCGGCCGGCCGGGACGAAGGAATTCGCTTCCGCCTGCGCGAGATTGTCATCACCGCCATCAACGACGCTGCCGCCGACCTTTGCACCGGAGAAGGTATCACGCCGGGCGACATTCTTGAGATGTCCATCGTCGGCAACACGGCGATGCATCATCTCGCCCTGGGCCTGCCGGTGAAACAACTCGGCGTGATCCCATTCGTGCCTGTGACGGCGCAGCCGCTCGACGTGAAATGCGCGGCATTGGGCCTGGCCGCTGCGCCCGGCGCGTATGCCCACTTCCCGCCGCCCGTCGCTGGCTTCGTCGGCTCAGATCACGTTGCGGTGCTGCTGACATCGGCCTTTGGTCGCGATGACCGCACCCGGCTGGCGATTGACCTCGGCACGAACACCGAGATCGCGCTGCAGGCAGGCGGGCGCATTCGCTCGTGCTCCACGGCCTGCGGCCCGGCGTTCGAGGGGGCGCACATCAAGTTCGGCATGCGCGCCGCGCCGGGGGCCATCGAACGGGTGAAGATTGACGCCGCGAGCGGAGCCGTGCAGGTTGCCGCCATCGGGGGCCGACCGCCGGTTGGGCTGTGCGGTTCGGGTATCCTTGACGCCGTGGCTGAACTGCTCAAGGTCGGCTGGCTGAACGAACGGGGGCATTTGAGTGGGGAGATACCTGCCATCCGACCTGGACAGAGTGAGCATGGCGCTGAGTTCTTGCTGGCCAACGCGAACGACGACCGGCGCGAGATTGTGTTGACCCAGAAAGACTTGAGCGAGATTCAACTCGCCAAAGGCGCGATCCGAGCCGGTATCAATATTCTACTGGAAGACATGAATGTGCAGCCTGAAGAGATTGACGAGGTGATCGTGGCCGGCGCGTTCGGCACGTATCTCGACCTGTTCAACGCCATGCGTCTGGGCCTGTTTCCGCCCGTGCCGCTGTCACGTGTGCGGCAGGTGGGCAACGCCGCCGGCGTGGGGGCGAAGCAAACGCTGATCTCGCGGCGGGCGCGTGACGAGGCAGCGCGATTGGCGCGAGAGGTGAACTACCTCGAACTGACGCTGCATCCGCACTTCACCCGGCAGTTCGCGGAGGGGATGCTGTACGGGACGGCGAGCAAACCTGGAAAGCAGGAGTCAAGGCGATGTTAAAATTTACCGCAGACCAAAAAGTCTATCGGATTGGCAATGTGGAGATCGGTGGGCAGCCGGGCGAGCGACCGACGGTGCTGATCGGCAGCCTGTTCTTCGCCGGACATGCCATTGTCCGCGACCGGCACAAGGGCCTGTTCGACGAGGCCAAAGCCAGGGCCTTGCTGGAACGAGAAGGCGCCATGGCCGAGGAGACCGGAAACCCCCGCATGGTGGACGTGATCGGAGACACTGGCGAGGCCCTGATCCACTGTCTGGACTTCGTCGCCGCCCACTGCGACGCGCCGCTCTTGGTGGACTCGCCCGACCCGCAGGCCCGGCTGGAGGCCGTGCGCCATTTCTGCGGCAGCGACGTTATGCCGCGCCTGATTTACAACTCGATTGATGAACATTGCACGGATGAGGAAGCGGCTACGCTGCGCGAGTGCGGCGTGAAGAGCGCAGTGCTGCTCGCGCTCAGCAGCCGCGCCGTGCGTCCCGCCGACCGCCTGACGCTGCTTCGCGATTGCCTTCTGCCGGCCGCCGAGCGCGCAGGAATCGAAAACATCCTCGTAGATACTGGCGTGCTGGACATCCCCTCCGTGGGCTGGGCGGCTCAGGCTGTTCGGCTGGTCAAAGAGGAACTGGGTTACCCGGCCGGCTGCGCCCCAGCGAACGCGATTTACCTGTGGCACAAACTGCGCGCGAAGGGCACGCCTGCCTTTGAGGCCGCGTCGTCTGTCGTCGTCACCCTGCCGCAGAGCCTCGGCGCGAACTTCGTCTTCTACGGCCCGATGCGCAACGCGCCGTGGGCCTACCCCGCCGCCGCCGCGATGGACGCGATGATCGCATACGTCGGACGACTGAACGGAGTGCGGCCGGTAGTCAAGTCACATCCCCTGTATCGCATCTTCTGAGTGGCAGAAGGGACAGCAGGCAGGTGTCTTTGTCGTCTGGAACTCCGGCTGGGATGACACGCCCACCGAGCGCCTGGCCAACGGAACGCGCCAAGGCTCACGGTCACAACCCAATCGCTCCTGTGCAAGCCGCGATAGCCCGCGATCCAAACTGCCAGCGAGCCAGCCAGGATGTTGGCAGTGAACAGGTCATCGAGCCTTGGCGGATCCCCCGCTCGCTGCCTGCGCCGACCTCCTTGAGCATTGCGGCTCTGATTGCGGGTTCTGAATTTGGGATGTAAGGATAGACGATTTGGCTTGACAAGCCAGAAGGTTTATGGGATAATAGCGTCAATCGTACCCCATAAATCGGTTTCGTCTATAACGACAAACCGTTGACAACCGAGAAGGCGTCTCACGTCAGAGACACAAACCAGAAGGCATATGCCGAAGGGTTTCGCAGTCTGACGAGCCGATGTTGAAAGGGAAACATCGGAAATTTTTGTCTGTCTAAGCCTTGACAGACTCCCGCCTTGCGGGTAGAATGCAGCCCGCTTAGTTTTTAGGACCTTAACAACTGAAGAGTGATAGGAAGTAAATCAACCCTGTCGTTATATATCCGTAACTCACACCTCGCAAGAGGTGAATTTTTGCGGAGAGTTTGATCCTGGCTCAGGATGAACGCTGGCGGCGTGCTTAATACAT
>CAZTZE010000047.1:0-24499 GCA_964618215.1 uncultured Chloroflexus sp.
TTGAAGGGGACATTTTAACTTTGGTAGAAGGGGACTTTACTACTTTGGGCTAACACACCAAAAATTACCTCTTGTCTCCTGGGCAAATCAGGACTATGATTTGCAGGTTTTCTCGAGAAAGGTAAAACTGGATGACAATCTCTTCTTCCAACGAACGTGATCTCGTCACGTCCTTCGAACATTTCCTCATCGGCAAGCCTTTGCCCAGCGATGAAGCGCCGCACCAGACGATCGGCAAGAAGGTCGGGTTGGCGGTTTTCGCCTCGGATGCGCTCTCGTCCACCGCTTACGCCACCGAGGCGATTCTCGAGGTGCTGGCTTTTGCCGTGCCACTGGCCGGGCTGGCCGTGCTGGGCTACTCGGTTTACATCTCCATTGCCATCCTCTTCCTGCTGGCTGTGGTGACCATTTCCTACCAGCAGACCATCCACGCCTATCCAGGCGGCGGCGGAGCGTACATCGTCGCCCGCGATAACCTCGGTGAACTCCCCGCCCAGACTGCCGGCGCGGCCCTGCTCAGCGATTACATCCTGACCGTCTCGGTCAGCATCTCCTCCGGCGTGGCGCAACTGACCTCTGGCTTTCCGGCTCTGCATCCGTACCGCATCGAAATCGCCGTCGCCATCGTCCTGTTTATGATGGTGGTCAACCTGCGCGGGGTCAAGGAATCGGGCGTCGCATTCTCCATTCCGACCTATTTCTTCCTCGGCGTCACGCTGATTACCATCGGCGTTGGTTTCTTTAAATATTTCACCGGCGGACTCGATCCCGTCACCGGCGTCACTCCGGCCGCCATCGAAGCGGCGCGTGGCGTGACCCTGTTCCTGATCCTGCACGCCTTTTCGAGCGGCAGCACCGCCCTGACCGGCGTGGAGGCCATTTCCAACGGCATCACCGCCTTCAAAGAGCCGAAGAGCCGCAACGCGGGTATAACGCTGATCTGGATGAGCGTCATCCTTTCGGTGATGTTCTTCAGCATTACTTTCCTCGCGCATAACATTGGCGCGCAGTTCTCGTATACCGAGACAATCATTTCGCAACTGGGGCGCACCATCTGGGGCGCGGGCACACTGTGGTATGTGCTGCTCGGCTCGACTACGCTCATTCTAATTATGGCCGCCAACACCTCCTTCGCTGACTTTCCGCGTCTGGGCGCGCTGCACGCCGGTGACGGCTTCCTGCCGCGCCAGTTGACTTATCGCGGCAGCCGCCTGGTCTTTACTTACGGCATCATCGCCCTGGCGGGTTTTGCCTCCCTGCTCATTGTCGCCTTCAAAGCCGAGACGACTGCCCTCATCCCGCTCTACGCCATCGGCGTGTTTCTATCCTTTTCCCTCTCGCAGACTGGGATGGCCGTGCGCTGGTGGAAATCCGGTCAGCTCAAGGACGGCGAGGAGATCGTACAGCAGGGCGGCGTGGTGCGTTTTGACCCGCAGTGGAAGACCAAAATAGCGATAAACGGTTTCGGCGCGGTGCTGACGGTAGTCGTCATGCTTGTCTTCGCGGTGACCAAATTTGCCGATGGCGCGTGGATTGTCATCGTGCTGATCCCGTCTCTGGTAATGATTTTCTTCCGCATTCATCACCACTACCGCGACGTGGCTGCCAATCTCTCGTTGGAGGATTACGGCGAGGCGCCGCGCGTCCAGCGCAACCACGTGCTGCTGCTCATCAGCGGCGTCCACCGCGGCACCCTGCATGCTCTGCGTTACGCCCGTTCGTTTTCAGTGGACATAACCGCGGTTTACGTTTCCGCTGATCCGCTGGAAGAGGAAAAACTCAAGAAAAAATGGGCCACCTGGGGCGACGGCATGCGCCTGCACATCATCGAATCGCCCTACCGCCGCCTGCTTGAACCGTTGATTGCGTACATTGACCAGGTGGCAGACGCCATCAGCCCCGATGAAATGCTGACCGTTGTCGTACCGCAGTTCATTCCCCAGCACTGGATTTTCAACGGTCTGCACATGAATACCGCCGTGTTGCTGCGCAAGGCATTGCTGAAACGGCGTGATATTGTGATCATGGAAGTGCCGTATCACCTTAGCGAGCACAAACCGGATGGGATGTGAGTTTTATTATCTTCCCGGCGGGGCAAATAGTTCAGACAGCCGGCGTGCGCCATCCTTGTTCGTAACCGCCAGAACCTCATCTTCGGGTTTAAAGACCGTGGTGCCGCTTGGCACGATGACTTTCCCGCCGCGAATAATGGCTGCAATGACACATTGATCGGGCAGTCCCAAATCCTTGATGGCAATGCCCAGTGCCTTTGCCCCGGCGGGGATTTTTTCTTCCACCAGCGAATAGCGCCCGCGGCGCAGTTTGAGCAAGGTCATCATATCGCCCAGCGACATCTCTTCCTGGATCAAATGCGCCAGCACGTTGGCCTGATTGAGGGCCACGTCCACGTGAAAGTTTTCATTGAAAAGCCAGGCGTTGCGTGGATTGTTGACGCGCGCAATAATGCGCGGCACCTTGAACATCTTGCGCGCCATAAAGCACAGGACGAGGTTGTTGGCATCCGTATCTGTCGTGGCGGCCAGCACATTGGCCTGACGGATGCCGGCCTGTTCCAGCACCTGCGGGTCAATCGGCGAGCCTTCGTAGATGACCTCGGTGGGGAGTTCGCGGTGCAGGCGAGCCAGCAGTTCGAGGCGATACTCTATCACGCGCACCCGGTATTTCTCAGCCAACAGGATTGTAGCCAGTTGCGCCCCGGTTCGTCCGCCGCCAGCAATAATTACGAACATGGTTGCGCCTCCTTTCCGGTCAGGCAGGCGCGTAAAGCGGCAATGCCCTGTGCAGTTGCGCTGACATTCAGTAGATCCCCGCTCTCCAGCACGGTTTCCGGTGTGGGCAGCGATGAATGTCCGGCGCGGGTCAGCGCCACCGGCAGACAGGCGTCAAGATTGCCCAGCAGTTCGCTCATTTTGCGACCGCTCCAGTTTTCAGGAACAACCATTTCGTAAACTTCCACTTCGCCGTTGCCGGCCGAGAAGACTGTTCGCAGGGAAGCGTCGCCGAGCAGTTCTTCGATACGCTGCACACCCCAGGCGGTGGAACTTACGATTTGAAAACCAAACGCCTCTAGCACGCTGCGCAATTTCGGATCATAGTTGCGCACCACTACGTTTGGGACTTTATATACTGTCCGCGCAATGTGGGCGACCACGGCATTGAGCGTATCCGAATTGGTCACGGCGGCCAAGCTGTCAGCCTGGTTAATGCCGGCGCGCTCCAAGACCTCTTTCGCGAGCGCCTCGCCTTCCACCGTCCGGCCGCGGAAGTCCGGATCGAGCCGCTCAAAGGCTTGGGGGACATTATCCACAATGGTTACATGTTGACCTTGCTGACACAGGCGGAAGGCTAATTCAGCGCCGATGCGTCCGCATCCAACGACAATCACATTCATAAGTACTCTCTCCTTGACAATCCCCGGTCATGGCACCTGGTATGGCACATCCGTGATGATGATTCCGGGCCGAGATAATAATTCATTGCGCAGCAGGTTGGCCGTATTGGTATGCAGTAAATTATGCCACGCTTTCGAGGGGATAAACTGCGGCACCACAATTGTAATCGTTTCATCCGGCTGGCGGTGGATCAAAATTTCCTCGACGTATTCCAACAATGGCTCGATGAACAGGCGGTAGGGTGAATCCAGAATGACCAGCCGCACGCCCTCACCCCAAGTTTCCCATTTCTGGCGCACCTTTAGCGCCTCATCCGGGTCAATCGAAACATGGACCGCGGTGATGTCGTCTGTAAGCCGCCGGGCGTAGCGCAGGGCTTCGAGCGAGCCCTGGTGCACACTGCTCAGCGGCAGGATGACGCGGTGGCGAGTGGCGCGCGGCGCTGCGCCAGCAAAAACCTCGAGTGAAAGCCGTTTCGCCAGCGTACGGTAGTGACGATTTATGAGAGAAAACATAAAAACAATAAGTGGGATGAGAATCAGCACCATCCAGGCGCCAACCATGAATTTTGTCGCCGCGAAAACCAGCACCACCACCGCCGTACAGATTGCGCCGAAACCGTTGATGAGCATTTTAAGTTCCCATCTGTGTTCATATTGGATCGTCGAGCCGCGTTCGACAATCTTTTCACCGGGTTTGAGTTGCCCGATTTTCCACCAGCGGCGCGCCATGCCCGCCTGCGAAAGCGTAAAGGCGAGAAAAACGCCGATGGCATACAGCGGGATGAGCCGGTTGACGCTGGCCTGGAAAATAACGATTAGCACGGAAGCAATCAGCGCCAGCGTAACAATGCCATAGGAATAAACCAGGCGGCTGCCTCGATAAGTTAACTGACGGGGCAGTAAGCCATCTTTGGCAACGATGGCGCTCAAGCGCGGAAAATCCGCATAGGCTGTATTGGCTGCCATAATCAGGATAATCATTGTAGCCCAAATGACCATGTGATACAGAAAACTACGTCCGCCCAGTATCGTACGCGCCAGTTGTGAAATCACCGTCTCGGTTTCGGAAGGCACTGCGCCAATGTGACCGGCCAGATACGAGATGCCCAGAAATAATGAGCCGAGAATGAATGCCATCCAGACGAGCGTGATACCAGCATTCCGGCTGCGCGGCTCCTTGAAGGCGGTAATCCCATTGGAAATAGCCTCCACACCGGTCAGCGCGGCCGTCCCGCTGGAAAAGGCATGCAGGATCAGGAACGGCGTTATGCCAGTCAGAGTATGGGCAATATCCATCTCGGGCGGATTATCCACAATGCCAAGCGAGCCGGTGAAATAACGAAACAAACCGACGCCGACTGTCATGTACAGCATCACAACAAAAAAATATGTCGGGAAGGCAAACGCCGCGCCGGATTCCTTGACCCCGCGCAGGTTGACCAGCATGACAAACAGCACAAAGCCGACCGAAATCGGCACGCGATATTCAAACCATTCGGGATATGCCGAAACAATTTGCGCCACACCCGAGGACACCGAAACCGCCACCGTCAAAATGTAATCGGTCAGCAGCGCCGCCCCGGCAACCAGCGACGGTGATTTGCCCAGGTTATCACGTGAGACGATATACGAACCCCCGCCATCAGGGTAGGCATGGATAGTCTGTTCATAGGAAACCACCACAATTGCCAGCAGGATGACAATTGCAATTGCAATCGGGAAAATATAACCAAAAGCCATCGTTCCAACCGCAGCCAGGATAAACATAATTTCCTGCGTGGCATATGCAGTTGACGAAAGCGCATCGGAGGCGAAAACGGCCAGGCCGATGGCTTTGCCGATCGTCTGGTGCGGAGCATCCGCGGTGGTCAGCGGGCGGCCAAAGAGCCAGTGGTGCCAGTTGCGCGGCGGTACGTAGTCGGTGGCGCGATGGATTATTGGGTGGCCGTTATCTACTTCAGGCAGCATGGTTTTACTCGCAATAGAAAGCCCTCGCTGGGCGAGAGGCGAGGGCTATTATATTACGGATTCAACTTTTGTTACGCAAACGTGTCAACCAGTAGTTGCACATTTCCTCCGACCGGATACAGGATCGGGCAGGTGCAGCCGCGCTTGCGATATTCGTCCACTTTGGCGCGGGCTTCATCCGGCGTGCCGGAAGCCGTGATGCGATAGACCAAATCATCCGGGACGAGATGCCTGGCCTGGTTGATCTGCTCTTTGGTGGCCGGCCAGCCGAGAATTGACTGAATTTCAGCTATCACGTCCTGGGAAACACCCGAAGCTTTGGCAATGTGCGGCTGCTGCGCCAGGTACTGGCAGAGCAGCATCTTGGTCGTGTCAATGGCTTTATCGTGGTCATGTTCCACCGAGCAGACGACGAGTTGGGGGCGATCGAGGTCATCCAACCTGCGCCCGGCTTTCTTTGCGCCATTTTCGAGCAGTTCGAGTGCCCGGTCGTTGTATTCGGGCGGGACGCAGTAATTTAGCACCACGCCATCCGCAATTTCTCCGGTCAGCTCCATCATCTGGTCGCCGGTCGCGCCGATCATGATGGGCACCTGGCGCGGCTCGCGGCGGCCATGCACCACGTCCAATTCGATGCCGTCCACGTGGATAAACTCGCCGTGGAAGGTGACGCGTTCCATGTTCAGCAGGCGACGCAGGACAAGCACGGTCTCTTTCATCGCGGTCAGCGGCTTCTTGCGCTGGATACCGACGTTACGCGCCAGCGGGTCCCACCACGCGCCGATGCCGCAGATGATGCGGTTGGGGGCCAGATCATCGAGCGTCAAGAAGGTGGACGCCAACAGGCCGATGTTGCGCGTCCAGTTGTTGATCACGCCCGAGCCGACCTTGATTTTTTCGGTCACCGCGGCGTAAGCGGCCATTGGGACGATGGCATCCCTCACCAGGCGCGATTCGGCCTGCCAGACGGCCTCGAAACCGCGCTCTTCGGCGTAGCGGACGTAATCCAACCCGTCTCGTAAATCGTGCGAATCTTGAAGATAAAGGGCGACACGCTCTTTCATGAGAACCTCCGTTAGCGAATTTTCATCTCTTCCAGCCCATCCAGCAAGGCCAGGTCTTCGGGTAGATCCAAATCCAGTTCCAAAGATGGCAGGGTGACGATTTCCAGCCGCGCCCCGGCCTGGCGGACGCTTTGACAGTGCCGTTGGTAAGACCCGGGGCCGAAGGCGTATTCGATCAGGCCGGCCGGATTAATGTACAACCCGTTCGTCCCCTCCTCGCGCCGGTCGGGAGCGATGACGACCACCGGCGGTTCATTGCCCCGCTCGAGCATGGCGTAAATATCAGAAGGCGCGATCAGGGGCAGATCCACGGGCAAGATGAGCACGCCATGAGCGCTGTGGGCTTGCGCCACGATGGTCGCCCGTTTCAGCGCCATGTTCAGGTGCGGAGCGCCGTTTTCCAACACGGTGCGGGTGCCCCGCTCCCGGGCGATTGCCAGCGTTGCCGGGTCACGGCTGACGACCAGAGTATGTTCGATCTCCGCTATTTCTCCTAGCGTTTGGAGGATATGTTCCAGCAAACGACGGTTGAGCTGGGCGCGTTCGTCGTCGCTCAACGCGCCTGCCAGCCGGGATTTGCCGCGCCGCAGTGGTTTAACAGGGACAATTGCCCAAATGGTCATTTCAATCTCTGGATGAAGTTTAGCACATCTGTGGCCAAACGGCATTGGTCAGAGGCTGTTTTCATCAGCGTATTTGTGACATGCGTTTGCATGTCTAAATTTTGCACGTCAGGAACGAGAGCGACATCTATCTCATCCAGGACGAATCCGGTGAGCAGATTTTTGTAATGTGCAGCGACGGCCAGCGCTGATGGCGGGATGCCCAGTTCGGCGAACATCTTCGCAGCCGGCCCCTTGACCGTTTGGCCGCCGATGATAGGGGAGATGGCGGCTATGGCTGATGGCCGATGGCTGATGGCGGATGGCTTGAGGACGGCAAGGATGGGATCAATGCTCACCCAGGGATTGGAGGGGCAAATGACGATTGCGTCTGCGGCTGAAATCGCCTCTATCACGCCCGGGGCCGGTTTGGCGTCTTCGATGCCCGCGAAGCGGAATCCTGTGACTTTCGGCTCGCACTTACGCTGGACAAAATATTCCTGGAAGGGCAATTCGCCGTATTCGAGCGTGTCCACGAAGGTGCGGACGGGGTCATCGCTCATCGGCAAGATGACCGGTCTCACGCCCCAGGCGCGGCAGAATTCGCGCGTGATCCGGCTGAGACTCTGGCCCTCACGCAGGCGGTGGCTGCGTTCGATGTGGGTGGCAAGGTCTTTATCGCCCAGCCGGAACCAGTTTTCGCCGCCAAGTTTTTCGATATTTTCCAGCGCATGATAGGTTTCTTCTGCACGCCCCCAGCCGGTCGCTGGGTTTGCCAATCCGGCCAGGGTGTAGCAGACCGTATCCAAATCCGGGCAGATGTACAGGCCGAGATGCTCGAAGTCGTCGCCGGTGTTGACGATGACGGTCAGATTTTCAGGGGATAAAACTTGGGCGAGGCCGTTGGCCAGTTTTGCGCCGCCGACGCCGCCGGCGAGGGCGACCAGTTTCATGGTGAGCAGGGAGCAGTAAACAAGTAGACAAGTAGACAAGTGAACAAGGGATCAGTTAGCGGAAGAGCGTGATTTCTGATAGTGGTTTACGTGCGGGGATCGGCGGTTCTTCCGCTGAATAGCCGAGGAACACCATGCCCTGCGGCTCCCAATCAGAGGGCAGGTCGAGGGCAGCGCGCGTCTCTTGCGGGGCAAAGAGCGGCCAGCAGATCCACGTCGCGCCGAGGCCCTCAGCGTGGGCGGCGAGCAGTAGTTGCAACCCGGCGATGGCGACGGATTGCACGCCCATGATCGCCTCGGCCTGCTGGCGGAGGATATCCGGCTGCGGTCTGACCTGGGTCACGTCGCGGCACAGGACGATGATCAGCGGCGCTTCGCGCGTGCGGCGGATGGTGCGGGCGATGCGGTCGGCAATGTCATCTTCGGGCGCGCCGTCGGCAGTCATGTCGGCGCGGAAGCGGGCGCGGATGGCCTCAGCCAGGCGCGTTTTTGCGGATAAATCCGTCACTACCGCAAACCGCCAGGGCTGCTTGTTGTGCGCGGAGGGGGTGTAGGTGGCGGTCTCGAGGATGCGCTCGATAACGGCGGCCGGCACCGGGTCCGGTTTGAAGCGGCGGATGGAGCGGCGCGTGCGCAGGAAATCGTGAAGATCAGCCGTCAATTGTCTGCCGACCATCATCCGTGAGCGTCCACTTTTTCGACCTGGATTTTGTACGTCACGCGTATCTCGCCGGGCTTTCGATACGGGTATTCGGGAACGCCCTGGTATTTGAAGGCCAGCGCATCAATGTGAGCGTCGGCGCCTTCGGTAGTGAACTCGATCACCTTGCCGTGAATTTGAAGATACCGGTACGGGTTGGCGGGGTCGGCGATGCATAATGCGACGGTGGGGCGGGCGCGCATGTTGCGGTCTTTGATGCGCCCCTCGGCTGAGTTGATCAAGATGTGTTCCCCGTCTGTGTTGAACCAGACGGGAGTGACCTGAGGTGAACCATCTGCCATCCGGGTCGCCAGGTAGACAAAGGCGCGGGTTTCGTCGGTCAGCAGGTCATGATGGGATTTGGGAATGGTGTTCATTCGGTCTCCTTAAAACCAGGATTCAATTCTTACCTGAACAAGTCCTGTTCTCTCGGACGCAGGATTTCACCCAGCGACCCCTCGCGCAGCGGATAGGGGAAGCCGCGCACGTGGACGACCGGCGTCCCTTCGGCAGCCTGTCCCATCACCAGTGATGCGGCCGCGGCCAGTTCGTCTGCAACGCCAACGACAGTGATCTGGAGTGTGTAGCCGAACAGGTCTTTCCAGCCGCGTTCGTCCACGAGGCCAGGAAGACCGCTCAATCCGATGGCCATGCCGACTGTTCCCAGCCGCCAGGCGCGCCCGTGCGAGTCGATGATCATTACCCCCAATTGCGCCCCGCTTGCAGCTTCCAGTTTGCGGCGGATCTCAGCAGCCGAGCGATCAGGATCCTGGGGCAGGAGCAATACCCATTCGTCGTTTAGACCTCCGAGGTCTTTCGAGACCTCGGAGGTCTCAGGAGCAGCCACGTTGGAATGGTCAATTCCGGCGTTGGCGCAGACGAAGCCCAACTTATGCTCGACAACGATTGTTCCGGGGCGGACGCGCAGGATTTCACGGCTCTCTTGAAGGATGAGTTCAACCAGGCGAGGATCTTTGTCGCTGCGTGTAGCCAATTCGATAGCTTGCGTGGAGGGAGAAACGGTCAGTAAATTGATCCAGCGGCCTTCAGATTTTGAGACGATCTTTTGCGCCAGGACCAGGATGTCTCCATCCTCAAGCTTTATCTGGGATTTGGATAATCCGGCAAGAATAATATCCGCCAGGTCGTCGCCGGGGCGGATGAGGGGGATGGAGGGAAGAGGGATAATGGTGAGAGACATCCTAATATAATCCACAGATTACGCAGATTGCACAGATTTATATTTTTCATAGCCCCAAACGAGGCGCTTGTATTGCAGGCTGGGAGCGCCGAAGTTGATGAGCAGTCCGCGTCGGTAACCGGTTGCCTTGAGATAGTTGAGAACTTGTGCTTCGTCTGCTCCGGTCAACTGCGCTTGAGCCTTGAATTCGACGATGACTTCTCCGTAACAGATAAAATCTACCCGGTATCGGGCGGGCAGCACAATCTCTTTGTAGCGGATGGGGAGGAGAACCTCGCGCTCAAACGGAATCCCTCTTATTGGGAACTCAATGACTGCTGAATCCTGATAGACTGCTTCAAGGAAGCCATGTCCGAGCGTGCGGTGGATTTCCATCGCGGCCCCAATGATGGCGTATGTCTGCGGGTCACGCGGATCGTTTAGATGGGGTGTGGTTGTCTTGATCATTCTGATCTGCGAAATCTGCCTGCACCGTGCGCAGGCACGCGTGTGTAATCTGTGGATTAATAGTTCTCAACGCCTGTAATTTTAATCCCTGCGTGCGTGCCGCCATATTGCTTGTTGATGCCGATCAACACGCTCGTCAATCCCTCGACCACTACCGAATTCTCGAGCGGCCCGGCATCCCAGCCGGTCAGATCGGCCGCGGCGACAAGTTTCAGCACCTCAGCGCGGGCTTCCTTGCTCGTGCCGGTCACCAGCACATCACATTCGACCGGCATATCGTGGAGCAGATGCTCGTGCGAGATATTCTGGAAGGCAGCGACCACTTCCACGCCCTCGCCGAGGATCTCACTTGCTTCCTGCGCCGCGCTGCCGGCCGGCGGCATCTGGACTTTGGTCACTTTTGGAGGGACAAGGGGAACGGTCACATCCACGAGGATTTTACCGGTCAGGGCGTCTTTCACCGTTTCAAGGGTTTCACGATGCGCAGCATAAGGGACAGTCAGGACGACGATATCGGCTTTTTGCGCGGCTTCGAGGTTGCCTAAGCCCTCGATGATCGCGTCCCCGCCGAGCAGGTCGCTCAGTTCCTGCGCGGCGGCCTGCGCCTTTTCGGGCGTGCGCGAGCCGATGACGACGCGGTAGCCAGCTTTGGCCCAGCGATAAGCGAGGCCTTTGCCTTCTTTGCCGGTTCCGCCAAGGATGGCGAGGGTGAGGAGGAGAGGGGTGTCGGGCATTTTAAGTCTCCAAGGATCCTTTTTGTTTGTCTTTGCGACTTGGCGCCTTCGCGTTTCATTTTCCAACGCACATCTTCTCATACCTCTCCCAAACCCTCGGCGCGAGTTCCCGCGCCCTTGCGGTGATCTCGGCCTCGTCCAGTGTCAGCAATTGGCGGTCTTTCATCAAAATCTTCCCGTTGACGATGGTGGTCGTCACCATGCCATCCCGGAAACCGAAAAGGATGTGCCAGGGCAAATTCTCAGGGGATAAGGGAGTAGGGGATAGGTAATCTACGAAAATGAGGTCAGCGACCGCCCCTGGTGTGATGACGCCGATGGGGGCTGCGGGAAAATACAGGCTTGCCAGCGCAGCGTTGTTATAGATCGCCATCTCGACGACGGTGTTGCCGTTCATGCGCCGCGGATCGCCGTGATGCGATTTGTGCAGCAGGTAGGCAGCCTTCCACTCCTCCCACATGGCGTTGGAAAAGCCATCGTTGCCCAGGCAGACTTTGATGCCCATCGCCAGCATTTCTTCGACGGGCGAGACGCCAACCGCATTGTTCATGTTCGAGCGCGGCTGGTGTGTCACCCATGTGCCGCTGGCGGCAATTTGCTGCTTTTCGAGGTCATCCAGATGGACAGCGTGCGCGGCGATGGATCTCGGGCCAAGAATGCCGTGTTCATTCAGCCAGTCCACCGGCCAGGTGTGTGCGTTTTCGAGGACAGCCCCTTTGTCATCTTCGCTTTCGGAAAGGTGAAAATGGAAACCTGTTTCCTCTGAGGCGGCGGCTTTGCACATTTCCAGCGTTTTATCAGAAAGCGTCAGGCTGGCGTGCAGACCGAACATCGCGGCAACCAGCGCCTGCCGCCTGCCGCCTGCCTCCTGCTTACTGCCCACTGAAAACTGATCACTGAACACTGAACACTTCTTGATAAAGCGTACATTTTCTTCGATCCCCGCCTTGGCCTTCTCCGGCCCATCCCGGTCGGTGACTTCGTAGCACAGCACAGCGCGGACTCCGGCTTGCTCAACAGTCTCGGCAATAATATCAAGGGAGCCGTCAATCGCATTGGGCGAGGCGTGGTGGTCGAAGAGGGTCGTCGTGCCGTGTTTTATCGCGTCAATCAGGCAGACCAGGGCCGAATAGCGCACATCTTCGAGGCTCAGGGATTTATCCAGCGGCCACCAAAGTTTGCTCAGGATATCCAGAAAATTTTCAGGCGCAGTGCCTGGGATGGCCAACCCGCGCGCAAATGCCCCGTAGAAGTGAGTGTGCGCGCAGATGTTTCCGGGCATGACGTACTGTCCACCCGCGTCAACAGCCGCGGGGTCTGGGTGTCGAAGGGCAAGTTCGGCCTGCGGACCGATCTCGAGGATGCGACCGCCTTCTATGAATAGCGCGTGATCTTCAAGAATCCGGTTTGGCGACCCCCAGGTGATTACTTTGGCGTTTGTGATTAACATCTATCCTACTCCGAATTGACGAGGATCCGGCAGAGGCACGCCGCTGGCTTCCAGTTCCGACAGAACCTGGAAGATGGCTTCCCGCAGCGTGGCATCGCCGCCGTACATACCTTGATATAGCGCGCTGAGCACTTTTTCGTTTGGGCGCTGGCGCAGGTAAGCCAAAGACGAGATCCGTTCTTCCTCGCTGCCGTTTTTCAAGGCCATCAACAAGAGATCGGTGGCGGGTTTGTCAGGCGAGATGCCCATACCTTGCTTGCCGGCGAAAGCGATCAGCCAGGGAGATTCGGAAGGCGGAGGCAACGGTGAAGGGAGATAGGCGCGCGCAAGTTGCCGGTTTTCCAAGACTTCAGTCGCAGAGGCGCGCACAATCCATTCTTTGTCTTCCACTTGCATTTTGGCTAACAATTCGTCGGCCCAGGGCTGGCTGACGCGCCCCAACCCATAGACCACCGCATGACGGACGAGCAGATCATTGACTGTCGCGCCTTCTTTGAGCATGGCTTGACCGTCCTGGGGATGATTTGCTAAAGCTTCGGCGGCATAGCGGCGCAAGCTTTCGTTTCCGTGCAGCAGGGCAGAGCCGACGCAATCAAGCGCCAGCGTCGTACCGATGGCTGTCAACGCCAGACACGCAGCCCTTTGGACATTTGGGCTGGGATCGTTGAGCAAATCGGCCAGATCTTCGACAGCCTTGTTATCCTGGATCGCCCCGCTTCCGAGCGCAGCCAATTGGATGACTTCAGGCGAGGCAGCCTTGAAGAGCTGGCGGAAAAGGGCGGCTGTGCCTGGGTCTTGACTTTGAACAAGTGCGGCGAGAGCCTGACCGCGCAAAGCGAGGGGCAGGTCGAATTCCTGGAGGAGATCGGCCAGTTTTGCCATGACTTGCCCACGCCAGGGCAATTGGCTGGGAGACTGGCGCAGCCAACGCGCAACTGCCAGTAATTTACGCTCCAGAGGGCAATCAGGGGTCGCGGTCAGGGACTCAACCAGCGCGGTCGCGTCGCTGTGGGCGGCCATGTATAGTAAAGCGAGCTGCTTGCCGCTCCAGTTTGGTTGCTCCAGGATCATCTCAGTGCGATAATTGACCAGCGCTTTTCCGGCCAGGAAGCCGGCGAAGATTGGATGCGTGAAGCGCATCTGATCCTTGCGGTGTTGGCTGAGCATCCCGCTGGCGACCATCTTCTCGAGGACGCCTGCCTTGGAGGCGGCTTTTTCCTGTTTATGCGCAGCACCTACTCGGCGCGCCTGGCGACTCTTTCCAGGCTCACTGCTTTTATCGGTCGCATCGCTTTCAGCCGGTTCATACGACTTTATCCACTCGCGCGCCTGGCGAGGATCGAAGACCGGTTTTTGAGCCAGGTTGATTTGCAAGGCGAGCAATTCCAGCGCTGCCGCGGGTGTATCCGCAGGGGTCAGCCGGCGGATGTGGGCCTGGATACCGTCCAGTGGACGCGGCCCGCGCACGTCGCCGGCGTAAGACGCCCAGGCCTGGAGAGTCAACTCGAGCGGCGTCGGGGAGATCTTATCCGCATTCAACCATGAGTTGAGCAGCAGCGGCTCCACTGGCTGCGCCCAGCCTTCGACAGCCACATAGCGCGACCAGAGTTCGCCCCATTTATCCAGGAATTCGGCGCGCTGGTTGGAATTCCAGGCTGCCACGCTGAAGGGGATGAAATTCAAGTCCAGCAGCCCGTCCAGGCATTCTGGACAGGCAGTCGTGACGAGGCGCGTCGCGGGATAAGACTGTTTGAGCTGATTAAGGTAATCTGCCGCGGCTTTTATTTCTTCTGGTGGAAGTTCATCCAGCCCATCCAGAAGGAAAAGGGCGCGACCTTCACTGAAGGCCTGTCGAATGAAATCCGGCAATCTTGACAGGTCAATGAGCGCAGCACGCTCCGCAAGCATCTCGATTATTGGGTTGAGCAATGCTTCTGCGCAGCACCTACTCGGCGGGTTTTTCAACGGCAGATCCAGGTCTGCCACGTGGAAGAGGAAAGGCAGGCTATCAATCGGCAGACCGGAAGACGGCTCCCGGCGCGCGACCTGGGAGGCAAGCTGGGCCAGGGCGAAGGTCTTCCCGCAGCCTGGATGCCCCACCAGGACCAGGTCTGAGCCCCCCGAAAGTGCCTGGGAGAGAGGCATTGTCGGCGCGTTATAAATGGCTGCTAACTCCGGCCAGGCCGGCAGATAAGATACGGCCAGATGGAGGATGTCTTCCGTAGAGGCGGATGCGCCGCTTGCGAGGCGCGCTGACGGGACGAGCAGGGCCGGCGGAATCAGGATTTCATCCAACGAGAAGAGCGCTGCAGCCAGGTGAAGTCCCTGCGCCTGCTGCAGGATCATTTGCCGGTAGCGCTCCTCGATAGGGTTGGCGCGGCGGGATTTTTCTTTTTTCTCTTTCCGTTTGACCTTTAGATTCTGAAGGGCTTGTGCGAATAAAGGTCGGATCGCGGCGACGATCCACCAAAAAACAGTCGCGATGAGAACGCCTATCCAAAAAGAGATGCGATCAATATCGGGAAAACGGAACTGCATAAGATACTCTACTGGTGTTACGCAGCGTCCCGCAGGTTTGGATTGCACACAGGTTTGAATTACGAGAACTTGCGGGACGTTTTGCGTAAGGTGAGACTCTAGCTGCCGTATAGTATGCGCCCACAGGAAGGGCAATGCGCAATTTGGGCGGCAGAACGGGCAGCTTGCTGCTGCGCGGGTGTCAGACCTGATCCGCAAGCCGCGCAGGTGTTATCCGAAATACCCGCGACAGCCACGCCCCCGCGCTGTTGGCGGAGTTGGTTGTAGGCCTGGATGTATTCGACGGGAATGGCGTTGGCGATTGCCTGCCTTTCCGCCTCCAACTTTTCGACCTCTCTCTGCAGGCTGGCCTGTTCCTGGCGGAGGCTTCGGTTTTGTTCGTTAAAGCGGGCCTGGGTGGCCTGAAGGTTTGCCTGCGCCGCAAGGTGAGTAGACTCGGCCTCCTCGCCGGCAAGCATGGCTTCCAGTTGGCGGTCTTCGAGTGTGGCTAGATAGCGCTTGAGCGCCGCCACTTCGTTTTGCAGTTCCTGGAGTTCTTTGGGGTTGTGGACGCTGCCGCTGTACAGACTGGCTTCTGTCTGCTCGATTTTTATCTGCTGGTCGCGAACCGCCGCCTCGCTTTGACGGAGACTCCGTTCGGCGGCCAGGTGGTTCTTTTCTGCGGCCTCGGCCTGCTCGCGCGCCATTCGCAGGGCCTCGTCGTTATCCAATATTTCCTGGATGGCCCGCAGGCGGGTTAATGTCCGGCTGGTCTGGCTGTCGGTCTGCTGGAGACGGTAGAGGCTCAGGGTTTGGTTCATGTCTTGATTATATTGTCTTATCGCGCGGTCAGGTTGAAATAATTGTAAATTGCCCTTGAAAGATCGGCATACATTTTGGAGACCTGATCCCAAACGATCTGGGTTGGATGGTAAACGTATATGGCCAGGATGTAGTTTCCACTGGGTGTGTAAACAATAGCCGCGTCGGAGACATTATGGATGACGCCGCCTGGATCGGTCACCCAACCGTGTTTGTGGGCGACAGCAGTCCCTTCGGGAACCCCGGCCTGGATCAAGACGCCGATTTTATCCTCTTTCAGATATTCGACCATTTGCTGGCATGAGAGTTGGTCAATTTGAGCGGGGAAAGCGGCCACCAGTGTCCCACCGCCGGTTTGGGCGCATTGATAGATATCTTCCAGAAGCGCTCCCATGTCGGAGGTCGTGGTTTGACTGTAAAAATCAGGATCGGTGCTTATGTCAGTACGTTGATTGGCAGGTGTGCGGAAGACTTGCAGAACCGGCGCGCCTTCGTAGAAATAGCCCGCCAGAAAAGTATTCTCCAAGCCCAAAGCCTCCATCGTCTCCGAGACGACCAGCGGCCCGCGCACCTCGTCTATCACTCTCATCAGTGCATCCGAAGGAGGGTTCTCGGACTTCTTGATCATGTCCAGCATCAGGTTGGCAGTCTGCGTGTCCAGCCGGCCATCGAAACGCCGGAAAGCTGCAACCATGATGGGAATTTTGATCGTGCTGGAAGCGGTGAAGGCAATATCCGGGTTGACCGGCAGGTTCTCGCCGGCCCGGTAGGCAAAGTGCAGCTCTTCTGCGCTTTGCAGATCGCGCAGGTACATGCCGACAATCCCGTCGAAACCGTTCTGGGCGATGATCCCCTGGAGGAGCAATTGCAGGTTTTGTAAGGATGGGCGGCCTGGGGCGGTGCGCAGCGGTGCAAGCAGGACGACGCGCTGACCGGGAGAACGCATGGCATTTTCGATCAGGATTACCGCGCGGCCAATGTCTATCGTCTGGCCGGGCTGGCCGGGCTGGAATTCGGTGCTGCCTGGGATGGGTTGCGCCGGAATAGGCGGCTGGTCGTAACGCGCCGCTATTTCGCCCTTTAAATAGGCGCGCAGGCGTTCTTCCGAATATGTGGCGAGCAGTGGCACATCAGACGTCGCCGTCTTTCGATTCCACAAGTAGTCCCAGAAGCCGACCCAAAAGGATGCCCCGGTGCGTTGCATGTCAGCCGCGGCGAGCATACTTTCAAGCTCAAGGTGAAAACTAACCAGATTGGGTTCAAGTTGGATGATCGCTTCCCCATAATGGATTTCCACCGGTAAGGAATAGACCTGCAACAATCGTTGGGCGGCCGCCTGCGGGTCCAGCCCGCCGACAGGCACGCCGGCGATGACCATTTGAGGCGAATAATTGCTTCTTAGACGGCTGTATTGTACAAGCGTGATGACCGTCAAGATAATGGCAATCGAGCTGAAGAATAAAGTTACTATGCGTAGATAAAGGGAAGAGCCGCGGTTTCTCACATTGCCTCCAGCGGAATGAGGTTATAGCTAGCCGGTAGTATAACACACTCAAAAAAAAAGCAATTGTGCTACAATCGGTGAAGGCCTGCACAAGCTGTGCGACCAAATATCTTGATAACGAGGTTACAACTATGCTTCGTTCTTTTCTGATTTACCTTTCAAAAGCTGACTGGGCGCAGAAATTAATGACCCGCTGGAAGTTTGCCTGGAGGGCCGCTTCTCGCTTTGTGGCAGGTGAAAAGATCGAGGATGCGATCCGCGTCGTGCGCGAACTCAACGCCCGGGGGATCAATGCCACGCTCGACCATCTGGGGGAGCATACCTCGACGCCCGAAGAGGCAAAACAAGCAACACAGGATATTCTGGAAGTCATTCAGCAAATAAGTTGTTGTGAAGTACGCTCGAATGTCTCCATCAAACTGACACAGATCGGCCTGGCGTTGGACGAGAGACTGTGTGCGGAAAACCTGGAGCGTATCCTCGAAGCCGCCAGGCAGAACAGCAACTATGTCCGCATTGACATGGAGGACACGCCCTATACGGACAAGACCATCCGCCTCTACCGGCAGATGCGTCAGAAAGGCTATCAGAACGTCGGCATGGTCGTACAGTCGTATCTCTACCGGACTGAGGCCGATACCCGCGCCCTGCTGGCCGAGGATACGCGCTTTCGCCTGGTCAAAGGAGCATACAAGGAGCCGACTGAACTCGCCTATCCTAAGAAAGCGGATGTGGATGCCAACTTTGACTTGCTGACCAAGATCACGATTGATGCGGCGCTTGCAGCCGGCTCACCCACCATAAGCGCGGATGGGCGCATCCCACCTATCCCGGCGCTGGGTACGCATGACGCCAAGCGCATCCAGTTCGCCAAGAAATATGCCGAGAAGGTCGGGTTGCCCAAGAATGCCCTGGAAATCCAAATGTTATCTGGCATCCGCCGCGATTTGCAGGAGCAATGCGCGCAGGAGGGTTACCCGGTGCGGATTTACGTTCCCTATGGAACGCATTGGTATCCTTATTTCATGCGCCGTCTGGCTGAACGGCCAGCGAATGTCTGGTTCTTTATCTCGAATTTCTTCCGGAAGTAATCCCCCTCAATATTCAGACCTCACAGGTCTTTTGGAGACCTGTGAGGTCTGTTTTTGTGGTAAAACATAGGCATGTCCGAAATCCCTCTTGCCCTGGTGACTGGCGCGGCGCAGCGTCTCGGACGCGCCTTTGCGCTCGCGCTGGCCCGTCAGGGACATGCCATCCTGCTCCACTATCACTCGTCTGTGGATGAGGCCGCCAAGACCGCCGCTGAAATCCAGTCCCTCGGCGTGCCTGCCTATCTTGTCCACGCCGACCTGACCAATAGCATTGATCTCTACTCTCTGTTCTCCACTCTCGATAAACTTCCCCATCCGCTGAAAGTACTGGTCAACTCGGCCGCGCTCATGCTGCGCGGCGATGTTCGCACTCTCTCCGCGGCTGATTTCGACTCAGCCCTCGCCTTGAACTTGCGCGCCCCGTTCCTTTGCGCGCAGGAGTCCGCGAAGCGAATGGGGTCTGGCGGATTGATCGTCAACGTGAGCGATGTCGGCGCGCAAAAGACCTGGAGCGGATTTCCCGCCTATACGGTCAGCAAAGCGGCGCTCGAGGCGCTGACCCGCCTCCAGGCGCGTTCGCTGGCGCCCAAGATCCGCGTCAATGCCATCGCCCCGGGTTTGGTCTTGCCTTCCGACCAGGTTTCAGAGGAGGAATGGCAGCGGTTGGTGGAACGTCTGCCGCTGAAACGTCCCGCCACGTTGGACGAGATCGCCTCCGCCCTCGAATTTCTGCTCAAAAACGAGTATATTACCGGGCAAACGATTATCGTGGATGGCGGTTATTCGCTCTTATAACCCATAGGCTACCCACCATAGATCACTGAAATTGACGTTTTTCGCTTTCCATTTTACGTTTTCCGCTTTACGTTTTACTCATCACTCATCACGGAGTCCCTCATGCCTGACACCCCCTTATTCCTCGCTGAACGTCTCAAAAGCGAAGGCGAAAAGACCGCCGCCTTCTTCGCCGCGCTGAATGCTGACCAGTGGCAGGCGATAGTTTATACAGAAAATGCCGAGTGGCGCGTGCGGGATGTTCTCGCGCATTTCATTTCAGCGGAAAAGTCATTCCTGGCGCTGTTCGAAAACATCCGCAATGGAGGTCCCGGCGCGCCGGAAGATTTCTCGATTGACCGCTTCAATGTCAGCCAGGTTGCAAAGATGCAGTCTCCTTCACAGTCTGAGCTATTGGCCGAGTTCAGCAAAACACGCGCCGAGATGACTGGCTGGGTGGCTGCGCTCTCCGAGTCTGACTTGCTCAAGAGAGGTCGCCATCCGGCTCTGGGCGTAGCCTCGCTGGCTGAGATGATCAAAATGATCTACCTGCATAATCAAATGCACTCCCGTGATTTGCGCCGCGTACTGAAAAATGACCCGTAGCCTTCTTCGTCTCTCCCGTCCGCTGCACCTGCTCCTCGCTGCGCTGACCTACTTGCTCGGCGCGGGTATCGCCCATTATCTTGGCATCCGCCTCAACAGCGGCGCTTTCTGGTCAGGTCTCGCCTGGGTCATCTTGATCCAGATGGCGGCCTATCTGCTCGCCGAATACTTCCGCCGTCCGTTCGAACCGGTGAGCGAAGCGGATATCCCTGCCCAACGCCTGCGCTTGCGCACTCTCCTCCTGCAAATCTCCGCGGCTGCCCTGACACTGGTCGCCGCGTTGACGATTGTGATGCTCCGCAGCCGCTTCATCACCCCCACCTCCGCTATTTTCCTGGCGTTGATTTTTCTATTGCTCATCGCTTTAGCTGTGCCGCCATTGCGACTGGTCAACTCGGGCTTTGGTGAATTTGCGCTCGCGATCCTATTCGCCGATTTCATCCCGGCCCTGGCTTTCTTGTTTCAGGCGGATGAGTTTCATCGTCTCCTGCCGCTGGTCAACTTTCCATTGACGCTGCTCGCCCTGGCCTATTTTCTGATTTTGGATTTTCCTTCTTTTGCCTCCGACCAGAAATATGGCCGCAGTTCCCTCCTTATCCGCTTGACCTGGCCGCGCGCCATCCCGCTCCATCACATGCTATTGCTCGCCGCTTACACGCTATTTGTCGCCGCGCCATTGTTCGGCTTTCCCTGGCGGCTGCTCTGGCCGGTCTTTCTGACCCTCCCGTTGGCCGCTTACCAGAGCTTCATGCTGCGTAATATTGGTCTGGGAGTGAAGCCAATCTGGACCATCCTGACTGCCACCGCCTTCGCCACCTTCGGCCTGACTGTCTACTTACTCACCCTCACCTTCTGGATCCGCTGACTCGTTGACTCGCTCCCCATGCCTGAATTCCTCACCCTCCTCTCACCCGACGAAGCCCGTTCCCTGCTCTTCCGCCACTTGCCGGACCTTCAGCCGGCCGCGGAAAAACTAGAAACCCATCTGGCTCTCGAGCGCGTCACTGCCGCGCCTGTGCGCTCGCCGCACCCGCTGCCCGAATTCCCGCGCAGCACGGTGGATGGCTACGCGGTCCACGCCGGGGACACCTTTGGCGCAAGCGACAGTTTGCCGGCCTATTTGAAAGTTATTGGCGAAGTACCGATGGGCGCAGAAGCGCAGTTTGCGCTCGCGCCCGGCGAGGCCGCTATTATTCACACCGGCGGGATGCTGCCGGAGGGAGCCAACGCGGTCGTCATGCTCGAAAATACGCAAAATGTTCAACGTGTGGAGCGTAAAGAACGCGGAGAGAATAATAACTCCCCCGGCACCTGCGTCCGGGGCAGGTGTGCGCTGGAAATCGAGGTTTTGCGGGCTGTGGCCGATGACGAAAATACCATCCGCGTTGGCGAGGACGTAACCGAAGGTCAGATTGTCATCCCCGCCGGGGCTCGCATCCGTCCGGCGGAAATTGGCGGCCTGATGGCGCTCGGCATTACCCACTTGCGCGTAGCCATGAAGCCAAAGGTTGGCATCATTTCCAGCGGAGATGAAATTGTCCCACCGGAAAGAGATCCGCGTCCCGGCCAGGTGCGCGATATCAACTCTTATACGCTGGCCGCGTTGGTGACACGCGCTGGCGGCGAGCCGGTTTTATATGGCATTGTCCCGGATACACTGGCTGTGCTCAAGACCCTTGTGGCGCGTGCGTTGGGCGGGTGCGATCTGGTGGTGATTACCGCCGGGTCTTCGGCCAGCGCCCGCGATATGACCGCCGAGGCGATACGCTCGTTGGGCAGCCCCGCTGTGCTGGTGCATGGCGTCAACATCCGCCCCGGTAAACCGACCATTCTGGCGGTCTGCGACGGCAAAGCGGTGATCGGGCTGCCGGGCAACCCGGTCAGCGCGCTGGTGGTTGCCGGGCTGTTCGTCGTACCGCTGATCGAGCGATTGCTCGGCTTGCCCATTGACCGGCCGCGCCCGACTCTGATGGCGAAACTGACCATCAACATTCCATCCCAGGCTGGCCGCGAAGACTGGGTGGCAGTGAAACTGCACCCCTCTCCCGCTATTGGGAGCCCCAGAGGGGTGCTTTCCCCTACGGGGACTATGCGCGAAGGGACCGGGGGTGAGGGCGAATGGCTTGCCGAACCCATTTTCGGGAAATCCAACCTCATCTTCTCCCTGGCCGCCGCGGATGGTCTGCTGCGCATCCCGCCGGACGTCACCGGCCTCAGCGCGGGGGAGATAGCGGAAGTGGTATTGTTGTGAAATGGTATCCGGCTGGCATTGTGGGTATAATTGGCGATAGCGATATGAGGCAGTCAGGATTGCCGAATATAAACAGGAGTTTGAGATGAGCACTGTAAGCGTAGATCTATCACTGGATCAAATTACCCGGGCCTTGCGTAAACTGCCCGCACAGGAAAAAATTGCGCTCTGGCGTTTGCTGGACAAAGACCTTGACCGTCCTGCCATCGCGCAGCAATTTAATGCCTCTGTCAATGCAATCCGCAAAGCCTATTCCCATGTCAGTGAAGACGTAGTAATGGCAGACGCAGTCAAAGCCACGCGGCAAGTGCGCAAGGCGCGCCATGCGAAAAGTCGTTCTTGACACCAACGTGCTTATCAGCGGGGTGATTGCATCGGGATATTCAGCCTCCATCTTGGACGCTGTCCGCTGCGAAGAGATCAAACTTGTTACTTCAGCACATCTGCTCGAAGAATTCAGTGATGTGATTTCACGTTGTCACATCGCCCAAAAATACCCCAAAGCCGCCGAAAAAGCCGAATCCTTGCTGGATTTCCTGCGAGCGTTTGCTATTCTTACAGCGGGTATTCCCGATGAACACGCGACCAGCCCCGATCGTGATGATGATTTTGTGCTGGCTTGTGCGCTGGACGAAAAGGTAGATTGTATCGTTTCAGGCGATCCACATTTGCTGGGGTTGAAAACATACAAAGAGATTCCTATTCTGACGCCTAAAGAGTTTGTGGAGAGATACTCGATCCCGCATAAATGAGCAAAGGCGGTTTTCCCAACTGCGTGGTGCTTTTGTAAATTGGCATACGTCTGCTTGTGTATGTATAATTGGCGCATAGCGAAGAGAAACACACAAGTTGTTGATTTCGGGGAAAGGTGTCTCCTCTCATCAAAAACATCCGCCGAAGATTCCCGAAGAGGGTAAAGTTATGCCAACACTTTGGCAAAGCCACAAGCCACGGAGTGCTAATTATGAACAATCAGGCAATATTGAAAGAAAAAGCTCAAAAAAAGCTATTAAGTCAGTTTTCAAAGCCTATGCGTCCTGATGGTTATGACGGCGTCATGCTACAAAGACAATTGGGGGAGCCTATGCTTGATTTAGTTGATCGGTTTTATAGGGAAGGTTTACTTGAAATTTGTGATACCGAATCGGGTTTACAACACGGTTTCAACCTTAATCAACTCAAGAGTTTTCTGAGGGAGCGGGGTTTGAAAGTATCTGGCAATAAACGAGAAATTCTTAGCAGATTATTGGAAAATGATTTTGCAGGGATGACTGAACAGGTAAAAGCTGCAAAGTTACTCGTTTTAACTGACAAAGGAGCAAAAATTGTAGATGAATTTCATAAGCAAGAAAAACAAGAATTAGCTGAACACATTGAGCAAGCGCTTCATGCGCTCAAAAAAAGGGATTATGGAACGGCATATAAAGCTTATCGCGATTATCGAGCATTAAATTATGACGATCATCCAATTGTTATAGGCATAGAAACTGATATCATATTATCTGTCGACGATGAAGGAGAAATCTCTGCAAACGTAGATGTTGATGTCCAGCCTGATGCTGAATACTCAGAAGAAGAATTTTATGACGCATCCCCTGGGCAAAAGGAGCAACTTGATATTTATTTTTCAAGATGGCCAGAAGCATACAGTGGCATAGAAGGTCAGGAACGAGAAAACATTCGCCTTATGGCGGCATTGATGTGGATATGGGGACAAGAACTCATTTATGATTTAGAGAAAAAAGCAGGGCAGGTATTTTCAGTTGAACAAAAGAGAGTTATCCAAGATATATTTTGGTTTGGCATTCACGAATGTAATCCAAATGGACTTTAGTGATGCGAGGAGGTATTAATATATTATGGATGAGCATGATTACATAATCCATCGAGCAACAAATGCAGACACGAGCTTGGGGAAAACGCTAAAAGTCTTTTTTGAGATTTCTGGAAAATGGTGGTTTTCTGTATGGCTTCTTACCATATTAAGTGGAATAGTATCTTTTGGGCTTACAGTAGCGAATATCGCGCAATTTGGCACTACTATCTGGGTCGGATTATTGTTGCTTGGATTGGCCGTAGCTCCTGTAGTTGCATTTCATTTTCTGCGTATTCAACGCGATACATATCAAAGTCTTTGGGACGACAAAGAACATATCATTCGCATTCTTAATGAAGTTGAGACACTGCGAGCTGAAGGCGTGAAAATACATATTGATGGAAGGCAATTATCAAGTAATAAACCTGTAGAGCAATGGATTGAAAAAGTTGATGAATGGCGCAAACGAACAGGCGAGAAAGTTTATGAGTTACATCCTGCCGAGGCAGGAAATTTCAATACACTTGGTCTGATACCCTTACAGATTGAATAAAAGACTACTGCTCACCGGATATGGCATAATT
>CAZTZE010000048.1:0-24312 GCA_964618215.1 uncultured Chloroflexus sp.
AACCCGGACCTCGCCTTACGTTGATACTCATGGTCGGATTGGCAATCCGACCTACATATTGCACGGATCGCGCAAATGTTTGTTGGTAATACTCCGTAACGCGGAATTCATTCCGCAACCAAAGGGCGATATGAATATCGCGCTACAAAATCTTCGCGGTTGGGATAGTTTTTCAAGAGTAATACTATAATTGATGGGTATCCTACCCAACGCTGCATGGCCGGTATGCCCACAGGGTGCTACGCGAGAAACCGGCCCTACGAATTCCTAAACGCGGGCAACTCGATCATCTCTGCGCCGGATTTCAGCAGATAATACGGCATCCAGGCTACACCAAACAGGTTGACGTAGACATCCATCTTCTTGGGCGTTAGCGTGATCTCGGTAATATCGTTGACCACGTCACCCCATTTGCGGCTGGCTTCAGCCAGGGTTTGCTGGCGGGCCTGTTCCAGTTGTGCCAGTCCCTGCTTGTAATCCTGGATCGCCTCGACCGATTCGTCCACATCTTCTTTGGCCTGTTCGGTCAAGCGGCGCTTGGTCAGCGAAGTGGACAGTCTGCGGCTGGAGCGTCGTCCGCCGAAGACGCCGAGCAGATTCTCAGCATGAGTGCCCAATTCCTCCACCTTGCGCGCGCTGAGTTCGGCTTCGTCCATCTTCAGTTCGCGCTCCTCGCGGGCAATTTTATCCTGCAAAGTTTTAATTTGACGGTCAATCGTCGCCGTGGCCCTGGCTATCTCAGCATCCCGCTGCTGGCGCGCGGCATCGGCGCAGGCCTTTATAAATTCCGCCTGCGAGACATCCGGCGTGGCATACAAGCCCAAGGCCTGGTTAGTTCGAACGGTCAGCTTGCTGGTGCGAAAGGCCCAGTCGGCAAAATCACGCTGCAAATTTGCCATCAGGCGGGCATCCGAGAGCGGCGCATCCAGGGAGGCAAAACGTGACCCCGGCGCGGCGGAAGGATCCATTTCGTCATCCGGCGGTAGATGCGCCAGGAAATCGTCCCAGCGCACTACGCCGCGCTTATCCGGCGTGGTCACCAGCGCGGCCTTGCCGGTTTCGGCGTCCACGCCATATTTCCGCTCGAGGAAACGCACCTGCGCCGCAGCCGCCAACGCCGGACGGTAGAGAATAGCAGACAGCATGGCTTCTTCCGGCATGGGCTGGCCGGAAGCGGATAATGCTTCTGTAAAACTCAGATTGAGGGGCAGGAAATATTCTGCCACGCCGGTCGGGACAGGCGGGCGAGTGAGAGAGGTTTGCTGATTGTTGACTGCAGATTGCTGATTGCTGATTGCAGATTGGTTGGTGACAGCCGGGCCAGGAAGGACAACCAGCGTTAGCGGAACAGGCCCGGATTCCGGCAGCGGAGTGGGCATTGACGCCTGATCACTGGTCACTGACCCTTCGACTGAGCTCAGGGCAGGTGACAGATAACTGGCGTTGACCAGTTTGTTCAAGGCCGGGATCTGGGGAAGCGTAAGCGGCCCGGCGAGGAAGTTCATCGTCCAGCGCGTATGGAAGATGACAGCGCCCCCACCCCCAGCCCCTCCCCTGGAGGTGGAGGGGGGCGTATGGACATTGTGGAGCAGAAAGATGCGCTTGCCCAGGCCGGAAATAAGCTTGTCGTAGGCGCGGCGGTCGAGGCTCCCGGAAGCGGCGCTTTCCAAACCATCCAGCAGGCGTTGTTTGTCCTGGTCGGTCTGGAGTTTGCCGATGAACCAGGAACCGGCATTGGAGAGGGCTTTGTAGTCCAAATCCACCGGGTTTTGAGTGGCGAGCAGCAAGCCCAGGCCGAAGGCGCGCGCCTGTTTGAGCATGCGTAGGAGGGGCTGCTTGGAGGGCGGGTTGGATTGCGGGGGCAGGTAACCGTAAATTTCGTCCATGTAAAGAAGGGCGCGCAGCGAGGTAGCGCCGGCCTGCGTGCGCATCCAGGTTTCGACGGCTGAGAGCAGTAACGTGACAAAGAACATGCGCTCGGAGTCGCTCAGATGCGCCAGGTAGAAGATGCTGTGGCGCGGCCGGCCATCCGGCATGTTCAACAGGGCGGCGATGTCCAACGACTGGCCCTGGCGCCAGATCTCGAAAGCCGGAGCGGCCAGGATGTTGTTCAACTGGAGCGCCAGTTCCATGCGCTCTTTTGCCGGAAAAAAGGTATCCACCGGAAAGGCGCCCAATTTATCGAAGGGCGGATTTTGGGTTTGCAGGATGAGTTCGGCCATGTCGAGCGACCTGGCCTGGCTCCAGGCGTTTTCAAAGATGGTGGAGAGCAGGATGTGTTCGCGCGAACGTAAGGGGTCCATCTCACCCAGGCCGACCAGGCCGAGCAGGGCAGTCACGGTGCTGGCGATCTGGGCGCGGAGGAGGTCGCGGTTGCCCTCCCATGGGCTGGTTCCCAATGAAGTTGAGGGAATGGGCGGCGCGTGCAGTGAGGTAAGCACGCTGACGGGGATGCCGGCGTCCGAGCCGGGGGTGTAGACGGCGAACTGGGCGGCGTTCTTGAGCGCCAGCAGCCGCTCGCGATCCATGCCCCATTCTGCCAGGCCGTTTCGCCAGGCGGTGGCCGCATCCCCCGAGGCCTGTTCCACCGACTTGCCGGCGCGGCGCGCCATCTCCGGGTCGAGCCAAGGCTGAAAGTCCTGCGGGGCGAGATCGGGGAAGTGGAGCAGGAGGTTGGTCAAGTCGCCTTTGGGATCAATCATCAGGGCGGGAACCCCCTGCAGGGCGGCCTCTTCCAGCAATGCGATGCACAGTCCGGTCTTGCCGGAGCCGGTCATGCCGGTGACGACGGCGTGCGTGGTCAGGTCGGCGGGGTCGTAGAGCAGGGGCTGGTCAGAAAGATTGTTCTGAGCCGGGTCGAAAAGCTTGCCGAGGAAGAATTTGTCTGTCATAGGGCGGCCTCCTGCCGCAATCGGATGATTCGACCACAGATGAAAGGGATGAAAGAGATAAATCCTTTTCTGCAGCGGATCAGCAGATAATTTACCCCAAGTCGGTCAAATTTGCAACGGTAAAAAACGTCAGGGGCAGGGTTGGTCTCCGCCCAGAAGTTCTGCCAACGAATAACCAACGAATAAACGAATAAACGAATAAACGCAATACCGCAAAAGTCACTCGAGGGTGAAAACCTTGGCGGGAGACCCGCCCCTTCCTTGTCATTCTGAGGGCGTACTTTGCCCGAAGAATCCCCTCCACAACGGGAGACCCTTCGGTCGCTGAAGAACGCTCCCTCAGAGCCTGCCCTGAACGGAGTGAAGGGGTGATAAAGTAAGTTTTGCGGTATTGCGAATAACCGAATAACCGGATGAGCAACCGCGCGCCGAGGAATTCGCTTATTCGTTGCCAATTCGTTGACGGTTTGCTTGATCCCCTTGAAACATATCAAGAGCCTAAAATAATTACGGCTGCCCGTTTGTTCTCCAACGTCAGAGACGTTGGACTCCGCTGCCATAATTTTCAGGAAGGGGGTAGTACGAACCCGTTTTCTCGGAGAAAACGGGTTCGTAACCGGGTTCCTGATCATGGCTGCGCCTGGGTGTAGACGCGCTGGAATTCTGCCAGGTATTGCGCGGCGATATCCGGGTTGAAAATAATGACAACATTCTCATCGTTTCGTTCTTCAGCGCTGGCGCTAAAGTTGTACGAGCCGGTGATGACGATATTGCGGTCAATGATGAAGAGTTTGTGGTGCATCAGGCCGGGGTTGCCGTCCAAACGGATATCCAACCCGGCCTGGCGGAAGGGGTCGTATTCTGTGCCCTGGTTGGAGTTGACCTGCCCGGCGTCCATCACTCCGGCCACGGTCACGCCCGCCTCGGCCCTTTCCATCACCGCCGCGCCGAGGTCGTTGGAGGTGAACGAAAAAGCCAGGAAGTAGAGGCTTTCCTGTGCGGCCTGGATCAACGCCACCAGGCGCGCGGCGACGCCGTCATCCGGCGAGTAGTAGATTTCAAGCGGGGTGCCGTCAACCGTCAGGTTTGGATAGGGGGTATCCGCGACCGTAGCGGGGCCAAATTTGTCGTCCACGAACATCTCGTCGAATTCTGTGGTGTAATCCTGGGCGACCTTTACCGAACGGATGCGGACCAGGTTGTTGTCATCCTTATATGCGCCACCAGTGGTGAAGTTCAGCGAGCCGGTCCAGACCTCCTGCCGGTCAATGACGACGAACTTGTCGTGCATCAGGCCTTCGCGCCGGTCGCCCAGGATGGGGATGCCGGCGGCGATCAACACTTGGGCTTCGTCGCTGTCCATGTTGTCGCTTTCCATGACGATGCGCACATTGACGCCACGACGATGGGCAGCCAGGAGCGCATCGCGGAGGCTCCACAGGTTGAGGCTGTAGACGGCCACGTCCAACGAGAGCCGCGCCTGATGCATGGCGGCGGCCAGGGCCTCGTCCGGCCCGCCAACGTACTCTTTGGCTCTCGGGCTGGCCGGGTCGGTGAAGTAGACCTGCAGCCAGTCCGCGGAGGGCGCGGAGGTGATGGTTGGCTGGAGAGGCGTCGCGAGCGGTTGGGAGCCACAAGCGCGGATGGCGAGTGTGGTCAGAAGGAGTAGGATGAGAATTCGTGCGGGTGTTTTTATTTTGCAGGGAAGCATGAGGGGGGCAGGGGAGCGGGGGAGAAAGGGGGAAGGGGGGAAGGGGGGAAGGGAAGCATGAGGGGAGCAGGGGGGCAGGAGGCAGGAGGCAGGGTGGATTGAGGTCAACCATCCAGGGGAGAGCGGACGGCAAGGCCGCCGCGCTGTAAAACATGCGTATAGATCATGGTGGTTTTCACGTCCTTGTGGCCGAGCAGTTCCTGGATGGTGCGGATGTCGTAGCCGTTCTGCAATAGTTGAGTGGCGAATGAGTGGCGGAAGGTATGCGGGGAGACGGGTTTGTTTATTCCGGCGAGTTGGGCTGCCTGGCGAACTGCTTTTTGAAGGACGCTTTCGTCCAAGTGGTGTCGGCGTATGACGCCAGAGAGCGGGTCCAGTGAACGCTGAGAGGCCGGGAAGACGAACTGCCAGGCCCATTCCCGCCCGGCGTTGGGATATTTGACGTTCAACGCATAGGGCAGGGCCGCTTCTCCATAGCCTTCCCGCAAATCTTTATCGTGTAAAGCGTTGACATCCTGCAAGTGGGTTTGCAGTTCTGCCACGATGGAGTCGGGCAGAATGGTGAAACGGTCGTCTTCGCCCTTGCCGGCGCGGACAATAATTTGATGGTTGCCAAAGTCTATGTCTTTGACGCGCAGGCGGAGGCATTCCATGAGACGCAAGCCGCTGCCATAGAGGATTTTGGTCATCAGGCGGGAAGCGCCGCGCATTTTATTAATGACCGCCATGGCTTCGGCATGGGTCAAAACAGTGGGCAGGATCTTCGGGCGGGAGGCGCGCACCAGTTCGGGGGGCAGGTTGATCTCTTTTTGCAGGACGATGCGATAAAGGAAGAGGATGGCGCTGAGCGCCTGGTTCTGTGTGGAGGCGGCAACCTTGCGTTCGGTGGCGAGGTGGGTGATGAAAGCCTGTATTTCCTCGGCGCCCATATCTTTTGGGTGGCGCTTCTGGTGGAAGAAGATGTAGCGCTTGATCCAATCCACGTAGGTTTGTTCGGTGCGATAGGAATAGTGCTTGGTGCGTAACACGTCACGCACGACATCCAGCAGTTTTTTCCCCTGCCCCTGTTCGGGGACCTTCGGCGGGGATGATGTCCCCTGCGGGGATGATATGAGTTGTTCAGGCATTGCATTTTCTCCGAGGTTTATGCTAAAATAAGGGCAGGCTTTCATCCTATTTTAACCGATTGCGGCCTAAATGCCTAATTGAATTAAGGATGTTAGGCGGCCTGTAGACCGCCCATAAGCCGTTAACCCGCCAAATGGCGGGTGAATACCGAGTTGGGCGGCTAAACTCTCGACGACGTACTAATAAAATCCGAATGTTCATCACAGGTAGGCTAACCATGGACATTTTCGAGACCATCAGGCAAAGAAGAAGCATCCGCTCATATACAAACGAAGAAGTGACTGAAGAAGAAATCAATATACTTCTAGAAGCGGCCATACGCGCACCTTCAGCCTGCAATCGTCAAACTTGGCGTTTCGTGATTGTCAGAAAACCAGAGACGATTGAGATTCTATATAGAGCGGCATCCTACAGCACTCAACATCAAACATTCGTAAGGAAAGCCCCTGTTATCATTGTCGTTTGCGCGGACTTAAGACCATACAAGCGAACCCCTTATCGAGAGCGCGGGGAAAGTCTTTTTGCTTTACAGGAAACAGCTGCCGCTATTCAGAATTTGCTCTTGGCAGCCTGCGCATCAAACCTGGGGGCTTGCTGGGTAGGCTTGGTAGATGAAGAGATCATCAAACAAACGTTGAATGTACCTAAAGGTATCAGGCCAGTGGCGATTATTCCGATTGGACACACAAGATCAAAGACCAAGCCAACGACAAGAAAGCCGTTGGAAGATGTTGTCTACCACGAGAGCTTTTGAGTTCATATCTTGTCCGAGCGTATATGTTTCAAGGCAAAAGCCGCCCAACAAGCGGGTGAAGCTGACGGGGCTAAGGCTGCGCGATTCAAGCGTTCTGAGGCAGCGAAGGTGTCTTTGGTGGCCGCGAGTCTCGCCAGAGCCGCCCCGCAGCTTACCCGCAACGTTGGGCGGCTAAACTCTCGACGACGTACTAATAAAATCCGAATGTTCATCACAGGTAGGCTAACCATGGACATTTTCGAGACCATCAGGCAAAGAAGAAGCATCCGCTCATATACAAACGAAGAAGTGACTGAAGAAGAAATCAATATACTTCTAGAAGCGGCCATACGCGCACCTTCAGCCTGCAATCGTCAAACTTGGCGTTTCGTGATTGTCAGAAAACCAGAGACGATTGAGATTCTATATAGAGCGGCATCCTACAGCACTCAACATCAAACATTCGTAAGGAAAGCCCCTGTTATCATTGTCGTTTGCGCGGACTTAAGACCATACAAGCGAACCCCTTATCGAGAGCGCGGGGAAAGTCTTTTTGCTTTACAGGAAACAGCTGCCGCTATTCAGAATTTGCTCTTGGCAGCCTGCGCATCAAACCTGGGGGCTTGCTGGGTAGGCTTGGTAGATGAAGAGATCATCAAACAAACGTTGAATGTACCTAAAGGTATCAGGCCAGTGGCGATTATTCCGATTGGACACACAAGATCAAAGACCAAGCCAACGACAAGAAAGCCGTTGGAAGATGTTGTCTACCACGAGAGCTTTTGAGTTCATATCTTGTCCGAGCGTATATGTTTCAAGGCAAAAGCCGCCCAACAAGCGGGTGAAGCTGACGGGGCTAAGGCTGCGCGATTCAAGCGTTCTGAGGCAGCGAAGGTGTCTTTGGTGGCCGCGAGTCTCGCCAGAGCCGCCCCGCAGCTTACCCGCAACGTTGGGCGGCTTATCGCCAAAAGCAACGCGCATAGATGTGACTATCAGGAAAGAGTTTCCTTATGAACTTGTCCACGACTGGCCTCAGTCTCGCTGCCGATTCGGCTATTGATCTCCAACTGCATACCACCTACAGTGATGGCCGCTGGACGCTGGAGCCGTTGCTCGACTATCTGCTCCGTGAGCAGTTTGGCCTGGCGGCTATTACCGATCATGATCGCGCGGATACTGTCGCTGCCATTCAACAACTGGCGCTGGACAAACACCTGCCCATGCTCGTGGCCGTTGAATTGACCACCACATGGAAGGGCGAGATGACCGATCTGCTCTGCTTTGGGTTTGATCCCAACCATAACGCCTTGAACGACTTAGCCCAAGACTTGTTGCGCCGTCAACAGGAGAATACCCGGGAAGTCTACGAGAACCTACAGCGACAGGGCTACGCCCTCTCCCCCGACGCATTGTCGGCCATCTTAGCCAAACCCAGCTCGCAGCAACCGCACGCATTAGTCGCCCTTCTAAAAGAACACGGCTATGGCACAGGCGAACCGTCGGCGGGGAAAATCGTTCTGGAGGCGGGTTGCACTTTTGCGACGAATGATATTGCCACGGTGGTGGAGGCCGCTCACCAGAGTGGGGCGGTGTGCCTCATCGCCCACCCCGGACGAGAAGACGGGTTTGTGACCTATGATGTTCCATTGTTGGATAAGCTCCGCCAGGAAGTTCCGATTGACGGCCTGGAGGTCTATTATCCGGTTCATACGCCGGCCCAGACGGCGCTGTATTGGGAGTATGCCCAGCGACACCACTTACTGATTAGTTCGGGTTCCGACTCACATGGCCCGGATAGGCCGCCTATCAAGTACCGGGCCGAATTGAGCCGCGACCTTTTGGAACGGGTGGGTATCCAAATTGAGTGACGGGTACCCAAGTAGGCGGGCCGCCCAACCCCGCGTTGCACCCGACTTTGCTCCGCTCGCTTTGCAAAGCGGGTGAACGCGACCGTTGGCACGCCCCTTGCACAACAAAGTAATTTTCGGTGGAGATAAAATCAGAATATGGCAACGAGAACAAAGCAGAAACAAGGTTGCTTAAGCGTCATTTTTCCGTTCTTGGGACGCAAAACAACAAAGACTATTTTCAAAGCGAGTGACTATAGTTCATCTAACGATTCTATTCCCACAGTTGAAACAGTTATTCCTGAAACACTTCCCTATCGTGTCCGTGATGATTTTCTTTCGCCTGCCGAATTTTCGTTTTATAAAATCCTTTCTTCTCTCGGTGGCACACGAATAATAGTTCAATCAAAAGTAAGGTTGGCTGATATTTTCTTTGTGGCTCGTCCAAACGAGAATATGACTTATTTCAGCAGAATCGCTCAAAAGCATTTGGATTTTCTTGTTTGCGATTCTATTACAATGAAACCGTTACTTGGTATCGAATTGGATGATTCCAGCCATAAGCGAGATGATAGGCAAGAACGTGATGATTTTGTTGAAAAAGTTTTCCAAGTTGCAGGCTTGCCATTATTGCGTTTGCCAGTTCAGCGAGAGTACAATACAAGAGAAATTGCGGCTAAAATTGCGCCACTTTTGATAGATAAAATTGGTTCTTCAGCTACATCGTCACAGCCAGAAACAATCAAGCAAGAGAGTTCAATTCCATTTTGCCCCAAATGCGGTATTCCGATGGTTTTACGAACAGTATCGCAAGGTGAACATAAAGGAAAACAGTTTTACTGTTGCAAAAATTATCCTCAATGCAGAGAAATGAAGCCCGTTACAGCATAGGTGAGTCTTGCAATCAAAGAGCGTGCCAACAAAGCGTTCTCAGAAACAACATCATCACGCGCCCCCTGAGCCGGTCATCGGACTCGCTCATCCATGCGGATTCGCGCTGAATTTACGTCTCAACGCTAAAATTCGATAAAAATCATGCAGGCAGTTTAACGCAAAGCGGGCGTTCTCAATTGAGGACGCCTTTTCTCATCTCAGCCTGTCGCTCTCAAGCAGGGACAGTCGGGACGAGCTGGAAGCCGAGCTTGGCGGCTTTCTTCTTCATGTATTTGATCTGTTGCTCTTCGTACTGCTTCTCGTATTCTATTACATCTATCTCTTCGTATTCCACTTTGTATTTCAACATCCGATACACCATGAGCCGTCGCCGCTGGCGCTGAGCCAAGCCGTCGGCCTGCAATTGGCACAACAAGCAAATTGCCATTGAAGATTCGTTAGCAATGTGCTAATATTGGGGTGTGTACAAAATCACTTACGCTACCCAAGCCGCTAAGTCGTTGCTCAAAATGCCCAGAAACACTGCAAATTTAATTCGGGAAAAATTGGGGCAAATTGCCAATGACCCTTTCGCATCTATTCCGAATGCTAAAAAGCTTCAAGACAGGCCCGGTTATCGTTTGAAGGTTGGTGATTGGCGAGTGATTTATGAAATCAACAAAGATGAAGTTGTGATTATCGTTATGAAAATTGCCCCCAGAGGCGAGGTGTACCGATGACTGTACAAATAATTAAACAAGGTAATAAGCCAGAATGGGCGGTTGTTCCTTATGAGACTTATCTGCAACTTGTCGAAAAAGCAGAAATGTCGCAGGATGTTCAAGATTATGACAGCGCAAAAGCGGCTTTGGAACGTGGAGAGGATGAATTAGTTCCTAGCGAAGTAGTTTACGCGATTCTTGATGGTGGAAATCCTATAAAAGTCTGGCGTGAATATCGCTGTTCGTCTCAGCAAGAAACAGCTGAAAATGCCGGTATTAGTGTTCCGTATTTATCGCAGTTGGAAACCAATAAGCGCAAAGGTTCGCTGGATGTTTTATCAGCCATTGCAAAAGCGCTGAAAGTTTCACTCGAAAACATAGTACCTTCGCAACCCTAAAGCAGGCCCCGCTTGGCATCCCCGGTGCTCGGTCGCTCCAAGGATACCACCCGCCACGCCCCAACGCAGGTACATTCTAGTAACACCGGCATCCAGCGGACGCCGCTTCGCTACGCTACGCGGCGCGGCTGAAGCGGAACGTTGGGCAGCCCACTCCATAATCAGGTTTTCTTTGTCGTTGGAGAATTACGCCTTTGTCCAATTCAGAGATTGATACGCTAAATCAAGCCATTCGTAACCAATGGTCATCAAAGCCTGGCGATAAAGCAAAGGTATATATTGGGAAGTTTTTCAATCGTGTTCGTATTGGTTCTAAAATTGTCGCACAAGTTGTTGGCAATCATGGTACTTACACGGTATCTATTCAAGCCACGGAATTAACAACCAAATCTGCTTGTAGCTGTTACATCGGTAAAGGCGGTTATTGTCATCATTGTGCGGCTTTAGCAGCAACCTTCCTAAATAATCCTGATAGTTTTGTTGAAAAGATAGCAAAGAAATTGGATGATGTAAAAAGGCTTGGCATGCGAAAATGGTGGGTGGGTCTTGCCCGTCCCACCGCTGCCGCTGTTCCCTTCGGGGATGCTGCGCGAAGCCAATCCGTTGGGCGTTTCCTTGCTAAATAAGCACCAGAAACAAGCATCGAGTCCTCTCCGAACGCAAAATTCGAAGGGACACCCTCAGCAAGACATGAAAGCGGACTTTAAGAAAGCCGTGCCCAAGCAATAGATTCGACATGTTGTGAAAGACCTTGTGTGCTAAAATTCGGTTTATGTGGACCCTCATTGTCCGTTCCCCTGTTTCTGAACCGCGCGAATACACTCTCAAGCCGGGCGTGTTGCGCATTGGCCGCGACGAGAACAGCGACATCGTCGTGAGCGACAACCTGGTCTCGCGCGCCCACGCGGAGATTCATCTGGATGTTGCCAGCCGGCATGTCACCCTCGTTGACCTGGGCAGCACCAACGGCAGCTACGTCAACCACCAGCGTCTGACCCCCTCCAAGCCGCACATGCTGAGGCCAGACGACGCCATCCGCATCGGCTCCAATGAGCTGCGCGTTTCCCGGCGGTCGGATGAGACCCAGGTCAGCACGATCACGGGAAGCCATGCCGTTTCCCAGGCCCTGGTGCTGGAGTCGCTCGACCGGCACGCTGTCCTGCTCTACGAGATCATCAACCGCCTCAACAAGGTCTTCGACATCGAAGGCGCGCTGAAAGAGATTGCACTGCTCATGCAGCGTTCACTGGGCGTCGAAAAGTGCGAGATTATTCTTCCATATCAATTTAAAGAACTTGCCGCGCGCGGTTTCCCAACCACTTATGCCGAACGCGCCATCCACCAGCGCGAGGCGGTCTTCATCCCAAAATTGACCCTGAGTATAACCCCGGATATCAGCGAAAGTGCCGGCCGGTTGCAGATCCGCTCGCTGCTGTGCGTGCCGGCGACCTTGAATGAGCAGGTCATCGCCCTCATCTACCTTTACAACACTTCTTCCAAGGGCCGGCTGTTGGATAAAAGCGACCTGCACGTGGCAGTGGCTGTGGCCCACCTGGCCGCCCTCACCATGGAAAGAGTGTTCCTGTCTGATAAGCTCAAGGATCAGGAGAAAGTTCACCAACTGCTCAAACGCCTCCTGCCGCCCACGGACGCCAATGCAATGTTGGATGGCTACCTCAAGACCGGCAGACTGCCCGAGCTCAGCGAGCAGACGGCCACTGTCCTTTTCGCCGACATTGCCGATTCCACCCACCTGGCGGAGAAGTTAGGTCCTCAGCGGTTCGGAGAGATCTTGAGGCGCTATTACCAGGATATGACTAATATTGTCTTCGAGCATGGCGGTTTGATTGACAAGTATCTGGGCGACGGGATCATGGCCGTCTTTGGTATGTCAAGCGATCAAACCAACGTCGAGATTCGCGCCGTAGAGGCGGGTCTTCAAATGCTGGCGAAACTGGAGAAGGACTTTCACGGCGAAGGCAACCCCATCACCATCGGCGTAGGCGTAAATACCGGCGCGGTGATGGCAGGCTACGTGGTCACTCAGGAGCGAGTCGAGCTTTCCATACTGGGAGACACAGTTAACGTGGCCTCACGGCTGGAGGGGCTGGCGCGGCCCAACCGTCTGCTCATCGGACCCCAAACCTGCGAGGCGGTAAAGGAGCGCTTTGATCTGCATTGTCTCGGCCCGCTGGAAATTCGCGGGCGCACCGTACCTGTGCTAGTGCATGAAGTGGTGCGGATGTAAATAAGCCTCCCGCCATTTCTGACGGGAGGCTTCACTTTTACTTGTTTCCTTGTTTACTCGTTTACTTATTTCCTTGTTTCCTTGTTTCCTTGTTTACTCGTTTCCTTGTTTCCTTGTTTCCTTGTTTACTGATCACTTGATCGCTGGCACAGGCGCCTTTGAACGCCGGATCGCCCAGACGACGCCGACGAGCAAGATGATCGCGATAATGAAGGCCCCAACACTGACGCCTCCGCTGGTCGCGCTGTACTTGACAATGACCGGGGCTGCCAGCAGGCTGACCATGTTGACAACCTTGATCATCGGATTCAAAGCTGGCCCAGCGGTATCCTTGAGGGGGTCGCCAACTGTATCGCCAACCACGCTCGCCTTATGCCTTTCGGAACCCTTGCCGGTATTCTTTTCCAGGTCGCGCGGCTCGTCCTCGATGGATTTCTTGGCGTTATCCCACGCGCCGCCCGCATTTGACATGAAGACCGCCAGCATTTGGCCGCTGAGAATGACACCCGCCAGGAAACCGCCCAGGGCTTCGACCTGCAGGATCAACCCAACCGCGATCGGCATTAGCACCGAGATGGTTGCCAGGGGGATCAATTCCTTTTGCGCCGAGGCGGTGGAGATATCAACTACGCGCGCGTAATCGGGTTTAACTTTACCTTCCATCAAGCCAGGGATCTTGAACTGGCGGCGCACTTCTTCCACAATCTGGCTGGCCGCACGGCTTACGGCGCGGATTGCCAGCGAACTGAACAGCCAAGGCAATGCCCCACCCAGCAAGAAGCCGACGAACACCCTGGTGTCAGAAATGCGAATATCCTTCATTAACTGGATGCCCTGCTGCCCCGCATCAATCAATTGCTGTTGGACAATGCCGATATCGGTAATATAGGAGGCGAAAAGGCTGACCGCGGCAATGACTGCCGAGGCAATCGCGATGCCTTTGGTGATGGCCTTCGTGGTGTTGCCCACTGCATCCAGATCAGCCATGATCTGGCGCGCCTTCATTGTCTCTTCATCCTTCATACCCTGCCAGGCCATCTCGCCGATGCCGTTGGCATTGTCCGATATCGGTCCGTAGGAGTCCATGGCTACATTGTTGCCGGTGTGGCTCAACATGCCGATGCCGATCATGGCGACGGCGTACAAGACGTAAGTTGAATGGGTCTCACCGCCATAGAGCAGCAAGGCAGCGATGAAGCTGATCACGATCACCACCAAGGCCCACACGCTCGACTCCATGCCGACGGAAAGACCCGAAAGGATCGTCGTCGCCGGACCGGTTTTGGTCGCCTCCACAATTTCCTTGACTGGCGCTTTTTTCGTGGAAGTAAAATAGGAGGTCAGCGGATTGAACGCCACCGCCAGGCCAACGCCAATAGCAGTCAACATCGCCAGCCGCCAGTCTTGGGCGTAGATAATAGCCAGCAGGAAGGACCACAGAACGGTGTTGATGCTGGAAACTTCGTAAGAACGGAACATGGCTTCTTCAGCATCGTGGGCGCGCAAGAACTTGATCGGGAATTTCACCCACATCGGGACGGTGAAAGTACCGATGATAGAAGAAATCACGCCAATGGCGCGGATGATCAGCGGAAAGACGATCCACTTCAGGCTGTGGGTCGGGTCAATAGCCATGAGCGCCAGACCGAGCAGCAAGCTGGAAACAATGGTGACCTCGTAGCTCTCAAAGATGTCAGCCGCCATACCGGCGCAGTCACCCACGTTGTCGCCGACCAGGTCGGCAATGACAGCCGCATTGCGCGGGTCATCTTCGGGAATGTCTTTCTCGACCTTGCCCACCAGGTCGGCGCCGACATCCGCGGCTTTGGTGAAAATACCACCTCCCACGCGCATGAACAACGCCAGGAGCGTGCCGCCGAAACCGAAGCCGAGCAGGGCGTCGGGAGAGGCCTTACCGAAAACGATGAAGATAAGCGTGCCGCCAAACAGGCCCAGGCCGTCTACCAACATTCCGGTGACTGTTCCGGAGTAATACGCAATGGAGAGTGATTCGTTGAAACTGCGCCGGGCTGCAGAAGCCGCGCGGACATTGGCCTGAATCGCCATGCGCATGCCCAACTGACCAACGAGCAGTGAAAATAACGCCCCCATGATAAAGGCTATCGTCCGGCCAATGGCGACGATAATCTGGGCATTCTTGCCAAATTCTTCTGCGGCTTCGCGCGTTGGTGGCACGATGTAAACGCTCAAGAAAAGCACAATTGTAAGCGCGCCGATGACCGGCAGGATGGTGCGCAATTGGCGGTTCAGATAACTATCTGCACCGATGCGGATCGCATTCCACACCTCTTGCATTTTTTGGGTGCCTTTGTCCTTTTTGAGGACAATACCGCGTAATAACCAGGCATAAAGCAAGCTGGCAAACGCAGTCAGCACCACTCCCACAATTGCTATCTGCTCGAACGAGCTTAAACCATGTCGGCTGCCAAGCCAAAGTAAGTCCATAAAACCTCCTGTGTAATATGGTTTTTTATTAACAAAACGACCCATACGCCAAGGCATGTGGGTCGCCTCGCTATTATTTTACCCAACACAAGATGAAAAGTCAAACATTTTTTCATCCAACATGATCGAGATGGTTACGTGGATAGATTAGTATTACAGCGCAAAGTTCAAGAAAACTTACTCAAATTGTCACCCTGATGGCGCGTTCTGTGCGCCCGAAGGGTCTCCATGCCGCAAACGGAGATTCTTCGCACCCGGAAAAGCGCCGGGTGCTCAGAATGACATGTTAGCGGAGTTACTTTAGCAACCTTGCGCTGTAAGATTAGTATTCGATTAGAATCTCACAAACCGCTTGACTTTCACTCCCGAACTATTGTATAGTTTTAGGCAGTTGGATGTTGTCCTTACCCGGCACCGCTGCCTCAGGCTGCTGTGCCGTTTCTTTCGTCATACCATCCTTGAAGGAGATCGAATGATACGTGCTGATGGACTCACCAAAGACTATGGCGCGCGTCGGGCTATCGAAAACCTGACCTTCGAAGCCCGCCAGGGCGAGGTGGTCGGATTCCTTGGCCCGAACGGAGCCGGTAAAACTACCACGATGCGCATCTTGACCGGTTACTTGCCCCCCACCTACGGGGCAGCGAAAGTAGCCGGCTTTGACATTATCTCTGAATCGCTGGAAGTTCGCCGCCGCGTGGGTTATTTGCCTGAAACGGTACCGCTCTATCCCGACATGGTCGTTTTCGATTATTTAAAATTCATGGCTGACCTGCGCCACCTGCCAAATGCCGAAGATATGGTTTACGATGCTCTTGAAATGGTCGGCATGGAAGAGCGCGCAGAAGGTTACATCAGCGCCCTCTCGAAAGGCATGCGCCAGCGGATCGGCCTGGCCCAGGCGTTGCTCCACAAGCCTGAAGTGTTGATCCTGGACGAACCCACCATCGGCCTGGATCCGGCCCAAGTCGTGGAAGTGCGTAATATCATCCGCGATATTGGAAAAGAACGCACAGTTCTGCTATCCACACATATTCTTTCTGAAGCGCAGGCGCTTTGCGACCGCGTCCTTATCATCAACAAAGGACATATTGTGGCCGAGGATTCGCCTGAGAATTTGCAGGCCCGGCTGGTCGGCGCGGAGCGTTCCATCCTGCGCGTCAAGGGGGATGCGGACGAACTCGCGCCCAAGATCGCCGCGATTGCCGGCGTACAGAACGTTAAAACACAAGTGGATGGCGCTCTGGAATTTCAATTCGCTCCGGGCGTGGATATCCGCCCCGAGGTCGCAAGAATTACCGTCAATGCAGGTTACGATCTTCTCGAACTGCGTCCAGTGGGGATGAGTCTGGAAGAAATATTCCTCGAACTGACCCGCGACGACGCCCCCAAAAAAGAAAGGTAGGCCAAGATGCGCAACGTCTGGACAATCGCACAACGAGAGTACAAACATTACTTTATCAGCCCAATAGCATACATCGTCGCGCTGATGATCTTCTTGACAGTCGGCATTCTTTTCGTACTCAATTTCTCGCAGGCTGCCTACCAGTCCATGTTCTACGGTTCTCCTCCGCCGGATACCCGCATCATCGTCGGACCGATGACCTTTTTATTCCTGTTGGCTTCGCCGGCCCTGACAATGCGTTTATTAGCCGACGAACAACGCATGGGTACATTAGAGTTGCTGCTCACCTTGCCGGTGCAGGATTGGGAACTGGTGGTCGGTAAGTGGTTGGGCGCTTTTCTATTTCTGCTCAGCGTGATCGCCCTGACCTTGATCTTCCCTATCTTGTTGAACAGGTTCGTCAACCCAGGCATCGATCAAGGGATGATGATTGGCGGTTACTTGGGCGTTATCCTGGTGGCTGCAACCTTCCTGTCCATTGGAACGGCCATCTCGTCATTCTTCAGCAACCAGTTTGCGGCTTTCTTTGCCACACTGGTTGTCTACGTTTTGCTGTGGTGGATGATCGGCTGGCCGGCGCAGGTCTTACCGGTTGGCGGAGATGTCTTCCGCTATCTGGACATGAGCGCCCATTTCTACGACACGCTGACGAATGGCATCATAGCCGTGGCAGATCTCGTCTATTATCTGAGCTTGACCGCCCTGGGCTTGTTCCTGGGTACGGTCGCCGTTGAAATGCGAAGGTGGCAATAATGAAGAAAACTGACCGAGTTTCCACTGCGCGCCGAGTAGGTGCTGCGCACCAAGTAGGCGCTGCGCGGAAACAATCAAAAAAACGAACTGATTTGCGCCAATATGCCTCCCTGGGTTTGTGGCTGTCGCTGGCCGCCATCCTGTCCAGCGGGATTCTCCTGCTGATCAAGTTACTGGCCAAGATGGGATTGTATACACCGCCAAGCGTCGAAAGGCTCAACCTGGTGCTTTGGATCAGCTTGGGGCTGGTTGTTATCGGCCCGGCGCTCTATTCCCTCCTTGAACCCCAGCGCGTGCGCGATTTCCTGACCGGCCGCCAGGCGCGTTACGGAAGCAATGCCTTGATTATGCTGGTCGCCTTCCTCGGCATCCTGGTCGTGGTAAACGTCATTGCCTATCAAAATCCTCATCAATGGGACCTGACCGAGGACAAGCAAAATTCGCTGGCGACTGAGACTCTGGATACCTTGAAGGCGCTCCCCCAGCCAGTCACGGCGACCGCTTTTTACACCTCGCGCACGCCTTCAACCTCGGCGCAGGAACTGCTGGCCAGGTATAAGGCTCACAGCGCGGGTAAATTTGATTACACCCTGGTTGACCCGGACCAAAAGCCACTGGCCGCACAACAGGCGGGCATCAGCGGAGATGGGAAGATTTACCTTCAGATGGGCGAGCAACACGAGATCGTCGCCTATGCTTCCGAGCAGGAGATCACCGCTTCGTTGATCCGCTTGATGAATCCGGGTGAGCGCAGCGTTTATTTCCTCACCGGTCATGGCGAACGCGACATCGAGAAGGCCGGGGATACGGCTTTTACCCAAGTCCGCGCCGCGCTGGAGGCCAAGAATTACCAAGTCCAGGCCCTGAACCTGATCGCCCAAAACCAGATCCCCCAGGATGCCCTGGCGATCATCATCGCCGGCCCCCAACAACCATTATCAACACAGGAAATGAACCTGATCGAGGCTTTCATAGCCAATGGCGGCGCGCTCATCGCCATGCAAGAACCTTTGCCTTTGACCAATTTTGGCGCATCCCCGGACCCGCTGGCGGATTACTTGTCGAATACTTGGGGCATTACATACAATAATGACATCGTCATTGACCCTAACTCGAACCAACCGATCGTCGCCGTCGCCAATAGTTACAGCCCTCATCTCATCACCGAGAAATTGCAAGGACTGGTCTCATTTTATCCGACCGCGCGCAGTCTGGCAGTTTCGACAACCAGTTCCGGCGTGTATGCTACACCCTTGGTAATCACAATTGATCGCGCCTGGGGCGAGACGGATTTCGATGCCCTCCAGAATAATCAAGTCAGCTATGATCCGAGCTTGGATTTCGCCGGCCCGCTCACGCTGGGCGTGGCGGCCGAAAATCCGAACCAGAAAAGCCGCTTGGTCGTCTTCGGCGATGCTGATTTTGCGTCAGACGGCTTTTATGGCCAATACGCCAATGGCGATATGCTCATCAACGCCATTGACTGGGCGGCACAGCAGGAGAACCTGATCCAGCTTACGGCCAAAGAACCGATCACTCGTACAATGAATATGCCAAGTAATACGGTTCAGTTGCTGATCGGTTTTATGCTGATCTGCGCCATCCCCGGCTTGATCGTCGCCGCAGGAATTGCCGCCTGGCTGAAACGCCGCGTGCGAGGCTAAAGATGGTCAAACGCCCCACCCTGATCTTGTTAATTGTGCTGGCGCTGGTCATCGCTGCTTTTTTCTATCTGAATGAACGCCCGCTCAAGGCGACCGCGCCGACGCCCACGGCTATTAAGTCCAGTTTTTTAATAACCAAAGATAATGGCGCATTGACCTGGATTCATATTTTGGATGCGCAGGGAAACAGCCTTCAAATGGAACGCGATGCCTCAGGAAATTGGGCAATCACGCAGCCCGAACTGGCCGCAGCCAATCAATCCCAGGCAGCGGCGGCCGAGACCCAGTTCTTCGCGCTCAGTGTGCTGACAACGCTGGAGACCTCCCCCGCATTGGATGTCATCGGCTTGAACCCGCCAGCCTACATCATAACGCTCGGGTTTTTCAGTGAAACGCAAAAAGTCCTCGAAGTTGGCAGTCTTACGCCCACCGGCAGCGGATATTATGTCAGTTTCGAAGACAAGATTTACGTCATCAGTCAATCATCTATAAACGCAGTGCTGGAGCTGCTGAGGAATCCGCCTTACGCAGAGACTCCTACGCTGCCGGTGAGAGAAACACCCATCTCCGCCACCGAGTAGGCCTTCGCGAAGCACCCTGTGGGTCGGCGGCCACGCCTTAGCATGTGCTAATAGCCTGTCGGAGAACCCCTTGTAGGGCAGGTTTCCATACCTGCCGACAGGGGTGGCGGCTTGTTTTGTGCCGAGTAGGCCTTTGGTAAAATTTTTTCCGAGAAGTCTACATGAACTACGTTCATCACCAGGCATGAAAATCAGGCATGTCACCCCTTCGCTGCACTCAGGGCAGGCTCTGAGGAGCGCTCTTTGCGACGAAGGGTCTCATATCTGCCACGACCGAGATTCTTCAGCCCGGAAGAACACCGGGCTTCAGAATGACATTTTCAGATCAGGTCTTCGAAAGGGTATTGCTTTTTATCTCAAAAAAGAGTATTCTGTTGACAGGAAGAAAAAACAAAAATAATGGTAACAGCCGGCTGCGATGCACAGCACCTACTCGGTAAAAGAAAATTTGGTAATTTAGGAACATGATGGAAAACCCATTACTTATTGTTGAAGAAGAAGAATATTCTGTCGTCGCGCGACTGATCGCATTGGGCCGGCAGAAGACCTATGTCACCATAGACGACATTCTGCATTTCTTCCCTGAAGCAGAACAGGATGTCGTTCAATTGGAGGAGGCTTTTGCTGCTCTCTTGAGCGCAGGGGTTCCTTTTGTGGAAGATATCCCTACTGGCGAGCCTCCCGAAGACGAACTGGTTGTTGCTGAAGAACCCGAGCCTGAGCTTACGCTGGATGACTACCTTGCCAACATAGATACCGACGACACCATCGGCTTATATCTTAAGGAAGTCAGCCGCGTTCCACTCCTGACCGCCGTTGAAGAAGTCGAACTGGCCCAACGCATCGAGCGCGGCCGGATCGCCCGCGAGGAACTGGCCCGCGGCAAAGTCAGCATCCGCCGCCGCCTGGAACTCCGCCGCATGATCGAGGACGGCTGGGCGGCCCGCGAACACCTGATCACCGCCAACTCGCGGCTGGTCATCTCGGTGGCCAAGAAGTACATGGGGCGCGGCGTCCCCTTCCTGGACTTGATCCAGGAAGGCAACATCGGCCTGATCCGCGCCACCAAGAAATTTGACTACCGCCGCGGCCACAAATTCAGCACTTATGCCACCTGGTGGATCCGCCAAGCTGTGACACGCGCCATCGCCGACCAGGGACGCACCATCCGCGTCCCGGTCCACATGGGCGACCAGATCAACAAACTGCTGCGCACCCAGCACCAGTTGACGCAACGATTGGGCCGTGATCCATCCGTCGAGGAATTGGCTAACGCTCTGGAAGTACCGCCCAAGAAAGTCGAGAACATGATCCAGGTGGCGCGTCGTCCGCTCTCGCTCGAAACGCCGACCGACGACGAGGAAGACTCGGTGCTGGGCGACTTCATCGAAGACGAGGATGCCGCCCCACCGGATGACACCGCCACCTACAACCTGTTGCGTGAGCACCTGGGTGAGGTGTTGAACGGCCTGCCGCCGCGCGAAGTTCGTATCCTGCAATTGCGCTACGGTCTGCTGGATGGGCAAGCCTACACGCTCGAGGAAGTGGGGCGCAAGATGGGCGTGACACGTGAGCGCGTCCGCCAGATCGAAGCTCAGGCGCTCAGCCGGCTGCGGCATCCAACTATCCGCAGGAAACTTAGGGATTACCTGGGCGAATAACCCCACCCAACCGGGGAATTTATCGCAAAATAGGGTGCGAGCCAGAGCTTTTCTCTGGCTCGCATCCTGTTTTACGCGTTTGCATCAGAATTAGTCAGACAGACTGGCAAGTCATTTACCCCTCTCGATTTATTCAACAGTGATCTACAGCAACTTCACCGCCGCCAGCACCTCGGCGCTGTGTTCCGCCGGTCTGACGTTCTCGAACACCTGCGAAATGCGGCCATTTTTGTCAATCATGAACGACGTGCGCAGGACGCCCTCATATTCGCGGCCGATGAATTTCTTCGGCCCCCAGACGCCGTACAGATCACAAACTTTGTGACCCTCGTCCGCCAGGAGCGGGAACGGCAAGGCGAATTTTTTCTTGAACTTCGCATGTGATTTCGGGTCGTCGGGACTGACGCCCAGGATGAGAATATCCGCCTCCACGTAATCGCTGTAATCGTCGCGGAAGTTGCAGGCCTCGGTGGTGCAGCCGGGTGTATCATCCTTTGGGTAAAAATACAGCACCACGGCGCGGCCGCGGTAATCGGAGAGGCGGCGGATGATATTCGTCTCGTCGGCTAGGGTGAAATCGGGGGCGGGGATTCCGGGTGAGATGGGCATGGCTTCCTCCTACAACTCCGCCAACAGTTTACCCATCGGGCTGATATCATAGCCCGGCATGGCCGCCGCCGCTTTCTGGAACTCCCGGCCGTTGATCACCTCGAAGAGCGGCGCAAGCAGGGCGCTCTCAGCATGGACTTTTGGGATCACCAGCTCGTAGCGCTCCTGGAAAAGCGGGATGAAATCCAGTTCGAGGGCCTGAGCCGCAGCCGGGATGCCCAGGCCGCAGTCGGCGCGACCGGAGGCGACTGCGGCAGCCACACCCAGATGAGTATATTCCTCCTGATTGTATCCTTGAATGGAATTGGATGGAATCCCCATTTGGCTCAGATGATAATCCAGCAGGACGCGCGTCCCAGCCCCGCGTTGACGATTCGCATAATGGACCTCGGGCCGGGTCAGGTCTCCCAGGCCTTTTATGCCCTTCGGGTTTCCCTTGCGCACGATCAAGCCTTGTTCGCGCCCGACGAATCCATACACCCGGACCGGTACGCCGGGCAAATATTGATGGATATACGAAAGGTTGTAATCACCAGTCTGCGGGTCGAGCAGGTGTGAACCGGCCAGATGCGATTCGCCGCGCTGCAGGGCGATCAACCCACCCAGGCTGCCCACGTTAGCCGAAGCCAGGCGCCGGCCATGCTCCGCCAGGAATTGGGCGAGCAGATCGAGACTCATATCGTGCGAGCCGATGCAGAAGATTGTCCTCTCGAGGTCGGCTTTTGAGCGATAAAGCTGTACCTCCACCTGCTCACCTGCCTCCGCTCCTTGGACGCCGCGCGGCAGGACGACCAGCCCGTCGGCGCGGACGAGCGAGGTGATGATGCCTGCCCCGCGCGCCAGCGGCGCAGCCAGTATCCTTTCGCCCACCTTCCCGACCGCAACGCGTATGTAGTCATCGTCCCCGCCCGGTGAGGTGACTTTGCGGGTCAGAGTGGCGGATTCGGTCGGCAGTTCGTTCGGTCGCCTCCCCAGCCATTTCGCCAGCATTGGTTCGACAAAGATTTCAGCCGTCAATGCGGCGGAGACGGGGTAACCTGGAACGCCGATGATTGGGACAACTGACGACGGACGACTGACGACGGACGACGGACTGATTACTGATAACTGGTCACTGATTACTCCAAGGATGACCGGATGCCCCGGCCGGACAGCCACGCCGTGCACCAGCAGCGTGCCGAGTTTCTCGACCACTTTGGCCGAGAAATCCTGCGCCCCAGCCGAGGAACCAGCGTTGAGCAGAATCAGGTCGAAGTCGCGCGCGGCTGCCTGCACACGTTCCACGATAGCCTCAAAGTTATCGGGTGTGATCGGAAAGCGCAGCGCTTCTCCACCCCAGGCGTTGACCTGCGCGGCCAGTACGAGCGAGTTGTATTCCAGGATGTCGCCCGGCTTGAGTTCACTGCCAATCAGGACTAGCTCTGTGCCGGTTGGCAGGATGGCGACGCGCGGCTTACGAGCGACTTTGACTGCATCATGACCGGCTGCGGCGATTGCGCCCAAATCCACCGGGCGCAGCACCTGACCGGCGGCCAGCACCAACTGCGTGGCGACGATATCCTCGCCCAGCGCGCGGACGTGCGACCAGGGCGTGACCGCCGCACGGATGCGAATGGCGCACGGATCGCGCAGGGTGGAGGATATTTCGCCATCTGCGTCGAGCGGTTCGACATTCTCGATCGGGATGACCGCGTTGAAACCTTCCGGCAGCGGGTCGCCGGTATCAATATAGACGGCTGACCGAGTAGGCGCTGCCCTGAGTTCATCGAAGGGTGCTGCGCACGGAAGTGAGGCAGCCGGCAGGGGAGCAGAGGAGCAGAGGAGAGTCACCGGCGTGGAGGGCTGCGCGCCGGAAGTGTCTTCCGCCCGGACGGCAAAGCCATCCATGGCGGAGGCGTGGTAGTGAGGGGAAGAAATCTTCGCCCAGACCGGCTCGGCCAGCACGCGGCCGAGGGCGTTTTCATCCAGCCGGATGGCTTCAGTTCCCAGCACGCGCCAGAGATTGGCGTCTTTCAGCGCGGCCTCCAGACGAGCTTTGGCTTCAGGGAGAGGAATGTCGTGGAGGTAGACGGACATGGGTCAATTATAATCTTGGAATCATCGGGACGCTGGCGGGATACTACCTGGAGGCGCGGCGATTTTCTGGCCTGTGCTTTGTGCAGGCAAGGCGCGCAGGTTCCTGTATTACCAATTGTTCAGAACATTCCTGCCGTTTGGGGAGTTTCTTGAGTCCTCCGTGCGCACGACGCAGACGAGGTTGAAGTCGTTTGAGTTGGATGCGTTGGCGGGGTCAGAGGCGATGAAGGCGATTACGGATGGAGTGTTGGATGGTGGGGATTTTCTGTTGTGGGAGGGTTGGAAAAAATTTCTTTACCGTATATTTCAGAAATGGGGCGCGGACTAACGCGGATGTACGCGGATTTTAATGGCTTTTCTCACGTCTTTCCGCGCTCGTCCGCGTCCCATGCACATTTTGTAAAGTAGAGAAAAAATTACACGTTCTTTCTTGTTGTCCAGCGATCACGAATTTCTCCAAGAATCGTAAGTCTTCTGACAAGATTCAATAGTAGGACTTACGCAAGACACATCTGAACGGCAGGCGATTTGAGTTGCTGGCGCAAA
>CAZTZE010000049.1:0-24063 GCA_964618215.1 uncultured Chloroflexus sp.
GACCGCCATCCCACCGTGCACCTCCTCCACCCCGTCCAGGAATTCGGCCGCGCTCTGGATGCGCCGGTTCGGGTCGGGATGCAGGCACTTGGCGACCAGCTCGTCCAGCTCAGGAGGCAGGCCGGGGCGCAGGCGGCTGGGGTAGAAGTCCGCCATTGTGGGCGTCTTTCCCGCCGCAGCCTTCGCATCCGGGTCCTTGCCGGTCAGTGTCGTGAACAAGACCGCGCCCAGCGAGTAGAAATCTGTGCGGGCATCAGGCTGGCCTCCCCGCAGCAATTCGGGGGCGTGACAGGAGCGGGCCTTGATCTTGCCCGCCGCCAGCAGTTCCCCGATGTTCAGCCCCTGCGCCACGCCCAGGTCGGTCACGCGGAGAACAGCATCCGGGGTAAGCAGCAGGTTTTCCGGATCGAATACCCCTTGGAACACACCCTGCCTGTGCAGCGCCTCCAGGTATTCCCCCAACTGGCGGGCAATATCCAGAGCCAGGTCGAGCGGCAGGCCGTTCCCGCCCGCGATCATTTCGGCCAGCGGCGTGCCCTCGATGCTTTCCTGAACGAAGACAGCCTGCTGTTTATATTCACCGCGATCGAGAACCTTGACCAACTGGGGGGATTCCAGGCGCGAGAGCGCCCGGTAGATGATCTCGTAGCGGGCCAGGAATTCACCTGCCGGGGCAATCTCCGGTTTGATCAGGGTGGAAACAACCGCTTCGCCTTTTTGAATGATCTTTCCCCGGTATCGGATGAACGTATCAGTATCCTGGATTTGCTCGCCCAGCGTGTATTTTCGTAATATCGTTGCTTCAGTCACAGGCTTATTTCTCCTCGATGATGAACTCGAATTCGGTGTTCCCAAGCCTGACCCTGTCGCCGTGCTTTATGAGGATCGGCTGCTGGATCATCTCGTTATTTACAAAGGTGTGGTTGGCCGAGCCGAGATCGCGCAGAAGAAACTCCCGGCCAAACATTTCGAGGCTGGCGTGCTGGCGGGACATGCGCGGATCGCGAATGATGATGTCGGCATTCTCCCTGCCGATCACCTGCTTTTGGGTAAGTTTGTAGCGCTGGCCGGCGCGCTCACCCGACCTGAGGATCAGATAGGCATTGGGAGACTGATCGGGCGCAGTCTCGACCCCGGCCTGGGTGGCGGCGAATACATCCACTTCCTGCGCATCCGCTTTCTCGACAGGCGCGCCGCAGGCCGGGTATTCATCTGGGAACGAGGCTTCATGGGACATTTTTTCGTGATCTTTGTGTAACTTCGTGGAATGGTTTTTGGGAGTTACAGCGTATCCTTCCGTTTCTGCAAACCCAAAATGGCAAAGAACATCACCGCGATCTGGATGCCCAGGATCAGCCAGCGGTCGCTTCCGCTGCCATAAAAGGCGCGGCCGTAGCGGGTCATGATGGTGCTGAGGATGTTCTCCGCCGCGCCGATGGCTTTCTGCCGGTTGCGCTGCCAGTCGGCGAGATCGTTGCCATACTGGTCAATTTCACCGGAGTAATCATCGAATTGCTGCTCGCTGGCATCGGAGTAGGACTCCATGGCCTGCTGCTGCGTATCCAGATACTGGCTGAACTGTTCCTGGGAGGCGTCGTAATATGCGCTCATCTGATCGGAGCGCGATTCGAAATATGTGTTGTTTTGCGCCACGCTGTCATCGCGGTACTGATCGAGTTGGTAGAGCAGAATGGGCGTCGGCAACGGCGTCGGGGAAGGATAGGGCGTCGGCGTGGGCAGGCGCGTCGGGGTCGCCACCGGTGTGGGGGTGGGCAAACGGTCCGGTTGGAGCGGTTCCTGCGGTTCCGCCTGGTTGAGGGCCAGTTTGGCGACATCATCGTAATACTCTGGAGAGAACAGGCCGGGAATGCCCGGACAATCCTGGAACAGGTACGTTCCCATACAGGGACATCCGGGCTGGTTCTTCTCTTCCTCTGTCAGCGCGCTACGCTGTTCCTTGGGCAGCGCCCAGCACTCGTCGCGCGTCAGGAGTTCGCCCATGCCGGTCGTGTTGACAAAAGCCTCGAAAGTCCAGCGCGCCGGGGTGATGTAACTGACCAGCTCGCCCAGCGGCACCTCCTCGAGCGGAATCAGCACGCCCGTGTAGAGGAATTGCGGCACGATCACCGCGATCAGAGCGATCAGGGCCGCGTTCTGGTTGGGGACAGCGGCCGAGATCACCAGTCCCAGCAGGTAGCCGGAGAGGATGCCCAGAACGATGGTGATGAACAATGCGCCATAGATCCCCGCGCTCGCCGCCGGCGGGTGGACCAGCAGGGTCACGATGAGTAAAATGACTCCGCCCTGGTAGAGAGACATCACAAAGCCCATCCACAATTTCGAGAATACATAGGGAAGGATCTTCAACCCAACGGCGCGCTCCCGCTTGTAGATATCCGCCTCCTTGATGATCTCGCGCACGCTGGTCATGGCGCCCACCAGCAAGGCCACGATGGCGGTCATGAACCACATGCCCATCACGTTATTCATGCTACCGTTGACTTCGTCGAAAATATTCCTGCCCCAGATGAAGTTCATCAAGCCCAACACCGGCGCCAGAGCCAGCATCATAGTCAGCGATACCTTATCCTGGAATAGGATCTTCAGGTTGCGCGCCGAGAGGATCTGCAACTGCTTGAGGGCGGAGGTCTTTTGCGCCTGCTTCTGGGAGGGAGCGGCCGCCTTGGCTTTGCGCGGCTTGGCGGCTTCGGCCGGCTGCGCGGCTTCCAGTTCGCCTTTCACCGGCTTGCAGTATTTGCTCGCCTTGAATCGCTCCGCCCATTCCTGCGGCGTTCCCCGCTCGCGATCGGTCAGCAGGCGGTAGATCTCGTCGAACTCCATCTCCTTTTCCAGCCGTTCGCGGGGTGTGCGGTAGGCGTCGAAATGCGCCAGCGCATCTTCCGGTGCGCCGAAATAGACCAAGTATCCGCCCGTCCCCAGGATGATAACCTTGTCGCACAGCATGACGTTCTTGGTCGTATGGGTGACGATGATGATTGTGCGCCCCTGGTCGGACAGGCGCCGCAGCAGGCGCATCATCTCGTACTCGGTGCCGGGGTCGAGGCCGCTGGTGGGTTCGTCCAGGAAGAACAGGCGCGGGCGGGTGAGCAGTTCGACGCCGATCGAGACGCGCTTCAACTGGCCGCCCGACAGGCGTGAGATGGGTATATCCTTGCGCTCCAACAGGCCCAGGTCTTTGAGCGTCTGTTCGACAACAGCCCGCCGTTCTTCCGGCGAGGTATCCGCCGGCAGGCGCAGCTGGGCGGAGTAATCCAGCGCCATGTACGGCGTGAGTTCCATGTGGACAATATCCCGCTGCGGCACGTAGCCGATCTCGTCGCGGAACATGTCGTAGTTATTATACAGGTTGGTGCCGTTGACGAACACCTGGCCGTCGGTGGCCGGGCGGAAGCCGTTCAACGTATCCAAGAACGTCGTCTTGCCAGAACCGCTCATCCCCACCAGGGCGACGAACTCATTCCCTCCGATGCTCAGATTGATGTCTTTGAGCAGGTTCAGACTCTTGGATACCCACTTGTTGATATGAATGGCATCAATGGAGTAACCGGTTTCCGCCTCCATCTGGATGCCCGCCCCTGAGAATATGAATGCATATGGGCCGACCTTGACCCGGTCCCCCGCCTTGAGCCAGGATTCGCCTTTGATCAAGGTACCGTTCACGTATACGCCGTTGGCGCTCTGCAGGTCGAGGACGCGGAAGCGCTTGCCCATGCGCTCGAGGACGGCGTGATAGCGGCTGACCGCCGGGTGGTCGAACTGGACGGTGTTCTTCTCGGAACGTCCTATGGTGACCCGCTCCTGGCCGCTCAGATCCAGGAAACGGATGTCGGCCAGCATCGAGAGCCGCGTCGCATCCTTCTGAACTGTGGAGAGGACCGCAGCCTCCTCCGCCTGCGCGGCGACGAACTGCGTACCTAAGCCGGACAGCGCGCCTTTATCCGAAACCTGCGCCTGAACCTGCGCAGAGATCATGAAAGTCACTTCGTGGATGATGAATGGCTTGTCAATCTCAACTTGATGCGGTTTCTCCGGCTCGATCTTCTGGCCGTTGACGATCACCCCGTTGGTGGATTTCAGGTCTGTGACCAGGAATTTGTCACCCTCCACGGTGAGCAGGGCGTGCTGCCGCGAGATGCCCATGGATTTTATCTGCACCTCGCAGCCCGGCTCACGCCCGATGACGAACTCGCCATCGGTCAGGGGCAGGCTTTGGTGAGGTTGTTCCTTGTCACTATAGATCAGGAAATATTTGCGGGCCGGGGGTTTTTCCGGCGCATTGAACATGAAACTGCCCAGCATGGTCTTATCGGCACTGACGACCGGCAGCGCGCCGGGCAGCACCTCCATTTCGGGATGCAGGACGATCTTTCCCGTTTCTGCGGCTTCCCCCTTTTGATAAACCCTGACTTCGAACTGGAACCCGGCGATCTTGATGGTCTGTCCCGGTGTGATGGTTATCGCCTTGCGCGGCGGCAGGGGAACGTCATCCAAAAGGGTGCCATTGGCGGAGCCCAGATCCATCAGCGTGCATTTATCTTGCGCCAGTTCGATCTGTGCATGGCAGCGGGTGACATCGTTTTCGATCAAGACGATATCACAATCGGGCATCCTGCCGATGATCGTCTTTCCGGTTTTGAGCAGGTATTTCTTTTTCTTTCCGCCTTTGTAAGTGATATCAAGCAATAATCCTGCAACATCTTTCATATTGCACCTCTTGGCTCCTTTTTGCGCTGAGTCGCTTGCCACTGGGCAAGGATGGTCAAGGCGGTCAATGACGAGGCGACTATTTCAAGGTAATTATACTGGAAAAGTGCTTTGTGATGAATGGCACTCGCAGGATGATTTGTACGGCGCTAACTCCCCCGTAGTCACCCAATTATTCTTCACTTGCGTCGCTTCGTGGAGAAACTCGTGGCCGGCGCCATCTTCGGCATTGAGCCAGGTGTTCGTTCAGAGGAGAGGAAACACTTTCAGGCAAGGAGCCCGCCCTGAGCTTGAGCCGTTCCGCCGAGTAGGCCTTTGGCAGCGAAGCGCAGGAGCGGCGAAGGGTGGAAATTAACAAGTCCCCGGGTGGGGACTGAGAAATGGGCGATAGACCAAAGACCATCGTCCGTCGTCCGTCGAAGAGCAATCCCCCCGAGAGGACAGAAACAGGGGCCTAAACAAAACAGTCCTCGACCGTGACCAACTGTATCCCTTCATTCGCAGCCTGTTCCTGCACTGCGGGGGTAAAGCCGGATTTGGCAAACAGAAAGTACAGCGCGCTGTTCCAGCGGCCGGTTTCCAATAAAGTTTGCGCCTTGCTTTTCAGGTCCTCCAGAACATCGCTCCCCACCGCATTGGCAGACCACTTGCACTCCCCGACCAGGAGCACCTTCTCGTTATCGCTCACGGCGACAACGTCCATCTCGCCGCTTTGATCCCACCAGGCGCCGATTCGCTCCGGCAGGAAGGGCAAACTTCCCTTACGAGCCAATCGTGCGATGTATGCTCTTGCCGCTTGCTCGAAAGCATAACCGACGAACTGGTCAAAGGTCGGACGCACGCGCTGCGCCAGAATCCCATCGGCCATACCCAGATCCAACGAACCCTGATAAGGGTGAACGTACCGAAACCAGAAACGCAGAAAAGGATCGGCGATATGGTAGATGCCTTTTTTACTTTTATTGGGCTGGCTTTCCGTCACCGGCACACTGCGATAAATCAGACGCATCTGCTGGAGGAGATCCAGGTAGCGAGCGGTGACCGGGCTATCGCCAACTCCGGCTCCCAAAGCAATCTCGTTGAGACGGGTTCGCCCATGGGCGATGGCGCGTAGAATGGAGAAGTAGTTGCGCGGCTCGCGCAGTTCCTCCAGGAGCAGCAGACGCGGTTCAGGATAGAGCAGTCCCTGCACGTCCAGGATGTGCCGCCGGATGTTGGCAAAAATATCCACCTGATCAGAGAAGGCTGTCAAATAATAAGGCATGCCTCCCAGCACAGCCCAGGCTTCGATCTGTTGGGCAGGCGTGTAGTTGGGAAAGAAGGCCGGCACCGTCGGCAGTTCAAGGGATTCGAGCAGCAAACTTCCGCTTCGACGGCCATACAGGGGAGCGTTGTACCCCATCACCTCAGTTTCCATCATCCCAATGTAAGAGCCACATAGGATCAGGAGAACCTGTGAATTTCGCAGCGTTTCATCCCACACTTTTTGCAGGATGGAAGGGATTGCCTTATTCCCCCCAATCAGGTAGGTAAATTCATCCAGCACAACCACCGGGCGTCCGGGCAGTTCCACCAGAGCGCGCAAGGCGGCTTCCCAGGAAGGGAAGGTAAAGCCTTCGGGAACCTCGGTGTGGGTAAGACGATAGATTTCCTGTGAAAAAGTCGCCAGTTGATCGCGATCGGAACTGAGGGTGGCGATAAAGAAAATATGCGGCTTTCCTTCGCAAAATGCTCGCAGCAGTTCCGTTTTTCCGACCCGCCTGCGCCCGTAGAGGATGAACAGTTCTGCCCGCCCCGAAGCATAGAGGTTTTCGAGTTGCGACAATTCGGCTTCACGGTTGATGAACATGGCATTTCCTTTTCTAGAAAATACAAATTGTGATTATTATAATCCAGATTTGTAAATTTGACAGTTCAACTTGTTGGAGAGACGAGACCAAAGCCGCGCGACGCAGGCTCGAGGTCCGCATCGGCATCCATAGCCCGATGCGCGGCGAGCCGCACCTCGTCCAGCCGCACGATTGGGGCAATATCTGGGTATACGGCCTGTCCATCCTGTTGACCGGTTACCTGACCCACGAGGAATTCTGCCGCCGCGCCAGCCTGCTGCCAGTGGGAAGCCGCGTCTTCCACACAAAGAACCTGTCTGTGCCTATCACCGAATTGTAGCCGTTGGGGAATCTTTTCGAGCGCGTGCGCGCATGTGAGGCGGGTAAATCGTGTTCTGCGATGACGCGGTAGGTCGGTTTGCCAAACCGACCTACATTATTCTTCTAGATGATGCGGTAAGTCGGATTGGCAATCCGACCAACATTATCCTTCCACCGGGGGCATCAGATAACCCAAACCAGAACGGGTGACTATGTGCCTGGGTGAGTGCGGCTCGTCTTCCACTTTCTGCCGCAGGCGGGCGATGGTGACCCACAGGATTTCTTTATCCGAACGGTACTCCGGCCCCCAAACACTTTCCAGGAGTTCTTCAGCGGCGAGGATTTTGCCAATATTGTGGGTGAACTGGAGCAGGAGGCGGTACTCCGTCGCCGAAAGGTAAATGGGTTGCTCAGATCGCCAGACTTCGGCGCGGGCAAGATCAATCTTCAGATTGCCATGCGTGAAATAACGATCCTGTCCGGTTGCGGATACCTGGGCGCGGCGCAGGACGGCCCGCACGCGCGCCAGCAATTCCATGATTGAGAACGGCTTTACCAGGTAGTCATCCGCGCCGACATCCAGACCGTGGACGCGGTCTTGTTCCTCGCCCTTGGCAGTCAAGATGATGATCGGCACGTTAGAATATTGGCGGATGCTCTGACAGACTGAAAATCCATCCATCTGCGGCATCATCACATCCAGCACGATCAAGTCCACCGGATTGGCTGAAAACATCTCGATGGCCTCTTTCCCATTTTGAGCTGTGATGACCTCATAGCCATCCGTACGCAGGTTGGCTTCCAGCAAACGAAGATAGCGGGGTTCGTCATCAACGACCAAGATGCTAGTAGGCATGGCAACCTCCATTTATTGAGAAATTACTTGTCAGCCATTGGATGCTGGCGGACAGGCAAATCAATGCGGAAAGCTGTCCCTTTGCCAGGCGCGGTCTCGACCGAAATCTGGCCGTTATGGGCCTGGACGATCTGCCGGCAAATAAAAAGTCCCAGCCCGGTGCCACGTTTACCGGACTGTGCGGGGGCGCGATAGAAGCGCTCGAAGAGGAAAGGTAAATGCTCGGAGGGGATACCCGGTCCACGGTCCGCGAATGTGACGGTAAGACGGTCGCCCAGATTACGTAAAGTAATGCTGATATTCGAATCTGGAGCGTATTTTAAGGCATTTTCAAACAAATTCTCGAAGACCTGCGCCAGCCGGATGGTATCAGCCTGGAGCGGAGGTGAAATCGCTAAGTCCAAATCCACTTGTGCGCAGCACCTACTCGGCAAGGATTTGTCGCGCCCTTTGAGCCGCAAGACCACATCCCGGATGAGAGAATCCAGGCGCACAGGCTGAAAATCCATGTTCATCATGCCACTCTGTAAACGGGCTGAATCGAGGAATTTATCAACCAGCGCCATCACATGATCGGTTTCTTCGTCAATAATGGTTAAAAATTCCCGCTGGGTCTCCGCGTCCCAGGTGGTATCAGCACGCAGCAATGAGGTGGCATAGCCCTTGATAAAACCGAGAGGGGTATGCAGATCATGAGAAACGGTGGACATAAAATCATCCTGCAATTGCGCCCGATGGCGGGCCTGTTCCAGTTGGGCAATATTCTCACGCAGCAGGCGCCATTCAAGAATACGTGACACCTGGCTGGTAGCCAGTGCGGCCATTTGTATCTGGGCGGTTGTATATTCCGGTCCCCCAAAGCGGATGAAAATCAGGGCGCCGGCGCCTCTATACATCAAGAGCGGCAAGCCGAGCAAGTAAGGCATCGCAACGCGGTCTTTCGAAGTGTCGCTTAACGCTGAATCTTGCAGGATCTTTCCGGCTGAGATGACCTGGTTGGCAATGTTTTCACCCCAGGCGGCATCTGCTTCTGCTTTTCTGCCTCGACCAACGGCGCGCGCATATGCGACCTCTGGAATGTCTTTCTGTTTATCCGTAAGATAGACAACCAGATTGTCGAATACAAATTCTTTCCGCATGGTCAGGATCAGCGCATCCAGCGCCGCCTTCCAATCTTCCAGGGCGATGGTTTGGTTGATCGCGTTCAGGTGGTTGAGCGTTTCCTTTTTCATGCGTCTGTTTCCTTAGATCAGGAGGATTTCCCGGCTGTCAGGAGCGTGAACCTGAAGGTCGAGCCTTTGGCTTCATCGGATTGTACATCCATCACGGAGCCATGCGCATCCAGGATTTGCCGCACCAGCGCCAGGCCCAGTCCGGTGCCGCCATAACGCCGCGTGGGAGAACCATCCAACTGATGGAAAGGCTCGAACAATTCATGCAGGCGACCTTTGGGGATACCGATGCCGGTATCCGTGACCGAGACACTGATGAGCGAATCGGCCTCGCGCAGGATGGTGAGGCTTACACTCCCGCCGGCAGGTGTGAACTTGATCGCATTATCCATCAACTGGAGAATGACCCAGGAAATCTTCTCCTCATCTGCCTTGACAAGCGGCAGGTTCGGCTTGATCTCTGCATTAAGAGTGATTTTTTGGTCAAGTGCCTTCGGATTGGAAAAATTGATGATATTGGCGGCAACTTTAATGAGATTCACGGGCGCCATGTGGAGGGTCATTTCACCGCGCGCAGCCTGCGAAAACAGGATCAGGTTATCCATCAAACTCGCCAGCCGTGTTGTCGCGCGCTGACTGACCTGGAGCGCTTTTTTCTGTTCTTCGTTCAACGGACCAAGCGATTCATTTACCAGTATTTCAATATAGCCTTTTACGTGGGTCAACGGGGTGCGCAGTTCGTGTGAAATATTGGCAACGAAATTATTCTTCATTTGGTTGAGTTCTGAAAGTTTGCGTAAGGCAAGCTGCAGCTCAGCGGTACGTTCCTGGACGCGACGCTCCAGGTAACGATTGGCATCTTCCAGGGCATTCCGAAGTTGGATGATCTGTTCTGTGATCGCCTGATCCAGGGTCGGGCGATCTATCAAGCCTAATTCCAGCAACGTCTCGCCCAGCAACCCGCGTTGGTTCTTATCCTGCTTCTTATGCTGGTACGCCAGAGCCTTTTTTAGATCCTCCGCGCGAACATGACCCTGCTGAATCAGGTACTCACCCAAGCGGGGCACTAAAATTTCAGGCGTCAGATGTGGTTGAGCCATTTTCACCTATCCTATCGCCATATCCGTTCAGCATGGTTCATCGGGCGGTTGGCAAGCTCCCTTCGTCACGCTGGGCAACCGAGAACTGGACCAAATCATCAATCAGGCCGGCTAATTGTCCTATGGCAGGCAGGCTGGCCTGGAGCGCGCTTTTCTGTTCCTCATTCAGCCGGCCGAGTGATTCTGTGGCCAGCATCTCGATGTAACCCTGGATGTGAAGCAGCGGCGTGCGCAGCTCATGCGAGAGATTGGCAATAAAATCAGCTTTTAATCGGTCGAGTTCGGAGAGTTTGCGCAGGGCTTCCTGCAACTCAGCAGTGCGTTCCTGGACGCGACTCTCCAGATGATGGTATGTATCCGCTAATCCTTGCCGCAACTGGAGTATCTGCTCAGTAATTGCCTGATTCAGGATTGGGCGGTCAATCATTTTCAATTCCATCAAGGCATCTCCAAGCAGGATGCCCCGGCCATTGTTGTGTTCCTCGCGCTGGTACGCCAGAGCCTGCTTCAGATTATCTGCGCGGATGTAGCCCTGCTGAACCAGGTACTCACCCAGCCGCGGCACCAGGATTTCAGGCGTCGGTGGTATTTGCTGCATGTCTTATCAATCCTAATGCCAAACCCATTACCCGTCAACCAGCGCAGCAAAAATGGATTTTCATCTATTCTTACAATAAACGCCCCAGCAGCGCGTCCAATTCCTCGTTGGAGTAATAATGGATGGTCAGCGTCCCGCCTTTTCGTCCGGCGCGCAGCAAGACTTTCGTCCCCAGGCTGATGCGCAGGCGTTCTTCCAGCTCCATTACTTCCGGCGGCGGCGCGGGCTTTGGCGCTGAGGGCGGGCGTTCGCCGGCCAATTTGCGCACCAGTTCTTCCGTTTGGCGGACATTGAACTCCTGCGCGAGGACCGTGCGCAAAGCTGCCACCTGCGCCTCCGGCGTAGGCAAGGCAAGCAAGGCACGCGCGTGCCCTGCGCTGATGCGCCCCTCAACCAGCGCATTCTTCACGGCATCCGGCAGCTTGAGCAAACGCAGGGTATTGGTCACCGCCACGCGGCTCTTGGCGACGCGCTGGGCGATGTCTTCGTGCGAGAGGCTGAAGTCCTCAGACAATTGCCGATAAGCCTCGGCCTCCTCCAAGGGACTTAAGTCGGCGCGTTGGACATTCTCGATCAGGGCCAGTTCCAGCCGCTGTTGGTCGGTGGCCGGGCGCACGATGACGGGTATACTGGAAAGCCCGGCCTTCTTGGCGGCTTCCAGGCGGCGCTCACCGGCGATCAAAGTGTACTGACCGCCCATCTCCATCGGAGTGACAATCAACGGCTGCAAGACGCCGTGTTCTCGTATCGAAGCCGTCAACTCACTCAACTCCTCTGCATCCATATCCCCGCGCGGCTGGCGCGGGTTGGGAGAAATGTGATTCACAGGCACGTAAGTGATGCCGCCCTCCGCCGGAGCCGTTTCACCCCCGGGGATCAAGGCTTCCAGTCCACGACCGAGTCCCGATTTTCGAGGCATTTTACACCTTTATCTAGTCAAGTAACCCAAATACACGTGCGATTTCATCTAGCTTAACCTTCACATCAGTTGCGCTCTCTTCAGGCCTCATTTGCTCCGCAACTCGATAATACTCGTTCTTTTTCAAATCCACCTGCGTCTTTTGGAAGAATCTAGGCAAGATGGCTTTGCTGGCAGGAGTATTATTTAGGTATTCATGTTGATCTAAGGGATTGCGATAAACCTCGCCCGGCAACAACGCATCTCTGAGAAATGTATCACCCGCAGACGCAAATAATGGGCCATTCCGGGCCTCAACAAATCTAAAAAGAGTAGAAGGATGTATCAGATAATTCTCTGCCTCATAGCGCGTCCAGCGACCGATGGTTAGGCCTTCTGCAGTTACTTCACGGTCAGGTAGATTTCGATCGTCTCCGTCGAGTAACAAGTATCCTAGAATGCTGGGCTTTATTGCACGCAGGGCAAAGAAATGGGCGCGCGCTTCTCGGGGATGACTACCTTGATTATTATGCCAAAAAGGTGTTTCAACAAAAAAACGATAAGCAGGGTGATGCAAAATTTTAGCCCAGGTACGCAGTAAATTGAAATCCGTTTCCCCCTCAAGGTAAAGTACGCCATTTGATAGTTCAGCTAAGAGAATATCCATTGCGGTAAGTCGCTTGAGCGCTTCGCGGACTTGGTCACGTTCAGTGTCAGCTATTAGTAGATGTGGTTGGCGATAAAACGATAAGATTCTGTCAGGGCTTGTATCCTCGATTATTATCTCAGAATGGGTAGCTATAATTAGCTGGCATTTTCTTTCAGATGCGATGTTCTGTAATTGATTGTAAATTTGCCTCTGTAAAATAACATGCAAGTGTGCATCAGGCTCATCCAATAGTAGAATTGTGGCGGGTCGAGCGTAGAAGAAACCCAAAAGCAATAACACTTGATGGAAACCACTTCCAGCACTGGAAATATCTAAAATTGGCAGTCCATCTTTGCCTCTCCTTTGGGGAATTCCTCGAATATATTCACAATTGATAAATGGTCTTCCCTCGTATTCAGGAGGCAATAACCGGTAGCCGAAGATTTCCTCCACTCGAGAGCATAAATCTTCCCAATCGTTTTTATCTTCTTTTTGATAAACTTCCAGTAGTAAATTTCTTAAAATATCCCCCGGCTTGCCTTGCCCAATCAACAAGTCTTGATAAGGGTGATCATAGCGTGTTTCCTCGACGCCAATTCCAGAAAATGGTGGGACATGAACGACCGATAGGTTTAGAGCAGCCGATGGAATATTGTCTATTTGCGCTACTGGCGGTTTTACATAAATCAACTCACTGTTTTGGTAATGAAATTCGAAAGTTAATTTCCAGGGGTTATTATTCTCTTCCCGTCCACAGAGTGTAATTTCCAAAACGCGTGGCTGACCTAGCCGTTGACCTTCAGCCAGCTCATCTCGTTTAAGAGCAGTCGACGCATTAGTCCACAATTGTTTCAACTCACGCAGTGGTATTGCCGTAAAATCTTTCCTTGTTATTGGCACTCCAGTTCGCTGCCTCGCTTTTGATGTTGTGTCAGGGCCTCTCTCAGCCTTCCACTTCTGAAGGGCCATATTCCAAACAGCAATGGCTTGCAAAAGGGTTGTTTTCCCCGAATTATTCGGACCAGCGAGAACAACATGTTGGCCAAGGTCGAATTCTTGGTTTTCAAACAACTTATAGCTTTTAACATGCACTTGTGTAATCATATTTAACCTCCAACTTCCGATACACTTATCCCATCACCAACCAACACTTCGCGGGCCAGCGACTCGTAGGCTTTCGCGGCGCTCGATCCAGGCGCGTAGGCCGAGATCGGCAGCCCATAAGAGGGTGCTTCCGCCAGGCGGACGCTGCGCGGGATAATTGACTCGAAGACCTGCTCAGAAAAGTGCTTGCGCACTTCCGCCACCACATCCACTGAGAGATTCGTCCGGCCGTCAAACATGGTCAGCACCACGCCGCGCACCTTCAAGCCAGGGAAGAGCGCCGCACGGACGCGCTGGAGGGTGTGGGTCAATTCACCCAGCCCTTCCAAGGCGAGGTACTCACATTGCACGGGGATGATTACGCCGTCTAGTGCGGCGATCAGGCCATTGACGGTCAGGAGTCCGAGCGAGGGTGGGCAATCAATCAATATGTAATCGTACTTCTCGATTATAGGCGCAAGTGCATTCTTTAGCCGGCTCTCACGTCCCAGTTCGCTGACCAGTTCTATTTCAGCGCCGGCCAAATTAGGTGAGGAGGGCAGGAGCGACAGTTTCAAACGTGGATTGTGCAAGAGGTGTGCTGAGGCTGGCTCGCCGTCCAGCAGGACCGCGTAGGCGCCGCCCTTGACAGAACGTTTGTCTACACCCAGACAGGAACTGGCATTGGCCTGGGGGTCAATATCCACAATCAAGACACGCTGACCGAGGCTGGCCAGGTAGGCGCCCAGGTTGATGGCGGTGGTCGTCTTCCCTACGCCGCCTTTCTGGTTGGCTAATGTGTAAACGCGTCCCACTAAAATACCTCCACCAGGCAGGTTTGAATTTCCTCTTGAGTCGGGGTGCCTTCCAGCCCAGGCCGCGTGACCGAATAAGCCGCCAGCCGTGTCGCGAAGCGGGCCGCCTCCCACGGATCACGCGTGGTATACATCCTGAAGAAAAAGGCGGCGGCGAAAATATCCCCCGCGCCGGTCGCATCCACCTCGGGCATGACCGGGGCACGGAAACGGCGCGAGTCGCCGTTCCAATACAGGCGCGCTCCGGCTGGCCCTTCTGTCACCGCCAACACGCGGCAGGCAAGCGCCATTGCCTCGATCTGGTCCTCGTCGCCGCCCACATCTTCGATGCTGATCACCGCCGCCGCAGCCTTCGAGAGAGCCGTCTGCGCTTCTGACCAGACGCAGGGTATCACGCGCCCGTCGCCATCCCAGGTGCGCAGCCAGCCCTGCGGGGTCAAGCCCAGCAATGCCGGTGAGAAGCCCTCCGTCAGCAGCGGACTGACCTCTTGGGCGATTGGGCCGAGGTGCAAGATCGGCGCTCGTCGCCATTCTGGCGGCACATGCTCAAGGTCAATGCGTGGTGCGATCCGATGGATGTATTGGATCCTGCCCCCCGGTAGATATATATTCTCGAAGGTTGTGGTATGCGTGCTGGGAATCGTGAAGAGGGTTATCCCGTCCGTCCCGGCCAGTGGACCCAGAGGCAGTTCTCCCCCCCAGGCCGTGACCACACCCACGCGTAGACCCAGGGCACGCGCCGTCAAAGCAGAATAAGCAGCCGTACCACCCAAGCGCGAACCTTCAGGGGTAAAATCCCGTGAAAGGTGGCCGATGACAAGGTAATCCACCGCTTCGGTCGGAATCAAATTGAGCATGGATAAATTATACCTGAGGAGGGGAAAGGAAGAAGTAAAACGTGAGACGTAAAAAGGAACCCGTTTTCTTCGAGAAAACGGGTTCCTGGCAAACATTATTACTTTTTGCTTATTCCTTCGGAAGTATGGTAACCTTGCGCAGCGGGTCTTCGCCGATGCTCCGCGTGGTTACCTCGGGGTGGTCGCGCAATTCCAGGTGGAGGATGCGCCGGTCGCCGGCCGACATGGGTTCCAACACCTGCCGGCGGCCGGTTTTAACTGCCTGGTCAGCCATCTGGCGGGCCATCTTGCGCAACTGGACTTCGCGTCGCGTGCGGTAACCTTCCACGTCCACGATGACCTGCACCCAATGCGCTAATTGTTTGCTAACGATCAGGTTGACGATATATTGCAGGGCGTTCAGGATTTCTGCGCGACGGCCGATCAGGATACTCAGGTCGTCGCCGTGGATGTTCACGTAGACCGGCCGTTGGCCTTCCTCGTCCGGCTCGCCATAGCGGGTCGAGAGTTGCGCCTCGATTTTCATTTTTTCCAGAAGCTCGCCCACTGTCTTCTCTGAAATGCTGAGCAGTTCATCCGTCCCAGCCGAGGCGGTCGGGATAGGTTCAGGTGCAGGCGCTGGCTGGACTGCCGCAGGTTCAGAGGTCCCCGCTTTAATCGTCAGGCGGACACGTACCTGGCGACCGCCAAGACCAAAGAGGCCACGACTGCCCTCATCCAATACTTCCACATCTACAGCTTCGCGAGGCAGGCCCAGGTCGGCCAGCCCTTGGGCGAGCGCCTCTTCGACCGTCGGTGCAATGATTTCCAGGGTGGTTCGTTCGTTCATTTCGACTTCACAACCCCTTTCTTGCTTGCGGGGAGTAAATTCCGCCAGTCTACTTTACCCATCAGGGCATACTGTAAAATGCCAGCCAGGTTGCTGGCAATAAAGTAGATCGAAAGACCAGAGGCGAAGGTCAGCGCGAAGTAACCCAGCAAGAAGGGCATATACATGCCCATCATTTTACCCATCATCGCGCTTTGGTCGCCAGGGTTGGCCGGGGGCGGCATGGTCAGTTTGGTCTGGACGTAGGTTGTCAGCGCGACGATGATCGCCAGCAAGGGAAGCCCAAAATCGCCCAGGAAAGGCAGGAAGATGCGTTCCGGTTGGCCCAGGTTCATCCACAGAAAACGGCTGTTCAGCGGAAGCAGGGCCGTGGCGTCTAAGATCGGGTAGACACTGCGAGTAAGGGTGAGCAACTGCAATGGAGAAGCTGCCAGGGCAAGCGTAATGCTTTGATAGAGGCCAAAAATGATCGGTATCTGGATGATGGTCGGCAGGCAGGAACTAAAGGGGCTGACGCCAAGCTCCTTGTAAAGCTTCATCTGCTCCTGGGCCAGTTTTTCCTTATCACCCTTGTTTTTCTTTTGGATATCCTGCCATTTCTTGGATTTCTGCATTTCTTGCATTGCCTGGCTGCTCTTGATCTGCTGCGCCATGAGCGGATGAGTTACCAGGCGGATCAAAAGGGTGAAGAGGATAATCGCCAAGCCGAAATTACCGCCGAAGATCTGATAGATCCAAAGCAGGACGTTCGTTAGAGGGGTGACAATCAGGGTATCCCACATGTTATCTTTTCCGTTTCTTTATTATTATTTGACCGGTGTGAAAGCCCACTTCTGGGTACCGGCCTGGTCCAAAGCAACCAGCAAGGATTGGCCTTCGACTGACGCGACCAGGATCAGGTCCCCGCCCGCGACCGGCGGTCCGTATAACATACCGCCAATGGTTTGTGTCCAGACATTTTTGCCATGGGCATCCACAGCAAATAAATCGCCTGATTCAGTTCCAAAGACGAGGATGTCGCCAACGACCAGCGGAGCGCCCAGAATGGGACCGTTAGGTTGCAGACTCCAGTCTTTCACACCGGTGGAAGCGTTCAAAGCATAGATATTTCCCAGCGCGTCGCCGAAGTATAGGTCACCGGCTTTGAGCGCCCCCGTGGACCAGACAAGATTATCCGCGGCGAATTTCCAGCGCTGCCCGCCATTCGCGGTCTCCAGCGCGAAAGTATCGCCGCCAAAGGTGCTGACGTAAAGCAGCCCATTGCCGCCCAGGAGCGGCGGGTTGAGGATGGCGCCGTCCAACGACTTTTTCCAGATTATCTTACTGGCATGGGGCTCCAGGGCGTAAAGGGTGTGGTCAAGGGAGCCTAAATAAATCCGCTGGCCATCGGTTACCGGTGCGGACCAGAGAGCCTGACGGGCTTCGAACTTCCACTGCAACTGGCCTCTAAGGTTTAGCACGTAAAGGTTGTAATCCGCATTGGGCGCATAGATCAGGTCATTGGCGACCAGTACGCTGCCGATCCAGCGGTCACGCGCGGCCTCGAACTGCCAGTTGACCTGACCATTCTGCGGGTTCAGGCTGTAAAGGATATGGTCGTATCCGCCGACGATCAACTGACCATCTGGGGTCAGAACCGGCGCGGCAAAGAAAGATTTCTTGGCATCCGCTTTCTCCGGAAAGCGCCAGATTTCACTGCCGTCTTCCAGGCTCACTGCGTAAACATGAGCAGCCGAGGCAATATAAGCCGTCTTGCCATCCGTGACGACGCCGGGCCAGGAGGAGGGCGTCAGGCCGGTGGCGCAGCCGCCCAGAAGCAAGCTGGAGACAAGCGAAACCAGGATAAGAACAAAGGTTTTTGTTTTCATGGAGGAAAGTCAATCTCCTGATGGAATGGGGTCGTAACCCCCGGGGTTGAACGGGTTACAGCGCAGGATGCGCCAGGCAGCCATAAGGCCACCCTTCAGTAGCCCGTGTTTATAAACTGCCTGATACCCGTAATGCGAACATGAGGGGTAAAAACGGCAAGTGTTGGCCGGTAAACCGCGCGAGATGGTCATCTGGTACAGGCGGATGAAAGCCAACAAGGCCAGACGCGGCCAGTTACGCGGCGAGCGCGGCAGGTCACGCAAGCGCGACTCGTTCGGGTAATCACGGGGCAGATAAGCTTCAATCGTCATGAGTGGGGGACAAAAGTCCGGCGCGGTTCAAGAGTGCAGACAAGGCTTCCTGGGTTCGGTTCAAGTCGGCGAAGGGCAGTGGCTGACGTGCGATCAGCAATAAATCGAACCCGGGGAGGATCTTCATGACCATACTTTGCATCGCGGCCCTGAGCAGGCGCTTGGCCCGGTTACGGTGGACCGCATTCCCGACCCTCCGGCCGGCCGCCACACCGACTCGTATTCCCGGTGCGTCAGAGGCCAGGACAAACAAGACGAAGAGTGGGTGGGCATAAGACTTACCGGAACGCCACACCCCCTGGAAGTCGGCCGCGCGGGTCAGGCGAAAGCGACGCTTCACGCCTGCCTCGAGTACTCCCTGACTTGACCTGCGATCCTGAACGCCATCGAGAGGCCTTCGGCAGTGCATCCACTTTCACCGCACTGAGCGCCTGCGATTACCACCGGACTCGCTTGACGTGGTTGTTGCTGCGGACTGCCAGCCTGGAGCGGCCTTTCAGCCGCCGGCGCTTGAGCACCTGGCGTCCATCTGCGCTGGACATGCGCTGACGAAAGCCATGCACGCGCACGCGCCGCCTGATTTTTGGTTGATAAGTACGTTTGGGTGACATTCAATTTCCTTATAAAGACAATTTACTGCTTCTTGCATAAATCACCGAACTGGGAAATGCGTTTTTCACTGGTAAAAACACAATTTTGGTTCGGCAATCAACGCAGTACCCTGTAAACACCAATCAGCAGGGTTGCCCACTACCGGGGTTTTCAAGACTGGCACGGTATTATACCGTAACGTATAGGATTGGTCAAAGGCGGTTTTGTTCTTTTTTCGTCCCCTCAGGCTGCTCGTAGGGGATCAGCAGGAAGAAGGTGCTTCCCTGCCCCAACTATCGGGTAAGCCGCCGCTGCTGGGCTGGCAAAATGCACTTGCAAACCCATGACTTGGCTGACGCGGCACGCGTACCCTACGCTGCGAAGCAGCGGTCGGCTTCATGCGCGGGTTGGGCGGCCCACCCGTTTGACAAAACGCATCACTAAAAAAAAGGGCACCTCGGCGAATACGGGTTCAAGTTCTTCGGGGTGTCGGGCTAATTCGTCAACCGTTGCTGTCTCTTCACTCACTGTATCCAATTCAAGCCCCACCCTCTTAGCGAAATTAGTCAGCGTCTCCTTGGGCCAATAGTAATTGACAATCGAGATCATTGACCCATCACGCCCCATGATTTGCCTCTTGAAACCTTCGCCAGGAACCAGACTCTCCTGATTCTGCCCTTCCTCCCAATCGGTCCAACGGTATCTGGTTATTGCACTAAGGGTATGGGGGTGAGGTAACGAAATGACAAACAGTCCTCCCGGTTTCAGAATGCGTCCGGCCTCCCTAAATGTATTCTTGGCCATATCGGCTGAGGACAAATTGTTGATAGTTAGACTGCAAATAGCCGCATCATAAATGCCGGTTGCGAGAGGAAGTAGATCGGAAGAGGCAACACATAGTAACGAAGGAGCACTCCCATATCCTAGTCTCTTCGCTTCCTGTACCATATTCTCAGAAATATCGACACCTGTCACACTGAGAGCGCTCGCTTGTATCTTTCTTATTAGATATCCATTTCCGCAACCGATATCGAGGATGCGTTTGCCGGTCAAGTTGCCTATCAGACCAAGCAGAGACCTGTCAGCGAAGAGCTGGGCATCCAACAGATGAGTATAGTTATCAGCTGCTTCTGCTTGCCACTGATGCTGCGCTTCTTGGTATCTCATTTTTTCTGGCCGTGCGATCATTGTGCCCTCCGACAAGCTCAGTTTCAATACCGCCATGATGGTTCTCAATTGTGTGTGCGAAACGCAAACTCGCCTCGCTTGAGCGCGGCTACTATGCCGGAGTTTATGTGGCGTGCAATTGATGGCCCACGATAAACCATGCCACTGTATACCTGTACGAGGTCAGCACCCGCGCGCAACGCGGCCAGCGCATCATCCGAACTAAAGATCCCTCCGACTCCGATTAGTAGAGGTTCATTGCCAAGCAATTCGCGTATGCGCGCGATGCACATGCGCGCGCGGGTGGCTAGTGGTTTGCCTGAGAGTCCGCCAGCCTCGACTTGTCGAGGTGAGTATAGACCGTCACGGTTGACAGTCGTATTCGTAGCGATTACTCCGTCAAAGTCAATGTCTCTTACAACGGTTGCAATGTCGACCAATTCATTATCATACAGATCAGGTGAGATTTTGACGAAGAGTAGTAGGCGCTTTGCATTACTCTGCCCTTGAGATGACGAGTCGTGTGAAACCAATGATCTTCGTGCCGCAATAGCACCTAGTAACTCTGTTAGTTTATCACGGGCCTGTAAGTCGCGTAGACCGGGCGTATTCGGGGAACTGACGTTGACGACTAGGTAGTTGGCATGCTGTGCGAGGACGTCAAATGCCGTGAGGTAGTCATCAAGCGCCCGCTCGTTCGATGTATCTTTGTTTCTGCCGATATTAACTCCCAACGGCACGGGTACACGCAATCGAGCGAGCCGCTTGGCCGCCTCATGTGTACCGTTGTTGTTGAAGCCCATTCGGTTGATAATGCCATAGTCTTCCGGTAGGCGGAATATGCGTGGGCGGGGATTGCCGAGTTGTGGCAATGGCGTCAGCGTACCAACCTCGACAAATCCGAAGCCAAGGGCGGCAAAGCCATCAGGCACGAGTGCATCCTTGTCAAACCCAGCGGCCAGCCCTACCGGGTTAGGGAAAGTTATGCCGCGTAGCGTTTGGGCTAACTTGGGATCGCTCATCGAGTAGATCGCACGTAACGTGGTTTTCCCACCCGGAAGGGAAGATACAACGCGTAGCGTTCGTAGTGCAAGGTTGTGCGCGTTCTCGGCTTCGAGGTGAAAGAGGAGTGGACGGAGAATGCGGTACATAAGGCTACCAGCCAAGTGCAGAACGTCTTCCAATTATCGCTGTAGTCTATTTGGGGTTCGCGAACAAGTGCTGGTAGTCCACGTATGGCGGCACATCTAACTCAAGAATATGATTGACTTGTTGAGTGGACTCGTTGCACACCAGCATGGGAACGACTCTCTGGATACCTTCGCGGCGGAAAATGTCAGTGGGAGATACACCCCGTTGGACCGCGGTAAGAAGAGTCGACACGTCACGGTCGCTCTCGCGCAAACACCGGACACATTGCACGATCAGATCCAGGTGAACAGACATTGCGAATACTCCAATCCACTCGCCCATCGGCTGTCCGTGAGGCAAAGTCACGCCGTCACGGGCCACGATCAACTGGCCGAAGACAATGTCAGGATTGTCAAGATCCTCCACAACGCCCGAAAGTATCGATGCTATATGTAATTCCTCCTCTGTTGTGCGTGTGTGCTGCCCGACAGAGAACAGGGTGAAGGGGCGTTGAACTAGCGCATAATGATTGATTGCGAATATTTTCATCAGAGATGCGATAGGCGTCTTTGCTGGATGCCAAAGCCGTTCGAGGTGAATCCAGAAATGGCTAAGTTCATTACTAGAGAGCAAGAAATCACCAAACAGTGTCACTTCTTGGGCAGCCTTTTTGAGCATGCTCAAGTGTCGGAGTGCTTGATCAAACCGAGCCATTAGTGTCCTCCGATCATTTGACTTCTTACATTTGGATCGATTTGCATTAAGTGTTTGGCGCAGACAAGGCATCGAATCCTATTGGGAGGAAGGCCCAAGGAAGTTGTTAGGTACTCAAGGTCTGGCCCGAGCAGCACGATCAAGAGTTCGATATGCTGTGCCCACTTCAAAGCGAACTCGCGAAGGTCAGGAGAAAAAATCCCCGCCACAACAATAAGGCGGGACCTGCCATCGTCAGGGGGAAGGGAATCAACGAGCCGGAGTTTCAATTGAATGGAGACGGTTTCTAGTGTCTCAACGGTGAATGCGGGGGCTTTGAAGTGATGTGGCTTTGTGAGTACCACTTCTTTGACACCTGCCAAGTAATGACGAACAACTATCTGGATCAGGCGATCCATTAAGGCTCGATTTGCATTGAGAATCTCAAAATCGAGATCGAAATTCGTCCAGTACCCCGGCGGTTTATTGTCTAACTGCTGAACTGCTCCTCGCGAGTGTTTTTCGCTTGTTGCAAGTACTCCGGACTGTATCATTTCGCGAATAAGTTGTATTTCCAATTGCTCTTGCGTGTTGTAGATCGCGCTGGAGAGTATGTTTGGTAGTAGCTGTGTTGGCGCAGATGAGGGCTTCTGTATGAGCGTCATTATCTCGGCCTCGGAATTGGCAGGCCGTTTAGTCATCCGGCTGTATAGATAAGCTACAACGGCGACTACATAGACTGCCAGCAATGCCCAAATGACCTTCGTGAATACTTGATCAACTCGGGGTGTGGTGATCAGGCCTATGATCAGAAGGATTCCAAAACCTAGAGCGAAGAGAAAGATTTGAACGTTGACCTTTTGAATCAGTGCAAGAAGCACATCCCACGCACTTGATGATTGTGGTTTTTGAGTACTCATACAGGATCCTTTTGAGAATGCCGATGTTGTCTCATGTGATGGCCGTTCGACGGTTCAACGGTTCGCTTCAACGGTTTGGCTCAGCGGCAGCGGCGGGACTGGCGAGACTCCTTCCTATTGTCGCGCCACTTCTGGAAACCCGCCGCTGATTCGAGCGGCAGAGCCGCTGTCCGACTGGAGCCGGTGTTACTAGAATGTACCTGCGTTGGGGCGTGGCGGGTGGTATCCTTGGAGCGACCGAGCACCGGGGATGCCAACCGGGGCAGGAGCATCTGGGCGGACCGACGCGGCCTATGGGAGAGAGAAGTGATCTCACCCCGTGGTGTTACTTGGTCGCCTGGTGGATTCTCGTCTGGGCTACGAGCCCGAATCGGTGTGTGCCACTCACTGCCCGAAAATCCACGCCCCAACCATAACCAAGGAGAGTGTAGCATGAAAGATATACCCAATGCAAGCCCCTGCCGGTATATTGCGCTGGATATTCACAAGTATTATTCAGTGGCAGCCGGGGTGAACCGCGACGGGGAAGAGATCCTGGCTCCCTGCCGGGTAGAGCATCTGGACTTGGAGACCTGGCTGGAGAAACACCTGCTGCCCAGCGACCGGGTGGTGATCGAGTCGACGACCAACGCTTGGCACGTGTACGACCTGATCGAACCGCTGGTGGCGGAGGTGCTGGTGGCGAATCCAATCAAGGTGAAGCAGATCGCCTGCGCCCGTGTCAAGACCGACAACCGCGACACACTGATCCTGGCGCGGCTGCTGGCGGCCAACTTGGTGCCGACGGTGTGGGTGCCGCCGAAGCACGTGCGCGAACTGCGGCAGTTCATCTCGCATCGGCGTCGTCTGGCGGGGATGCACACGCAGGTGGTCAACCGGATGCACAGTGTGGCGCACCGGCATCACCTCAATCATCCGAAAGGGAAGAGCTTCCAGCCGAAGAATACTGGCTGGCAACAAGACACCTCGCTCTCGCAGATGGAGAAGTTGCAGTTGGAACTGGACATGGCGACGCGAGCGCACCTGGAAAAGCAGATTGAGCAGATGACCCGCGAGTTGGGACGCATGAGCCACGAGGAACCCTGGTCGAGTGACATGCTGTATTTGATGCAAATACCCGGCTGTGGCGTGGTGACAGGCATGACGGTACTGGCCGCCATCGGAGACATCACCCGCTTCGAGACACCCAAAGCGTTGGCGAGTTATTCCGGTTTGACGCCCGGGCTGGAGCAGAGCGGGGTGAAGGTACGCGGCAAAGGCATCACCAAGGAAGGGCGCAAGGAATTGCGCTGGGCGCTGGTGGAAGTAGCCTGGCGGGCGGTGAAAGCCGACCCGCACTGGAAGCAGCACTTCGAGGAACTCAAGAAGCGCATGCACCCCAACCAGGCGATCGTGACCATTGCCCATCACCTGCTGGTGGTCATGTGGTACGTGCTGACGAAGCACGAGCCTTATCGCCACTACTCGGTTGAACGGATCGCCTACAAATACCTGACCTGGTCGTGGGCGCTGGACGAAGAGCAGCGGCAGGGTCTGACCCGCCCGCAGTTTGCGCGCTACTACCTGATGCGGCTGGGCGTTGGCGACGAGTTGAAACGTGTGGCTTTGAACCCGCAATTCCCGTACCGGCTGGCTTCTGTGGAGGAAGT
>CAZTZE010000050.1:0-23487 GCA_964618215.1 uncultured Chloroflexus sp.
GGCTTAGCTTACCCCGTTTTTTGTTAATGTGCAAATGGACAAAGTCCAGCTAAGGCTGGAGCCTTATTTCTGTTGGATGATACGCGGTTTGGGTTTTTCTGGCGGCTTGCGCAGCATAAAACGATAAGACAATTGTCCGAGGTGGAGGATGTCGCCATGGTTGAGCCGCCTGGGCTCATTCTTTACCGGTTCGTAATTAACCCATGTCCCAGCGATTGAATTCTGGTCCAGTAAATAGAATTCACCATCCCGTTCCTTCTTGAGGCGGGCATGCAACGGCGAGACGGAGGGATCATCCAGTACGTGCGTAGCCTGGGTTGGATTGGCGCCAAAAGTCATCTCGCTGCCAGTCAAGGGGATGGGCGGGGCGGTCACCGGCTGTCCATCGCTTTTCAGCCGGACGAGATAGGCGGGCGCATTTTTGCGGCGCCGCGCCCAGGGCAGTTGTAATCCGGGTTTTTCCGCCGTCAGGCCTTGCGCCGAGTAGGTGCTGCGCACAGCACCTACTCGGTCGGCGCGAGGTGAAATCGGCTGGGTGAGCGGATCCAGGCGCATCTTCCGCTTGAGGCCACGGGCTGTGTTTGAGGCGCGGTGCAATCTCCCGCCTGCAAACAGGATGAGGCCTAAAGCGGCCCCTGCCAGCAGCACTGCGCCGCCGGCTATCCACAGGCTGTTGCGAACCAGAAACACCTGGAGTCCTCGCGGCGGTTTGACGACCGTGACCGTCACCGGTACGCCCAAGCTGACCTTGCTCAAACCCAGGCTGTCCACCGCCTCGACTTGCAGGTTGTGCTGGCCGCTGGAAGTGTAACTGTTTAAATTCCAGGTGAATTTATCGAACGGCTCGGAGGTGTTTTCGTCCGCTATTATTCCATCCACATACAGCGTGGTGCGGACGAGCGGACGTGGGTGACCATCCGGGAATTCGACGATAATCTCGATCTTCTCTTCAGTTGGCGCAAACGTCGTCAGGTTGTTGCTCTTCACATCCGGACTCTGGCGGACTATCTGTTCGGGCAGCGAGACCAGGATCGGGTTGGGGGGCTGGACATCCAGATCAAAGATCAAGGGCGCGGCCGAGGCTGTCTGTCCCTGCAGATCAACTTGGATCGTCAGGGTGTGGCTGCCGGGGGTTTTAATCGCGGATGTATACGTCAACGTATAGGTGTGACGGAGTGAAATGAGATAGGTTTCGAGGTCGGGGAGGGCTTCCGCGCCAGAGAAGGGAAAGGCCTGACCGCCGGTCTGGGCGGCCAGGTCTTTGAGGGCGATCGCGCCGCTGGTGGAGAAATAGTCCTTCGGGGCGACCATCCAAACATAGACGCGAATCTTCAATTGGGCAGCCCGCGCCGCCAGGCTCTGCAAGGTCGGGATCGCCTCACCCTCCGGCAGGGGAGTGATGAAAAGGACCGCCCGTTTCATGCCGGATTGTGCGGTCGGTTCCGCGGCGATATCCAGCGCCCGGGAAAGCGTATTCAAGGATGGGGTAATGACACGCGAGTCGGGCTGATAAGCAGCCAGGACGTCCAGAAAGTCGCTGGCAGATTTCATGTGCAGGGAGACCAGCCCATCTGTCGTGACCAGGCTCAAGTCATCGGCAGCCTCGGCGGGACGCGCCGCGGCCCAATCACGCAGCGGCGCGGCGATCTTATCGTAGCGTGAGACGGCATTGGAATCGCGTATGGCGAAGATGGGGCCGGGATTGATGGCCAGCACGAATTGGACACCGGGTTGGAGTTCCTGGAGCGAATCGAGCGGGCGCGGCTGGTCATCTTCCAGCACAGTGATATTTTCTGCCGACAGTCCGGAGACGAAACCGCCGCTCGCGTCGAACACATCCAGCGCGGCAGTCATGGCCGGGAAGGCGTCCGTTTGCAGGGCATACAGATCAACCTGCGCCTGGCTCTGTGCGCTTGCGGGGACGAGCCAGGCCAAAGCGACAGCCAGGCTTGTGGTGACGGTAATGAACTTGCGCATTAGCTCACTATTCACTGTTTACTGTTCACTGATCACTGATTACTCCCACTCAATCGTGGCGGGCGGCTTACTGGTTATATCATACACCACTCTGTTGATTCCTGGCGCTTCGTTCACAATCCGGTTCGCCACCCGCGCCAGCAACTCGTGCGGCAGGCGCGCCCAGTCGGCGGTCATGAAGTCGTCCGTGACCACGGCGCGAATGGCGGCGGCCTCCTGGTAGGTACGCTGGTCGCCCATCACGCCGACCGAACGCACCGGCAGCAGGACGACGAACGCTTGTGACGTGCCAGCGCCCTTGCCAAGCAACCCGGCAGCGGACAATTCTTCGATCAGGATGGCATCCGCGGCGCGCAGCCGCGCCAACCGCTCGGCGGTCACCTCGCCCAAACAGCGCACGGTCAGACCCGGACCCGGGAACGGCTGCCGCCAAACCAGCTCAAGAGGCAGCCCGAGCGCCTCACCGACATCCCGCACCTCGTCCTTGAACAGGTAGCGCAGCGGCTCGACCAGTTCGAAGGACATATCCTGCGGCAGTCCGCCGACATTATGATGCGTCTTGATGCGCTCAACCTTGTCCCGCTCCGGCGCGCTGGATTCGACCACGTCCGGGTAGATCGTGCCCTGCACCAAAAAGCGCGGCTGACCCAGTTTGCGCGCCTGCGCCTCGAAAACCCGGATGAACTTCTCGCCGACGATCTTGCGTTTCTGCTCGGGGTCGGTGACGCCGCGTAAGGCGCTCAAAAACTCCCCGGCGGCATCCACCACGACCAGTTCCGCGCCGAGCGTTTTGCGAAACGTGGCGACAACCTGCTCCGCTTCGCCCTGGCGCATCAGACCAGTATCCACAAAGACCGCCACCAGTTGGTCGCCAATCGCCTCTTGCACCAGCGCCGCGGCGACCGACGAATCCACTCCGCCGCTGACCGCCGCCAGCACGCGCTCGCTTCCGACCTGGGCGCGGATGCGAGTCACACTTTCCTCGATAATGGAGGCCGGAGTCCAATCCGGGCTTGCGCCGCAGATTTCCACCACAAATCGGCGCAGGATTTCCGCCCCAGCGGGTGTGTGCCTTACTTCTGGATGGAACTGCACGCCGAAGTATTTGCGGCGCATATCGCCCATCGCTGCCAGGGGGCTGTTATCCGACTTCGCCAGCGGGATAAAACCGGCCGGGAGCTGCGTGATGCGGTCGCCGTGCGACATCCAAGTGGGAAAGGAGAGAGTAGGGAGTAGATGATTAGAGATTAGTGTTTCAACGGTAGCCAGGCCGTATTCGCGCTCGGCGGAAGGGTCCACCTTGCCCCCAAGGGCGAAAGTCAGGGCTTGCATCCCGTAGCAAATGCCGAGGATCGGCAGGCCGGAATTCAGGATGAATTTCTGGATATAGGGCGCGCCGTCTTCGTAAACCGATCGCGGCCCGCCGGAAAGGATAAAGCCCTTGGGTTTGAGCGCCAGCACCTTGTCCGCCGGTGTATCCCAGGCGAAGAGTTCGCAATAAACGTGCGCCTCGCGCACCCGGCGGGCGATCAGTTGGGCATATTGCGAGCCGAAGTCGAGGATGGCGATGGAGTCAGTCATCAGTGTTCAGTATCCAGTGTTCAGTCGGCAGAGTTTGAGAGATCAGAGACGAGATGAAAATGCAACTGCGGGAAATCCTGATACGCGCCGCCGTTGACGATCAGCCGGTAGCCGCCTTCGGCCAGGTTGAATTCCTGCACCAGGCTTTGCACGGTGGCAAATAGATCGGTCAAAAAGGCCGTATCGTCAGGTTCAAGTTTGGCTAGCGAGGCGACCGGTTTCTTTGGCACAATGAGCGCGTGAAACGGATAAACCGGGGCCGGATGGTGAAAAGCGAGCAGGTTCGAGGTCTCGCGCAGGCGCTTGACAGGCAAGGCGAAGGTCATGTGGGCTAACATCCATCCAATCAGGAAACGTCCGGGCGGGGTCGCGGCCATCCAGCGCAGCAATGAAATCACACCGCTCACCGCACATTGAATACTGAAAACTGAACACTGGTCACTGGCAACCGGTCACTGCTCACTGAATACTATCCTGTCGTCTTCCATGCTGACGATACGCGCCAGCGCCTCGACCGGCACAGCCAGATGTGCCAACGCGGCGCGCCCGCCTTCGAAAGTCTTCTCGATCAACGCGCCGATGCCCACAATAGTCGCTCCGGCGGTCTGCGCCAGGCGCACCAGGCCCATAATGGTTGCGCCGCTGGCCAGGAAGTCGTCAATGATGAGGATGCGCTCGCCGCCGGCCAGGAACTCCGGCGAAACGATAAGTTCCGTCATCACGCCCTTGGTGTGGGATGGGGCCAGGGTAAGGAAAACGGCGTTGGTCATGGTGACCGGCTTTGATTTACGCGCGTAGACGACCGGCAGGCCGAGGTGCAAGGCCGTTGTCAGGGCCGGGGCGATGCCTGAGATTTCGGCCGTCAGCACCTTGGTCGCGCCAACGCCCGCAAAACGGCGCGCCAGTTCGCCTCCGCAGGCGTACATCAGCCGCGGGTCAACCTGATGGTTGACAAAACTATCCACCTTCAAAATGCCATTGCCGAGATTCTTCCCGTCCCGTAGAATACGTTCTTTGAGTTCTTCCATTGCTCCTCCATAGCGCGGCTTCCAGCCGTAATCAAATATTAACCGCGAAGGAACGAAGTACGCGAAGTTTTATACTGCCAACAGGCACAGATTGCGCTTTTTTTGTTGTCATTCTGAGCCGTTTTACCTGCACCGAACGCAGGACGGTGTGCGAAGAATCTCCTGGCACGCAGGGCAGATTCTTCACTCCGTTCAGAATGACAAAAGCGCAGATTGTGACCGTGCTCAGTATATTTGCCTTCGCGAGGGTTAATTTTCCTTCGCGATCTCACCTGCACTTGCAGCAGGTGCAAGTGTCGCTTCTTCGCGGTTCCCAAAGATTTACGCGTTCGATTAGCCTGATTACTGATTACTGATCACTGATGACTGATGACTGATGACTGATGACTGGATTGTACAACGGCTTGAAAGAACCTGCCAGAGGTTTGAAAGGAGAATATGTTAGAATCCTGCGCGTGAGTGAGAAACATTTACTGGTATTGGCCTCCAATTCGCCGCGCCGGAGAGAGTTGCTGGCGCTGACCGGCTGGCTGTTCAGCGTCATGCCCGCGGACGTGAATGAAGACCTTCGGTCCGCCGAAACACCCAGTGAATACGTCCTGCGCCTGGCCCAGAGCAAGGCGCGTGCCTGCCGAAGGCTTACCGGCGCCAAACACGCCGGCGAAGCCGCCTTTATCCTGGCTGCGGATACGACAGTTGTAAATGGAAAAGACACCCTCGGCAAGCCGAAGGACGCGGCCGAGGCCATCGAGATGTTGACCGCTCTGCGCGGGCACAGCCACCAGGTCTACACCGGCATCGCCCTCCTGCGCCTGAAGGATGGGCGAATGTTGACCGACGTGTGCGTAACCGATGTCCCGATGCGGGAGTACAGCCATGAAGAGATTGTCGCCTACGTCGCCACCGGCGACCCGCTGGACAAGGCCGGCGCGTATGCCATCCAGCATCCCAAGTTCCAGCCGGTGGAAAATCTAAGCGGCTGCTATGCCAGCGTGATGGGCCTGCCGCTCTGCCATCTGACACGTAACATGCAAACGTTCGGGGTCGCGCCCGCAGCAGATGTGCCTGGCAACTGCCAGTCCATGCTGAACTACACATGCCCAATTTCCCCAAATTTACAAGAACAGGTTGGTTGATTCGAAAAGGTAAAGTCATGAAATTGCTCCGCTGGTTAAATCTCATCCTGGTCATTTCTCTGTTGGCTGCTTGCGCCCGCGGCGGCGTCAGCAATGGGAATCCCACGTCCATCCCTACGCCGCAAATCGTTACTACGCGAACGCCGAGCGCAGAAGCCGCCATACGCGCTTACCTGGATGCCCAGATGAGCGAAGACTTCGCCGCGATGTACCCCATGTTGAACCAGGCCAGCCAGGATAGTCTCTCGCAAGAGGATTTCACCCAACGCTACAAGAATGCCCTGACAGCCATGAGCGTAAATGAAATGGAATACAGCATCCTCTCCACGCTGACCAATCCCGGCAACGCGCAGGCTGCTTACCGCGTCATCTATCGCTCCAGCTTGTACGGCGACATCCAGCGCGAGATGACCGCCCACTTCAGCCTGGAGGCCGGCGCCTGGCGCATCCAGTGGGACGACAGCTTGATTCTGCCGGAATTGGCGGGCGGCTACAAACTGCTGAGTGACTATAAAATCCCCGCGCGCGGTGATATCTATGACCGCAACGGCAACCCCCTGGTCACTCAAACGGAAGCCGTGGCGCTGGGCCTGATCGCCGGCGGAGTTCCTCCTGAGTTTGAAGAATCCCTCTTTTTTGAGCTATGGCGGCTGACCGGCGTACGCCCGGAAGTTATCCGCTACGCCTATGAAAATTACCCCTCAGGTTTATACGTCCCGATCGGCGAGGCCAGCCAGAATGCAGTGGATAAGCGTTTCGTCGCGCTCTCAGCCTACAGCGGCCTGCAGATGAACCCTTATACCTCCCGCTACTACTTCACCGCATCGCAGGCAGTTGGGTACACCCAGTCCATCTTCCCGGAAGAGCTGGAAAGCTACCGCCGCAAAGGATACAGCGGCGGCGAGCGAGTCGGAAAAAGCGGGATTGAAAAATGGGGCGAGCCTTACCTGGCCGGCAGGAACGAAGCCAGGCTATATCTCGTGGATGCCAATGGAAACCTCGGTAATCCAATTGCTCAGACTGAATCCAAGCCGGCTGACTCTATCTACCTGACCATTGATAGAGATTTGCAGACTCAGGCCCAGCAGGCCATGGATGGTTTTCCCGGCGCCATCGTGGTCCTCGAACGTGATACCGGGCGCGTCCTGGCAATGGTCTCAGAGCCGGGCTTGGACCCCAACCTGTTTGACCCGAACAATTACAACAGTATTAACTTATCCAATATGATCAACGACCCGGCCCAGCCGCTCTACAATCGCGCCGCGCAAGGGCAGTACGCGCTCGGCTCGGTATTCAAGATCATCACAATGGCCGCCGCCCTGGAAAGCGGTGTATTCACGCCCACGTCAACTTACGATTGCCAGTACGATTTTACCGAACTCGGCCCTACCCACATCCTGCACGACTGGACCTGGGATCGCTGCCAGGACGAATTGAAAGAAGACCCAACCTTGCAGCAGTGTAAGACTCAGCCCAGCGGATTGTTGACCCTGCCCGAAGGATTAATGCGTTCGTGCAACCCCTGGTTCATGCACATCGGCCTGAACCTCTTCACCTTGGGAAGAGGCAATGCCATTTCCGATATGGCGCGCAGTTTTGGACTGGGACAGGCCACCGGAATCCAGCAGGTTGCTGAGGCTGCAGGTCAGATCCCGAATGCTGGGGATGGCGTTCAAGCGACCAGCATCGCCATCGGCCAGAGCGACGTCAGAGTCACTCCGCTCCAGGTAGCCGTTTTTATTGCAGCCCTCGGCAATGGCGGCACACTCTACCGCCCGCAGATCGTCGAGAAAATCCAACCTGTCAGCGGCGACGCTATACTGACCTTCAAGCCCGAGGCGCAGGGTGTCTTGCCGCTCAAGCCGGAGAATCTACAAGTCATTCAAGCCGCCATGCGCAGCGTGGTGGAACACCCGCGCGGGACGGCCTATATCCGCTTTAGCGGCCTGACCATCCCGATCGCCGGGAAGACCGGCACGGCTGAATCGGGCATCCCGGATTACCCACATTCCTGGTTCGCGGGTTACACGCTGGCGAACCGCCCGGATAAGCCGGATATTGCCATTGTCGTCCTGGTCGAGAACAAGGGCGAAGGCTCCGAATACGCGGCGCCCATCTTCAGGCGCATCGTGGAGATCTATTTTTCCGGCCGGCCGCAAAGCGTCTACGGGTGGGAATCGTCCATCGGCGTGATTCGCCCGCCCACCCCTCAAGGCGAGACAACACCTACACCTTAGGAATGCCGCAGACAAACTCCGAACCTGGCCTCATCATCCGCGCCCAATCGGGCTTTTTCAGCGTTCAGACCGCTGACGCGGTCTTGACCTGTCAACTGCGCGGCCGCCTCAAACAGGGACCCCGCCTGGGCGACCTTGCCGCCGTCGGCGACCGCGTGCAGGTGACGCCTCATACAGACGGGACGGGGATGATCGAGTCTATCGAAGCGCGCCGTCATGCCCTCATCCGGCTTGACCCGCGGCCGAGGGGCGTCTACCAGCAAGTCATCCTGGCCAACCCCGACCAGGCCGTCTTCGTCTTCGCCTGCGCCAATCCAAATCCGCACATGCGTATGCTCGACCGTTTCCTGATCATCGCCGAGAAGCAGGACATCCCGGCCATCATCGTTGCCAACAAAATTGACCTGGTCGGTCTCGATCAGGCCGAGGCGATGTTCGGCTACTACCCATCGCTCGGCTATCCGGTCATCTATGCTTCGGTCAAGAGCAGCGAGGGTGTGGAGCTTCTGCGGGCGCAGTTGACGGGCAAAGTGTCCGCGCTGGCCGGGCCGAGCGGCGTGGGCAAGTCCAGCCTGCTCAACGCCATTCAACCTGGTCTGGGCCTGGCCGTGCGCGAGGTCAGCGAGGCGATCAACAAAGGCCGCCACACCACCAATGTCCGACAGCTCTTCCCGCTCGAAGGAGGCGGCTACGTGGCTGATTCGCCCGGGATGCGCTCGCTGGCGCTGTGGGATACCGAGCCGGAGGAACTGGACGGCTACTTCCCGGAAATAGCCCCGCGGGTAGCGCAGTGCCAGTTCAATGATTGCACCCACAGCCACGAGCCTGGCTGCGCCGTGCGCGCTGCGGTCGCCGATGGTCTTATACGCCCGGAACGATACCAGTCCTACTTGCGCTTGCGCGCCGGCGAGGAATGACCACAAATCACGGACGACTGATAACTGATAACTGATGACTGACAACTGATAACTGATGACTGATAACTGGGAACTATTGGGACACGAATGGGCCGTGGACATGCTGCGTCAGCATCTAATTCGCGATGGAATACGCCATGCCTACCTCTTTACCGGACCTCCCGGCCTGGGCCGCCGCAGCCTGGCTTTACGCTTCGCTCAGGCCTTGAATTGCCCCCAGCCGCCTGCGCCGGGCGACGCGTGCCGGGAATGCCGCACCTGCAAGCAAATCGAAGCCATGCAATACCCGGATCTGGCGGTCGTGCAGGCCGAGAAAGAGGGCGGCGTTCTTAAAGTAGAGCAGATCCGTGAGCTGCAACACAGCCTGTCGCTGGCGCCCTATCAGGGCAAATACCGCCTGGCGCTCTTCCTGCGCTTTCAGGAGGCCAACCCCAGCGCGGCCAACGCCCTGCTCAAAACCCTCGAAGAAGCCCCCGCGCAAGTCATCCTGCTCCTGACCGCCGACAACGCCGAGCAGTTGCTGCCGACCATCGTCTCGCGTTGCGAGGTGATGCGCTTGAGGCCGCTCTCCGTTGAAAGCGTCCAGGCTTATTTGTGCGCAGCACCTACTCGGCAGGAACGCGGCGCAGATGAAGCCCAATCCTGCCTGCTGGCGCATCTCTCCGGCGGGCGTCCCGGCTACGCCATAAGGCTGCAATCCGACCCGGCCGCGCTCGCTTTCCGCCAGGTCCGCCTGGACGACCTGCAAAAATTGCTCGCCGCCAGTCGCCGCGCGCGTTTCAGCTACGCCGAGTCGCTGGGGAAAGATAAAGATGCCTTTCGGAATGTCCTGCTCGTCTGGCTGACCTATTGGCGGGACGTGATGCTGCGCGCCGCCCAAGCGGATACCCCACTGGTCAACATTGATCGCACAGATGAGATAGAAGCTCTGGCGGCGCGCTTATCGCTGCCCGAGGCGCGCCGCGTGGTCACAGATTTAGAACGGGCGCTTGACCGGCTGGAGAAGAACGTCAACGCCCGCTTGTTGGCGGAGGTTTTATTGCTCGACTGGCCCGGAGTAACGATTTAGTCGCCACTACGCCTGGTTTTACCCGCTCATGTGCGCCAGGCGCGGGTCGAGCGCGTCGCGCAGACCGTCGCCGAGCAGGTTGAACGAGAGAACCGTCAGCATGATGGCCAGGCCGGGGTAGAAGACCAGATGCGGGGCGGTGAAGACCTGATTGCGTTCCGAGCCGAGCATGGAGCCCCATTCGGGTGTCGGCGGCTGCGCGCCGAGGCCGAGAAACGAGAGTGCGGCTGCATCCAGAATGGCGGATGCGATGCCGAGCGTGCCTTGTACAATGAGCGGCGTGAGCGCATTTGGCATGATGCGCCGGAAGAGGATGTGGAAAGTGCTGCCGCCCAGCGAGCGCGAGGCGGAGACGTAGTCCATTTCGCGGACCGAGAGCACACTGGCCCGAACGACGCGCGCATAAGCCGGGATAGAGACGATACCGATGGCCAGCAAGGCATTTTGCAAACCGGGGCCGAGCACGGTCACGATCGCGATTGCCAGCAGCAGCGACGGGAATGCCAGCAGCACGTCCATGACACGCATGATGACGTTATCCACCCAGCCGCCGAGATAACCGCCCAGCGCGCCCAGGATGGTGCCAATGATGATGGCAAAGGTCACGGTCGTGAAACCGATCATCAGGCTCAACCGTGCCCCATAGAGCAGGCGGCTGAACTGGTCGCGCACGTTGCCGTCAATGCCCATAATGTGTTGAGGCTGGTCTTGCGGGCAGCCCAGCGCATGAATGCACGGAGCCTGGCGCATTTTGACCGACTCGACACCAATCAAAACTTTAAGTGGGTCGTAAGGCGCGACCCATTGGGCTGTGAGGGCAATCAGAACTAGTATGCCAAGAATCCCCAGTCCGAGCAAGGCGGATTTCCGGCGAAAGAGCCGCCGCCAAGTGATCTGCCACAGGCTAGTGGGTTTGAGCGGGAGTTGCTCAATATCTAATTTCGATATATCGTCTATGGTGATGTTCATCTCGCTTCCCTAGTCCAGATGAATGCGGGGGTCAAAGTAAGCATAGGAGAGATCAACTATAAGGTTCAAAATAACGAAGAAAACGGCAATGACCACCGTAAATGCTTGTACGATGCCATAATCACGCGCCGTAATTGCGTCGTATAGAGTACGGCCTACCCCCGAAAGGCCAAAGATCGTCTCAGTCAGCACTGCGCCTCCTAATAGTCCGCCCAAGGATAAACCGATGATGGTCACGATCGGCAGAAGTGCATTGCGGAAAGCATGTTTGAGTATCACCCATCTTTTAGGTAAGCCCTTGGCGCGCGCCGTGCGAATGTAGTCCTGGCCGAGGACTTCGAGCATGCTTGAGCGGGTCATGCGGGCGATGATAGCCATAGGGATGGTACCGAGCGCAGCCGCAGGCAGGATCATGTGCTGAATAGCGTCTTTGAGCAATTTCCAGTTGGCCGTCAACAGGGCGTTGAGAATGTTAAGCCGGCTCAAGAACTGGTAGAAGGCGGGCAGCAATCCCTGCTGCGGGACGTTCAGTCCCCAAACCTCGTAGAAAGCAGGTGAGGCAATCCCGGCACTGATCCGCCCGGATGGAGGCAGCCAGAAGGGGGTATCTTTTAAAAGCAGTGAGAAAATGTAGGCCAGCATAAGCCCAAGCCAGAAAACCGGCATGGAAACGCCCGTATTAGCCCAGATCATTGTGATCACGTCAACCCAGGAATTGTGTTTGACGGCCGAGATAATACCCAGAGGAAGGCCTATTATCAGGCTTACTAAAAGAGCGGATAAACTGAGTTCAACGGTGGTGGGCAGTCGTTCAACCAACAGGCGCGACACCGGCATGCCGTAGCGGATGGACGTGCCGAAGTCACCCCGAGCAATTTCCCCCAGGTAAACCCCAAACTGTTCGTGGATCGGGCGATCCAGTCCGTGTTCATGAATGAAGCGATCACAGACGGCTTTGGTCGCTTTTTCTCCCAGAATAGCCCGGCAGGGGTCTCCGGGGATGAGCCTGGCCAGGGCAAAGGTGACCAGAAGAATGCCGAAAAGGACGGGAATGGCGGAAAAAACTCTCCGGATAATGTATTGGATCATGCTTCAGCGCTCTCCTTGATAATACGGGATGGCGGATTCACCGCCATCCCGTATTATCTAACTGAAGATCGGGAGCGACTACTGGGCAGGCTTGTTCATCAAGCCCCAGAGATAGTCATAATATTCCCACAGGTTGGTGTTGCCCTTATGCAGTGGGGAGGAAGCGTCCAGACCCATTATGAAGGTCATTACGACATCATTGGCATCGAAGTCGCTGCCATCATGGAATTTGACGTTCTTGCGCAGGTTGCAGACCCAGACGGTCAGGTCTTTATTCGGCTCGCAAGATTCGGCCAGCACAGGTTCAACAGCGGTGCCGTTGATTTCATAGCCGTAGAGCGACTGCATGACCTGTTCACAAGCGCGCAGGGATTCGCCGTCAGTCTCGTCAGCGCAGAACATACTGATCGGTTCGGCATTCTGCATGAAGATGAAAACGTCACGACCACCTGGATCAGAGGCCGCCATCATTTCGCTTGTCAACGGGCTGGCTTGCGGGTTTACCATGTCGGCGCGATAGGCGACAGCAGAACCGCCGTGGGCGATTGGCACCATCGGGACTAATTCGCGGATGGCATTGTTGGCCTGGGCGTAAACAGGTTCAGCTTTATCTGGATCAGCAATCTGACCGCCTGCGATGATTGGCTCATAGATTGCCGGCGCGATGGCGCCAAATTGCAGAGTGTCCTTGCCGAAGTGGTAATCCAGGAAGTTGGTAACATGCGGGTAGTCCGCGCCCCAACCGAGCAGGTGGAAACCAGCCAATTCACCACCGCCTGAAGCCTTGATGAAGGAGCCGGATTCCATGACGACGATCTCGGCGTCAATGTTCAGGTTTTCCTTCAACTGGGCCTGGATGTCCTGGGCCACGTTGCTAACCTGCGGCAGGTAACCACGGACGACATCGCGGTAGAATAGTTTGGTCTTGAAGCCATCCGGGAAACCAGCCTCAGCCAGCAGGGCCTTGGCGGCAACCGTATCGAAGGTATACCACGCATCACCGGCGCAACCATTGGGGATGGAGCACGGCGTGAAGTGCGAAGCGACCTCGGAGCCGACCGGGTAGAAGGTGTCCACGATGCGTTGGCGGTTAATGCCCATGGCCACGGCCTGGCGCACCTTCACGTTGTCGAAGGGCGCAAAAGTGTTGGTCATGCCAATGTAGAAGACGTTCAGCGCCGGGCGTTTGGCTAACTGCAGATTCGGATCGCCTTCGACGGTAGCAAAGTCAGCCGGACCGACGTTGTCAAAGCCGTCAATCGTACCGGCTTGTAGTTCTAGCAAGCGGGCGGCCGATTCAGTTGACCAGCGCAAGACCAGAGTATCAGCGAAGGGAGCCTCGCCCCAGTAATTGGGATTTTTCACGAAGGTGACGCTATCGCCGCGCTTCCACTCGCTGACCATATAGGGACCGGTTCCGATCGGCATTTCAAGACCTTGGCTGGTGCGGCTCTCTGCGCCAGCGGTGGCTTCAATCCACTCTTTCGGGTAGATGGCAAATGGAGCGAAGGCGATCTTGGAAAGGAAGGCCGGGTCGGACTTGCACAGGTTGAAGGTCACCGTGTATTGGTCAGTGGCTTCAATGGATTTGAAGAAACCGCCGTAATCGCAGTTGGGCGCTTCAAGCTTCATCGGCTCGAATGTGGGCGGCGGAGGCGGCGGGACTTCAGTCGCCGCCGCAGGTGGTTGAGTCGCGGCTGGCGGAACAGCGGTCGGCGCGGGGGGCTTGGGAGCGCAGGCCGTCAACAGCAAGCTGGCCAGAACGACCAGCGAAAACAAGATGTAAATGTAACGTTTCATGGTATTCTCCTCCTAGAGAATTTGATGGGTGAATTGACGATGAGCGGAATTTTGATCAATGTTTTGCTGATAGCCACCTCCTCTCTGAACATAATTCTTTTTGTATCTTCCCGTAAATTCGGGGAGATGGAGAAATTACTAGAGGATATTATACAGCAGAAAATGGCCGCTGGAAACGGACTCTTTTGGAAATCCCATAAAATGGGTAGAGGTAAGAGCAAAGACCCTAAGGGTTTTCGCAGGCATCATGCCCATAGATGGCCCTTGCAAGGCGGAGAAGCCTTGCTGATCCAGCACCTGGTGAAACCCTTAGGGTCTGGAATTGCTAAACAGTATTGGATTTAGACCCGCCTGGGATGCTCAGGCCAGACTCCGGCGATCTGTGTGCCGCAATGTGGGCAAGCCCCTTGCGCGCTGAGGTGATAGGCGCGGATCAGGTAACCCATGCGCTGGATGAGCGACCGGTTGCAGTTTGAGCAACGGGTATCCTCGTAATCCTCCACCCGGCCGGGAATATTACCGGCATACACGTAGCGCAGGCCGGCCTCACGTCCGATATCCGCGGCTCGCAGCAATGTGTGGGAGGGGGTATTATCCGGCGCGGTCATTTTGTAATCCTGGTGAAAAGCGGTCACATGCCAGGGAATATCCGCCGAAACCCCGGCCAAAAAGCGCGCCGCTTCCCATAGCTCCTCGTTGCTGTCGTTGAACCCGGGCACGACCAGCGTCACCACTTCCACCCAAAGACCCATGCCGCGCGCCCGCTGGATGGTATCCAATACATTTTTCAGGACCCCGCCCAGCCGGCGGTAGTTTTTATCCTGCATGGACTTCAGATCAATTTTGTAACCAGATAGATATGGGCGCAGATACTCCAGTACCTCAGGTGTGGCATTTCCATTGGAAACATAGACGCACTTCATCCCGGCTGCGAGCGCTTCTTTGAAAATCGCCACCGCCCACTCGCTGGTGATAAGCGGCTCGTTATAGGAAGAGGCGACCACCTCCGCACCCATCCGCCGCCCGAAGGCCACTATTTGCTGCGGAGTGATCTCGCGAATGGAATTGATGGATACACCCGCTTCTGGATCGCGCAGCGCCTGGGAGGAGAGCCAATTTTGGCAAAAGGGGCAATGAAAGTCACATCCCAGCATCCCAAAGGTCAGCGCGGTCGCGCCGGGCAAGAGGTGGAAAAACGGCTTCTTCTCAATCGGGTCGGCCTGCAGGCCGACCACGTAACCCCACGGGACGCGCAGCTTGCCACCCCGGTTAAAGCGCACCTGGCAAATCCCGCGCCGCCCCTCACGCATCAGGCAGCGGTGCGCGCAGGCCGTGCAGCGCACTGCGCCGTCTTCCTTCTTCTGGTAAAGTTCCCCCTCAATCGTCAAGTTGTCCAGTATCTTCGCCAATGCCACCATCTTAGCCTGCCTTCGACAATCTGCCATCCGCTCTCAGCCATCAGCTATCAGCCATCTGCCATCAGCTATCTGCTATCTGCTATCTGCCATTCGTCTTCATCCTTTATAATACATAACTATGCTAACTCTCGCAATCCAAGCTGGCGGCGCATCCCGGCGCATGGGACGCGACAAAGCTCTCATGCCTTTCCTCGGTCGTCCGTTGATCCTCCGGGTGGTCGAACGGCTCACAAATTTAGCCGACGAGGTCATTATAACCACCAATCACCCGGCGGACTATGCTATCCTGGACTTGCCGCTCGTTACGGACCTCCAGCCGGGTCGCGGCGCCCTGGGCGGACTCTACACCGCGCTCGCCTCCGCCAGCCAGCCGCTGGTGGCCGTCGCCGCCTGCGACATGCCCTTCGCCAGCCGCGCGCTCTTCGAATATGAACGTGACCTGCTGGTTGAATCGGGCGCAGACGTGATCATCCCCTCGACAACCTCGGGCTTGGAGCCGCTGCACGCCGTCTATCGCCGCGCGGCTTGCCTGCCAGCCGTCCGATCTGCATTGGATGGCGGCGCGTGGAAACTCATCGCCTGGTTTCCGCAAGTGAAGGTGCGAACGCTCACACCCGAAGAGACAGCCCACTACGACCCGCACGGTCTGGTTTTTTGGAATCTCAACACGCCCGAAGAATTTCGGCAGGCGGAAGCATTGGCCCGGGGAAGCGACCGGTGATCAGTGGACTACCGGGTAGGCCTTGCGCAGCACCTACTCGGTCGGCGCGGCCGCCCGACCAGCCAACTATCGGACGACCAAAACCGGGCAGGAGGCGTGGCTCAACACCTTCTGGCTCTGGCTGCCGAGCAGCATCTCCAGCGTCCCGAGGCCGCGCGCGCCAATGATAATCAAATCGTTTTGCCGCGTGCGCGCCACCGCCAGAATAGCCTCCGCTGCCGGGCCTTCCAGCAAATCGCTGCGAAGTTCTCCCGGTATGCTCCCGACAGCCTGAAGTGCCGCGTTCAAAACTGCCTCGGCTTCCTTCATGCGGGCTGAAATGGCATGTTGCAGGTTCGGCTCACCAAGATATGGCGGAACGGGGTCAAAAGCTGTAATGATCCGCAAGTCAGCGCCGAATTGGCGCGCCAACCCGGCTGCCACTTGAGCGGCGCGCAATGCGTGAGGCGACCCATCCACAGCCAACAGGATATTTTGAAACATTCCACACCTCCTCGTATCGGATTACAATTTCAGTATACACAAAATGGCCTCGTTTTCATACCCCCATCTTCAAAGGAGTTCGTAAATGTCTCTCGACACTTTACCCCTGCTCAGCGCAAACCTGAGCGCCATTCGAAACCAGTTCCCATCCCTCAACCGCGCGGCAATTTTCTTCGATAATCCTGGCGGCACCCAAATTGCCAGACAATCCCTCGAGCGGATCAATAAATATCTATTGGAATGCAACGCCAATCACGAGGGGGCTTTTGCCACCAGCATCGCTTCGGATGCCATTCTGGACGAAGCGCATCGCGCGATGGCGGATTTCTATAATGCTGCCAGCCCTGAAGAAATCATCTTCGGCGCGAACATGACCACGCTGACCCTGCATATCAGCCGCTCGATCTCGCGTACCTGGCGCGCGGGTGATGAAATTGTCGTCACCCGGCTCGATCACGATGCCAACGTCACTCCCTGGGTTCTGGCGGCGCAGGATCGAGGCTGTAAAGTCATCTGGGTGGATTTCCATCCCGAAGATGGCACGCTGAACATGGAAGAGATGCAGGCCGCGCTGGAACGCAAACCCCGCCTGGTTGCGGTCGGCTACGCTTCCAACTCGCTTGGCACCATCAACCCGGTTGCCAGGATTATCAAACTGGCGCATGAGGCTGGGGCGCTGGTCTATATTGATGCGGTGCAATATGCCCCTCACGGGCCTATTGACGTTCAGAAGCTGGGCTGTGACTTTCTTGTCTCCTCCAGCTATAAATTTTTCGGGCCGCACGCGGGCATCCTTTATGGACGGCGTGAACTCCTGGAAGATTTATTTGCATATAAAGTCCGCCCGGCGACCAATCAATTGCCCGGTAAATTTGAGACCGGCACACAGAACCATGAAGGGATTGCCGGCGTGCTGGGTACAATCGAGTATTTTGAGTGGGTTGGACGGGAATTTGGCAGTGAGCACATCGAGGGATTGGCAGAGGCAGGCTACACCGGCCGCCGCATGGAATTAAAAAAAGCGCTGACGGCCATCCGCGCCTATGAATTCGAACTCAGCCGCGCCCTGCTCTCGGCTTTACAATCCATCCCTGGCCTGAGGATATATGGCCCGACCGATGTCCGTCGCCTGGAGGAGCGCGTGACCACGTTTTCCTTTCGGCTAAAAGACCTGCACCCCCGCACCGTTGCTGAAAAGCTGGCACAAGAAGGGATTTATGCCTGGGATGGGAACTACTACGCCATTGGCGTCACCGAGCGGCTTGGGTTGGAAGCAAGCGGCGGCATGGTGCGCGTTGGCGGGACGCACTACAACACGCTGGAAGAAGTGGAACGGTTGCGAGAAGCGCTATTGAGAATCAGTTAGCCTCCCGACTGTTTCGTAACGCGGAATTCATTCCGCAACCAAAGGGCGATATGAATATCGCGCTACAAAATCTTCGCGGTTGGCATAGTTTTTACAGAGTAATAATATAAAATGGGACGCGGACGAGCGCGGAAAACGCGGAAAAGTGTAATCGTCAGTGGTTAGATTGATGTTGAAAACGTTGGTATAAAAAGACAAACGCCTGGGTGAGGGGGGCACCCAAGCGCTTGTCATCATTATGATACAACAACTGCCTGAAAATTTCAAGGGGACAATATTAATATTACATTAGAGTTCTAGAAAAAGACAGTGCCCCAGGCAGGAATTGAACCCACATCAGAGCCTTAGGAGTGCCCTGTTCTGTCCGTTGAACTACTGGGGCGACGGCAAAAATTATATCACATGGTGTGAACAAACGAGTTCCTACCGAGTATGTTCTCTGGGAATCGTCGTGGTAGACCACCACATATGCTGGTAAGGCGTAGGACAAATTGCCAATTTGTCCTACATTTACCGTAGCAACACGGCAATCCCCAGTGAACCACTGAGTAGGCCTTCAGCGTGGAACTCGTCTTTCGTTCGCGACAAATCCCCCGATACTGCATCTAAACCACATCATCAATTCCGGTATAATTCGACCGGGTAACTTCCCGATAAAATGGGAGAAGATACTCCGACCGGTATTATCCAAAGGAGAGCAAGCATGGCATATACGCAGGTCAAAGTCCCCGCGGGCGGGGCGAAAATCACGATCAAAGATGGCAAATTACAGCTTCCTGATAATCCGATCATCCCGTTCGTGGAAGGCGATGGCACCGGGCGCGATATCTGGCGCGCCTCGGTGCGCGTCTTCGATGCAGCCGTGGAAAAAGCCTACGGCGGCAAGCGCAAAATCCACTGGATGGAAGTTTATGCAGGCGAGAAGTCGTTCAAGATGTTCAACTCCTGGCTGCCCGACGAGACCGTGCAAGCTTTCACTGAATTTTTGGTCGGTATCAAAGGCCCGCTGACCACGCCCATCGGCGGCGGCATCCGTTCGCTCAATGTGGCGCTGCGTAAACTGCTCGACCTGTACGTCTGCCAGCGGCCCGTGCGCTATTACAGCGGCGTCCCCTCGCCAGTGAAGCACCCCGAATACGTGGATATGGTCATCTTCCGCGAGAACACCGAGGATATTTACACCGGCATCGAGTTTGCCAACGGCACGGAAGACAACAAGAAATTCAAGCAAATGTTCAAGGAAGCCTTCCCAAAGGAATACGCCAAGATGCGTTTTCCGGAAACGTCCGGCATCGGTTTAAAACCAATTTCTGCGGAAGGCACGGAGCGGCTTGTCCGCGCCGCCATCCAGTGGTCGCTGGCAAACAAGCGCAAGAGTGTGAACCTTGTTCATAAGGGAAACATCATGAAGTTCACCGAAGGTGCGTTCAAAGATTGGGGTTACGCGCTGGCAACCCGCGAGTTCCGCAATGAGATCGTCACCGAGCGCGAGACCTGGATTCTGGGTAACAAAGAAAAGAATCCGCATCTCACTGTGGAAGAGAACGCTCGGATGATTGACCCCGGTTTTGAGATGATGTCGCCCGATCAGCAGAATGACATCAAGCGGGAAGTGGAAGCTGCCCTCGCCCTGTGGCCGACGCACGGCGACGGCAAGTGGAAATCAAAACTGCTGATCAAAGACAGCATTGCCGACGTGACTTTGCAATTCGTTCTGATTCGACCGAAGGAATACGACGTGATTGCCACGATGAACCTGAACGGCGACTATCTCTCCGACGCGCTCGCCGCGCAGGTGGGCGGGATCGGCATTGCGCCCGGCGCCAACATCAACTACGAGAGCGGTCACGCCATCTTCGAGGCCACGCACGGCACCGCGCCGAAATATGCCGACCTGGATAAGGTCAACCCCGGCTCGGTCATCCTCTCCGGCGAGATGATGCTGCGTTACATGGGCTGGGGCGAGGCCGCTGATTTGATTATCAAAGGCATGGCAGGGGCAATTGCGGCCAAGACCGTCACTTACGATTTTGCCCGTTTGATGGATGGCGCGAGCGAAGTAAAATGCTCAGAGTTTGGCGATGCGATAATCAAACACATGGATTAAATCGAACAAAAATAAAGGAAATTCGCATGACAATCAACTTCGCCATGTGGAAGACCGCCCTCTCGACCCTTGTCAAAAAGGACAAGAAGGAAGAATGGGAACGGCTGGATGTCATCTCCAGATGGCTGATTGCCACGCGCTCGGGGGTGACCATCGTCACGTTTTACTCCTGCGTTATCGCCGGACTCCTGGCTTGGCGCGACGGCCATTTTGCCTTCCTGCCCTGGCTGATCGTCACCCTCGGCCTGTTCATCGCCCACGGTACGAACAACCTGCTCAACGATTACACTGATTTCAGCCGCGGCGTGGATAGGGATAATTACTTCCGCACGCAATACGGAGTCCACCCGCTGGTGCAGGGATTTTGGACCCGGCGCCAGCAATTGACGTGGTTCGCGGTCAGCGGCGTGTTGGCGGTGCTTTCAGGGATATTCGCGCTGGTTTATACCGGATTTTCCCCTGTCGTTATCGGCCTGTTCGCTTTCGGTGCGCTGGCGCTGCTGTTCTATACCTGGCCGCTCAAGTACCTGGCCCTGGGCGAATTAGCCATCTTCCTGATCTGGGGACCGGTCATGGTTGCCGGTGTGTATCTCGTCCTCGCCCGAGGCTGGAGCGATAACGTCTGGACTGTCGCCCTGGCTGGCGTTCCCTTTGGCTTGAGCGTGGTCAGCATCAACATCGGCAAGCATATTGACAAGTCAACCGAGGACAGAAAAAAGGGGGTGGGTACTTTGCCAGTCGTGATCGGGGAGCAGGCCGCCCGTTACCTGAATATGGCTGTATTCGTGCTGATATACGCCGTCATCCTGTATCTGATCTTCGGGCTGCACTACTTCACCCCGCTCATGCTCATCGTCTTCCTGGCCGGGAAACGTCTCTTGTATGCTGTTGGTGTGCTGGCCAAGCCGCGCCCGGCCGAGTCGCCCGCGGAATGGCCCGCCTGGCCAGCCTGGTTCTCAGGGTTTGCCTTCTATCACAACCGGCTGTTTGCCAATTTGTTCACACTTGGCCTGTTTGCCGATGTGTTGCTGCGTATCTTTCTAAGTGGTTTCTGGCCGGTGAGATAACGCACAAGGGTATAATAGCCCCAAACCAAAGCATATAAGGAGGATTCCCATGGATCCAGTCATCCTTTCGCGATGGCAATTCGCCATCACCACCGTCTATCACTTCTTCTTCGTCCCGTTGACGCTTGGGCTGGTTTGGTTCGTCGCCGTTTTCGAGACGATCTACGTCCGCACCGGGGACGAAACCTACAAACGCATGGCGAAATTCTGGGGGAAACTGTTTCTGATCAACTTCGCCATGGGCGTGGTGACCGGGATTGTCCAGGAGTTCCAGTTCGGCATGAACTGGTCGGAATATTCCCGCTACGTCGGTGATATCTTCGGCGCGCCGCTGGCTATCGAGGCGCTGCTGGCTTTTTTCCTGGAGTCCACCTTCCTGGGCATCTGGATCTTCGGCTGGGATCGTCTCTCGAAGAAATTGCACGCCGCGACGATCTGGCTGGTTGCCATTGGGTCAAACCTGTCGGCGCTGTGGATCCTGATTGCCAACGGCTGGATGCAGCATCCGGTTGGCTTCGTGCTTAACAACGGCCGCGCGGAGATGATAGATTTTGGCGCATTGATCCTTAACCCGAGAGCCTGGTATTTCTTTTGGCACACCATCTCTTCGGGTTTCGCAACGGCGGCATTCTTCGTCCTGGGCATCAGCGCCTATCATCTCGCCCGCAAACAGGACATCGAAATATTCAAGAAAACGTTCCAGATGGCAGCCATCATCGGCATCCTCGCCAGCGTGATGGTCGGGCTGGCGGGTCACGCGCAGGGCATCCAGTTGCGCGAGGTCCAGCCGATGGCAGCCGCAGCCTCCGAAGCGCTCTGGGAGACCGCCGACCCGGCTCCGTTCTCGGTGGTGGCTATTTTTGACTCGACCGGCAAGCGCGAGGTCTGGAGCCTGCAAGTCCCGAAGGCGCTCAGCTTGTTGTATTACCTGAAGTTGGAGGGCGAAGTTCAGGGTATCAACGATATTCAAGAGGATTACGTAGCCATGTACGGCCCGGGGGATTACGTCCCGCTGGTGGCGCTCGACTACTGGATGTTCCGTATCATGGTTGGCGTGGGACTGCTGATGATTGCCCTGGCTGCCTACGCGCTCTACCTGCCGCTGAGAAAATGGCCTGAAAAGTGGATGGTCTGGGCGATCGCGCTGCCCTACATCGCTAACTCGGCCGGCTGGATCCTGACCGAGACCGCTCGGCAGCCGTGGATTGTGCATGGGCTGCTCAAGACCCAAGACGCCGTCTCCCCCAACCTGAGCGCCGGCATGGTGTTGTTCAGTCTGATCGGCTTCGCACTGATTTACGCCCTCCTGATGGTCGCAGATGTCTATTTGCTGGTTAAATTTGCCAAGGCTGGCATTCCTGCCGAAGACCTGTCGGCGATAGACACCGATTCCGCCTATTAGGCCTTCGGCAACCCCCGCCCTGGCCGGGACTCAAAATTAGCACTGGAGGCAAGATATGGACCTCACCATACTCTGGTTTATCCTGATCGCTGTCCTTTACGTCGCTTTCTTTTTCCTGGAGGGTTTCGATTTCGGAGTCGGGATGCTCCTGCCCTTCTTGGGCAAGAATGACACCCAACGGAGGGTGATCATCAACACGATCGGCCCGCATTGGGACGGCAACGAAGTCTGGCTACTGACTGCCGGGGGTGCGACCTTTGCGGCCTTCCCGCACTGGTATGCGACCATGTTCAGCGGATTTTATCCGGCGTTTTTCCTGCTCCTGCTGGCGCTGATCGTGCGCGGCGTATCCTTTGAGTTTCGCAGCAAGGACGCCAACCCGAAGTGGCGCAGCCTGTGGGACTGGGCCGCGTTTGCGGGCAGCCTGCTCTCAGCATTGCTTCTGGGTGTTGCCTTCGCCAACCTGGCAAAAGGCGTGCCGATTGATGCAAATATGACCTATACCGGCACCCTTTGGACATTGCTCAACCCATATGGCTTGCTCGGCGGACTCGCAACCGTCGCCGGTTTTGCTTTGTACGGAGCGATCTTCCTCAGCCTGAAGACCACTGACGAATTGATGGAACGCGCTCAAGCCGCCGCTCACAAGTTATGGCTGCCGACAGTCATCCTCCACGCCGTCCTGCTTGTCGCTGTATTCTTCTACACCGACATCCTGACTCATGCGGGAATCTATCTGAGCATTCTACCGGTTGCATCGTTTGTCGCGCTCCTGCTGGTTAGATACTTCGTCAATCGTCAGCGCAATGGATTGGCCTTTGGCCTGATGGGGATCAATATCGCCCTGGCGCTGGTATCCTGCTTCGCGATAATGTTCCCGCGGGTGATGATCTCCACCCTTGACCCGGCTTTCAGCCTGACAATATACAACGCCTCATCCTCAGCGTATACTCTGAGAGTAATGTCCATCGTGGCGCTGGTTTTCGTCCCGATTGTCTTGGCTTACCAGGCTTGGTCGTATTGGATCTTCCGCAAGCGGATAGAGGCTACACCAAAAGAATTGACCTACTGAGCTGGACTTTGTCCATTCTTGATTGATCAAGGTGTGTAAAAAGCGGCG
>CAZTZE010000051.1:0-22800 GCA_964618215.1 uncultured Chloroflexus sp.
TCAATAGCCCCAATCGGCAACTCTTATCCAGAGAGGCGGAGGGACCGGCCCTGTGAAGCCTCGGCAACCTGTTTTAGTTGGATAGTTAGGTAGTTCGATAGTCAAGTGCGTAACTACAAAACTAATCAACCACACAACTAAAGCGAGGTGCCAATTCCGGCAGTAGGGATAACCCTGGCGGTTATCCAACATTCTGGAAGATGAGAGGGCAGCCGTGCCTCTGCGCAATTGCCCTTTCACGATGTTCTGAAGGGGCAATTTCTTTTGCAAAGGAGACCCAAACCCTATGAGCACCACTTTCATGACCTCACCCAAACTGATGTTTACCTCCGAATCGGTCACCGAGGGCCATCCCGACAAACTCTGCGACCAGATCAGCGACGCCGTGCTGGACGCCTGCCTCGAGCAGGACCCGATGTCGCGCGTCGCCTGCGAGACGGCGACCAAGACCGGTTACGTGATGCTGCTTGGCGAGATTACCACGAAGGCTCAGATCAACTTCGATGACCTGGTGCGTAAAACCGTCCTCGAGATCGGCTACGACGACAGCAAAAAAGGCTTCGACGGCAATGCCTGCGGCGTGCTGGTCGCCATTGCCAAACAGTCCGGCGACATCGCCATGGGCGTGGATAAAGCCCTCGAAGCGAAGACCGGTGATATGTCCGAGGCCGAGATCGAGGCAATCGGCGCCGGCGACCAGGGGATGATGTTCGGCTACGCCTGCAATGAAACCCCACAACTGATGCCGATGCCCATCTACCTGGCCCACAAACTGGCCCGCCGCCTGGCCGAACTGCGCAAGGACGGCACGTTGCCCTGGCTGCGCCCGGATGGCAAATCCCAGGTCACGGTCGAGTATGCTTACGGCAAACCCAAACGCATTGACACCGTGCTGGTCAGCACCCAGCACGCGCCAGAAATGTCGCAGGCCGACATCCGCGAACAGGTCATTGAACACATCATCCTGCCGAGCATGCCGGATGGCATGATAGACAATGAGACGAAATATTACGTCAACCCGACCGGGCGCTTCGTCATCGGCGGGCCGCAGGGCGATGCCGGCGTGACCGGGCGCAAGATCATCGTGGACACCTACGGCGGCATGGGGCGTCACGGCGGCGGCTCCTTCTCCGGCAAGGACCCCACGAAGGTGGATCGCTCCGCGGCGTATGCGGCTCGTTGGGCGGCCAAGAATGTGGTCGCGGCCGGGCTGGCCGAGCGCTGCGAGATCCAGGTGGCCTACGCCATCGGCGTGGCGCACCCGCTCTCGGTCAACGTGGAAACCTTCGGCACCAGCTTGAATGGCGATGACAAGATCGCCGAACTGATTCTCCAGCACTTTGATCTGCGCCCGGGCGCCATCATCCGCGACCTGAACCTGCGCCGCCCGATCTACAAGCAGACCGCTGCCTACGGCCACTTCGGCCGCGACGACCTCGACCTGCCTTGGGAAAAGACGGATAAAGCCGAGGCGCTGAAGAAAGCGGCGGGATTGTAACCTAGCAAATTACGGCCTCTCCAGCCCGTGCGCTTCCAGCAATTTCTCGTCTTTCATCAACTCCGCGGTCGGGCCGTCGGCTACGATTTTCCCCTCATCCATTACCACCATGCGCGGGAAAAGCTCGCCCACCATGCGTAGATCATGGCTGGCGACCAGCATCGTGACCGGCAACTCCCTCAGCAGGTTGATCAGTCCGCGCCGGGCGCGCGGATCGAGGCCAGCCGAAGGTTCGTCTAATACCAGGATTTGCGGATTCATGGACAAGACAGAGGCGATGGCAATGCGCTTCTTTTCGCCAACTGACAAGTGATGCGACAGTCGGTCTGCATACGCTTCCATCCTGACCTGGGTCAGGGCCGCTGTTACCCGCGCTTTTACCTCCGCCTCGGGCAATCCCATATGCAGCGGCCCGAAGGCTACGTCTTCAAAGACGGTCGGTGAGAACAACTGGTCATCGGGGTTTTGAAAGACCAGCCCGACCATCGCCCGAATGACCGGCAGATATTTTTTATCCATCGCCAGCCCGCCGACAGTGATTTTTCCAATACCGCTGAGAATGCCATTCAAATGCAGCATGAGCGTGGATTTACCCGCCCCATTCGGCCCAACCAGGCCCACTTTCTCGCCCGCGCAGAGATTAAGGGAAACATCCCGCAGGGCCGCGTGGCCGTCGGGATAGGCAAAATTGAGGCCTTCAATTTTCAGAATGGCACCGTCACAACCAATGAGGGGGGGCGCAACAGGTTGGGTGGTTTGATGAACGATTGGCATACAACCTCGGTGGGGCAGATTGTCAATCCGCCCTACATTCTCGGTGGAGCGAATTGACAATTCGCTCTACATTCGACCAATAATTTGTAGAAAAACCATCCCGGCCGCCGCCAGCGCGGCAAACAGCCAATCGCGCGGCGTCATCAGATGCGGATTGAGGGTGCGCATCTGCCCGGAGTAGCCACGCGCCAACATGGCGCTGTAGATGCGGTCGCTGCGCTCGTAACTGCGCAAAAACAACTGCCCGACCATATTCCCGGAAACTTTTGCGCGCCAGAGCAGCCTCCCGCCGCTTTGCTGACCGGGGATGGCCGCCGAGCGCGCCGTCCGCGCCCGCAGAAGGCGTATAACTTCGTCGGTCAGAACGAAAAGGTAACGATAGAGGAAAGCGATGATGGTGACCAACAAATTCGGCAAGCGCAAATGTTCGAGGGCATGAATTAGATCTGGAAAGCGGGTTGTCGCCACCAATAAAATCGCGCCCTGCACCGAAAGCCAGGCGCGCAGCATGATGCTGATGAAACGCAGCAGCCCGGCGTCGGTTAAAGTCAGCCGCGTGGAACCCAGCGTCCACTCTGCCAGAGTGTTGCCCGGCACGGAAAAAATCGCGGTCAACGCGGCGAGGGCGAAGGGCAAAGCCACCAGCGAGCGGCGGATTGTGTAGCCGAAGCCAAGCCCGGCCATCTGGCTGCTGGCGAGAATGACCAGCCACGAAAGAACAAAGGCCATCCAGGCGGCATCTGGCAAGAGCAGGTTTGACAGAATAAATGATACAGTGATTAGCACCTTGAGGCGCGGGTCAAGGCGGTGCAAGAGGCTGTTGCCGGGGCAGTAACGGTCGAAGACGTTATCGTGCATGGCTATAATTTCACCGCAGAGAGCGCGGAGTTCGCAGAGATTCTATTATTTCTCAGCGTTCTCTGCGAGCTCTGCGTTCACTTTCTCTTTTATGGAGAAGGCGCGCGGCCAGGAAGAACAAACCAGCCACGACCAGCACGCCCAGCGCGCCGGCCAGGATGGTCGAAAGCGACGTCGCGCCCAGGAACGGCAGCGTGTAATCGGGGATGACTTGATACGGCGCGGCTTGGCCGAGATGCTCAAAGCCCATCTGGATGGCAACGCGCTCCAACCCATCGGGATTGGCGGAGGCGAGTGGAGAAAGGATGGTCACCGCCAGGGCAATCAGCAGACCGGCCACAACCCAGCCGCGCCCGCCTTTGGCTGTCTCTTTTCCCTCCGCCAGGTCGGGCCGCACCTTGAAGATGAACGATAGCGCGGCAATAGTGATCAGCGCCTCCCCGAAGCCAATCAGCGCATGGATGCCGAGCATGGCCGGGAGGATGATTTCAAGTTTGGCGTTGCCAGAGAGCCAGATTTGCAGCGCGGTGGCCAGCGCGCCGGTCATCACCGAGAGCCAGGCAGCGATGCCCGCCACGAACAATTTCAGGCCGCGCGAGCGGTTCAGAACGGTGCGGTACAGGCCATAAGCCACGGTAACGGCCAGCAGGCCCATGTTCAGGAGGTTGGCGCCCATCGCCAGCAGGCCGCCATCCTGAAAGAGCAATCCCTGCACACCAATGACGGCCGTCATCACCAGCATCCCGGCCCAAGGCCCCAGCAAAATGGCCGCCAGCGCGCCGCCGAGCAGGTGACCGGAAGTCCCGCCCGCCACCGGGAAGTTGATCATCTGTGCGGCGAAGATGAAGGCGGCCATCACGCCCATCAGCGGGATCTGGCGCTCGCTGAAGGTTTTGTTGGCGCGTGAAACGGCAAGCGCAAGAATTCCAACTGTGAGGACCCAACAAATGATGGAAACCAGCACGCTTAAAAAGCCGTCGGGAATGTGCATGGGAGCAGGGGCGTAGTTCATTTTAGTTCCTCCGTGGAAGTTTAATTTTGCAATCCGGGCAAAGCCCAAAGAAAGTCAGGTGGCTGGTGGTCAAGCGGAAGCCGGTCTCGGTCTCCAACTGCGCATAAAGTTCTTGTAAGTGGACATGCTCAATTTGCACCTCCCGGCCGCAAGCGCGGCAAAAGAGATGGTGGTGGTCGTGGCCGGAAATTTCATACACCAGATGTCCGCTGCCGATGTGCGCCGGCAGGGCCATGTCGTTCTCGGCCAGAAATTCCAACGTGCGATAAACGGTGGCCTCGGTCAAACCGGGGACCGACTGCCGGGAACGTTCGTAGACTTCGGAGGGCGACAAATGCTCGCCGGAATCGTGCAGGATTTTTAGAATGGCGCGGCGCTGCGTCGTCATGCGAAAGCCGCGGGCGCGCAATTCCTGGGTGCGATGCGTGGTACAGGTCATTTCGATTTCCTTATTGCAATTACTATCAACAACAATTATATGCAATAAAAGGGATTTGTCAATGTGGATGGGATGAAATCAGTATGTTTTACGGCTCCCACTGGAAGTGGATCAAGGAAAACAGATAAGCTTGACCCTTCACATACTCCACCCCCACCAGCCAGGTGCGAAAGTCCAGGTCAATGCCGGGAGTGCCAGCTTTGTACACGTTGTAGTAATGGATATTAGCATACTCATTTGGCCACGGCTCCAGCGAGAAGAGGGCGGCGACACCCGGATCGTTGCAGTTCGAAGTGTAGCTGGCGTTGAAGACATCCTGCAAGCGAGGCAGGACAGCTAAGTGGAACGAGCCAATCGTATCCAGGCCGCTACCCGGCGCCGGGCCCCAGTTGATCTCATACGTGCTTTCAAAAACCCAGCGGGCATGTTCCTGGTCGTAATTGACTACTTTCCCGTAGCGCCACAAGCGGACATCCGCGCCGTGGGTTGGACTGACCAGTGAGGCGAGCAGTGCGCTGTTGGAGGTGGTTAGCGCGGTGTCCAGGTTGCTAATCAGGGTGCTGACTTTCCCATCGGCGCAGAACGCGGATGGGGTAACGTACTCGGTCAGGAATTTGGCATTGACCCAACCTTTACCGCCGCCCGGGTTCTGGACTTCGACCCATAGGCTCGAGCCGACGTAAGTTGAGGGGCCGGTGCGCGTGATGTTAGTCGCAGTGGCCGCGAAGGCGCCGACGATCGGATTGCCCGCCCCAGCCGAAGCGCTGATATTCAGCACGTCCGTCGGCGCGATCAGGATGCCCGCGTACGGGCCAGAAGGCGCGCCGGTATTTGTGCCGCCCGGGGTGGTCGCGGAAACAGGCGTCAGCGTGGGAAGCGCCGAAGGCGGCGTAAGCGGTGTGTCAGTCGGCGAGGCGACAGGTTGCGCGAGCGGGGTGTTCGTCGGCAGCGCAGCATTCGTTGGCGGCAGGGTCGGGAAGACAAAAGGTGTAGGCAGTGAGGCCGGCGGCTTGGCAAGAGAAAGCGTACAGCCAGGCAGGGCTACTATGAGGGCGGCAACCACAAACAAGAGAAACAGCTTGGATTTCATGATCTCTCCTTTCAGTGGGCGAGTTCCCACCTCTTAGCCTGCGGACATCTCCCGATACAGAAACCACTCCCCTTTGCGGCGTGACCAGGCGTCATGTTGCGCGCAAATTTCCCCCACCGCGTGAAATCCGACCATTCGTCCAGCATCTCGGTCACGCGATAGGTCCGGCCCTTCCAGGTGAAGCCGTCCGGGCAGCCGGGCTTTTTCTCCAGCACCGGCGGCTGGTCGAAGTGGATTTCAATTTCTTCATCAATAAAGCGGATCGGTTTGCTACCGGTCACTATCGTGGTACTTGAAAGATACCTTCACCTTTGCCCGGTAAGTGCTAACCTTGCCATCCTCAATCTGCAAGTCCAGTTCGACCACTTCAGCGATGCGAAGATCTTTCAAATTCTTCGAGGCGGTCGCAACGGCGGCCGCGGCTGCCTTCTCCCACGATTCACTGCTTGTTCCGACCAACTCGATCACCTTGTAGACGCTTTCTGCCATTTCGTTCTCCTTTCCAATATAAGAAGTATAACATGGCTGTCAAGAAAAATTGTTATCGCACTACTCTCCAGAACAGGACTCCCGCCAGCAGCGACATCCCCGCGCCGAAGAAGAACGGAGCGGAGGCCCCGAAGCCTGTCCACGAACCCAGTCCTTGCCACAACACCCCGGCGATCAGCGAGGCCGGCAGCGCGGTCAGCCCGACAGCGGCGTGGTAGAGGCCGTAGGCCGCGCCGCGCCGCTGCGGCGCGACCAGGTCGGCGATCAACGCCTTGGCGACGCCCTCCGTCGCGGCGTAGTAAATGCCGTATAGCCCGAACAGAGTCCATATCTGCCAGCCGGTCTGCGATAGGGCAAAACCGAGATAAACCAGCCCGTAGGTGATCCAGCCGCCGATAATCAGTTTGCGGCGGCCGATCTTATCCGAGAGCGCGCCGAGGGGAGAGGCGAGTGCAGCGTAAATCAGATTGAAGGTCATCAGCATGGCCATGATCTGCAGGATGTTCAGCCCGCGCTCCTGGCCGCGCAGGATGATAAAGGCGTCCGACGAGTTACCCAGGGTGAAGAGCACCACGACCAGCAGGAAGGCCTTGAAACGGCCATCCAGCTCTCTCAGGTTGAATTTGGGAACAGCCGATTTTTCGCCCTCGATGGTCACCTCGCGCGCGCCCACTGCCAGCACCAGCACCGCCAGCGCCGCCGGGATGATGCTCGCCAGAACCACGATCTGGAAAGTGGCGCGGCTCAGAGTCGCCGCTCCAGACTGGGTCAGCCAGACGATAACGGCGGCAATCGTCAGTCCGAGGAACGCTCCGGCGGTGTCACCCGCGCGGTGGATGCCGAAGGCCAGGCCGCGCTGCTTTTCGTCAATCGAACCAGCGACCAGCGCGTCACGCGGTGCGGTGCGGATGCCCTTTCCCAGCCGGTCGGTGAAGCGGACGCCCAACATCCAGCCCCATGTGTTGGTAAAGTACAGGAAAGGCTTGGCGATGGTCGAAAGGGTGTAGCCGGCCACGGTCAGCCATTTGCGCTTGCCTAGTTTGTCCGAGAGCGCGCCGGAATAGATTTTCATCAGGCTGGCGGTGGTCTCGGCGATGCCTTCGATCAGGCCGATAACCGCCGTGCCGCTCCGCAGCACGTTGGCGAGGAAGAGCGGGATGAGATAGACGATCATCTCGGAGGAGATATCGGTGAGGAACGATGTGGCGGTGACGACCCAGATGTTGCGGGGCAGGCGGCGTAGCGAAGAAGATTTCATCGAAGGGTTCCTTTCGAGGGGGGCAGCGATTCAGCGATTCAACGAATACCGTATTACGTATTACGTGTCTCAACTTCATCCAACAGTTCGCGGGCTTTGCTTTTGCCTTCGGTCAGGGCGGTTTCTCCTTTCTCTCCCCAGTGGATGGCAATCGTATCAAACATGAGACGTTGACAGCCGACGGTTTTGAATCCCGCCGCGACCAGATGCGCGGCCAGTTTCTCGGCGGTGACGAAGCCTTCGGTGGAATCGGGTAGGTAGCAATACGCGTCGCGGAAACCCGAAAGCAATCCGCCGAGGGTTGGGATGACGAGGTGCATGTGGATCCAGATGAACGGCGAAAGCAGGTTGCGCTTCGGTCGCGTGGTGTCGAGGATGACAATCCGCCCGCGAGGTTTGAGCACGCGGTGTTGTTCCTGAATGGCTTTCGGCAGGTCAATCACGTTCCGCATCAAAAAGCCAGAGACGACCGCGTCGAAGGAGGCGTCGTCGAAGGGCAGGCGCAGGGCATCCGCCGCGCACCAGTCGAGCCGGCCGCGCGCTTGACCGACGCGCATCATCTCCAGCGTGAAATCGGCCGCGGTGACGCGGGTTTGGGGATTCTGTTCGAGGGCCTCAAAGGCCAAATCGCCTGTGCCAGAGCCGAGGTCCAGGAGAGAGGCGTGGGGCGTCAGTTTTGCCAATTGAATGACCTGTCTGCGCCAGCGCACATCCTGAAAGCCCGTCATGAGTCGATTCATCAAATCGTAGCGATGGGCGATGCGGGAGAACATGGATTGTACGAATTGAGCGCGTTCTTGTCCACTGAGGTGGGTCATGGGTCTCCTTGAAATTTCACCAATTATAAACGCATGGTATACTGCGATTTCCATTGAGCCAACTTTATTACTGGAGACTTTATGTCCGTTCGAGAAAATCGCACGATGAACGTTTGGCAAATCTGGTGGCTGGCAATCCGCCCGCGCACCCTGCCGGCCGCAGCGGCGGGCGTGGTGATGGGCAGCGCGCTGGCCTGGGCGGATGGCTCATTTCAACCTGGACCGGCGTTGGCGGCATTATGTGTGGCTTTGCTCCTGCAAATTGGAAGTAACGTCGCGAATGATGTTTATGATTTTGAGCGCGGGACGGATACATCCGAAAGACAAGGGCCGTTGCGCGTGACGCAGGCAGGATTGCTCCCCGCCGCGCAAGTGAAGCGCGGCATGTGGATCATCTTCGCGTTGGCGGCAATGTTCGGCTTGTATCTTGCCTTTTTGCGCGGCTGGGTTGTGGTTTTTATCGGACTGGCCGCGATCCTTTCGGCGATTTCATATACTGGCGGACCATTTCCCTTAGGTTATCATGGCCTTGGCGATATTTTTGTTTTCACCTTTTTCGGTCTTGTCGCGGTGACAGGGACTTATTGTGCGCAGGTCGGTTCGGTCAGTGTGGCCGCGTGGTGGATGTCTATGCCTGTGGGATTAATTGTTACGGCAATTTTGGTTGTCAATAATTTGCGCGATATTGAGAATGATCGCAAAGCAGGCAAGCATACATTAGCTGTAAGGCTCGGCGTGCGCGGCGCACGCATTGAATTTCTATCCTGTATGCTGATCGCCTTTGCCATTTTGCCTGTTTTGATTCTGTTGAATATTGTTCCCGCATTATCCTTGCTTGCGTGGCTTTCCATTCCCCTTGCGTGGAAAACCCTGCGCGTGGTCTTCACCCAACAAGGCCGTCCGCTCAACGCCGCGCTGGCCGGCACGGGTCAGACCGCGCTGGTATATAGTCTGCTGTTCTGGTTGGGGTTGTTTCTCGCGACATGATGCAATGGGACGCGGCTGACGCGGAGCGAATGGATGCGCGCGGATTTTCTTTGTGGTCCATCGTGGTTATGAAATGAATTTCCACGGGCACAACCATCGCTCCAGCCAATCTACGGCGAAATACATTCCCAGTCCCAGCAAACTCATGGCGATTACGCCGGCATACATGGCGGGATAATTAAACAGCGTACCGCCGTTGTAATAAATATAATAGCCCAATCCATATTTCGTCGCGAACAACTCGGTGATATACAACACCGCCACCGCCGTGCCAATGGATTGACGCAGGGCGGTCAAGATTGCGGGCAGGCTGGCAGGCAAATACACAAAGCGGAACAACGCCCGTCGTCCCGCGCCGAGACTTCGTAAACTTTGAAGCAGTTGAGGCGGGAGTCCAGCCGCCTGATCGCGGACGAGGACAACGATTTGGAAAAATAAGATCAAAAAGATGATGGTGATTTTTGCTGTATCTCCAATTCCTAGAAACAATAATACAACCGGCACGAAGACGACTTTTGGAATTGGATATAACAAATAAATGATCGGGGAAAAGATACGGTTCATTGTCCTGGACCCGCCAATTGCCAGCCCCGCAGGAGCCGCGACCAGCACCGAGAGCGCCATCCCCGCAACGACTCGCCACAGGCTGACCCCAAAATGGATCATCAAGTCATTGCCCAATTCCTGAAAGAAGACAATAAACACTTCCCACGGCGCGGGCAAGATCGGACGACTGACAATCAGCGCAAAGACCTGCCAGACGATGACCAGTCCCAGTGCGGAGAGCAATACGTCACGCCTTTTCATGGCGCATTTCCTGCCACAATAAATTACATAAATCGTGATACGCCTGACTGTTGCGATAATTAGATTGTCCAGCCTGCGGATTCTCGAACACGCGCGCATTTTGATTCGGCGCGGTTTCCAGCAATAAGATTTTTCCCCCCAATGCGACCGCTTCTTCGATAGCATGGGTGACGATCACTAAAGTCAATTGCTGCTCTGCGCACAATGATAAAGTTAAATTCTGCAAATCTTCGCGCGTGACCGCGTCGAGGGAGGCGAAAGGCTCATCCATTAAGAGCAGGTCTGGAGATAAAGCCAAAGTACGGACGATGGCGGCGCGCTGGCGTTGTCCGCCTGAAATCTGGGCGGGGAATTTATCGGCGAATTCTGCCAGGCCGAGACGTTCGAGCCAGGGCATCACGTCGCGGGCGGGGGAGTAGTCGCGCGGGGTGTGAGTCCCGTCGGGTCCATAAAAATTTCGGACGCGTAATCCCAGCTCCGCGTTCTGGCGCACAGTGGCCCACGGCAACAGACCGTAATCCTGCAAGATAAGCCCCGTGCGCGGGCGCGGACGGGTGAGCGGCTGGCCGTCTATTTCGATCTGTCCGCTTGTGGGTTGGAGCAAGCCCGCCAGCAGATAGAGCAGGCTGGTCTTGCCACAACCTGAAGGGCCGAGCACCGTCCACGTTTGGCCGCGCGCAACCTGCCAGTCGAAGCCCTGGAAGATGGGCGCGCCGCGTGGGTAGCCGAAGGTGAGGGAATGAATGCGGATCATGGTATCTGGTTCAAATTGGCAATTTGCGCACGAAAAACGGGAGTCCGCCCTCGGGCAGACTCCCGCTATTATAACGGCAGCCGGCTAACGGTTAGTCCTGAGCGAAGTCGAAGGATCAGGGAAGAAGCGCGGCGTTGACTGAGTCGGCGTAGGAAACGTCAACGGTCAGCATCCCCTTGCCCTTCGCCCAGGCCAGCGCGTCGCTCCATTCCTCTTCCGTCGGCACGCCGGCGCTCGGGAAGGGCGGCACCTGGAACTTGCCGATCAGCGGCGGCGGGACAAGTTTTTGCTCGCTCAACAGGTTGGCGTATTTGGCGGGGTCGGCATTGAGCAGCGTGGTGGCTTCTTCGATGGCGGCCAGGAAGGCGCGCACGGCTGCGGGGTGGGCGTCAACCACATCCTTGCGGAAGGAGATCACGCTGAAGCCGTATTCGGGGTGCGACGAGTCGTCGGCCACGATTACCGCACCCTGTCCCACGGCCAGTGAGGCCAGTGGGTCAGGCAGGACGCCGGCTTTAAGTTCGCCCGAAGCGAGCAGGGCCATGCGGTCGGGGATCTTCGGCACGGCGATAGTTTTGATCTCATCGGCGGTGAGGCCGGCAGCTTCGAGCAAACGGTCGGTGACGTATTCGATGATCGTGCCTTGTGAGACGCCGATTTCCACGCCTTTCAGCCCGTCGGTGGTGGTGATGCCGCTTTGGGCAGAGGCCAGAATAAAGAAGTGGCCGTAGCCTTCGGTGGGTCGCAGGGCGTAGCGCACGGCCTGCATTTGGACGGTGTCTTTATTGAACAGCATCACGGACAGCGTCTCGTTGACCGCGCCGTCGGCCTGGCCGGCGGCGAGCAGTTGATCACGTTCGGGCGCGGAGGCGACCGGCACGAATTCGACGTTGACTCCGTACCTGGCGAACAGACCTTCCTGCTGGGCGACGTACATCGGCAGTGTGTCAATGATGGGCAGGACGGCGATCTTCAGTGTGACGGGCGCTTCACCCTTCGGGTACTTCGCGGTTGGGACCTCGGCGGCTGGCGCGGCGACAACAGGCTGCGTCGCAGGAACGGCGGGTCCGCAGGCGCTGAGGGCCAGTCCCAGGGCAAGAACGAGCAGGGACAGAGGGCGTAAAATACGCATTAATCAAATCTCCTTGTGATGTGATATTTTTGGAGTGCATGAGCTTGCTCATGCAGGTTGCGACGGCAAGCCGTCGCACTCCAAAGTTTTCTACTCTTGAGGCCCCATCGGTGGGATGCGATCCTCAGGAATACCGATGGAGCGCGCCAGGAACAGACACAGGGCGGGCAGCGATTCTTCCAGCGGCGGCGTGCCTGTGTAAATCCAGTACGTGACGATCTCGTTTAGCGCGCCGACCCAGGCGCGCGCCGCGATCTCGGTCTGCTGAAGCGGGATGCTTCCGTCCTGCGCGGCGCGCTCGAGGCGGGACTGGATGATGCGCGTCAGGCGGTCATTGATGGCGCGGCGGCGTTCCTCGAAGACCGCGCCCAGTCCCATCGCTTGCACCAGCGCGATCTTCGCCAGACCGCGATACTGGCTGAACAAGCCAAGGCTGGCGCGCAGGGCCGCCTCCATTTGCTGGAGGCCGTGAGTCTCTTTGTCCATGGCCTGGGTGAGACGCGCTTCCAGCAGGTTCGCGAAGGTGTCGCTCAGGGCCAGGAAGATATCCTGTTTGCTGGGGAAATAGAAATAGAACGCCCCTTTAGAGGTGCGCGACTCGCTGACGATGTCGTCCACTTTGGCGTCGTGATAGCCCTTGGTGGCAAAGACTTTGACCGCCGCTTCGAGGATGCGCGTGCGGGTTTCCTGGGTGGGGTCGGGGTTAGGAGTGGTCATAGATGCCGTAGACCGACCAGTCGGTCTACGGAGGTAAAGAATATCACAAGAGATGCGGAGCGTCAAGATGTGATGTGCGCTCATGAATTTCACCCCCCTTTCATCCCCCCATTTCGAAGATCACTTTTCCTTTGGCACTGGCGCAGGCAGAAATGGAGGGACAGAGGGGGTGGGCAGGTACAACCGGGCTGGGCGTCCCGCTTGGCGCCTTGATCGTCAGTCACATCGTCTGGGATAACGTCATCTTCCTGATTGCCCCAACTACCAAATTGGAGGAAGGAACGCAAGGCAAAGCGCTGTCTGCCTAACCGCGCTGGAAACAGCAGTCGCATCAGCATGATAAAGCCAGTGCTGCGATACACCGGACACGGGTTGGGACGGTGCTTACTATTCTTATTTTTTTTATACGCCCTCTCATCCGACTATTATCCGTATATACAACGTCCCCTTGGGGGCACATATAACTTCCGCCGTAAAAGGCGGATTTTTTGTCTAAGGCCAACGGCAATTCGAGCCCGCTTGCCCACAGGATGCAAAGAACGCAGGGGCACTACTTTATTCGGGTGTTCGTAAGGCCGTCACGGTTGGATGGACCTGAAAACCATGCAGAATACCCGTTTTTGTTTTAACTTGGGTATCTATCCCGCGCCGCGGGAAGCACCCACACGAACACTCGTCTTATTGACGGGTGTTCGTGATTCCATTCAACCACAATACCATTTTGAATCTTATCAGCCGAATAACATGCCCGCCCGGAGGCTCACGGGCCGAGGGTGTGGGTAACGGTCAGTGCGGTGTATCGTCAGATTGGGGAACGCGAGAGTAGTGCTTGAGCGTAAAGAAGTCTCAAGTCTGGGTTACTTAAACTGGAAACCTTCGATGAGGCGTATACACCGTTCTGAAACAGGAATAACCAAGCCAGGTGTGGAATCTGCCGGTTCGGAACAAACCAGTGTATAAGCCCAACCATTATTCTCCATCCAGATCTCCCTGCGCTGCCAGTATGGCTCACCGGAGAATTCGCGATAAATATACTCAATGGCTGTGCGATCATTGATCTCGATCGTACTTTGTGAAATGAATTGATAATGAGAGGAGATTTCGCTGGATTGAGTCTTGTGTGCGTTAAAAACAGATTCCAGATCACCCTCTTTGGGGATATTTTGGCGGGATAACTCAAAATACAGATGCCCATTTTGGGAAACCAGCAATAATTCAGGATCATTGTTCAGATTGGACTCGGGCGGATCAAACTGCTTGGTTTTGAAGTCGAGCGGGGCAGAAAATGTGAATTCATCGCCTTGATAGGTGCAGGCGCAGATAGGCAGGAGCACGAGCGCCAGCAGGCAAACAACGATCAGGGGGTTCAATCCGGTTCTTTTCATCACAGCTCCCATTTTACAAAGGTTGGCATTGGCTACTCATGGATGGGCGATCGTTACAGGCTGGTTGGGGGGAATGATCCTGTTCACCGGGAAGGTGACGGTTACGTTCTGGATAAGGTCGGTCACTTCAATATAAGAGACGTACCAACCAATTAGTGGTGCCCCGGAACTGGTTTGAGTTAATATCAGGTGGTCGATAACCCTGTTCGTGTTATTGGCAACCATTCCAACATAAAAAATGTCATTTTGCCCGGTCGTGAAAGAGCCTCGCAAATTGGTATCGATGAACGGGGAACCATCACTGTTAAAAGCCTGCAGGATGGCGCTGCCACCCATCCCCATCGCAGTATGAATGGATATTTTAAATTCAGCCCTCAGCTTTTCTGTCAGCGTGAATGGAGTAGCCGGGATGTATTTTGCAGGGATGTTGCTCAGGTATCCATTGTTCACATACTCCACGTCGTTTTCAAATTTGCTGCCCAGGCGGGTGGAGCAGGGCCAATCGAAATTAGATAATAGGGGCAGGGTAATACCGTCAGGTTTCATGCCTCCGCAAAAACGGCTCCTGTCCTCAGGATGGTATCCATCCCAGACCGCCTCATCCGGGAATGCGCCGGTCAATTCGGCCTTCTTGAGGTCGGTCAGCCCGCGCCACTCCGAGGGGGTATCCAGGTCGTTGATCAGGTAGTTATCCGGTTCGCCCACGTTAAACACGGTCCACAGCCACTTGCCATTGCCCCGGTAGCGCGGGTCGCTGGAGAGACCAGGGACGATCTCAAAGGGCGAAATAAAACCGCAGGTCTCTCCCCAATAGACCGCTTCTCCAGTGAACGGAGCGTCAGTGAGATAGACCAGGCGGGAATTATTGCACACGGCTGACGAGGGGTAGGTGCCGTGTTTATCTTCAGCCGCGTACATGATCAGGCGGCCGCCCGGTTGATCAAATTCCAGGCTGGCGCGGCGACAACAGGCTGCGTCGCAGGGACGGCGGGGGCGCACGCGCTGAGGACCAGTCCCAAAGCAAGAACCAGCAGGAACAGAGGGCGTAAAGTACGCATTAATCAAATCTCCTTGTATTAGACAATATCTGTTAAGGTCTATTATATCGCCGGATTGTTTTTTCCAGCGGAAATTTTAATCTTCATCATAGCGCGCACGTCGGCGGCTGACCCCAGGGCCAACGCTTGCGAGGCGATACTTTGCGCTTCTGTAAATGTCCAGCGGCGGATGATCGCTTTGGCCTGTGGAATGGCGTTCGGCGTCATGCTCAATTCGTCCACGCCAAGGCCCAACAAGATAGGGACCACTTCAGGATCAGCCGCCAGTTCCCCGCACACTCCCACCCAAATACCAGCCGCATGACCCGCTTCTACCACCTTTTGGATCTGGCGCAGCACCGCCGGATGACATGCGTCTCCCAAATGGGCCACTTTTGCATTGGTGCGCTCGGCGGCCAGCGTATATTGGGTCAGGTCGTTTGTGCCGATACTGAAAAAGTCCACATGGCGGGCAAACTGTTCGGCCATTATGACCACAGACGGCACTTCGACCATCATGCCGACCGGCAGCGTATCCGCCACAGCATGGCCTGACTGCCGCGCCTCATCTCTGGCTTCTTCCAGCAACGCCCGGGCGCTTTGAATTTCCTCCAATGTAGCGATCATGGGGAACATGATGGACAGTGAATGATCCACGCCGGCGCGCAGCAATGCTCTCAATTGGGTTTTGAAGAGCGCGGGGCGTTCCAGGCACAGGCGGATCGCCCGGCAGCCCAGGAACGGATTGGCTTCTCTGTCAAGATGCAAATAAGGCAGCATTTTATCGCCGCCGACATCCAGGGTACGGGCGATTACTGGACGGCCGCCCATCGCCTCCAGTATGGCGGAATAAGCCTGCGTTTGCTCAGTTTCATCCGGAGCGGTATTGCGGTCAAGGTACAGGAACTCGGTGCGCAAAAGGCCGATCCCCTCCGCGCCGGATCTAACCGCCTGGCGCGCCTCCTCCAACCCGCCGACGTTGGCAGCCACTTTGACCGGATGCCCATCGCGCGTGACGGCCGGGGCTGCCGCGGCTTCACGTTCCGTCTGTGACTGACGGGCAGCTTTTTGCTCTTCCTGGGAGGCGATTCGGATGCTTTTCTCTGACGGATGAATGGTCACCTCGCCTTTGTGCCCGTTCACCAACAGCGGCGTGCTTGCCGTGACCGTAAGGACAGGTTCGCCCAGTCCCACCACGGCCGGAACGCCCAGCGCTCTGGCCAGGATGGTCGTGTGGGAGGTCGGCCCGCCCTCCGCCGTGCAAAAGCCGAGTACCAGGTCTCGCTTTAGTGAGACGGTCTGCGAGGGAGTCAGGTCCCTGGCAACGATCACAGCAGGATGGGTGAGCGACCGTACTGGGCTTTCTTCGACGCCCAGCATCTTGCGGAGAACGCGCTGGCCCACGTCGCGCACGTCGGCGGCTCGGGCGCTCAAGGTGGGATCGGGAATGGCCTGCAACTGGGCGGCAAAGTGGGCGATACCGTCTGCCCAGGCAGGCTCGACATTGATACCCTGTTGGATGGCGGCCTCCACCCGTTTGAGCAGAGCAGCATCATCGAGGAACATCAAATGCGCTTCGAAAATGGCCGTTTCGCCTTTGCCCAATGTTGCCGAGAACTCACGGATGATCTGTTCGATCTCCTGCCGCGCCGCGGAACGGGCAGCGGCCAGCCGGGCCAGTTCTGCACCAGCGTCGGCAACCGGACGGCGCGGGATGACCATCTCGGTTTCCTGCCAGAGAAAGGCCGGGCCATGAGCGAATCCGGGCGAGGCGGAGATGCCGCGCAGGGTTTGGGGTTTGGTGGACTTGCTCATTTCTGCCAGGCGATCCGCCCGTTGACCATCGTCATCTGGATCTGGAAATCCTTATCGGTCACGAATAGGTCGGCATCGTAGCCGGGGAGCAGACGACCCTTGCGGTTATCCACACCGAGCGTCCGCGCCGGGACGAGACTGGCGCAGGTCGCGGCCTCCCCCGGGGTCAACCCGACCTTTTGAATGAGATTGCGAAAACCGCTGTCCATCAGGCTGTGCGCGCCGGCCAGCGTGCCATCCGGCAAATGACAGGTGTGCTCGTCAATGACGATGTGATAGCCCTCCCAGTCCAACTCGCCCGGCGGCAGCCCGGCGAACGGCGCGGCATCCGAGATCAGGCAGACTCCCTCCACACCTTTGGCGTTCAACAGGGCGCGCATAGCCCCGGGGTGGACGTGCTGGCCGTCGGCGATCAACTGGGCGATAATCTCGGGGAAAGCCAGCACCGCGCCGACCACGCCTGGCTCGCGGTGATGCAGCGGACGCATGGCGTTGAAGGTGTGCGTGGCGTGTTTCAAGCCGAGTTTGACCGCCTCGGCGACCAGTTCATAAGAAGCGTCCGAATGACCGATGACCGCCACGACGTTGTTTTCTCTCAAATACGGGATCAGGCCGAGCGCCTCGCCCTCCTCCGGCGCAAAGGTGATCATGCGAATGCGGCCCTCCGCCGCTGACTGAAACTGGTCAAATTCCGCGCGGGTCAGTGGGTGCACCCAGGCCGCGTTGGCCATACCTGTGCGGCGCGGCGAAAGATGCGGCCCTTCGACGTGGATGCCCAGACATTCCGCGCCGAAGGGAGGCGCGGCCAGCGCCTCAGCCATCTCACGCAGGCGGGGATAGATCTCTTCCAGCGGCAGGGTGACGGTGGCCGCCAGGAAAGATGTCACGCCAAAGCGCGGCAGTAGCGGGATCACTTCGGCCAGTCCCCTCCCCATCGTGTCCCTGCCGAGCAGGCCGTGGATGTGAACATCTATCATACCGGGGAAGACGGATTTTCCCGCCAGGTCGAGGCGTTCGGCCTCGGGCGGGACGGGCGTCTCGTTTGCCGGGCCGCACTTCACGATCTTGCCGTCTTCGATGAGCAGGACGGCGTTGGCGATGGCTTTGGAGGGGGTGTAAATGACGGCGTTATCCAGGGTAAGCATGGGTATCCGGTTTCAAAGAGATTCTTCGCGTACTCGGCGTTCCCGGCGGTGTGCAACGATAATAGCAGATCACTCGGTCTCATTCAGGATTTTGACCAGTTCCGCCTCGCTCTGCGCGGCGCGGGCGCGTTGCAGAAAGTCATTTTTGCCAAGCGCTTTCGCCAGCCGGGAAAGCGAGCCGATATGTGCGGATTTATCCGGCGCGCAGAACGCCACCACCAAATGGACCGGGTCGTTATCGGGATTGCCAAACTCCACCGGCGCAGCCAGGACGACCGCCGCGAAGCCCGTTCCCAGCGCGCCATCCTCGGGTCGGGCGTGCGGCAGGGCAACGCCGGGCGCAATGACAATATAAGGCCCAAGTTCCTCGACCGTGCGCAGCATGGCGTCTATATAGCGCGGCTCGGCGAATCCCGCCTCCACCAGCAGTCTCCCGCTTGCATGCACAGCCTCCCGCCATGCGGCGGCAGGCGCGCTTATCTTCACAGTATTGGTTTCGATCCAGTTCATCAGCATTTGTCTCAAAACGAGCGCAGGCGCGACTGATATTGTAACGCCATTTGCAGGTTGTGTTTTTCGCCCCCATCCACATTCGCGCTGACCCAGACCGGCGGCGGGATGCCCCTTTCCAGCAGCCGGCCGGCCGTTTCGGCCACCAGGGCCTGTAAAATCGCCGCGCCGACAATGGTCGAAAGCGGCGCGACCCTGGGTTGGCCGGGCTGCAATTCGACCGCCGCGTCGCCCTCTGGCACGTGGTTGTCAATCACCACATCGGCGATCTCGAAGAGGCGCTTGCCGCTGGAGTGGCGGCTGGTCTGTGCCTGCGATTGCGCCACCGAGGTGACCGCGACGACGCGCAGCCCTTTTTCCTTGGCGTACAAGGCGGCTTCCAGCGGGCCGGCGTTCCGCCCCGATTGCGACATGATGAGCATGACTTCGTTCGGGCGCAGGTCGTAGCCATTCAGTATCGTGGGGACATACCCCTCCAGTCGTTCCAATTCGCTGCTGCGCGAGGGAGGCCCCCCCATCAGCGTATAACCGACATCCAGGATGGGGTTGACCGGCACCAGCCCGCCGGCGCGATAACTTACCTCTTCAGCAAACAAATGAGAATGCCCGGCCCCAAAAACATGAAAAACACCGCCAGCAGCGATGCACTCGGTGAGCAGTCCGGCGGCGGCATCCAGGTTACTTTCCTCCCGTTGCCAGACACGCTGGATGATCGCTATCGAGATAGAAAAGAGTTTTGAGGCATAGGGAAGAGCAGACATTGTATAACCTTTCTGAATCTTTACAGCGCACACAAGCATGACCATCCGTCGTGCGGAGGGGACTCCACACGACGGATGTTTGTATATAAACGTTCCCGCTGGTTAGCCGAACAGCCCATAGATCAGGCTGAGCAGAGGCTTGAAGATCCAGATGATGATGTACCAGTCGGGGTCGGCCAGTTGCGCCAGTTCCGGCGAGGTGGTGCTGAGCATGGGCATGGTAATAGCCTGACCGAAGGCCAGGAACAGGCCCAGGATGACGCCGCCCAGAATGGCGCCGCGCACGCCGCCGGTAGCGTTCCCGAACACACCACAGGTGCCGCCGGGGAAGAACAGCATGATCATCGGCGGGACGATGATCGCCCAGCCGATAGCCCCGAAGATCACCATGCAGATGATGAACACCACGAAGGCGGAGAGGAAGCCGAACAGCACCGCCGTGGGGGCGTAATCGAAGGTGATCGGGCAGTCCAGCGCCGGTTTGGCGCCGGGGACGATCTTCATCGCGATGCCGCGGAAGGCCGGGACGATCTCACCCAGCACCATGCGCACACCGGTCAGCAGGACGGCGATGCCAACAGCAAAGACAAAGCCCTGCATTAGCGCGAAGACGACGTAGTTCAGACTGCCGGAAGCGACCTTATCCGGCCCGGCGACGAGGGCGGCGATAATCACTACGAGGCCGATCACCACGGCGGTCGCCACGGTGACATCCCGGAAGAAGCCCATCCAGGCGGGCAGTTTGACCTTTTCGGTGCTGTTTTCCGGCTTACCGACGTACTTGCCCAACATGCCGGAGAGCCACGCGGTGGAAGCGGAGGTGTGGCCGAGGGCCAGTTCGTCGCCGCCGGTCACCTTGCGCATCAGTGGTTGCGTCAAGGCCGGTTGCAGCGTCCAGTAGATACCGGCGATGATCGAGCCGGTCACGACCATGGTGGTAACCGAGATGTTCGGGTTGATCTCCAACTGGACTGCCACAAGCACCAGCGAGATCCAGAACATCAAGTGACCGGTCAGGTAGATGTATTTCGCCTTAGTGAAGCGGGCCAGCAACACATGGAACAGGAAACCGAAGGTCATGATCAGGGCGGCGGCGCTGCCATAGTTCGTCATGAGGGTGCCCAGGCCTGCCCCGCCAAAGACGGTGAGCAGACTAGCTTCCATGCCGAACGCGCCTTGCAGAATGGGGGTGAACTTGAGCAGCGCATCCACCACAATATCTGCGCCTTTGGCCATGATGAGGAAGCCTACGGCCGTCTTGATCGTGCCGGTCACCACATCGCTGAAAGGCTTGCGCTGGACGATCAGGCCGATCATGGCGATCAGGCCGAGCAGAAACGCCGGCTGGCCGAAGATGTTATCGGCGATGAACTTGGCGATAGAAATCAGAATATCCATTTTACATTCTCCTCTGGTGTCTATTAAACTCTTGGGGTTTGAAGAAAACAGGGGATAAAGATTTTATTCTTTCCTTTTATCTACCTCCTTTTCTGAAAGCGTTACTGCTTCGACAGGCCTTTTTCCTGCAGGAACGCGCTCAATACCAAACGGATTTCGTCCTTGTTGATAAAACTCTTGATCGCCCTGACCTCCGCGTGGCCGCCGGAACAGACCTGGACGAGCGGCGGCGAGGTCAGGATCAGGTCTACGCGCGCCCCGCGTGCCTGGGTTGCATCCGAGGCCTCCACTCTTGCCTCGATGCCCAATTCTTTGATCACATCCTCGGTATACATGCGCAGGAGCAGACTGCTGCCCATTCCAACCCCGCAGACAGTGATAATTCGGATCATTGTTTTCCTCTCCTTTCAGGGTTATTTCTCGTTGGCTGCCTGCAACCAAACCCGCAGTTTGTATGTTTCACCGCGATAAACGGATTCGACATATTCTGCTACGTTATTGAGGTGGGTACGCGTCACCCGTTTCATGCGCAAGACTGCCGCCGGGGGCTGCGTTCCGAACAAGCGCTGTTCGTCGCGGTCGGCGAGGGCGGCTACCACCGTCTGTTCCGCGCTGGCCAGACGCAAACCATATTCCCGGCGCATCACCGTGTACAACGATTCCTTCGAGAAATCGAATCGGGTCAGATTGGGACATAATTCCTGGGGGATATAGGCGGTTTCCAGGGCAAGCGGCAAACCGTTTGCCAGGCGGAGGCGTCTGAGTTTGAACACCGTGCTGTTGGGCGCAGCCTCGAGAATCTCAGCCAGGGAGGTTGAAGCGGGTTCAAGTGTGAACCCCAGGACCTGGCTGGAAATATCCAGGTCCAATTTTTGCATCTGCTCGGTAAAGCCGGTCAGCACGGGTTGCTGTTCGAAATTGATGTTGTTGACGAAAGTGCCTTTCCCGACGCGGGTGTACAAAAACCCCTCGCGGATGAGCGCCTGCAAGGCCTGGCGGACGGTCATGCGGCTGATGCCGAACTCATCGCCCAGATCGCGCTCGGAGGGCAGGCGGTCGTAGGGTTTCAACTCTCCGGCATGGATACGCTTGAGGAGTCTATTTTTCAATTGGCGATAAAGGGGAATGGAACTATTGGCGTCCATTGGCGGGGAAGTGGTCATAACTGATATATACCACGCATTTCAAATAATTACAACCCTGCTAAGCTGTTTTCGTTGCGCTAAAGAGCAATCCTCGATACCACAACAGCAATGAATTATTCTGAAGGAACGAAATTGCCCCGGAACAAATTCTCTATCTCCCTGGCAGCCTCTTCTTCGTCCACCCCGCTGAAGGTGATCTCGATTTCGTGGTTCTGTTCGACGCCCAACGTGAGCACTTCCAGAATGCTTTTTGCGCTGGCCCAGTCGCTTGCGCGGGTGATATTCCGCAGGCGGATTTCAGATTGATATTTCGCCGCGCGCTTGACAAACTGTGCCGCCGGGCGGGCATGCAGCCCGACTTCGTTGAGTACGTTTATGCAAAGTTGCTTCATAGGATAATTGATCCTTCAGCAAAGATCTTGGCGTGTTTTATAGTACGGGAGCGCGATCAGGGCTTGCTAAAGCCCTTTCTTATTCGCGGGATCCACCTCGGCGCGGCCTGACAATAGGCCTCATATCTCGCGCCGAAGGTCTTGCGCAAATACGGCTCCTCGTTGGCACGGATGAAAGGGTTGAAGCCGATGAACAGGAAGAGCCAGTAGACGGCCTGCGCCAGTGTCCCAAACCAGAGAATATTCCCAAACTGAATGAGCAGCGCGCCGACGTACATCGGGTTGCGGACGAAGCGATACAGCCCGCTGACGACCAGTTCCCGGGGCGGGTCAATCGGGGCAGGCGTGCCGCGTCCATTGCGGACGAAGTCGGCGGCGCACCAGAGCAGGCCGGTCATACCGACCAGCCAGAAGGGAACGGCGAGCCAGTTCCAGGGTCCCGACGGGAGGCCGAGGCCGGGAATTTTGAAGATGATGAAGACGGGGACGAGCAAGATGAAGAGGGTGGTTTTGAGAGTGGTCATTCTCTTAGCTGGACTTTGTCCATTCTTGATTGATCAAGGTGTGTAAAAAGCGGCG
>CAZTZE010000052.1:0-22495 GCA_964618215.1 uncultured Chloroflexus sp.
GTGCGGCAACCTGAAACAGATTGAACTTCAATCTGGAACCGATGCAGATCAAGGCAGCCATCGAACTGGGCCGGCGGCTGATGCTCGAATCGCCGGAGGAGCGCCCGATGATCAACAGCCCCGCCGACGCAGCCGCGCTGGTGCAGTACGAGATGTCCGGGCTGGAGCAGGAGCATCTGCGTGTCTTCCTGCTCGACACGCGTAACCGGATTCTGGATATTATCGAAGTCTACAAAGGCTCGGTCAACAGCGCCCAGGTGCACGTTGGCGAGGTGTTCAAACCGGCCATCCGGCGCGGGACGCCAGCCATTATCGTGGTACATAATCACCCCAGCGGCGACCCGACGCCCAGCCCCGACGACGTGGCCGTGACGCGCGCCATCGTCCAGGCCGGGAAACTGCTGGATATTGACGTGCTGGATCACATGGTCATCGGGCAGGGACGATGGGTTTCGTTGAAGGAACGGGGATTAGGGTTTGCCTAACGGCCCGCGCGTCAGCCGCGTTGCGGGTGTCTAAGACTCCTTCGCAAACCAGAACTTATGCCAGCAAACCCGCCCCGCACCACCAAGGCGAAGCCCTGTCCGCTACAGCCAGTGTTGGGCAGACTGGGCGGGAGCGGAAAAAAAATACCAGCCGCCTCCCATGCCCGGGAGCGGACGCATTAACCACTGCTGGCAAGGCACCGCTGACCATCACACCCATAAGCATTATGGCACAATTTCTGGCAAGACGCCACTGCCAAATCACCCAAAGGAACGCGGCGGGACTTTGCCAAAAAGTGCGCCAATTGACGATTCTACCCGGCTGGCAAGGCGACCAGAACAGCCGCCAGCGTGAGGAGAAGATGGCGGAAATCACGAATCTGTTTCTACGCTGTCGCACATACCGGATGATCGTCGTGGCTCTCCCAACTGTTTTCCGTGCTGCTCTGGCTCACGGCGGCGCGTGGCGCTCTACCGTTCGACGTAGGTGTAGCCAGGCTCCACCCGTAGGACGCCTTCAACCATCATGGGTTGGGTTTCTCCTTCGACGTAGATCCAGAACTTGCCCTCCTCCTCAAAAAACCTGAACCGCCCTGGCTTGGCAGGTTGCACGTTGGCACGTTCAACATTGGAACGTTGAACGTTCAACGTTCCAACGCGCAACGCTCCTCTGCTCCCCTGCATCCTTCGCTTCGCTCAGGATAGGCTCTCTGCTGCCCTGGGCTCCAGCCAAACCGGCCGCCAGCAGCAAAACAGCCAGCACACCAATCACCAGCGTGATGGTTTTTCCGTGACAGAAAAAGTATATCCCCGCGTGTATAAGTCACTCATCGTATACTTTGTCAATGGTCTCCCGGTCTCCGAATAATTCGTACATCACCGAATTGAAATGTTCATCGAATCGAATCTGGAATTGAGCAAGTTCTTCGGGACTTACCTCCACCTGCCGAGGAGCCGTACGACTTTCAAAATCTTCCAGTTCTCCCGGGTGCATCCGTCTAAAATCTTCCACTGCCTGTCTTAGGATCTCCTCGCCTTCTTCCGCATTAATCGTAGTACCAGGGAATAATATGAGGCGGTTCCTGAATAGCTGGGCTAAAGAAAGCTGCGTCTCATCCACATTGAACCGCACCCAATCCTCTACCAAGCCTTCAATCTCTTGACTCAATTCCGAAGAACTAAACGAGCCGTTGACCGCTTCCTGGATCCTTTGATTTACCAGATCAGGAAGCGGCTGGGCCATCTCCTGGGCAAGTTGTACTTCTCCAGAGATACCTTCCAGATAGTCAGAATACCGCCTCCCGCTCAACTCACCAACCCAATCTCCACTCTCAAGGCGAATCAGAACCGAGTCCGTCTCAACTGGATCCAGACCCGTGGGATCTATATATTTTAATGGATTCTCCAGAGCAAACTGGTACGGATTGACTTGTTTGGGATTAACAGTGGCCGGCCATAGTGGCTCTCGGGTAAGGAATCGTGCGGTTACCGCATCATAGTACCTCGCCCTCATGTGATAGATATCTCCCGACGCCCCCTCTTGTCTGACGCCCCATTGACCGACGAAGGTGAAAGGCTGTTCGCTATCGCCTTCGTGCTGCAACAGCCTCCCATACGGAGTGTAGGCATAGGCGTCGGCCACCGCGCCACCCTTGTCCGTCAGCGCCAACGTGGAACCGACGCGGTCAAAGTGATAGAAGTAGACTGCGTTCCCGCGCGCAGCGTCGATCATGTACAGAAGTTGCCCGGCGGGGGTCCACACGTAGTAGCGCAGGAATTCCCCCTGATCAGCATCCTGCTCGGCGACGATGGGCGTCAGGCCGAGGGCGTAGTTGTAATGGTAGTTAGTCGTGTAGTCGGGTAGTCCGGTAGTCGCTTGGTCGGATGATCGTCTGGTCGTGAGGTCGCCGAGGGCGTTGTATGTCAGAGCAGTGTCCCCGATGCCGACGAGGCGGGAGAGGGCGTCCCATTTGAATTCGCCGTCGGGCGATTTGGTGAGGCGGCCCTGCGCGTCGTAGGCGTACCCATCGCCCGCCAATTGTGAGGCGGCGTCGTATTGGAAGTTTGAAGTTTGAAGTTGGAAGTTCGAAGCAGGATCGAGCGGCGCGGTCATCTGCGCGCCCGTCACCTGCCCGGCGGCGTCGAGGGTGTATTGGAGATCGAGGAGGGTGTCCAAACCTAACAGGTCTTTAAGACCTGTCAGGCGCGAGGCCGCGTCCCATTGCAACTCGGTGTTCACGCCGTTGGAGCGTTGGACGCCGACGAGCCGCCGGTCGGCGTCGTAAGTGAATTCGATCTGCGAGTTGGTGAGCGAGTCGGTGACGCTGACCAGCAGGGCGGTGGCCGGGTCGTAGGCGTAGGTGACGGTGAAGGCGTCGCCGTAGGTCACAGTTTGCACGCGCCCCGCCGCGTCATACGTTGCGCCGAAGTTTGGAGTTTGGAGGTTGGAGGTTAGAGTAATTCGGCCTTCGGCGTCGTAAGCGAGTTCGATCCCGTTGGCTCCGGTGAGGCGGTTGAGAGCGTCGTAGGAGTAGGTCAGGTCTAAACCTGACAGGTCTTGGAGACCTGTCAGGTTTCCCGCCGCGTCGTAGTTGAAACTCAGCGCCGCGCCGTCGGCCAGTGTCGTCGTGATCAGCCGCCCGCGGTCATCGTAGGCATACTGCGCCGTGTTGCCCAACGGGTCGGCGGCGGAGGCCAGCCGGCCCATCGGCGAGTAATCGAACGCCCACTGTTGTTCATTGAGATCGGCGATGCCGGTGATCAGCCCCAATTCGTTTCGTGTGTAGGCTGCCGTGCCGAGGCCGGGCGGAGAGACAGAAGCGAGGCGGCCGCGCGAGTCGTAGGCGTATTCGGTCGCGCGCCCCAGCGGATCGGTGATGCCGGTGATGCGGTTGAGGGCGTCGCGGGTGAGGGTCGTCGTGTGGCCGAGCGGGTCGGCCACGGCGGCGAGGAGGCCGAGGGCGTCGGTCTGATACGACGTGACATTGCCCAACGGCGTGGTGTCTGCCGTGGGCACGCCTTCGGCGTCGTAAGCGGTTTGCCATGTCTGCCCGCCAATGTTCACTGCGTTCTGCCAGCCGCGTGGGTCGTAAGACAAGTTGACAACTTGTCCCACAGGGTCGGTGAGCGAGGCCAGGCGGCCCAGCGCGTCGTAGGCCAGCGCGCCGGAGTTGCCCAGCCGGTCGGTGATCTGCGTCACGCGGTCCATCAGATCGTAGGACAAGTTGGAAACTTGTCCCACCGGGTCGGTGATTTTCACCAGATTTCCGTTGGCGTCGTATTCGTAGGCATAGGTGTTGCCGTTCTCGTCGGTGATGGACGTGATGTGGTCGTTGAGGTCGTAGGCCATCTTAAGGCTGCTGCCCCCTTCGGCTCCGCTCAGGGCAGGCTTGGGATGGGTGATTTGGTTCAGCCGCTTGTAGTCGTCGTAGCCGAAGGTCGTCGTGCCGGTCTCGGAGTCGGCGCGGGAGGCGAGGGTGGCGTCGTCGTTGTAGGTGAACGTGACCACGCCGCCTGTCGGGCTTGTGACGGTGAGCGCCTGCCCGCGCTCGTTGTAGGTGTAGGCCCACACGCCCCCGGCGGTGTCCACATACTCGGTCACGTTGCCCCGCTCGTCGTAGTTGGACTCTTCGTGTGTGCCACCTGTGCCCGTCAGGGTATCGGGGTAATCAATGCGGGTCAAGTTGTAGAAAGTGAACGTGACCGTCTCGCCGCTAGCCGGGTTGGTGAAGGTCTGTTCCTGCGGCGCGTAGGTGAAAGAGACGGTGTCGCCGCGGGCGTTGGTGATGGAGGCCGGCTTGCCGGTCTCGGGGTGGTAAGTGAAGGAGGTGGTATCGTCCAGACGGTCGGTCACGGCGATGATCTGGTCGCGCACCGGATCGGCCTCGTAGCGGGCGGTGTTGCCCGCGGGGTCGGTGGCCGACTCGGCCAGGCGGGCGTGGCGGTTGTGTCGGAAGACTCGCTGCGCGCCGTCCGGGTAGGTGACGGTGAACTGGCTGTTTTCGCTGACCGAGAGCTCCAAGTTATATTCGTCTCCCCAGGCGTTCCAGGAGTAATCGAATTCATCGGCGTTCAGTTGTGTGGTGTTGCCGTAGGCGTCGGTCTGGCTGTCCACGACGCCGCTTTGCGAGGGGGAATAGGTCTGGGTGTAGGGCACATTCCCGGCCGGCCTCTGCACGCTGGTGACGAACAGCCCGACTGACTTGAGCGATTCGGCGTACTCGGCGGGCGAGTTGTAGTTGGGCTCAGGCACGTCGGCGTACTGGAAGGTGGTCACATTCCCCATCGGGTCGGTGATCGTCTGGAGGTCACCCTTCTCAATTGTGAAGGACACGGCCCGGCCGTTCTGGTCCTCGACGCGTTCCAGGATGGTTCTCCACTCTCCGCCGTAGAAGAAACGCAGTTCGCGCCCCAGGCCGTCGGAAACAGTGTCCGGCCCGGCGGAGTAGATCCTGTCTACTATGTGCACGCAGTTGGGGCCGTATTTGGGGTCGCAGGGGGAGCGGAGGACTCTGTCTGCCCCCTGAGGATTCGCATACGTCAGGGTGTTCCCATTGCGATCTATCAGAAAGGCCAGCACGACTATGGATGGTGGAGATCTGTATTCGGGGATAGCCTTCACTTTTTCGAAGATGTACACCCACTCGCGCACCGGATCGAGCAGGTAGTAGTAGGCGGAGGTTTCGACGAGTTGATAGGTTGTGGCTTCACTATCGAATACTTTCCAGCCGCCCTGCGTCTCGTAGAAACCTACCTCTCGACCCAACCCCATCTCAACGTGAATCGCGCGGGGTTCCTGGGCGTCGACATCATATTCGACCAGGACCACGCGCTGATTGGTGAAGAAATTGAAATGGGGAAGGCCTTCGGAGTACCGTTTCTGCCCGGCCAGCGACCCGTAGAACAGGCTGAAGTCCAGAGGCAAGGAGCCCCCCAGGTTGAGCCAGTTCATGGTGAAGTAATACTCGCCGGTGGCCGCGTTGATCGGGTCGCCGGTTTGCAGCGTGCTGCCGCCGGTATCGCCGGCGGTGATCGGTTCTGTTTCGCAGGGCGGGTTCTCGCAGCTAATCGCCCCCCCCGCGAGAGCGGGTGTGGGCATCAACAAGGATAGGATCAGCAGGAGGACTGTGGCCTTCCATACGCCGGTGTGGAGGGTGGAGCGTGGAGGGTGGAGGGTGGAGGGTCGCTTCGCGGCGTGAAGCGTGAGGTTCGTAGTGCGCCACGCAGAGTGAGCGGAGTGACGCACGGGAGCGAATCTCACGACGAGCAGGAGGCCGGCGAACACGGCAAGAACGGCGAGCGGCCAGGCGGGGGGCGGGGACTGAGGCGAGGTTGTGCCCACCACCGCCGGAGATTCTCCGCTGGCGGCCTGAACTTCACGCGACAGCAGGTTGCCGGCGTTGTCGTAGGTGTAGGCGATGCTCGCACCGCCATAGTCGGCGCGGGTGAGGCGGCCGGCGTCGTCGTAGGTGTAGGTGATGGCGTGCGGCCCGGGGGTGGGCGTCGCCGCCTGTGTGGCAGGCGGACCGCACCCTGCGGTCACCAACAGCAACGCGAGCAGGATATAGATTGTTCTCGAATACATGGGGTCCTCCTTAAATTCACATTACCAAAGCCTCCTTAACTATGTGTTCAGCCGCCATTTGACGTCATAACGTCTTATGGGCTGATTGCAGGCCACCTGACACCCTGAATTCAATTAGGCATTAAGCTGCGAACTGTTCACATTATAGAGCAAATTCACGCTAAATTCAATACCCAATCGCCAACCGCCACTCTCGGAATCTGGCGGTCACACGCTGTGCTTCACCTCAAACCACCGAAACTCCCCCGTCGCCGCTGCCCATTCCACGCGGGCCTCATCCACGTGTGAGGCGCGCGGGCCGCGGCGCACTTCCTCGAGAAAATGCTCCAGCGCCGAGCGGTGACCCTCGGCCACTGTCTCCACCCCATCATCGCCCACATTGCGCACCCAGCCGCTCAGACCCAGCCGGAAGGCGATCTGCTCGACGAAGGCGCGGAAACCCACAGCCTGCACGCGACCATTCACCCAGACGTGCAGGCGGGCGCTCTCACTTGAATGAGTTTGGTTCATGGCTACTTCTCCTCTTTCCGCCCATCAGCAAGATTGCGGCGCAAGTTACCTTCCCAGGTAGAGCAGGAGTGGGGTCAGGGTGAACGGGCTGAGCAAAGTGCTGATGAAGATGATCGCGGTCACCAGCGAGGAGTTCAGCTTGTATTCGCTCGCCAGGACAGTGGTCAGCACCGCGCTAGGCATGGCGGATTCGGTGACGCCTGCCTTGTGTGCCAAGCTATTCAATCCGAACAACGCGCTTAGTGCCAAACCGACCAACGGCCCGACGAGCAAGCGGAACACGGTACTGATACCCAGGGCGCGGATATTCTCGCTCCATTCGATACGCTGCAATTCTAATCCGAGCAGGACAAGCATGGCAGGGATCGCGCCGTTGGCTGCCAGGTTGATGGTGCGTTCCAGCACGGTCGGCATTTGCCAGCCCATGCGGATCACGATAAGGGCGGCCAGTACTGCGTATATGGCGGGCACTCTCAACAGGCCACGGAGACTGTCTTTAACGTTCATCTGCCCTAGTGAGGCGATCAGCACACCAACTGTATTGAGTAGGATGGCGTTGGTCACAAAAAAGACACTGGCATAGGCCAGCGCTTCCTGTCCGAAGGCAAATGCGACCAGCGGTAAGCCGTAATTGCCGGCATTGGAGAACATGGTAGTCAGCACCACGATGGTCAGCACGCTTCGTTCGAGGCGGAAGATACGTCCCGTCAAATAAGCGAGACCTGCGACCAGGAAATTGACTGTCGTAGCATAGCCCATCATAAGACCAATCCGGTCGGGCGAAAGCTGGCTCTGGGTGAGCAGGTTGAAGACCAGCACCGGACTCAGGATATAAAACGTGACCCGGCCTAAGGGGCGGGGTTCAACCCTGAGAAATTTACCCAGTAAAAAGCCTGATCCGCTGATGAGAAGAATGGGGAGAAGGTTGTTTGAGAAGGTTTGTAAAAGTTCGGTCAATGGAGTTCCTGGTATGATGAAATTTTAGAGCTTTCCTCAGTAGCGGCGGGAGGAACCCGTTTTCTCCGAGAAAACGGGTTCCTGGTGGCGTATTACTTCTAATCATCCTCGCTATTGAACAAGTCAAAACCGCTGACCTCTTCAGTGAAGGCCAGGTTTTCCAGTGCTTCTTCGATGAATTCGGCTTCCTCGTCATCTTCTACCAGTGCGAGTAATTCATCGAGCCGCTCGTGCACCTCTTTGCCGCCAATCTTGGTCAGCTCCCAGATGATCGTGTGCTGCGTCTCGACATCCTCTTCGTCGGCCAGCATGTCGAGCAGCACCGGCCGGGCGGAGGCGAGAGCCAATTCCCCGGCGGCGTGAATGGCTTCCATACGGATGGCTTCGTTTTGGTTGCGGAGATTGGAAAGCACCTGCTTTCCCCAACCTTCGTCGCCTGAACGGCCCATGGCGAACAGGGCGCTTACCTTCCACTCGGCTTCCTTCTCGCCATACGCGGCTTCGATCAAGCCGGCGACTTCAGGCCGCGATGAACTGCCCAGCGCCTCCAGGGCGCGCCGCCGCACCAAAATCTGGTCGCTGGAGCGGAGGACGGCCAGCAGGTTGTCTTCCACCTTGCGCTGGAGGTGCGGCGGGACTTCTTCCACTTCGCCCAGGTAGACAAACATGCCCAGTGCAGTGGCGGCTGCCGCGCGGACGTTGAAGTCGCTGTCTTCGTTCAAGATTTCAAGGAATGTCAGCGCCAGCTTGTTATCCCCACATTCCCAGAGCAGATGCAAAGCCCGGACGCGCACTTGAGGGTCGGCATTTTTAAGCAGAGCACGCGCAAAGTCGTCGAAGCTAAGCAAAGCATTGTCTTCGACCAGCTCTTTCAAGTCTTCGAGCAGGGTGCGCTGACGGGTAAGCGAGACCTGGGGCCAGGTCTTGAGAACGAGGTTCAGATTCCCAGGCTCGATGTCTGAGAAAAGATACAGGAAACGCGGCGGGAAGGGCTTGGAGTCATCCAGCAGTGCATCGAGAACGGTTTGGAAAGCGATATTCTTGGTCATCTCGTCACACCCTATTTAGATCAAGGCAAGTTGATCGTCACGGGGTTGATAAAATCCAGTATGTAGAAATATCCGAGCAGCGACAGGAGAACGATAAAGCCGACGCCGTGGATAACGGCCTCAAACTTGGGCGGGAGGCGCCGCCGAAAGAAGAGCTCGGGCAGTGTGAACAAGATCCGTCCGCCATCCAGGGCTGGGATCGGCAACAGGTTCAGGATGCCAAGCGAGATGGTGAGCGAGATGACGGTGAACAGGGTGTAATTCGTCGGGCGCTGACCCGCGTCTTGCGCGGAGGCCTCGCGGCTCTCGACATCCCGCGAGACGGATTGTTGAAAGAGATTCCAAATGCTGCGCGGCCCGGCCAGTTGAGCTTCCTGCGGCTGGATCGCGCCGGCGACGATTTGACCGGGCAGCGCGAGCAGCTCGCGGACGGTCCCATAGGTGGCCTGGAAACTGAAGGGGAGGGTCTCGAACCAGTTGCCTGCCGGGCGGAGGGGCGTCCCCAGTAAAACCCCTATCGCGCCTTGCTTTGTTGTCCGGCTGCTCAAGGGGGTCACACTGATTTCGACTTGCCGGTCGCCCCTTTTGAGGCTGAGGCTGACCGGCTGATCGAGGTGAGCGCGGATGATTGCCTGCAGTTCGCTTACGCTCTCAATGCTCTCTCCGTTGGCAGCCAGGACGATATCCCCGGCCAGGATGCCGGCATTTTCGGCCGGCGATCTTGGAGTAACCTCGGCGATAGCCACTGTATGGGTTTTTGGGATGCCGATTTGATAGAACAGGAGGCTGTACGCCAGTACCGCCGTCAGCAGGTTCATGAAGGAACCGGCGAACAGCACAGTCAACCGTTTCCAAGGGGCGGCGGCAGCCATTCCCCCGGCAATGGTCGGGTCGTCCTCGCCTTTGATGCGGTTGAATCCGCCCAGCGGGATCCAGTTGAGGGAGAATTTCGTTCCCTTCCAGGTAAATAGCGTCAGGATGCGGGGAGGAAAACCAATGCCAAATTCTTCGACTTCAATCCGCATCAGGCGCGCAACGATAAAATGACCTAACTCGTGGACGAGGATCATGCCGGCGAAGACCAGCACGAAGATCAATCCACCCAGAAAACTTACGCTCATAATTTACACCTCGCAAAGAATAAACATTCGCGCCAGGGGGCGCGGTCAGCCAAGTAGGCCTTCGGCGCTGATTATATCCTTTTTTTGCCGAAGGCCTACTCGGTGGGCGGGATGGTTTGAACCGCGAAGCAACGACGACCGCGAAGATTCTTCGCGGCCTTCGCGTCTTCGCGGTTAATTTATTCGACAAGTTTCGCTGGCCCTCCCACCGGCGCGGGAAGCACTTTCTGGACCCCGGGCATGTCCCCCAATAGATCGGCCACATGCTCCGCTTCGGCCGCTTCCGTTATGACGTGTACATTTGGCCCGGCGTCTATCGTATAACAGACCGGCAGACCGGAAGCGCGCCATTCGCGCACCGCATGCATGATGGTCAGCGTGGCTGGCTGCCAGTAGAAAAGCGGCGGGTTGGAGGTCATCATCACGGTGTGCATCAGGTTGGAATCCAACTCTGCAATTTCAGCGAAGGCCTCGAAATCGCGGCCCAGGATGGCGCGGCGGCAGAGGTCCAAGCGGCGCGGCGCATCCGCCACACGGGCGGCTTGCAGCGGACTGGTCGCGGCCAGGGCATGACCCTCGGTCGAGCCGGTGGCTTTATGTGCGTGGCTGACGACCGCCACACAATCGGCCAGCGGCCAGTGTTCAGGCGGGGCGATTGAAACCGCATATGAATCCGCGTCGCCCGTTCCGGCCTGCCACTCGACGAATCCGCCGGGGATGGAACGGCAGGCCGAGCCGGAGCCGCGCCGCGCCAGGCGTGAGAGTTCCGCTTGGCTGAGTTCCAGTCCCGCTGCGCTGCAGGCTGCCAAAGCCAGCGCGGCGAAAGCCGAGGCCGAGGAGGCGATCCCCGCGCTGCTGGGGAAGTTGTTTTCGCTGACCACTTCGGCGCGGGATTTTATTCCCGCCATACGGCGGACTTCGTCCAGAAAAGTGGCAACGCGGCTAAGGCCAGCGCTAGTGATTGGTTTATTATTGATGACGAGCGAATCTTGTTCTTGCGACTCATTACTCGTTACGCGTAACTCAGCCCACGTCACGCGCGTCCGCGTGAACAGGCTGCCCAGGTTCATCGAAATCGAGCCATTGGATGGCAGGCGCAGGCGCGCGTCGCGGTTGCCCCAATATTTGATCAATGCGATATTTGGGTGGGCGAGGGCGGTGGTTGAATGTGTGAACATATTAGCATCCTCACAGCCAGTTTACCACGCTCTTTTGAATAATATCCGTCTACGGCACCCAGTTCGATAACACGTTGACCACTACATCCGGCTGGGTTGAGTCATTGGTGATCAAGTGGACGGCGAAGTTGTGCGCGCCACCCATACCTTCGTGCATCATAAAGACGCTGGATTCAATCGTGGTGCTTTCGCCAGGTTGGAGAACCATCGAACCGATGGTCAGTTCAGGTGGTCAGCAGCCTTCCAGGACTTCGATGTATGGCTGTTCTTCGAAACGTAAAGTGCCGTCTCCTGTATTCTTCACTTTGATGGCGAAGGTCTTGTTCGTGTTGAATTTCACCTCGCCATAATCAATCACCTGCTGATCCACAGCCAGCGCAGGCTTCCCGCTGCCAAAACTGCCGCCTGAGAACAGGAAAATTGCCGCGGCGATGAGCAGAATGCCGCCGATAACCAATCCGATCAGTGGTACGGGAAGTTTCTTTTGTTTTTGCTTGCGTCGTTTGCTCATGAAGAGTCTCCTTAGGACAGGTGGATCGTAATGCGAGATTAATCTCGCACTACATTATATTCAAACTGGAACGAGTAGATGTAAGCGATCAAGTCCCAGATTTCCTTTTCCGTAAAAATGGAACCCCACATCGGCATGCCCGTGCCCATGCCACCGCGCAGGATCTTGCCCTGCAACAGCGCGGGGCTGGCGCCGAGCATTTTTGCAGGATTCGTAAAGTCGGCAGGAGTCTGCATCGTCATATCCGGCGCGCCGGTCATCGTTTGCGCGGACGATACTCCCGCCGCGGCTAAATCATCGGCAAAGACGCCGTCGCCCGCGCCATTCTCGCCGTGGCAGGCGGCGCAGTTTTGGGCATAGAGTTGCTGCCCGTTGGCGAGCGCTGCGGGTGTGGTGTTGGATTGCCAGATGAAGGCGGTCACGTCCCAGAGTTGGGATTTGGTGAGCGAAGTTGTGGTCAGTTCTGCAAACGCTTGATAGGGTGAATGGGTGCGATAGTAGTCGGTAGTTTGGTAAATTGGCAGATTGGTTGCGAGTTGTTGGCCGCGCATTGCCGAGGGTTTTTGAGTTGGTACAATCGGGGAGTCGTGCGGCGCGTCGAGGTCGAGGCCGAGGGTCACGTACAGGGGTGGGGAAGCTGGCTGAAGGCGTTGCCCTGCGACCGAAGGGAGTGTCGAAGGGTCCGAACCCGGACCGCTGACTTCAATCGTGCCGCGCATCCGCCAGTGGTTGAGTCCACACCAGCGTGTGCAATAAAACGTGTACGTCCCGGGCTGGTCAAACGTCAACGTCAGGTCAGTCACCTTGCCAGGCAGAACGTCCACGCTTGGCATGTCCATCTGGCCGACAGCAAAGCCATGCACCACATCGTCGGAGGTGAGACGCAAATGAAGCGGCTGGCCGACTTCCGCTTGCAGGACGTTGGGATTCCAACCGCCTGCTTCGGCGACTTTGGCATGGATGAGCGGGGTGCGCGCCCAGATGAGAAGCGGCGTTCCAACCGCCCCGACAATTGCTACCGTTATAAGAAAGCGGGTGAGGAGTTCCGAGCGTTTCATAGCAACAACCAGAGCATAAGCAGGGTCGCGGCGAACGCGTAGAGGATCACAGGGACGGCTGATATGCGCACTTCGCGCGCGGCTTTCTGCGCGCTGCGCGCCGACCAGATCAAGCCGCCGACCAGCGCCAGCGTTTGCGCGGGCGCGAGAATGGAGGTGGGCATGGGTTGCCATGCGACGCTGGCCGTGCCGAAAAGATTCCAGCCGAGGCCGAGGGGATCAGAGAGCGTGGCGAGGATGTACGCGGCATTGGTTAATACGAATGACAGGCTGAACGCGACCCAAAACATCAAGCCAAGAGGAATGAGCGAAGTCGCGAGGGAGGCAAAACGCAGTTTGAGTGAGAGGACGCTTTGCGCGCGTAAAACGCAAAGTGTAAAAAGCCCGGGCAGGATCCCGAAAACAAAGAGGAGAAAAACGAAGGCATAGAGAAACCAAGCGTTTGCGCCAACATGATACGCCGCGTCTTTGAGCGCGCCCCACGGACCGAGCAACACACCTGCGTAGATCATCGCCGAGCCGAGCATGATGAAGGCTTTGAAGGCTTCGTCAAGCCGCGTGGAGGGTTTGACGAGGTCCGCGGCGAACGGACGAAGGTTGACGGCAATATTATCGTGCGGGCAGGTGCGGATACATTCCATGCACAGGCCGCAATAGGTATTCTTCGTCAGCCCGCCGGGGAAGACATCCCAGGGACAGCCATAGCCCGCGTCCGAACCGTTGTAACAAGGTTTACCAACACAGGTCATGCACGCGGCTTTGTTTTTGATGCGCAGTTCGATGGGCGCGGCCTGCGCGTACAGGCCAATGAATCCGCCAACGGGACACAGATAACGGCAAAAGGCGCGGCGTTCGAAGATCATGCTCAGGCCGATCGCGGCGAACAACATGGCGGCAAGCACAATGGCAGTTATGTTGGGTGTGGTGAGCAGGATACTGCTGAATAGAGCCAGCAGGAGAAAAGAGATATTCTGCAACCAGATGTTACGCAGGAATTTCGGCCAGCGCAGATCGAGCCATTTTGGTTTTTTATCAGGTGGATTCAATACCGCGCCGCGTTGCAACCATTCGCCTGGAAGTGGGATCGGGCAGACCGCGCACCAGCCGCGTCCAAAGAATGGAACCGCGACGAGAATCAAAATTGCCCACCACGCGATCCACACGAAGACGATGCTGAAGTTGTGACTCCCGACAGGCGTGCCGATAATCCCTGCCAGGATGGCAAACATGTATCCAGCCAGCATAACGATAAATACCGCTATTTGCGGATAGCGGTTTACGAGTAAACCTTTTACGAATTTGTTGGATGTGAGTTCCATGGTTACGTGTTGCGCGTTGCGGATTGCGTATTTTCCTGGCGGCTACGATACACGAAATACGCAACACTTCCAATAGTCGCCAATAGAGCAAGGCCAAGCGACCGATATAGCCACTCATTCGCGCCGACGTTCAATTTGCCAATCATGAACGGGTGCATTGCTCCGCAAGTGACATTGCATCGAAACCGAAAAGAACCTGGCTTATCGGCAACAAAGGTCATCGTTGCTGTTTGGCCTGGGTCGGCCTCGAGGGAGAGATCGTAGCCGTCAATGTAAAGCCCATGCACTACGTCTGTGCTGACGAGTTGAATAGTCACGGTATCGCCAGGGTTGACCGCAATCTCGCCAGGATCGTAAGCATACTGGCTTGCTTCGATACGAAAAACATGAGTGTCCTGTGTTGAAGTGTCAGGTGTCAGGGGAAAAGGAGCGAAGGGCACTGCCAACGCTATAAGTCCCAGTAAAAGCCATACCGTCCTTTTTGTCATCCTGTTTACCTGTCTACTTGTTTACCTGTCTACTTGTTTACTTGTTTACTTGTTTATCTGTTTACCTGTTTACTTTCTCACGGGATGTTGGATGGGCCGTATTTTGAATAGGTCGCGTCAACGTAGGCTTTGGCTTCGGCAGGTGTTTTTCCATCCCGCAACATTCGCATGACATCTTGGGTAATATCAACACAGATCGAACAGCCAAGACCATGATTTTCGAATTTGATATTGCCCTGCCCGTCCACATTCGAAACATAGCAATCGTAATTGGATGTATGCCCAATATCTCCACAGCCGCAATAGCATGGAATATCTTTCATCACATCTGGATTGACAGCAGCAAATTGATAGGCTTCCTGCACAGTAGCTGGGGCAGATTGCACGTCGGCGGGCATCTTGTCGAGCGGCATCATGTAGAGATGGACGGATGTGCTTGCTTGCGCCGAACAGGCGGGCAGGCTGGTGATCAAGAAAAGACCAGCAATGAACAAAAGGGTGATTTTACGGACGAAGTGAGACATGGCAACTCCTGTAGAGAGTTTTATATTTGCGATCTGCAAGTATCTTACCTTTACTTAAAGGCAACCATAAGCGCAGGATGGCGGAGACTCACATACGCCAAATGGCTTATGTTGAATGTCATTGCAAAAAATCAGGCTCCATAATAATTGGAGCCTGATAGATCGAGAAATATTGTTGTCACACAAAAGTATTTGTGAGCGCTTCAACTATCCATTATCTTCCTCAAGGGGATGTTCGACCTCACCCGCCATAAAGGGATCAGGGTCCAGTTCAAAGACGCGCAGGCAAGCGCGCGTGCAGAAATAGACGCGCTCGCCACGATACATGGCGCTGGGATATTTGGATGGGTCTTTGATTTCGCCGCCACAGACGGTAATGTATTCCTTTGTAGGTGGTGTATCCGATTGAGTCATGCTTTGTCCTTCTTGCGAATTTCGATTGCCCAACCCCCTTAACCGCGCACTTCATAATTTCGCATCATGCCTGCATCCCCATGTTCGAGATTGTGACAATGATAAACGAAAGTCCCTGCGTAATCCTCGAAGCGGACAAGCACCTGAACCTTTTCGCCAGGCATGACCAGCACTGTATCCTTCCAGCCATCGTCTACAAACCCAGCGCTCAATTCTTGATACGCCGACTCGTTGCCCCGCGTGATCTGGCGACCGAGTACCTGAAATTGCACGCCATGGATGTGCATGGGATGAGGCATTTCCATATTCATCATACCCATACCCATACCGCCTCCGCCGCCTTCGAGATTGGCGAATTCCCAAACTTCCAAATCGCCAAGCCGCACGATCTCATCTTGCGCGACCGCATCCATCTCGAACACGCGACCGTTGATGGTGTGGATCATGCCCTGCATTGCCAGCGTAAACGAGCGAGGATTGTTGCGATTGACAGCATCTTCCACCCGATGACGCGTAATAGCCGAGAGATAAGTAGGAAGCGGGAGAACATCTGCACCTTTCTCGCCAATTTTCAAACTCAGGATGTCGAAGGACGCGCCGTTAGGCAGGCTGGAGCCTCCCATCATACCGCCTCCCATCATACCTCCACCGCCACTGCTAAACCCTGAAAACGGCAGGCTGACCAGACGCATTTCACTGCCCATCGCGCGCCCGCTGAAATCCGCCCACAATTCCACTCGTTCACCAGGGGCGAGCGTGAGGTAGTTGCGTGTCACGGGCGCTTCCAGCAAACCGCCGTCCGTGGCGATCACGGTCAGGGGTGTGCCGTCCTGCCATACCAGTTTATAAATGCGGGAGTTCGAGCCGTTCAACAGCCGCAAACGATACGCGCTGGCTTTGACATCCATCGCCGCGTTGGGCGCGCCATTGACCAGAATTGTATCGCCCAGGAAGCCGGTCATTTGATCCATCATGCCGTTCGCCAGATAAACCAGCTGGTTTTGCGAGTCAAACGTGCGATCCTGTATCACCAGCGGAAGATCGTATTCACCAGCCGGCAAACCCAGCGCGGCTTCCTCGTCGTCGCTGACGATGAACAAACCCGCCAGTCCGTAATATACCTGCGGGCCAGTCAACTGGTGCGGATGCGGATGGAACCAGTACATGCCCGCGCGGTTGATCACCTGAAAATCATATTCATAATTTGCGCCAGGCGCAATGGCGTAGCGCGGGTGCCCGTCCATCTCTTCGGGAAGAAGCAGTCCGTGCCAGTGGACGATGGTGGGGTCGGGAAGTTCGTTCTTAAGCCGAACCTGGACTCGCTGGCCTTTTCCTACCCGAAAAATGGGACCGAGATAAGAGCCGCTCAACGCCTGGATGGATTCTGCGCTTCCCTCGCGCACCGACGCCTGATACCGCCAAACGGACGTTTCCGCCCCTGAAAAAATGGAGAGTGCAGCTGGTCCAGCGGTCAGGTCAACGGCAAGGGAAGGGGAAACAGGCGCGGGCGTGAATGGAGTCGAGATAACGGGAGCAGTTGTCGGGTCGGCGGGCGGGAGGAGTCCGCACGCGCTGAGAGTCAGCGCACCTGCGCCCACACCCATCAATTTGATAAAGTCCCTGCGGGTAAGTTTGCTGTTGGTCATGGGTTTTCCTTTTTGAAGAAATTGTAGCCCCGTACCATGAATTCCTTTTCAAGGAAGGGTAAAGGGTTTGTAAAGATGAATCAGGCTGGGTGTTCGACTTCGCCCGACATGAATGGATCAGGATCCTGCTCGAAGACACGCAAGCAGACGAGGGTGCAGAAATAAATCATAGCCTCCTGATAATTATCAGGAGGCTGTTTCAGATGAATTAACTTTACTTGCGCTGGAACAACAGTCCGGGTTGCCAGGGAGTGCCGACTCGTACAAGAAGCCAGCGGTCGAGGCCAATCCAGCCTGCGGTTTTCCAGGCAAGGACGAGCAGAATGGATAGAATTAAAAATACGGGGTTGACGCTGGCAGAACCCGCCATCATGAAGTTCCAATTCATCAAGCCGCCGATGAAGGCTGAAAACCAGATGAAAATGCCGAGGATGAGCGCGACGCCCACCAGGAGTTCACCTACAGCTACCAGCTTGGCGAACCAGACATAATTGCCGCTATCCAGCATGAATTGAATGAAATTTCGATACCAATCGAAGGCGATCAGCGGGCGCGCAGGCGCTTCGGGGATGATGACGGCGCGTGCCCAGAAACCTTTCAGCGCTTCGCCGCCCTGCATCCAGGCAGGGTTGGTGAACTTGCCCCAGCCCGATTTAATCCATTGATAGCCCAGGTACAGGCGGATGACGAGCCACAGCCAGGACATGGCTTTGCTTGTGAACAGGAATTTAGTGAATGGAATGTCAGCAAGCTGATATTCTTTGGACATGGTTTGTGTTGCCATTTTGTACTCCTCGAGAAAAATTTTATTTCTTGCTGAACCCATCTTACATCTCACACGAAATAAACAACAGCGCATATCTGCTTGTTTTGAACTACGCTATTCTGCTTATGGTTTTTGTCATGGGAAATCCATCTTGAATATCATACCATTTCAGTCTTCCACGATCAACTTACCCCTAAGCATTCCCATTTTGCACTGGAAGCCATATTCGCCAGGCTTTTCGGGGGTGAATTCCAGCGTCACCGGCTGGCCTTCGGGCAGCAGCGAACTCTTGTTGAAATCCGGAAAAAGCACTTCCTCGGAGCAGGCTGAACTTTCCTGGCGGGTGAAGGTCAGGCGCAGCGGCCGGCCGGACTTAACGACGATCACATCCGGGGTGTAGCCGCCCTTGACGGTCACGGCCACTTCCTGCGCCCCGGTCGCGCTCACAGCGGCGCGAGTCTGTGCTTTGGGCGCGAACCAGAAGAACCAGGCAATGAAGATACTGAGGGCGATCCCGCCCAGGGTGACGATGATTTGTGCTGTTGTCATTTTTTATCTCCATGTTGAAGGTTGCAGGTTGAAAGTCGCAAGGTGATGGGAAACCTTCAACTTTGAACCTGCAACTTGTAGCTATTTCGCGCTAAAGCGGGGCTTGAAGCCGCGCAGGCGGTTGGCGTTGCCCACCACCGTCACAGACGAGAACGCCATGGCCGCGCCCGCGATCAGCGGACTGAGCAGAAGCCCAAAGAAGGGGAACAGCGCGCCCATGGCCACCGGCACACCCAGGGCATTGTAGATGAATGCCCCGAACAGATTTTGCTTGATATTTCCCATCGTCGCCCGGCTGACCTCGATAGCTGTCACAACGCCTTTGAGACTGCCCTTGATAAGCGTGATGTCCGATGCCTCGATGGCAACATCTGTACCGGTGCCGATCGCCAGACCAACATCAGCCTGCGCCAGAGCAGGAGCGTCGTTGATGCCGTCGCCGACCATTGCCACTTTCTTGCCTTCTGCTTGTAAAAGATGAATATTGTTTGCTTTGTCTTCGGGCAGGACTTCAGCCAGCACGCGGTCTACACCCACCTGGCGGGCAATGGCATTTGCAGTGCGGGTGTTGTCGCCGGTAATCATGACCACTTCGATGCCCATCTTGTGCAGGGCGGCAATAGCTTCGGCAGAATCCTCCTTGACGGTATCCGCCACGGCGATGATTCCGGCGGCCCGACCATCCACGGCCACGAACATGGGCGTCTTGCCGTCGTCCGCCAGTTGTGCGGATCGGGCTTCCAGATTACCCAGGTTCACGTTTTCGCGCTGCATCATCTTTAGATTACCCAGCGCCAGCCGTTTGCCATCCACACGCGCGATGACACCGTGACCAGGAACGGCTTCGAACTCATGCGGCGCAGATAGGGAGAGGCTTTTCGCTTTCGCGCCTTCCACAATGGCCTCTGCCAGCGGATGCTCGCTGACCGTCTCCACGGACGCGGCCAATCGTAGCAATTCATCACTGGTCACTGAATACTGATCACTGATTACTGTATCCGTTAATTCCGGCTTGCCCTTCGTAATCGTACCGGTCTTATCCAGCACAACCGTCTTGAGCGCCTGGGCGGTTTGCAGGGCCTCGCCGGAGCGGATGAGAATGCCGTTCTCTGCGCCCTTGCCAATGCCGACCATCAGGCTCATCGGCGTTGCCAGCCCCAGCGCGCATGGGCAGGCGATGATCAGCACCGTGACGGCTGTCACCAGCGCATATACCAACTGCGGTTGAGGGCCAAAGTCGAACCAGATGACAAAGGTAGCGACTGCTAATATCATCACCACCGGCACAAAATAACCGGAGACGGTATCCGCCAAACGGGCAATCGGCGCTTTGGAGTTTTGGGCGTCCTGCACCATCTTGACGATTTGCGCCAGGGCGGTATCTTTGCCAACTTTCGTGGCTTTGAATTTGAACGCGCCGGTCTTGTTGAGAGTCGCACCAATGACCTCGTCGCCGGACTTCTTGGAGACGGGCAGGCTCTCACCTGTCAACATGGACTCATCCACCGCCGAACTACCCTCGACGATGACGCCGTCCACAGGTACCTTCTCGCCGGGGCGCACCTGAACGATGTCGCCAACCAGCACTTCCTCGACCGGGATGTCCATCTCCTGCCCACCCCGAATGACACGCGCAGTCTTGGCCTGCAACCCCATCAGTTTCTTGATCGCTTCGCTGGTGCGGCCTTTCGCGCGCAGTTCCAGCGCCTGACCCAGCACAACAAGGGCAATGACCACTGACACCACATCATAGAACGGCTCTGAGGTACCTTCGGGGAAAATGGATGGGAACAGGATTGCCACACTGGAATACAGCCAGGCGGCAGCCGTCCCAGTGGCGATGAGCGTGTTCATGTTGGCGGCGCGGTGTTTGAGCGCCGCCAACGCGCCAGTAAAGAAGTCGCTGCCCGACCAGAGCAGCACCGGTAGGGTGAGCAGGGCTGTCACACCCCACAACAAGCGCAGAGACTCCATGCTCAAGTCTTTCAGGAAAGGGAAGAATTGGTAGTAGGCTGTCAGCAGCACCGGCAACGAAATCGCCGCCGCAAACCAGAATCTGTTCATCAGGCGGCGGTACTCTTTTTCGTGGGCGGCCTGCTGCTGGTCAACCGGTTCTTCGCTGGCCGCCGGGCGGGTCTTGTAGCCCCAGGTCTGGATGGCGGCTTCGAGTTGGGACAGGCGAGTCTTTTCGGGGAGATAGTCAATGGTGGCTTCCTGCGTGCCCACGTTGACCGAGGCGCCGAGCACGCCGGGCGTGGCGCGCAACTCGTCTTCGATGAAGCCGACGCAGGATGCGCAGCGCAGGTTCTCGATGCCGATGCGCGTCTGCGCGCCGCCGAGGCGGTAGCTCGCCGACCTGACCGCCGCGCTCAGGCGGTCAAACGTCACCAATTTGGGATCATATTCCACCGAAACAAGGCCGACATTGGCATTCGCCGACCGCACACCGGGGACGGCGCGCAGCGCGGATTCGACGGCTTTGCGCCCGCCATTTTTGCCCAAACCGATGACAGGCAATTCAATCTGGGAATATTCGAGGGCGGGATTGACGCCGGTCGTGGCCGAGCCAGCCAACCCCTCACCACTGTGCCCCTCTCCCGCTGGGAGAGGGGTAGGGGTGAGGGTGTATTTATGCGGATTAGCGTCGAATTGTTCCACGCAGTTTTGCGAGCAAAAGTAAAATGCCTGCCCCATGTGCTCCCGTGAGGCAAACGCGGCTTGCGGGTCAATCTCCATCCCGCAGACAGGGTCTTTGACGTTCATCGTTCCTTCTCTTTCTCAACCCGAGGGGTTGTTGGTTTGTGAAATCTTATTCATTATATGCCTTGCAAGTGACGACACAAGCACAAAATGACTTACAAACCCGTAAGCAAAATGGCCTATCTTTGGATAGGCTATTTCATAGCGCGGATTTCAGCCGCAACCTACGCAACCTAATCGTAACGCGACATTCATGTCGCCTTGCTACGTCAGCGACATGAATGTCGCGTTACCGGCTTGCCGAAAATCTTCGCGATTGACACAGTTTTTGGAGAGCAATACTATAAGAGGTTTGAACAAGTTGCGTCGGATCCCTTTTTAAAATACGAGCGCCTGGTCAGCCTCCACCGTCCATTGCCCCTCCAAATCGAGACTGCCGTCCAGCACACCATCAATCCTGAGTTCAGGCTCGAGCCCGCGAGCCTCGCAACAGGAGCCTCAGGTGGCAACCTGCCCGCGCTGGGCAAGGGATTTGATCATCCGTTCCACGTTGTAGTAACCATCGGGTGTCTTCTGTCCCTTGCGAGCGCACAGGACACCGTCGCCCGTGAGGAAGACGCGCACCTGCGCCTCTGGTTTCTTGACGAGGTTGAGCGCCAAACGCAGGGCGTTATACGGACGCTCGTTGCCGTACGGTGCGTCGTTGATAATGAAAAGGTATTTCTTTGTGATTTCAGCCATGAAAATTGTTCTCCTATTGGGGGTTATGCACGCGCGGCTTCGACCAGCACCGCGCCAGTTTCCAGGTTTTCCAGTAGCACCTGCCGCATTAAATCACAAGCCTGGATGATCTTTGAATTGCTCAGGCGGTAATAGATATTCAGTCCCTCCCGCCGCGCAACAACGATACCCTTTTGCCGCATCAACCCCAAATGCTGGGATAGATTAGCCTGGCTGATTTGCATGGCATCCGTCAATTCGGTCACTGATTTTTCGCCATCCCGCAGATGGGCGATGATCTCCAGCCGCTTGGGGTTGGCGAGCGTCTGACAGATGCTGGCGTGCAGTTCGTAAAGTTGTTGTTCCGACATGGCATTTCCTTGCACTAGAATTATAGAATATTCTAATGTTTGAATATAGATTTGTCAATGAGTGGAAAATAAATAAGGTGACAATCACTTTCCAAAGTGACTGTCACCTTATTTATTTCAGATAAAACCTATTTCAATGCCGTGCCGCAATAGGGACAATTTTGCCAGTCGGCCTGCGCGCCCCGTCCACAATTGGGACAGGTGCGCCCAGAGGATGGCGGAGTCGAACCGCTGAGAGTCCGCACCAGCCAGGCTACGCCCAGCACTGTCAGCACGATGAAACCGACAGGAATCAGCCATATGAAGATCATCCCGATCCATCCGAGCGGGGAGTATCCCCAGCCCATCATGCCGGGTCCCATCATGCCCCAGCCGCTATAGTTCGACCAACCCCAACATCCGCCGCGATAGCCCCACCCGCCGAAGAAGACGGCGAGCAGAAGGACGGCGGCAACGAGCGCAACTACCAACCAGATTGATTTTTTCATGTTTAGGACTTACGCAAGACACATCTGAACGGCAGGCGATTTGAGTTGCTGGCGCAA
>CAZTZE010000053.1:0-22179 GCA_964618215.1 uncultured Chloroflexus sp.
CGATGACCGGCTCAGGGGGCGCGTGATAGAGTTGTTTCTGAGAACGCTTTGTTAGCCCGCATTATTGTGTGAGTTAATTTTACCTGAGCAAGTGATAGTGTATGCGTGTCAAATCTTGTTCGGTAACTCCAGATTTTAGTAAATATGCACTAGTTCCACCATATTGTGTATCAAGATATGCAAGAAAATTTAGCATAATTTCTGGTTGTTCGGACAAGGTTCTCTCGAAGGTTGGTTGAATGTACACGCTACTAACCGTGTAGTCTTTAGCAATTGTCGGATAATCGACTCCTACCAATGAGAGTAGCATTGCTGTTATAAGTCCTGTTCGGTCTCTGCCAGAATGGCAATGAAAAAGTATGGTTCCATTTGTTGCTTTTGCAAAAGCCCTCATTATTTGTGCGATGTTTTCCTGATACCTGTCTATTATTGTGGAGTACATTTCAGTTAATGATTGCGTCTGATTGATAATGTCCATTCCAACTTTGTCACTTTCATCCAGTATGGGCAGATTTATATGCTGAGGAAAACCATTTTGACCGTTTAAAGAAGAAAATGGTGGTGGGTCAATGTCGAGTTCATAGTCAGAGCGCAGGTCAATTATTGTGTTCACACCATAATTAAGAAGTGCTTTTTTGCCATCGGGGGATAATCGAGCAAGGTTGTCAGCACGTACAAAGGCTCGCCATCGGGTTTGTTTTTTATGCTTTGTAGAATAACCTCCTAAATCACGAACGTTGTAGCAGGCATCCCAGAGAAGACGACGTTCAGTTTGTTTATTCATAAATTCAATTTCACAAAACCTTTTTTTGTGTTTCATGTGTTCTTGTTGTGCAAGGGGCGGGCTAACGGTTTGGCTCAGGGGCAGCGGCGGGACTGGCGAGACTTCTACTCAATTATGTACCATTTCTGGCAAATCGCGCCTGCGCGCGAGCGGCAGAGCCGCTGTCCGCTGAAGCCGGTGTTGGGCGGTTTCTTTTATAAATCACCTTTTGGATCAACGCTCAAACGTGCTTTAGGTATTTCTGGGCATACTTCATCATTTCGATCCGAGATGCTAATTCTTTTTTATCAGATGGCATATCAAGAAATTCTGATGCTTCTTCAATGGACTCGAAGCCATATTTGCTGCCCAAGTGAAAGCTCAGTAGCTGTTCAACAAAACTTTTTAACTGATAAATATAAGTTTCAATTTCACTGCTATCAGCAGCCTCATGAACGAACTTATTCCTGTAATCTTTTAGGTGTCTTAATATCTGCTGACAGAAGTTTCTGTCCTCAAATAAAAAAGATGCACGCCTGATGGTTACTTTATAACTCTCATCAGTATTTGTGAGTTGCTCTAGTACACTCCATAGCTTAAGAAACGCTCCATCCCAATCCCACTCATCCAAAGCTCTAGTGTAAAGGACTATCGCATCCTCAATTTTTTGTTCGTATTTACATTTTGCTAGATTTTTCCTCACCTTACGAAGAAATATATCCAAATTGGCAACATCCTGAGTTATATCGGATGGCTCTAGGTTGCCAAAGCGTTTTGTTTCATACCACCAAGTTTCGGTCGCAAGCTTACCACCGGGAAAATGTAGTGTATGGAGAGGGCCTAAGATTATTTTATTAACAGGCTTTCTGCCGCCAAACGACATTCGCAAGGAATGGCGACGGTTTTCTAGCCAATTCCAAGTACCCCTGACAATATCAAGAGTATTAAGAGCTTGATCTGCTGCTTCGTAAGCCGACCGCGCCAATACACTAACTTTGGCAAAGATATAGTTATTAGGGATTTCCGCGAAAAGGCTAGGCTTTGAGAAAGCCTCCACTTTACTTCTGGATTCCCTAAAAGCACCATCAAGATTTGCTCGAAAGGTTATGGTTGCATCCCGAAATCTGATTCTACGTAGAATAGTCTCCGGATGAATAGATAGCGTTGTTACGAGTACATAACGTACCAAGGGTTTTTCCAAATATGCATTGGTGATTTTGTTGATTTCTGTCAACAGGCTTTTCGCAGTAATGGTTCCTTTTTTTCCCGCAGTTATGACCGCTTTCCAAATGAATCCGCGTTTTTCTACTTCGGGTATCAATACGGAAAAGCATAACATGCTGTATAACACGGCTTCTAATTGCGAAAATTCGAAACCCTTAAACGCGACACTGCCATCTGCGCTTAGTGTCCTACTTTGTTCCATCCTAGCAGTTAGTTCATTGCAGTCGTACTCATCATTCCATGATACAGTCATAGCAACCACTCTTCTGTACAATCTCGTATGTGATTAAGTTACCGCCCAACGGCAGGCGTTACCGGCAAGGGCGGGATTTGGCGGGAAAAGCCACCAGACGCCGAATCCGCCGTTTGGGCCAGAGTCCCCGAAAGTGCGGGCAAAGCCCCGCACTTGTCCGGTGCACGCGGTGTTGGGCAGGTTTTGCAAGACGATTTTGAACTTGGTTTTCTCTTGTAGACTTCTTTAATCATTTTTTCGTCTGGCTCTTGGCACCGCGATAATGGGTGAGGCGGCGATTTCAAAACAATATGACCGAGTTGAGTTATTGACCGAGAACTTTCCAGGTGCTATAATGAAACCTATCAACCCTAACTTGTCTTAGACAAGAAAACATATTTGAAAAGGAGGCACGAATGCCTGATCCCGGTGGTGGAAGAGGCGGTAGCAGTCAACAAAACGGCCCAAATGAAAGAGCTCGTGATGCAGCAAGAGATTCGGGCTTGAATAAAGATCAGCAGGAGAAACTCCAACGCGAACTTGAAAGAGAACGCGAAAATCTTACTTATCAACAGATAAGGGAAAAAGCCGAGGAAATAAGAAGAAGTGGTAGAGATTAGCGATTGTAAGTAGGTTCTCTTGTAAAAACTCACAAGAGAACCTACTTTTTTTGTCAATTAAGTAAGCCATCAAAACTGCCAAAATTTGTATATTTCCTTATTAATATTTTGCCACAAATGGGGTTGAATAGATTATTAGGGCGGTTATCCTTAGCAACATCCTGCGGAACAGCCATTTTATCCCAATTTATATGCAATTGCCTAACACTAAACAAGAATACATGACCATTCTCGTTGATATTTCAACATTTTGAGAGTCAGTAGCCCAACTATATTTTCAGCCGCCGTTTGGCGGGTGAAAAGGCTTATGGGCGGCGCAAGATTAAGAACTCTGCAATCATTGGAGATCTTAGCGGAGGTGGCCGCGCCGAGGGCGATGATAGTTGTGCGTTGTTTACGCAGCCACCCCTACCTTTTTGGTTACCCACCGCTTGGCCAATTCCCGCATAGCCTCCAAATATTCAGGCCAATCATGAAGGATTGCAGGGTCGAAGTCTGCGCCATTCGGCCAAACTAAAGTATGTACTTCTGAATCAATCTCCACTTGATTGAATAGATTCACGTCATGAAGCGGCCCATATAATTCACCCGTCAGCACAGGTCGAAAATCAATGACCCGTCCTTTGCCGTCATCAAACGTAACCCGCAACGTGTATGGGCCGACAATATCGAACTTTACTACTCGGTAAACAGGATGTTTCATGTCTGTAATCCTTATCGTACTTATCGGAGCGGGGCTATCTTATAAGGTAATTGTCCAGATTGCAGCCTTTCCCAGTCTTCCAAGAGTTCACTTCGATGAAGTTCTGCCCACGCTTCTACCAAACGTTTCTCTTTTTGTGGGAGATCGCCGCCAATTGTCTCGATCGTATCTATACTGATGACGGCTACCTGGTTTTGATAGTATGCGTGGAAGTGTGGACGATGATGGGGTGCGCTGGGTTCAGCGAACATTCGAACAATAATACCAAAGAAGCGGCTGATTTCGGGCATGTTCCCATCCTGGAAGATCTATCAATGCGATTCTACTTTATGCCAATAGAATTCGTATAGGGCGTTTTGTAGTCTCATCCCCAGTATAGCATAAGACATCAGCGAAAATCATTCCTGCAAACCTTTTCGCACCTGTTTCACCAGCCAAACCTTCGCTTCCGGGGATATTCTCACTTAACCGCGCCGCAGCCACGACCGGCAACCAAAGGGTGCGCTTGTCCTGCCCGCCGAGGGTGAGCTGGCCCAGCTCTCTGCTCACGTACCCTCGACCACCACCATATTCGTCTGCGCGTACTTGTGCCGCAATGCCCGCGCCGGGGCGTATTCAGGTGAATTGAGCCACTGTTTGGCGCGTTCAACGCTCTCGAATTCCAGGATGACCAGCCGTTTGGCGTGCCAGTCGCCTTCCAGTGTTTCGTTCACGCCGCCGCGGGCGATGTATTTTCCGCCGTAGAGTTGTACGGCAGCCGGGGCCAGCTTGACGTATTCCTTGTAACCTTCCGGGTCGGTGACTTCGATATCAACAATGACATAAGCAGTCATGACAAATCCTTTATTATTACCGTTTGGGATTTGCATTGTTCGCGCAAATCCTTTCACCGCAGAGACCGCAGAGTCCGCGGAGAAAACAGGAAAAACTCTGCGCTCTCCGCGTGCTCTGCGGTGAATATTTTGGTTGTGGCTGGAGGCCGCATTAAGTATATTTTAAAATATAAGCACCGATGCGCTCGATTGCCAGCCGTGCTTCGGGGAGATAGGGCGTAAAAGCGTGCCAGACATGCCACATCCCCGGCCAGATTTCTAGCGTAACATCCACACCCGCGGCCTTCATTTTCTCTTCCAGGCGGGTTGAATCGCTTAACAGAATTTCGTCATCTCCGACATGGATAAGAGTCGCTGGCAGGCCGCGCAGATCCGCAAAGAGCGGAGAGATGAGCGGATGATCGGGCGCATTCTGGCCGGAATACTTTTTCGCTTCTTCGGGCAATTCGCTGGCCTTCAGCCACGGGTCAGCCGCGGCGCGCGTGCGCAGGGATTCACCCGAGCCGGTCAGGTCAGTCCAGGGCGAGATGCAAAACAACGCCGCGGGCAGTGAGATACCCCTCTCACGCAGGGCAACGGCCGCGGCGATTGCCAGGCCCCGCCCGCCGAATCCCCTCCGATGACGATATGCTGAGGGGCGAATCCCTGATCGAGTAGCCAGGTATAAGCGGAGAGGGCGTCGTCTAGCGCCGCGGGGAAGGGATTTTCCGGGGCCAGGCGATAATCCACCACCAGCCCGGGTGACCGGCTGGCCAAAGCGATGCTCCCGGCCAGGCCGCGGTGCGTGCGCGGGCTGCCAAGGATGTAACTGCCTCCGTGGAGATAGAGAATGACTGTTTCCTTACGCGCAGCATCCGGTTCGAGCCATTCCGCAGGCACATTCCCGGCTTGGAAAGAACGGACGGAGACGCCGCGCGGCATTCGCACGATGCCTTCAGCGTCTTTCTCCAATTTCGCCCGCTTTTTGGGGACAGACTGGTCAGGGTCAGACTTCGAGGCGGTATAACGGACGTACAGGCGCATCAGTTTACTCTGGAGACTGGTCATGGTGGTATCCTTTCGCTGACAAATCTGCCTATGAAGTAATTTTACACCCTGAATCATCCTTACCAGGAAAGTATCCTCTTGGGCGTTAGTTTAACGAGCAGGTTTTCGGGTGAATTCAGCCATTCCTGCGGCTCTTTATTCAGGATTCCATTCGGGCCGAGATATTTGAGATAGAGACGTTCGATGCGGGCGCGGACCTCGGGCCTGCTCCCCGTTAAAAGCTCCGCTTCGCCCTCCAGCAGGACGTCCGTGATTCGGCGGCAAATGTGGGACAAATTGGCAATTTGTCCTACGCCTTACCAGCATATGTGGTGGTCTATCACGGCGATTCCCAGAGAGTCCCATTTTTCTCTCCACGTGTCCGATGATTCAACAGTTCATCGCCCCCATCGCCGCGCTGACCGGCCCGGGCGTCTCCCTCGTTAGTTATCTATGGTAAATGCTCCACGTCAGTCAAGTCCTTGAGACTGCCGCTGGGATTCTTAGTGATCACCTTCTCTGCGTTTTACGGATGGATGGCAATCCATATATTCATATCGCCAGTTGCGCGAGGATAGCCGTGATAGCCCACCGCGTAACCACCGATGAGCAAATACTCAACCTGATGTGAGTTGAGTAACTGCAAGAAGTCTTTGAAGTCGGGTGGAAGACGGATCGTAGCCATAGATGATTTGCCGCATTATTTCTACTGCTTCCAGACTTCGTATGGAGTCTTGGCAAGCCAATAATCCCTCTCGTCTGATTCGTCGAAGAGTGATGTGACTTTGACCGCAGATCGGTCTATCCTTAGAGAGTCAAGAATGTTTATAGGATAACCATCCTTGTTATATACATCGTATCGCATGGAATCAGATTGCGACTGGTTCCTCTACCACCAACTTATCGGATATTGATATGCTTTCTTCGTATAGCGTGTCGGGACAAAAATCCTGGCCATTGACCCACTGAACGCTTCCAAGAAAAGCGTTGACCGAGTTAAACACCTTCAAGTCTTTCAATTCTTTAAAAATACCGATTCCCAAATAAGGTTTTACGTCAAAGCGTTTGACTTCATCATTGCTAAAAGTCAAAGTGAGTGTATAGTCAGGATTAGGTTTGACTGTTTTCACTCTGGGGTTCATAACCGCTCTCTCCTACTTCAATGGATCAATCTTGAAGACGGACTGCCCTGCGCTGGCCAGTTCCCAATCAGCCAGTAACTCGTCCTGATGTATTTCAATCCAAGCCTGCACCAATTTCAGCTTGCTTGACTTCAATTCGCCTTCTAAAACATCACCGCTTGGTTATCACCCCACCCACGTCCCGCTCCAGGGATGGAGGTTGAGCGAGAGATGGCCGCCAGCAACGGTATATTGATGGTTATCCAGCAGCCCGTGCAGGGAACGTCCATCCTGCCAGCCCAATGAGGCTACCGGCACATCAACCTTCTGGAGGTGAGGCCCGGCGTTGAGGGCGACGACGATCTTTTCCTTGCCCAGCGTGCGGGCAAAGACGTAGCGTCCATTGCTGTCGTCCATGAACAGGCGCTGAAAATCGCCGCGGCGCAGCGCGGGGTGCTGCTTCCGCAGGGCAATCAGCGTCTTGACCCAGTGACGTAATTCGACATTCCAATCCTTTTGATCCCAGGGGAAGGCGCGGCGGCAATCGGGATCCTTCTCGCCTTCCAGTCCGATCTCATCGCCGTAATAGATTGCCGGCGCGCCCGGATAGGCGAATTGGAACAGGAAAGCCAGTTTGGTTTTCTCGGCGCTGCGTTCCACTTTGGTGAACAGGCGCTCGGTATCGTGCGAGCCAAGCGGAACGTACATGGCGTAAACGTTCTCGCGCGGGTAGGTCTGCAGCAGCCCCTCGACCTTTTCGACGAAATGCGGCATATCCAGTGTCCCTGCATACAGTAGGCGCAGGAGGGCATCCCGCACTGGGTAGTTCATCAAACCGTCGAAATGCTTGTCGTTAGCCCAGCGCGGGTCGGGGCTCCAGATTTCGCCAAGCAGGTAGGCGTCCCGGTTTACGGATTTGACGGCATGGCGGAATTCTTCCCAGAAGCCGTCGTCGTCAATCTCGTTTGGCACGTCCAACCGCCAGCCATCCGCTCCCTGTTCGAGCCAATAACGGCTCACGTCGAAGATGTATTTGCGCACCTGCGGGTTGGCGGTGTTGAACCTGGGCAGGGATTTGAATTTCCACCACGCTTCGTAGGTTTCGGATTCGCCGGGGTGATAGGCGTCCAGCGGGTAACGCTTGACGTGGAACCAATCTTTATAGGGCGATTTTTCACCGTTTTCCATCAGATCAGCAAAGGCGAAGAAGCCGCGCCCGCAATGATTGAAGACACCGTCGAGCAAGATGCGGATACCGTTGCGATGGGCGGCATCCAGCAGGGCGCGGAAATCGGCCAGGCTGCCAAGCTTCGGGTCAATGCTGTAGTAATCGCGGGTGTTGTAGCGGTGCGTCGAGGTCGAATGGAAAATGGGATTCAGGTATATGGCGTTGATGCCTAAATCCAGCAGGTAATCCAGCCGTCGAATAATGCCGCGCAAATCGCCGCCCTGGAAATCCCAGATGGTGGGTGGCAAGCCCCATGCCTGAACGTTGGCTGGATCGTTGTCCCGGTCGCCGTTGGCGAAGCGGTCGGGGAAGATTTGATAGAAGATGGCGTCTTGGACCCAGTAGGGAGTGGTCATATAGTTGGGTGGTTGGATGGTTGGGTGGTGGAATTCCGCAATCAAATCAGCCTGCAATCGAGATGCCGATGAGGGCGCCGACGCCGTAGGTCAGGGCGGCGGCGGCGATGCCGATGAACACTTGGCGAAGGCCGGAGTATAACACACTGCGGCCGGTCATCAGGGTGATGGCCGCGCCGATGAGGAAGAGTCCCAGCCCGCTGACGCCCAGGCTGACGAAGATGGCGGGATTGCCGCTCAGGAAAATAAAGGGCAGCAGGGGGAAGATCGCGCCAATGGCAAAGAGGATGAACGAGGTAATGGCTGCTTCGTAGGCCGAGCCGCCCAGTTCCTGCGGGTCAATGCCCAGTTCCTCGCGGGCGAGGGTGTCCAGGGTGATTTTCTGGTCGGCCATGATATGCGCCGCCAGTTCGCGGGCGCGCTCGGCTGGCAGTCCCTTGGCCTGGTAGATGAGCGCCAGTTCCTCCTGCTCCTCTTCCGGCGCGCTGGCGATCTCATCGGCTTCCAGCGATAACTGCTTCTGGTAGAGTTCGCGTGAACTCTGCACCGAGAGCCACTCGCCCATCGCCATCGAACCGGCGCCGGCCAGCAGCCCGGCCAGGCCGGCGATCAGCACGGTGGAGCTGGGCTGCCCGGCTCCAGCCATGCCCATGGTCAGGCTGAGGATCGAAACCAGGCCGTCATTGGCGCCGAGGACAGCCGCGCGCAGGGCATTGCCCCCGGCTGAGCGGTGCCAGCGTTCGGTGGGAAGGGCAACGGCAGAAACGGCATCCACCGGGCCCGAGGCCAGGGTCAGCAGGCGGGCGTGGGATTTTTCATCGCCAGCCAATTCAGCCGCCTCGGACTCGGGCTGGCCGTCATAGGCGCGGCTGTCGGCCTTCTCATTTCCTGTGATGGTGGGCAGGATAAATTGCGGGCCAAAGCGTTTCGCCAACGCAGCCAGCGTGCGGGCGCGCCAGGAGGGTCTGCGCGGCGGGAATTTCGCCCCCGCCTCCTTCAATTTCGCTTCCCAGACCGCGGTGTGTTTTTCCTCGCTGGCGGCCAGGCGGCGGTAAACATCGGCCATCTCAGGCTTTTTTTCGATTTCGGCTAGCGTGAGGTAGAGCGCCGCGCCGTCAATTTCCTTTTGCCGGTTGGCTAGATAACGTGAAATGTCGGGGGTTTTGGTCATTTTCTATATTGGGCAAGATACTCGCCCTACCTTATTTGATAGACACGGATTGTAGTTGCAGGATTAGTGTACCGTAAGGTGGGAGTTCCATTGGTCTGTAATCAACAATACCGCCATTGGCGTTTACTTCCAATTCCGCAACAGGGACTTGTCCGATGAGAGGCAAGGCCAGGTAATGGCCGGTCGCTAACTGGCTATTATCCAATGACAGGCTGTACTCGCTGGCCGGCTCTGCGCCCAGGTTTATCACGATCAAGATGGCTTCGCCCTGGCTGAGGCGCAGGCTGGCAAATACGGCCGGGTTGGCTGTGCTGACCAAGTTGAGGTTTCCAACTTGCAAGGCAGGCCGGGTGTTGCGCAGGGAGATCAGGGCGCGGTAATGCGACAGCAAAGATTCGGGGTCATTTGTCTCGCCGGCAACATTGAAAGCAGTGTAATTCGAGTCTGGCGTTCGCCAGGGATGCCCGACCGTGAAACCGGCATTTTCCTCGGCTGACCACTGCATTGGACGGCGGATGTTCTCATCTGGTTTTGTGCCGAGCATGCCGATCTCTTCGCCGTAGTAAATGAACGGCACACCCGGCGAAGTCAGTAAGAGCGAGGCGGCCACTTTGGCCTTCTGAACGTTGTTGCCCAATTCGTTCATCACCCGGTTTTGGTCATGATTGGTCAGAAAGGCGGCATATTGTAAGGGTGGGAGCAGTTTGTCGCTGTATTTTAGGAAGTTGATTGCCGGATGGGCATCAGCGTCCCGTGCGCTGCTGACCAGGGCGCTCGCCAGTTCGAAGTTGAAGGCCAGGTCGAGTTGGTCACCTTGCGTGTAACTGGCGATTGTTTGCAGGCTATCGCCAAAGAACTCGCCGACAGTCATCGCTTGCGGGTTGACCGCCTTGTATGCCGGGCGAAAGTTTTCGAACCATTGGTGTGTCGCGCTTGTGTTTGCCTGCCTCGAACCATCTTCAATCAGATGTTTAGCGGCATCCAGGCGAAAGCCATCCACGCCGATATCGTGCAGCCAATAGCGGACTACTTCATCCATCTGTTTCGTGACTTCAGGGTTATTGTAGTTCAAGTCGGGCATAAAACTCTCGAAAATGCCATAATAGTAGCCTGTCGGGGAAGAATGCCAGACGCGTTCACCCCATGGACCGGCATAATTTGGATCGGTTGCGGACCAGATGTACCAGTCCCGGTACGGCGAGTTGGAGTCGTTTTTTGCCTGGATAAACCACGCGTGCTGGTCTGAGGTGTGATTCAGCACCAGGTCAATAATGACGCGGATGCCGCGCTGGTGCGCCTCGTCCAGCAGACGGGTGAAGTCATCCATTGTGCCGTACTGTGGGTTGACCGCGAAGTAATCGGTCACGTCGTAGCCATGATAGGAGGGTGAGGGGAAGATCGGCATCAGCCACAGGCCAGTGATCCCCAGGTCGGTGGTCGTTTCCGGGTCGCCGTCATTCAGGTAGTCCAGTTTTGCGGTGAGGCCATTGAAATCCCCGATCCCGTCGCCATTGCTGTCGTAGAAAGAACGGACAAAGATCTCGTAAAACACAGTGTCATTCCACCACGAATAGCCTCCTGTGCCGGTGTACAAGGCGGATTCAGGCGTTGGGGATGGTGATGGCGGAGGGGTTTGTGGAAGGGCACTGGTGCAGCTAACCACAACAAACGCTATCACCAAGGTGATAAATAGCCTGTGAGGTTTCATTGTTTTTTCCCTTTCAAAACCACCGCGCTGCGAGGTGCCAGCTTAAGGCTGAAGATTTTGTCTTTTTGGACTTCCGCACTCGCCGGGCCAAAGATTGTTGCCAGCGGCCCATTTGTGAGGCCGAGCGCATCCACGGCAATATCCACGGTGTGTCCTTGATCGGCGGCGTTGAGGGCAATGACCAGCCTCTCCGCGTCCAGTTTGCGCCCGAAGGCGTAGACGCCGTCGGCCGCGTAGAGAGGCTGATAACTGCCGCGCCGCAGGGCGGGATGCGCCTTGCGCAGGGCGATGCACTGCTTTACATAATGCAGCAGATCGTGATCCCATTTCGATTCATTCCATGGGAAGCTCCGCCGGCAATCCGGATCATGGCGGCCTGCCATGCCAATCTCGTCGCCATAGTAGAGACACGGCGCGCCGAGGCAGGTAAACATGAATAACATCGCCAGCCTGAGGGAGGCCTGGTCGCCGCTGGCGCTGGTGATGAAACGCGGCGTGTCGTGACTGTCGAGCAGGTTGAGCTGAGCCTGGGTGATGGCCGGGTCGTACAGTGATAGGATATGCTCAATGCTTTTGGCAAATTCCGTGACCTTCATTGGGCGGACTTTGCTGCGATAACCGCCCGCGCGGTTGGTCTCTTTCTGATTCAGATGCTTGCCGGTGAAGAAGCCCAGGGATGCAATGGTGACCAGGTAGTTCATCACCGCGTCAAATTGGTCGCCTTGCAGCCAGCGTTGGGATTCTTCCCAGATTTCACCGAGGATGTAAGCTTCGGGATTGATTGCCTTGACGCGGCGGCGGAACTCCTGCCAAAATGCGTCATCGTCAATCTCCGCCGGGACATCCAGCCGCCAGCCATCAATCCCGAACTTGATCCAATGTTCGGCAACATCGAAGATGAACTCGCGCACGGCTGGCGTCTGGGTGTTGAACTTTGGCAGCGCGGGCAGGTCCCACCAGGCCTGGTAGCCAATGGCCTCCAGGCTGCCTTCACCTCTCTCTAGGGCTTTGTTTTCTTCGTAGCCTGGATAAGCTCCAAAATGATTTGTGCCGGAAAGGCGGTCGGGGGCGAAATGAAACCAATCCGCGTAAGGTGAAGTATCGCCGTTTTCGAGTGTGTGGTGGAACTGCCAAAATCCGCGGCTGGCGTGATTGAAGACACCGTCCAGCACCACGCGGATACCGCGCGCGTGAGCTGAATCCAACAACTCGCGCAAGGCATCGTTCCCGCCAAGCAAGGGATCAACGTTGTAGTAATCGTAGGTGTGGTAGCGGTGATTGGCTGCCGAGGCGAAGACCGGGTTGAAGTAGATGGCCGTGATGCCAAGTTCCTGGAGATAGTCGAGATGCTCTGCGACGCCCCACAGGTCGCCGCCCTTGAAGCCGTACACGGTGGGCGGCGAATCCCAGGTTTCGAGGTTGAGGCCCTTCTTCGGCACGCGCTTGCTCTTGGCGAAGCGGTCGGGGAATATTTGGTAAAAAATTGCGTCTTTGACCCATTCAGGTGTGGTAATTGTCATGTTTTTTTCTCACTCAGGCAACTTTTAGCGCGGCAATTGCCGCGCTAAGGTTAGTTATTCAACCGGGAGATTGCTTCGTCGGTCTTCGTCTCCGCTTCGCTCCGCTCAGACCTCCTCGCAATGACACTGAACAGGGCGCGACGATGCCGCGCCCTGTCAGAGTGGTTGCTATTTCGCCACGAGCATCTGGAGCTGTGGGAAGTCATCCGCGGTAAGTTGACCTGAGGCCGTGTTGCTGCCGGTGTAGGCCGAAAGCATCTCTTCCTGTGTAGGCGATGCGCCCTCGGGCCAGGCCAGGTCAATGATGCGCGTATGGTTGGTGTCATCCGGCCCACCGCCGAAGCGCCACTGTTCGCTGGATGCATTTACATCCCGCACACGCCAGACGCCAGTCGAAGGGAAACCCTCCTGGCTCAAGACGGCAGCGGCGTATGCCCAGCTTGCCGGGTCGCCTGCGCCGAATGTGGTCAGCGGCACACGCAGGGTCACGGTCTGCGCCGCGGGGTCTACGATGATCTTGAAACTCACGCCGGTGACTTGCTTGGGTTCAAGCGTCGTGGCGTCGGGAGCGAGGATTTGCGGCGTCCAGCCCTCGGCCCAGACAGCGTACTCCCAACCGTTCCCGCTTGACAGGGCGGCGTTGCGTCCGGGCAGCAGCAGGCGTGCGCCTGTCCCCGCGCCGGGGTCTTTATCTACGTAAACGTCCAATGTCTGCAATGCCAGGTTGTTGGGCGAGCCCCACGGATTGGGGATCGGGCCGTAGAAGGTGAACTTGAAGATCAGGTTTTTCTCATCGTAGGAGACAGTGAAGATCTTCAGGTCGAAAACCTGGGCTTTGAAGACGCTGTCGGTCGGGTAGGTGTAAGCGCCGGGGCCGTGGTCGTCACCTTGGGGGTCAGAGACTGCCAAAATAACGGTGGACGTGCCCAGGTCCGGGAGGACGATCTGCGCCGGGCCTTGGAGGGGCAGGAGTTCACCGCCTGGCAATATGGCGGCAATCAGACGGAGATCGTCACCCGCCTCCAGTTCTCCGAGCGCTTCCCACGGGATTGCGGCTTCGAGCGTATCTGTGCCGAGCGCCGCCTCCCCGACGGTCGTTCCGTCGCTCCACTCGTTTTTGCCGGCCGGATAAAGTTTCAGGTCTTTGCCATCCCACTCAAAAAGATGAGTGGCGGCGATACCGAGCAGGCCTGGCGTTTCAGCGGAAACGGCGCGGGTGAAGGGGTAGGAGTTGGCCGCGCCCGGAACGGTAAAGTAAAAACCGATGCGTGTACCCTGCGCCGGGGGTTGGGTGAAGCTGACGCGCAGGTATAAGTTCTTGGCGTCGAAAGTGTATGCCAGGCTCTTCCCCGCCTGAGCGCCGCTGCTAAAGATTGCGGCCGTGTCCCACTCACCGGGCGAGGATTGACCGTCAATGCCTGGCGAGGAGAGACCGCTCACGTTCTGGTCGGCGGCGGCTGGCTTCTTCGGAATAATTGGCACGTTGACAAAAGACGGCACCGGCTCGCCGAGCGATTCGTAAACTTTGGCTAACAAGGCGCGGAAGCCGGCGTCGAAGTATTCGTCCTGACCCGAATCCTGGTCGCTGCCGTACCACCAGAACCAGTCGGAACCTTCGGCGAGGTACATGTAATCCAGCGCCAGCGCGATGGCCTCCGGGCTGGCGGCGCGCACCTTGGTCATGTCATACTTGGAAAGGTCGTTGCGGACGCGGCCAAGATAATCCCAGGCCTGCTTTTCCTCGGCTTCGCCGATCCAAGTATCGTAGTTGGCGCTGAACCACGCGCCGGGGGCCAGGTTTTCCAGTTCGCGCTGTTCGGGGAACAGTTTGAGGTATTCAGAGGGGGTGATGGTCTTGATCGTATCGCTTTCGGAGAGTAAGCGGTAGAACTCATGGAAGAATTCTTTACCGTCGTTGTCGTAGTATTCCCAGGCATTCTCGCCATCCAGGATGATGCTGACGATATTCGGCCCCGGCGCGTTTTCCTCCTTCAAGCGGAGACGGATATTCTCGAGCCGGGTCATCAGGTCCTGGGCGGCCAGTTTGCCGGGCATACCGGAGTATGTAAAGCCAAGTTTATCGGAGAGCGTCCAATCGCGGAAAAAGACGGCCACCTTGCCGCCGGTCTTGCCTTGGACATAGTAGGGGCGGTAGAGGTCATCCGCCTGCTGGACGGTCTCTTTGAAATCGCGCGTGAACGAGCCAATGCCCAGCGATTGCGCCAATACGGGTTCGCCGGTCGCCATCCAGGTATAGCCTGCCTTGGCAACCATCGGGACGATCTCTTCGGCTACCGAGCCTTCGGCGGGCCACAGGCCGCGCGGGGCGGCGCCGAAGTGATCAGTGTAGATTTCAACGCTGCGGTTGAGGTGTACGATGGCATCATTCGGATAGGAAAACCGCTCTGGCATCTCCGCGCCGGGGTTGCCGACCAGCGCCAGGTTGGTGTCGTAGACGAGGGGCAGGATGGGGTGGGCGTAAGGCGTGGTGATGACTTCGATCTGCCCTTTTTCCTGCAATACTTTGTGCAGGGGGATGACCTCCTGACTGATGCGGCGGACTTCACTGAAGATGATCGCTTTGTCTGCCTCGGTGAAGTTGGCATTCTTCTCCACCAGCGGCTTAAGCGGTTCTACAGCCAGAAAATCAGGGTCGAACCAGGCCAGGTTGAACCAGATCTGAAGGTCGCGGAAATCCTGTTCAGAGAAGGTTGCAAGCGCCCCGTCAATGGCGGCCTTGTCCGTGCCGCCACGCTTGTTGAGCAGCTCGCGGTAGCGCGGGAAGCGTCCGATGACGTTATCCCAGTTGGCGTCGAAGAAGCGGGTGAGGATGAAGCGCTTTTCGGTTTCGTTGAGTTCGGCGGCCGGCTTTTCGGATAACACCCAGTATAGATCTTTGGCGCCGGCGGCAAAATCATCCAGTTGCCGAATGAGCACCGGCGTTAGATTGAAGGTCACATGCACGTCGGGGTACTGGGCGACGACCGAGGCCATATCGTAGTAATCTTTGGTGATGTGGACGCGCACCCAGGGGCGGGTGTAGATGCCATCCGCGTCTTTATAATAAAGCGGTTGGTGCTGGTGCCAGAGCAGGTTCAAGTAAAGCACATCCCCGGCAGGTTCGGGGGTTGCCTTCGCCGCGCCACAGGCTGCCAGTAAAAGGGATAGTATGATGGTCAGATTCAACAGAAGCGGCGGGCGTTTCATGGCATTTATCCTTTCACGCTGCCCAACGTCAGGCCAGAGATCAGCCATTTGGACGAATACAGGAACAGGATCATCACCGGTATCGCGATCAAAACAGAGGCCGCGGAGAATTGCCCCCACGACACGGTGAACTGTTGTGCGAAGGTGAAGATGCCCAGCGGCCAGGTGAACATCGCGTTCTTCTGCAAAACAACCCGGGCAACCAGATATTCACTCCAACCACCCATAAAGCTGAACAGGAAAGCAATCGCCAGCGCAGGAGTGGAAAGCGGAAGGATTATTTTTGTGAATACTGTCAAGCGCGAGGCGCCGTCAATCAGCGCCGCCTCTTCGAGGTCAATCGGAATGGTATCGTAGTACCCCTTGAGCATCCAAATGGTCAAAGGGACAGTAGTGACCGCATAGGCGATAATCAGCCCGAGTGAGGAGTTGATCATCTTCAGCCTGGCAAGCATGATGAAGAGGGGAAGCAGCAACATTCCGGCCGGGATCATCTGTGTCGTGAGCAAGAATACCAGTCCGACAGCACGCCCACGAAATTTGAAGCGCGAGAATGCGTATGCGCTCGTCGCAGCCAGGATAACGCTCACGATGGAGGTGATTGCCACAACGGATATCGAGTTCCAAATCCATAGGAAGAAGTCTGATGAGCGGTGTTTGGCTGGATCACCGAAGAGCACTTCTTTATAGTTATTCAGGGTGGCGTTCTCAGGAATGAGGCGCAAACTGGTGGTAAGCAAGGTGTCATTGGGGCGCAGGGAGATGGTCACCACGCGCAGTACGGGGTAGACCGCGATGATGCAGGCGACGATCAAGGCAGAATGAATGAGGATGCTCTTGAATGGGCTATCCCCGCGGGCGCGATAAAAGAACCAGCGCAGGAAACGAGAGATCAGATTGGTCGTATGTTCTTTTTCTGGTTTCGTGGTCATCGTGGCTCCTCGCTTTACTCAGTGGCGGCTTTTAGACCGCCAGTTATTCTCAGGTATAGTAGGGTGAACAACAAGAGAATTACAAAAATCACCAGGGCGAACATGGCTGTGAAACCATACCTGTAAAACATGAACGCGGCTTTATACATTGACGAAACCAGGATGTCCGTCTTTTCCTGTGGGCCGCCCTGGGTGATCAAGTAGATGACATCGAATTTGTTAAAGGTCCAAACCACGCCGAGAACAATCGCGGGGGTCAACACGGGGCGCAGGAGAGGCAATGTAATGTTGCGGAATTGCTGAAATTTACTGGCGCCATCTATTTCAGCGGCCTCGTAGTATTCCTGTGAGATGCTTTGCAGGCCGCCCAGAATGATGACCGACATGAATGGGATACCCAGCCAGATGTTGGAGATCAGGATCGAGATGAACGCCCAGAAAGGGTCCTGCTTCCAAGAGACCGGGCCGATATTCTGCGCCAGCCAGGTGAACGAGTCGCCCAACAAGATCAACGAGGCGGTCCGCTCGCTCAACATTGCCAGCCAGTTTTGCAGGTTGGTTAACAGGATGTTGAACAGCCCATAGCGGCTGTCGAACTCGTTGCGCAGGGCCATGGCCGCGATCGTGGTTGGAATTGCCCAGGGAAAGACCAGCAGGGTACGGTAAAATCCCTGTAATTTCATCGGGCGGTGCAATAGTAAAGCCAATCCCATCCCTCCCGCGACGTGGAAGATAACATTGATCGTTGTCCACAGGATAGTGCGCCAAAAAACCTCGAAAAATTTCGCATCTTTTGCAACGTTACCAGTGAAGAGCATCTTGATGTTTTCCCATCCATAGATCAAACCATAGGATGCGTTTTTGGTCGCTTGCGTGCCTAAGGAGGCGTTCGAGAATGCAAGGCGGATCTCGAATAAGAAAGGATAGATGATCAAGAACAAGACACCAATGAAGGCAGGTAAGATCAGCAAGTATGCCAATCCGGTCCGATTTACGCGTGGTACGCTAAAGCGTTGAATGATGCTAAAGATGAGCAGAAGTACGAGCGTGACGATAAGGCTGCTCAACGCAGGGTAACCCAGGAAGTTGTTGAGCGCTGAAAAAGCGGTCATCGGTAAGCGGATGAAAGTACCGAGCGCTCCATCCCCATATCTTATCAGGTCGGTCAATTCCAAGAAAAAAGCAATCGTCAGGCTGAGGACAAGTGCGATTACACCCTGTAATGAGCGTACGACGCCTGCAGCACGTTTGTCGCGTGGTTGGCGGAATAAGAGCTGGTAGACGTAAATTTCTATCAGAGCCAACCCACCCAGAATAGCAAGCAAGAACGAGCCGATCTCGCTTAATCTTCTAGCGATAATGGTCAAGTTCAGCGATATTCCCTCTGCATACGGGCCAATCAAAGATTGAAGAAATAAATATGAGGCGACCAGGGCCGCCGCCCATAATGCGGCGGGTAAAAACCGACGTGCAGTTGATCGGGTTTCCATCGGTTAGACCTCCTGCAGAAAAAACAAGAGGGGGAGCTAATGCTCCCCCTCCAGGAAACTGAACAACTTACTTGAGGGTAACGACGCACTCGTCAGCGGCCTGCTGGGCAGACACCGCGGCGTCAGCCGGGGTGGTCGTGCCAGCCATAACGCCTTCCAGATTCGGGCGCCAGGCATCCCAGGCGCAGCGCATCTGCGGCGCGGCAGGCATACCGCGACCATTGGCCAGGGCAGCCATTGAGCCGACCAGGATCGGATCGCTCTGGATGGCAGGATCCTTGGCAACTTCCTTGTTGGATGGCAGGCGGGAGAATTTCTCCAGCCACTGCTTCTGCACTTCGGCTGAGGTCATGTATGTGATGAAGAGTTGGACGGCAGCCTTCTTATCAGGATCATCCAGTACAGCATTGGAGACCATGAAGTACTTGCCAGCGGTCATCTCGGTGTAGGGTTTGCCGTTGATCGAAGGTACAGCAGCCGCTCCGAGCTTATCGCCGAGAGCATCCTTGTAGCCACCCAGCGACCAGTCGCCGTTGATGATCATGGCGGCCTTGCCCTCTTTGAAGAGGGTGTCGGCGCAGTTGTAGTCGCATTCCTGCGGAACCACGCCATCCGTCTTGAGCTTGGCGACGAAGGTCAGGTAGTCTGTGAAGGCCTTGTTGTTGAACTGGGGTTGATCCTTGTCATCCAGCGGCCAGCCGCCGAAAGCGCCATAGAAGCCAGCACCCCAGAAAGGCTCATTCAGGTTGTAAGCAAAGCCCTGGATATCGCCTTTGGTCAATCCCTTGGCCGTGGTTATTAATTCTTCGAATGTGGCTGGGGCAGTCGGGACCAGAGCTTTGTTGTAGAGCAGCATCAGGTGGTTGCCGTAGTTATCCGGCACACCCCAAAGTACGCCGCCGACCTTTGCCGGGCCGAGTGAGCCTTCGAAGAACTCGCCGAGGAACTTCGCATCAAACAATTGATCTATCGGCGCCACAATTTCCAGCGCAGAGAATGGACCGGCGAAGTCATTCGGGACGCGGACAAGTTCGGGCGCGGCGCCAGCCAGACTGGCGGTCTGGAACTGATCACGCAACGCCTCGTTCTCGTAGTGTGTGCGCTCGACCGTGATGGTGGGGTATTTGGTCTGGAAGTCGGCAATCAGCGCATCGAGGAAGACGTCAACTTCCTCGCCTTCCTGTTCCCAGAAAGCCAATGTAACGGGACCTGCCGGCGCTTTGACCTTGGGGGCGCAGGCGGTCAGGACGAAACTGGCGATCAGCATCAGGCTGATCAAAAGCATTAAATTGCGTTTCATTTCTCTTTCTCCTTTTTGGATTTGATCGAAAATGGGGAAGCGCTTGCATTCGGCAAGGCTTCACAGTGTGAGAAATCGTCGAATCTTATTGGATTTCCAGACTCCTTGAGGAAGCCGCTTGGATGAACCTCACCTCCTTTCGGTCAGTAACTTGGTGTAATGCGATGGTCAAGGCTTGAGTGACAGCTCCCATAGCCGAGGAGCGCCGTCCCAGTATGGCGGTGGTAATTCGCACCACGCGCGTGGATGCTGGCAGGCTGCGCGTACGAACGGCCTGCCGCATCGGTTCCAGCAGCAGGTCGCCGGTCTGGGCTACGCCGCCGCCGATGACAATCATACCCGGGTTGAATAAATTAATCAAACCGGCGATCGCAATCCCGATTTGTGTTCCGGCTTTCGCCAGAATTTGCTGGGCAAGCAGGTCTCCGCGGCGGGCGGCGGAAGCCACCTCGCGCGCGCTGATGCTCTCGACCGGCTGGATTGCAGTCAGTTGAGTACGCTTTCCTTTGCGGACGGCTTCTTGCGCCTGGAGCGCAATTGCCCGGCCACCCGCAATCGCCTCCAGGCATCCCTGATTGCCGCAGGTACAAAAAGGGCCATTTTCGTCAATTGTCAGGTGGCCGATTTCGCCGGCTGATCCGGACACGCCGCGGTAGATGCGCCCATCCAGAAGCAAGCCTGCGCCGATGCCCGTCCCGACCTTGATGTAAGCCAGGTTAGCCTCGCCTCGCCCAGCGCCGGCGGCCCACTCGCCCAGCGCGCCCAGCTCGGCGTCGTTGTTGAGCGAAACCGCAAATCCCCAGCGTTTCTCCAAAGCAGCCCGGATCGGATATTGATCCCAGCCTGGCATGAGCGGCGGAGAAAGGACCATGCCGGCTTCGGTAACGATCGGGCCGGGAACGCCCACACCGGCTGCCAGAATGTTATCCAGGTCAAGGCCCACCGAAATCAACCTTTCACGGAGCAGCCGATCGGCTTCTGCCAGGCAGTCCTCGGGTCCGCGCCGGATGTCGAGCTCAATCTCGATTTCGTCCAGGATACGCGCAGAAAAATCAGTGATAAGCACACGCAAGTGGGATGCGCCAAAATCACAACCTACTACCTGACCAAACATTGGATTGATTTCCAGTACTATCGGTGGTCTTCCATTACGGACGATGATGCTTTCAGCTTCGCGAATGATCTGGCTGGCTAATAAGTCGTTGACAATCGTTGTTACGGCGGCCCGGCTCAACGCCATGCGGCGGGCGATCTCGACCCTGGATATCCCCCCTGGTGTAAAGCGAATTAAATCCAAGATAGCATGTTTGTTATTGATCTTTACATTCTGATTGGAAGTTAACGAGTAATAGATGCTCACAACCAGCTATCCAGTGATTACTTCACTTTTTAGAAAAAGAATAATCTCATGATAGCATGAATTTAGACTTTGTCAAGTATATTAACTAACTGACTTTCGTAGCTCTTCAGGCAGTTGCCGGCTTATGATGTTCAGCGTTTGAGCGCATCCCAACCGGCGTAGCGGGCGGTATCGCCGAGCTCGGCCTCGATGCGCAGCAATTGGTTGTATTTTGCGACGCGGTCGGAGCGCGCCGGCGCGCCGGTCTTGATTTGTCCCATGTTGAGCGCAACAGCCAGGTCGGCGATGGTGGTGTCTTCGGTTTCACCGGAGCGGTGCGAGGTGACCGCCCGCCAGCCGGCGCGGTGGCAGGTCTCGACGGCTTCGATGGTCTCGGTCAACGTGCCGATCTGGTTGAGTTTCACCAGCAGGGCATTGGCGGCATTTTCCCGGATCGCCCGGCGGACGCGTTCGGGGTTGGTGACCAACAGGTCGTCGCCGACGATCTGGATTTTGTCGCCCAATTCCCTGGTCATCAACACCCATGATTCCCAGTCGTCCTGCGCAAGGCCGTCTTCGATTGAGACAATCGGATAATCCTTGACCCATTTGGTCCAGAATTCGACCATCTGCGCGCCGGTCAGTTTCTTGCCTTCCTTGCGCAGGTTGTAGGTCTTGGTTTCTTCGTCGTAGAGTTCGGAGGCAGCCGGATCGAGGGCAATGGCGACTTGTTCGCCGCGCCCGGCCTTGAAACCGGCCTTGGCAATGGCTTCCAGAATGACTTCTACGGCTTCGTTGTTGGCTTTGAGCGCCGGGGCATAACCGCCTTCGTCGCCGACCAGCGTGGCGTAACCTTTTTCTTTCAGCACAGACTTGAGCGCGTGGTATATTTCCGCGCCCCAGCGCAAGCCCTCGGCAAAAGAGGCTGCGCCGAGAGGCATGACCATGAATTCCTGCGCGTCGGTGGATTGCCAGGCGGTGTGTGCGCCGCCGTTGAGGATGTTCAGCATCGGGACGGGCAGCACGTGGGCGTACACGCCGCCGATGTAGCGGTAGAGCGGCAAGCCGAGCGAGTTGGCCGCGGCTTTGGCGACTGCCAGGCTGACACCCAAAATAGCATTAGCGCCGAGCTTGGATTTGTTGGCTGTGCCGTCGAGTTCGAGCAGCGCCATGTCAATCGCCTTTTGCTCGCTGGCATCCTCGTCGAACAAGCGCATAGAGATAAAGTCATTGACGTTGGCGACTGCTTTCAGCACGCCCTTGCCGTTGTAGCGCTTTTTATCGCCGTCGCGTAATTCGAGGGCTTCGTGTACGCCTGTCGAGGCGCCGGAGGGGACTGCGGCGCGGCCCCACGAGCCGTCGGCCAGGACGACCTCGACCTCGACGGTCGGGTTGCCGCGCGAGTC
>CAZTZE010000054.1:0-20548 GCA_964618215.1 uncultured Chloroflexus sp.
ACCTCGCCTTACGTTGATACTCATGGTCGGATTGCCAATCCGACCTACGAATTGCACGGATTGCGCAAATTACGCCGGGTAATACTCTACAATACGATCGGTTACTGATAGAACGCGGACCGCACCTGGCGCAATTACAGGTGAACGCCTCCACTCGATTATTACGGATAACGACTATTATATCATGTGGCGATTCCTTGATATTTTTGAAATTCGGGTTCTCATGGAATCGCCGTGATAGACCACCACATATGCTGGTAAGTCGTAGGACAAATTGGCAATTTGTCCTACATTTGCCGTGATAGACTCCCATATCTGGCGGGCATCCGTAATGCAAGATTAATCTCGCACTACACTTGGGCGGTTACCACGGAGATTCCAAAAGAGCCTAATTCGTAAAAATTGCGGTTGACTCCCATTACAAGAGAAGGTATGATGAAAATAACCTCAGGCTGGCCAGGCGATCGCGGCCCAGAGCCGAAGCCCTGAGCGAAAGCGAAGGGTCAGGCGAAGGGTCGAGGAAAGTCCGCACTCCATAGAGCACGGCGTCGGGTAACACCCGGGGCGGGGCAACCTGCCGGATCAGGGCCACAGAAACAAGTCGCCGTGAGTGGAGAAGAGAGATTAGAGAGTAGCCTGTGACTATTCTCTACTCTCGAATCTCTACTCTCGGTCAGAGTGAAAAGGCGGTGTAAGAGACCACCGGCGCCGGCAGTAATGCAGGCGGCCAGGCAACCCCCGCCGGGAGCAAGGCCAAGCAGAGACAAAGTCGCCTCCGGGCGGCGGGAGGCTGCTCGTCTCCTTTGAGTCTCGGGTAGGCTGCTAGAGCGGCGCGGCAACGCGCCGCCCAGAGAGATGATCGCCCAGGTGGAGAACCGGGATGAAGCTCTGAGCTTCGGCGAAGAGTGTAAACCGGAACCCCTCCGCTGGACAGGATGCGGCTTATAGGCCAGCCTGAGGTGTTTGATCCCGGCTTTCTAACGGGTGCGGGTGACCTTGTCCAGGCCGCGCGGTTGGTCTGTATCGTAGCCCTTGGCCAGGGTCAGGTGACAGGCAAACAACTGGGCCGGGACAATGCTGACCAGGGGCGTCAACCACTCCGGGATCCCAGCCGGCAGCCGGAGCGGGGACTGGGCCAAGTCCAGAGCCCGGTCATCGTCCGAGATGACCACCAGTTCGGCGTCATGCTTGTGACGCAGGTTTGTCAACATGCCGAGCATCGTTTCGAAGACCAGGCCGCTGGGAGCGACAGCCAAGACCGGGAAACCGCCTTCGATCATTGCGATTGGGCCATGCTGGAAATCTGCGGATGAATAGGGTTCCGCGACAACATAGGTCAGTTCTTTGAGTTTGAGCGCCCACTCGAAGGCTGTGGCGTAGTTGAATCCGCGTCCCAGGACGACACACAGGTGCATATAACGATAGCGTTGGGCCATGCGGGCGATGGGATCGTCCTGCACAAGCACCTGCTCCACCCAGGCGGGTACATTTTCAAGTTCGCGCCAGCGCGACTCATCCCCAGCCAGAGCCGCGGAAATCATCGCAATTGCCATCAACTGGGCCGTATACGTCTTGGTGGCCGCAACCGCTTTTTCAAGCCCACCTTGAATGTCGAAGATCAGGTCGGCATGTTCAGCCAACGGGGACTGGGGCGCATTGGTGATCGCCAGCGTCAGGCAGCCCTGATTACGCCCCTCGTCCATCACGCTGACAATATCCGGCGATTTTCCAGATTGCGATACGCCGACAACCAATGCACCTTTCAAAGCCGGCGGCGATTGGTAATAGGTGAACAGCGACGGGGTTGCCAGCGCCATTGGAAGCCGATTGTGCGCGCCCCACAAGTAATTGGCATACCGTCCGGCATTGTCCGAGGTGCCGCGCGCCGCCAGGAAGACATAATGAATGTCCCGCGCCCGGATGACTTCCGCGATGCGCCGGGCAGTTCCTTTCTGGTTCTGGATCAATGCACGCAGGCAGGCAGGTTGTTCGAAGATTTCATCGTGCAGGGTCATGGAGATCAGGCCTCAAAGCCGTTATCAACCGAGTAGGCCTTCGCGAAGCACCCTGTGGGTCGGCAATGACCTGCCGGTACCACAAGGCCGAGTCTTTCGGGATGCGTTTCTGAGTGGCAAAATCCACCCATAGGATGCCAAAACGCTGCGAGTAACCAAAAGCCCACTCGAAGTTATCCATCAGCGACCAGGCGAAGTAACCCGCCAGCGGCACGCCGGCCTGGATGGCGCGGTGGCAGGCTGCAAAGTGACCGCTCAGGTAGTTCAGCCGGTGGGTATCGCGGATGCGTCCATCCGCATCCGGGCCAGCGGAGTAACTGGCTCCGTTTTCGGTGACGTAGAGTTTCAAGGGCTGATAGTCAAAATAGAGTCGCCCCAGCACGCCCAACAGTCCATCGGGGTAGGTTTCCCAGCCCATTTCGCTCCAGTTTTTGGGGTCTTTCGGGACGGTGAAAACCGTCTGCGGATCGTTATCCGCGGTCTCGGAGCGCGCCACCGATCGGGTATAGTAATTCACGCCGAGAAAATCGGTTGGAACGGTAATGGCCTGCATATCGCCTGGCTGGATAAAATCCAGGCCGTATGGCAAAACACCAGATGCAGTCCAGTCGGCGGTCATGTCGGCCGGGTAGCCGCGCCGGTAGAGCGGATCGGTAAACCAGCGCGCCCACATGCCATCCACCTGGCGGGCCAGGTCCAGGTCGGCGGCGCTGTTGGAGGCGGCCATCGTCCAGCCAACGTTGAGGGTGATGCCCACCTCGGCGCCCGGGCTGTTGAGGCGCAGGACGGGCACAGCCCAGCCATGCGAGAGCAGCAGGTGATGGCTGGCGCGAATCGCCGCATGGAGGTCTTGCAGGCCGGGGGCGTGTTCGCCGGTGTGATATCCCAGCCAGGCGACGACGGCCGGTTCGTTGTGGGTGATCCAGTTTTTCACGCGGTCGCCCAGGCGGCGGCTGACGACATCCGCATATTCGACAAAGGCCTCGGCCGTGGCACGCGCCGGCCAACCGCCTGCATCCTGGAGCGCCTGCGGCAGGTCCCAGTGATAGAGGGTGACGAAGGGGGTAATGCCGGCTGCGAGCAGGCCATCCACCAGGCGGCTGTAGAAATCCAACCCGGCGGCGTTGGGCGCGCCGCGCCCTTCGGGCAGGATGCGCGGCCAGGAAATTGAGAAGCGATAAGCCTTCAAGCCCATCTCTTTCATCATCTTTATATCTTCGCGCCAGAGATGATAATGGTCGCAGGCCAGGTCGCCGGTCTCGCCATCCTTGACCTTGCCGGGTGTGTGACAGAAGCGGTCCCAGATGGATTCGCCTTTGCCGTCCACGTTCCATGCGCCTTCGATCTGATACGATGAAGTTGCCGCGCCCCAGAGGAAATCTTTGGGAAATTGGATTTTGTCGGTCATGGTAATGCTCCTTTTGCTCCTGCCGGGATTGAAAGTTGGCGGATATGTCCCCTACGGGGATGCTTCGCGAAAATCCGCGCTACATGTCTCGAAAGGTGATCAACTCAATACCTCTGCGTTGGATGGCATCCCTGACCTCGGCGGCGGTGAGGATGGTCAGTTCGCTTTCGCGCTGGCGGGCGTAGATCGAACCGCTCTGCGCATCCAGCAGGTCCGCGTCGACATAACCGGGGTGCGACATGAGTTCGCTGACGCCATCCACCAGGTTCTCGATGATCTTCAACAAATTCGACTGGGTGGCATCTTCGTCGTAGAATGAGGCGATGAACGTCCCCGGCGTGCGCGGCATGAACTCGGCGAGCAGGCGCGGGGTGAACTCGCGCGTGGAATCGGCCACTTCGGGCGGCAGGCAGTCCGCCCGCGGCAGGCGGATGGCGCAGTCATATTCCCGCGCCAGTTCGAGCATCTTGCCGAACATGTCGGCGCGGAAATATGACGAATGGTGGTGCGAATCGAGATGGGTGGGTTTCTGGCCGGTGAGGTGGATAAACTTCCCGATCTGGGCGCGCCATTCCACCTCGATCTCGAACAGATCCAATGAATCGAGGCGAGTCACCAGCTCGTCAGACTTGAGGAAGGTACCGCTCTCGTCAACCAGCGAGCGCGCCTGTTCAGGCGGCAGGAGCGGCTTGCCCGAAGTAAGTACCAGATGGACGCCCAATCCCAGGCGCGGCGTCTCTTGCAGGGCGGCGCGCAGAGCGTCCTCCACGCCGGGCATATTCATCATCGTGGTGCTCGAGGTGACAATTCCACGCAGGTGCGCCTCGCGGATGCCGCGCGCCACGCCGGGCGTGCGGCCGTAATCGTCGGCATTGACGATCAAGCGAATGGTCATTGGGGATTACTCCTACGCAGGCAGGTAAGCAACCCGCCCTACGGCGTCAAGGTATTGTTGATAAAGTTCGGGCAAGCGGGAAAGCGGCGAGGTGTAGAAATCCTCCGCGTTGACATCCAACCGCGCGTAGACCGGGATCGGTTTGACCTGCGGCTGTGTGGCGGCAAACTCCTTCAAGACCTGCGTATGCGGCTTGAGCGATCCATCGGAACGAACAAAACCAAAGAAGCGTTCATGTTTCGCGTTTTGACAGGGTGGGAGATCCCAGAGTTCCGGCACGTAATCTGCAAAGCACCAGAGCATTGCGCCCGTCGCGCCGCTATCCTGCAATTTGGGGAGCGTCAGACGGATGAATTCAGCAAAATCTTCTTCGGAGGCCATGAATTGTTCGCGCGGGCGGCCGTTCGTTTCAGTCCAATTCATGGTGTAAGTCGCTTCGCCGGGGAGCGCAGTGCATCCGCCGAACTCTTCCATAAGGACGGGCTTGCCGCACAACGCGGCAGTCAGCGCACAGGTAAACGGAACGAAATCGGGGTCGAGCGGCTGGCGCGCCCAGGGCGTGTACATCGGATAGGAGTGCATCACAGCCACGTCGGTCTCGGCATAGACTTGATCAATGCGCAGGCCGTTATCGCGGTGCAAGCTGTCGCCATGCAAGCCGCAGGTGACGGGATGCAAAGGGTCAATTTCGTGAATGAGGCCGGCCATCTGGCGCACCCATTCGCGCCCGGCTTTGTAATCATTGGGCCAGGCGAACAGGTCAGGCTCGTTGCCCAAATTCCACATCCAAATGGCAGGATGGTTTTTGAGCGCGCCCACAACGGTTTTCAACAACAGCCGTTCCGCGTTCAATGCCATCTCATCATGGAACATGTTGCGGTAACCCTGGTTCACCAGTTTGCCCGCGCTGACGATATCGCGGATCCAGTCGTTTCCGCCTTTCCAGGGCAGGTCGCCGCCCAACAGCCAGCGTGGACTCCAGTTAGGTCCGCTCATGTGGCCGGTGAAAAAGGTGACATCGAGGCCGAGATTGTTTTCAGCGGCGATGTCTGCGACCGTAACAAGATTGGCGAGCGCGCTTTTCGAAACCAGATCGGGTTCAGGCTGAAAGTCGTCCCAGAGCAAAAACAAGCGGACAACGTTCAAGCCAATCTCTTCGATGAGGCTGAATTCTTCGCGCACTTCACCGGCGTCGAAATCGCTCCACCAGTACATGGCTTTGCGACGCGGCCAATAGTTGACTCCGAGCATAAATGGGGAACTCATCATGTCTCCTCGATCAAGCAAAGCTCCAAATCAATCGTAATCGGCGCTGTTCATCAGGCCGGCCAGATCTTCCGGCCACCGCCAGGCGGGACAATCGCATTGATCTGCTCCATCTCAGCCGCAGTCAACGGAGGCAATAAAGCCGCGCTCAGGTTGTCGAGCAATTGGCGGGGCGCCTTGGCCCCAGGGATAGCGGTGGTCACAGCCGGATGGGCAATCACAAATTGCAATGCCAGTTGCGCCAGGGTTCGTCCAACGGCCAGCGAACGCAGCTTTTCCACTTTAGATAGGTCGTCCAGGAAGACGCGGTATTCATCCGGGTTATCCAACCATCGGCGGCGAAAATCAGTCTCGCTCAAGCGCGTCTCCGGCGTGAACTTGCCGGTCAGGATACCCATCGCCAGCGGCCCGCGCACCAGGACGCCAATATTATTTTCCTTGCAGTAAGGCAGGATGTCATTTTCCGGCGTGCGATTGAGGATGCTGTAATCTACCTGCAATGTGGCGCATTGACCATCCGCATTGAAGGCCTTCAGGTAATCGAAGTCGCTGGTGCTGAGACCGTAGGCGCGCACCTTGACCTCACGCTGGAGCTTTTGAAAACCCTCGATAAACACTTCCATGTTTGGGTCATGGAAGTCAATATGGCATTGGATCAGGTCAATGTAGTCAGTCTGCAGGCGGCGCAGGTTGTCTTCCACACCGGCAGTTAGTTTTTCGACGGTCGTATAAGCCGAAAACTTAGCCTGATCGTCGAATCCAATCCAGCCGATCTTGGTCGCCACGATGAACCGCTCACGCCGCCCTCGCATGGCCTGGCCAAGCAGTTCTTCACTACGGCCAGAACTATAGACGTCCGCGGTGTCAAAGAAATTGATGCCCGCCTCCAGAGCAGCGTCAATGGTATTCAACGACTCGCGGTCGTCAGTCGGACCCCAATAGTCCCCGCCAATGGCCCAGAGACCCAGGCTAATGACCGAAACCGAAAGGCCGCTCTTGCCAAGCAGACGTCGGAGAGGTATTATTTTCTCAATCATGGTTTAGCTCCTGGTGTTGTCTCCGTCACGATACGGTGAATGGCGAGCAGTAGCGAGTATTCATCCCGGCTGTCGTGTTCGAGCGTCCAGAACATGATGCCCCCGGCGCGTTCCAGGGCCAGGCGCGTTTTGGCTTCGATGGTCGGGATGCCGTTATAGGTCAGGTCAATCCCGAAGTAGTGGGAGGTGTCGGTCTGCGCGGCAGACGGGTCAGCTTTGACTATTTTCCAGTAAGGCGTGCCATTCGGGCGCGCATAAAATGGCACGCCGAGGACGATCTTTTCCGGGGCGAGGCCGCGTCCCAGCCAGTAATCCAATCCTTTTTGGAACTGTTCCATCGAGCCGTGGTCGGTGCCGTCATAGGTCATGATGTTGACGAAGTCCATCAGCGCAAACGCCTCGTCCGGGACGCCCTGCCCGTACTCATCCCCATAAGCGATGACGGCGGCTGTCAGCAGCTTGTCGGACGGCAGGGCAGCGCGCAGTTCGCTCATCAAGGCCAAAAAATTACGGGAGGATCGGCCCGGGTCGGGATATTCCCAGTCCATATCCACGCCATCCAGGTTGTACTCAGCCAGCAGGTCCACCAGTCCCTGAACGCACCTTGCCCGCGCCTGTGGGTCAGCCGTCAGCCTCTCGAACTCTTTGTCCCAGCCCCAGCCGCCGACCGAGATGAACACTTTCACCTCGTTGGCGTGCGCCTGCTCGACGATTTTCTTCAACTTCCAGGAATTTGCCAGATTCACAAAGGTGCCATCCGCGTTGGGGATGAGAAAGGCGTAATTGATGTGGGTCAGTTTGTCGAAGGGGATGACCTCAACCACGATGGCTTCGGTAATATAAGCGATCACACGGAAAGCAGGCTTGCCGAGTAGGTGCTGCGCAGAAGAGGTTGGCGTTCCCGTCCTCTCACTGCAGGCAGCAACCAAACCACTCAAGACAGCCATAAGCAACAGTAATCTACGCATTGTTTTCGGTGAGTTTTTTGCGAAAAGCAGCGATTGACTCAACCAGGGTTTTGCGAATTGCGGGATTGAGCTTCAGACCAGCATCCGCCATACCAATCAACACCGCTCCGATCACCGGCGGGACAGTCAGGCGCACCAGCCGCGCCCCAGGCGCGACTTTATGGATGGTCGCGCGCATCGGGTCAATCAGCATAGAACCGTTTTCGAACATGCTGCCCGAGAGGACGACATCAAATTGCAGCTTTTCGAATTCCAACTGGCGGATGACAGCATTGGCCATCTCGCCGAGTTCACAGCCTGCCCAGCCGATCAGTTGGCGGGCGACGTCATCGCCAGTCTTTGCCACTTGAAAGATAAAAGGAGCGATAGATGGATCAATGGAGTAACGGCCCTGGGTGTATCCTTCGATTAAGTCTTCAAGATCGCGAGCGCCGCTGTGCTCGAGAAACATCTGGGTCAGAGCCGTCTCCGCGCCGCGTTTTATCCACGCATAGTTGACCAGTTGCATGGCGCGGAAAACCATTTCAGACGCCCCGGACGCCTCGCCCATCAGAATGCCGTGACCAGTGACCCGCCCCTCGCGCTTGCGCGCGCGGTCCCAGCCGCGGCAATTGCAGCCTGTACCCGAAACGACAACCACGCCCCAGCCATCTTCGGCGCCAGCAACCAGGCCGGGAATAGTGTCGTTGACAATCGTAAACGGGGCTTTCAGAGCGAGCATGGAGACGGTCTCGATCATTTTTTTTCGCTCGGAGGCCCAGTCGTAACCGGCGATTCCGAAACCCGCTCCGCAGATGGCTTCGGGCGGCAGTTTGGCTTCCTGCAATGCCTGGGAAAGCGCCGTTTGCAGGGAATGGAGCATCCCCTCGAAACCAACCGTTTCATGATTGCCGGGGCCGGCCTCGCCAAAAGCGGCGATTTGTCCGCTCTCGTCGGCAATCAGCAAATGTGTTTTCGTGCCTCCAAGATCAGCTCCTAAATAATAGCGCATGAACTTCTCCTTAAACTGATCTGAAAATAACAGACGGAGTCTGAAGTCTCCAGACTTCGGCTCCGTTTTCATGCTTGGTGGTGAACAGAGTTCATGGCGACTTCTCGATAATTCGGGGAGTTTGGGGGTTGCGGACGGGGGAAGCCGTCCGCCGAGTAGGCCTTCGGCAACCCACCCTACCCATTTTACTATCATTGTGCCAGCAGTGGGCTGCTGGCACAATAAGGTCTATTTCTTCCAAAATTGCGGCAGGTGGGTCTTATGCGTCTCAAGCATATCCTCGAGCACGGCCTGGATGTTAGCGGCTGGCGGCCCCAGCGGGTGGGCAAGCAGGGCCTGGTAGGCAGCCTGCCGATCGCCATGCACGGCAGCTTCGACCGTCAGCAGTTCGAAAGACTTGACCTGCGCCAGCAGACCGAAACAGACCGGCGGGAGCGACTCGGCGGGGAGCGGGTGAATGCCCTGGCGATCCACTTTGGCCGGCATTTCCAGCACCCAGTCGGCCGGCCATTCTTTCACCGCGCCGTTGTTGGCAATGTTGACGATGTGCGTCTCGCCCAAGTCGTTGTAATGGGCGTTGAGCAGTTGGGTCGCCACCGTCGAGTAATACGCGCCGCCGCGTTTCATCAGGTCAGCGGGCGGTTCCTTCAGACCAGGGTCGGCGTACTCGCGCAGCAGGTCCTTTTCGACTTCGATGACCTCCTCAGCGCGCGAGGGCGGCCACTTCTCCTGCTCGGCCAGTTTTTTGGCGGTGTAATAATAGTATTGCAGGTAATAGTTCGGGATCATGCGCATGATTTCCACCATGCGCGGCTCCCATTCAGGATGCTCTTCGGCTTTGAGCGCGGCGATGTAACCTTCGATTATCTGCGGCCAGATGTCCTCGCCGTCCACAGTCAAGCCGCGGTGCCAGGAAAGGTGATTAAGTCCCAGGGTCTTGAGGTCAGCGCGGGCGGGGTCAATCTTTTCGCCGGTTGCCTGCTCAAGCCTGCTCAGGAGCATCATTTTCGTTGTGATCGAGACGTTGCAGACGCCAACGGCTGGCACATCCGGCGCGTATTTGACCAGCGCCTCGGTGACCAGCCCGGCCGGATTGGTGAAATTAGCCAGCAGCGCGCCGGGCTGCGCCAGTTGGCGCATATCCTCGGCGATTTGCAGGATGACCGGGATGGTGCGCAGGGCTTTGGCCATCCCGCCCACGCCGGTCGTCTCCTGGCCGATCAGGCCGTGACGCAAACCCAGATACTCATCCTTGCGCCGCGCTTCCATCTGGCCGACGCGCAACTGGGTGGTGACGTAGGATGCGTCCCTGACGGCTTCGCGCTGGTCGGTGGTCAGCGCCACTTTGAAGGGTGAGCCTTTGTCTTCCACGATGCGCCGGGCAAAGCCGCCGACAATGTCCAGCCGAGCGGCGTCAATATCCATCAGCCAGAGTTCGCTGAGCGGGAATTGTTCCAGGCGGGCAAGAAAACCGCTGACCAGTTCCGGCGTGTAAGTCGAGCCGCCGCCAATCACTGCTACTTTCATTTAGCCATCCTTATTTACTTTGGGTGCGTTTCAAATGAGTTATACCAGAACGTCCCGCAGGTTGGATTGAGCCAATTTGACCGTCTTTCAAAACCTGCGGGACGGTTGCTTCAACTGAAATGAAATACACCCATTTACTTTTCAACGCCGGTGATCACGATGCCCTGGACGAAGAAACGCTGGGCGAGGAAGAACAGGATAACCGGTAAAATCAACGCCAACAGCGCGGAAGCTTGAATGAGTTGTGGCCTTGATCCATAAATACCATTGAAAGTGGAAATTGCCACGGATATCGGCCACAGATCGCGGTTGGTAGACAGGTAAATAAGCGGCCCAAAATAGTCGTTCCAGGCCCAGACGATGTGAAAAACGGTCACGGCCATAAGCACCGGGTAGGATTGCGGCAGGATAACCGACCACAGAATGCGCAGCGGACTCGCCCCGTCCATCATCGCCGCCTCGTCCAATTCGCGCGGCAAGGTCATGAAGTACTGCCGCAGGAGGAAAGTATCATAGGCATTGGCAAAGAAGGCCGGTACAATCAACGGCAGCCAGGTGCCCACCCAGCCTATTCTTTGGAAGAAGGTAAAGGTGGGGATGATCGTCACCGCGGCCGGCAGGAACAAGGTCGAGATCAATACAATGAACAGGATATCCCGACCCGGGAAACGGAAGCGCGAGAAGCCATAGGCCACCAGCGTGCAGGAAATCAAGACGCCGACATTGGTCATAATGGCGTAGAAAGTCGTATTCCACAACAGGCGCGGGAAATTGATCGTCTTCCACACCTCGCTATAATTCGTCCAGGTTGGCGATAACACCCAGGGGCGTTTAAGAGTGCGCCAGGAACCCTGCCAGACGATTTCACCCGCCTCTGGATTATCTGGATCTAAGAATACGCTTTCCTGACGGCCCGGTTTGAAGAGGGCCAATTGGCGGGTGTTTCCATCAGCCATTGGCACATAATATACATCATACTCCTTCCCGTTATATTCAAACACGGGTGCTTTTGCCGGCCAAATCGGCGAACCGAGCTTGGTAATCTGCCCCAGGTCCTTCAGTGAAGTAAAGACCATGAAGAGAAAAGGCGATAGGAAAATCGCCAAAAGGGTTATCGTCAGGCCGGTGATAAGGACAATATTTGTAACTTTGCGGACTTTAGTCAGGTAATGCCAGTTCATTATGATCAGCCTCCTTTACCGACTCTCTCCGGCATAGTAAACCCACTTTTTGGCAGTCGCGAACAATATAACCGTGACTAATAATATAATCATGAACAGTATCCAGGCCATGGTTGATCCATAGGACATATTCTGGTAAAGAAAGAATGTCTTATACAAATACAAGTTATAGAAGTTGGTCGCGCCGCCGGGACGCCCCGTGCCCAGATTGACCACCAGCGGCACCAGGAAATACTGGAATAAACCGACGATGCTCAAGATTAGATTATAGAAGATGATCGGCGAGATCATTGGGAAAGTCACTTTGGTAAAAGTGGCCAGGGGGCCTGCGCCGTCCACTTTAGCGGCATCGTATAATTCGGTGGGGACATTCTGCAGGCCGGCAAGCATGATCAACATGGCATTGCCGACGCCCCAAATACCCATGATGACGTAGGTCGGATAAACCCAGAAGACATCGTTGGCCCACTGCGGCACGCTTGCCTTGGGCATACCCAATATCATGAGGGCGCGGTTAATCCATCCCGTTTCGGGGTTTAACATGCCACCCCACAGGAAGACAGCCGCCACGAAAGGAATGATGTATGGCATGTAAAACAGCGAACGAAAAAAATTCCGCCCTTTTAAGTTTCTGTTGTTCATCAAGAGAGCCAGGGCGAGAGGTACAATGATACCGACTGGCAGGGCGTAAAGTCCAAAAATGATCGTCACCCACAGCGATCCGGGAGGAGACATTCTCACCTGGGGATTGAAAACTTCCTCTCCTTCGATTTCCTGCGTCCAGGTGACCCTTAACTCCGGGACATCCCAGATCTGATTATCCTTGAAAAGGGTGCGATAGTTATCCAGTCCAACCCAACGCGGGGTACTCATGACACCGTCAGTGATTTTGATGTTGAGAAAGGAAAAGATCAGGGTCGCAATCATCGGGATGATCGTAAAAGCCAAAAAACCGATAATCCAGGGTGAGATGAAAAGCAAACCATGCCTCATCTCACGCCGCGCCCCGGGCGTCATCTTTCGCAGAGAGTCCCCTTTTCTAAATTTAAAATTGACAAGATGTTCCACGATGTGCTCCTCTCATGGAGATTGGGTGAGCCAGCCCGCTGGCTCACCTATCGTAAATCAGTCTGCGATTTTACTTCTTGAAAATGGCATCCAGATCCGTGCGGAGTTTTTCGATTTCAGCGGTGAGATCTATCGTGCCATCATTGCCTATCAGGTCGCCCAAGTTCCCGACGCGGTTCCAGGCTTCGTTCAAATTGGGCATCCAGCCCTCGGCGCTCGGGACATCCGCATACGCGAGACCAGCGATGATCGGATCCCAGGAAGTCACGAACGGATAGTCCGCGGACTTCGCGGCCAGGAAAGCGGCCTGATCGCTGGCGCGGGCCGGCAGAGCGCCATAGATAGGCGCCAGCTTGGCAACGGCCGGACCGACGAGGTAGGCCATCACTTCGAAAGCCTCTTTCGGGTGCGGAGTGCCCTTCCACATGCGGAAGGTATCAGCGTCAACACGGCCATGCACCTTGCCATCGAAGGGGTTGGCGGGCAGGACAGCCAATTGGAATTCATGACCGGCGTTCTTGAAGTCGCCCAGGCAGCAGGTGTACCAGAGATGGGTGTTGCCCATGGCAGCCTTGCCGCTGTTGAAGACATTGCCGCCGCCAAATTCGGGGCTGCCAGCCAACGCGCCGTTGGGGATGAATGGCTGCGCGCCCCAGATGCCGTCGAAGTAGAACTTCCAGGCTTGATTGGCTGCCTCGGGGATGACGGCGTTGTTTTTGGCATCGAAGAAATCAGCCGCGCCAGCGCCCCAGAAACCAACCTGGTGCATGGCATGTTGCCACTGCGGGACGTAACCGACCTGGACAATAACGTTGCGGTCGAAGCCCTCTTCGGTGGCATTCAAGCCATTGGCATCCACGGTCAGCAGCCGGCCGATCTCAGCCACGGTGTTCCAGTCCCACGCCTTCTGGCTTCCATCGGGCATGATGTAGGGTTTACCATACTCGCTCGGCGGGTAGTTCAGGCCGGCTTCGTCGAACAGGGCCGGGACATAGTACATGGCGGCCGGGAACACGGCGAAGGGCAGACCCACCTGGCCTTCAGCCGTGACCTGCATGTCAACCAGGGACTTTTCGAACTGCGTGGTGTCGTAACCAGTCTCAGCAATGAGGTCGCTCAGGTCAAGCCATTGGCCGTAGAAGAAGTTCGTGCCACCCCAACCCACCGGGCCGACGAGATCGGGGCCGGCGCCAGCAGCAATTTGGGTGGACAGCGTATCGCGGGCGGCATCGTAGGGAACCACCTCAAGCACCAGTTCGATCCTGTCCTGGGAGGCATTAAAATCAGCAACGACCTCTTCCTGGACGGTGATCTGTCCCGGGTCGGTGCCGGTGCCAAGGCCGACGAACCAGCGGATCTGCACTTTCTCGGCAGGAGGTGGTGGAGGCGGCTCTGTCGCGGCCGGGGGTTTGGTCGCGGCCGGGGGTTCGGCCGGTTTTGGACCGCAAGCGCCCAGAAGCATGGCAGCCGCCACGAGCAGAGCGATCAATACAAACATTTGCTTTTTCATGGTATTTCTTCTCCTCTTGAATTTGTTTTCTGAAAGGATTGATTGTTGGGTGTTCGGAAAGATTGATACATATATTTATTAGGTCACCTCCTTTGACATGAATGGCTCTAATGGTTACAACCGCAGGAACGGCGGATAATGATCTCGGTCGGCAATAACGAGACCGGATCAACCGGCAAGCCTTGCAGCAGTTTGAAGAGCTGCTGCCCGGCGATCCGGCCCACCTCTTCGGTTGGGGCGCGTACGGTCGTCAGCGGCGGGTTTAGAAAAGGCGACATGCGCTGGTCATCGAACCCGGCCACGGCAATCTCCTCCGGCACGCGCAGGCCGGCCTGCTGTAATGCGGCGAACACACCGATGGCCGCTTCGTCGTCGCCGGCGAAGACGGCATCGAATTCGGGGGGCTTGGAAGACAGGAAGGCGCTCATGGATTCCTGAGCCACCTCGCGCTCGAATTCGCCGGCAAGGACAAGCGCCGGGTCGTAATCAATCCCATGCGCCTGCAATGAGGCTTTGTAACCCATTTCGCGCCAGTGTGAGTCTTCCTGGTGGATTGGGCCGCGCATGAAGATGATCCGTCGTTTGCCGTGTACTTCGATCAAATGGTCAATAATGGCGCGCGTCGCGGCCTTGTTTTCAACGGTGACAAAGGGGAGGGGGAGATCATCGGGCGGGGTGCGATGGATCAGCACCACCGGAAATTTCTTCTTGTGCAATTGATAGAGCTGCTCGTCCTTCAGGCTGTCGGCAAACACCAGCAAGCCGTCGGTGTTGTGCGGGCCGATCGGCGGTTGGAAGTCGTTGTTCAAGACGATGCGGTGTGTCGCGACCAGCAAGTTGTAACCTTGTTGGCTGACCACCGATTCGATGCCGCTCAAGAGAGGAGCAAAAAAGTCATTGTGCATGTTGGTCAGTAGCAGCCCGACGACACGCGTCTTGCGCGAGGCGAGGTGGCGGGCGGCAGCATGCGGCAGGTAATTGAGTTCAGCCATCACATTGTCGAGCCGCTCGGCTGCCTCAAGAGAAACCGGCGCGTTGTGATTGATGTAGCGGCTAACTGTCGCGACCGAAACTCCCGCCTGGCGGGCAACATCCCGAATGGTGACCGAGGAAGATTTTTTAGTCATCGTCTCGAATGCTTGTAACCGGTTACTGTAACCGGTTACATTATGGCACATTTGAAAGTCGAAGTCAAGAGGTTAATCTTAAAAATTGTAATTCTAACCAACCCACATATCAAAACTATACAGCATGGCCGAGATGCCCATCAGCACGAGACTGGCAATGCTCCAGGTGCGGTCGAAGGCCTTATCGCGTCCCAGATGGCTGAGGAAGATAAACGTCGCCGGCGCGATCAACATATAGCGCGCCATACTCTGCGCCGAGCCGCTGAATACTGAGAGCAAGACCACCGCCAGGCTGAACAACGCCGCGCCCGGGTCGCGGCGCAGCAACCAGAGCGCGGCGACAAAAGCCAGAAGGATGCTGAAAACCTCGATGATGTAATAGATCAGCCCTTGCTGGTTGGTGAGGGCGTATTGAAACGCGCCTCCCCAGCTCCAAAGCGACCCGATGAGTGACATCAAACCGCGCCCGAAGTAGAACTCTTGCAGTTCAGCCCAGCCCTGGCCGAGCGCGGATTGCCGCCAGATAAGGTAGGCGGCCAACGGCAGCAGGGCGCTGGCCGCCTGGGCCAACCATTTCCAGGTAAGTTGACCGAGTAGGTGCTGTGCACGGAAAAGCGGCTTTTTCCAATCCAGGGCGCTCAGGCAGGCGATTCCCAGCGGCAGGACGAGCGCCGCGCCGTGGGCGCGCGTCCAGGCTGCCAATACTGCCAGCAGCGAGGCCCAGAGCCATTGCTTGCGCCTGGTCAGCGCCAGCGACCAGAAGGCCAGCCCGATGAACAGCCCCTCGGTATACACTTGGGTAAAGAAAAAGCCAGTCGGGAAGATTAGCATATAGAAGGCCGCCCGCAGGGCGCTGTCCTCGTCGAAGTAGGCGCGTGTGATGTCCCACAAGGCGATCATGCCAGCCAGCGTGCCGAGCAGGGCGATGATGACACCCGCCAGCGTCGCGGTGGCGATCGGGTTCATGCCAAACAGACTCAGGGGCAGCATGAACGCCTTCATCACGTAAGGATAGAACGGGAAGAACGAGTAATTCTTGATCACCTCGTTCCCGTTCTTGGGGTTCGTCACCCGGCCGGCCGCCGGGTCAGCGTAGCCGCCCACAGCGATGCCCACGTAATACTCCGCATCCCAGGCCACCTGGCGGTTCATGAACGGTTCAAGCAGGTAGGGCTTGCCCTTGTTGCTGTTGGCGGCTGTTTCGGTCTTTGTCCAGACTACGGCGTAATCCGGCCGCTTGATCTGCAAGCGGGTGGTAACCAGCCATTGGAATCCATACAAGACGATGAACCAGCCCAGCCAGATGAAGACGAGCGTGCGAAGTGTTTTGGTCTGCATTGTGCCTCCGTGATGTGTAATGGACACTTAGAGAGCCTATCCGAATAACGGAATGCTGACTTCAGTCTGCCTGGCATGGCGGACTAAAGTCCGCGGTCCGGGGGTTTATCGGATGGGCACTTAGAACCTTATTTGCCGAGGATATAGAGCGTGATGGACTGCGGCGGGATGACCAGCCGGCCCTCGGTGAGCAACGGCTGCTGCCCTAGATTCTCAGCGTTGTGCGCGGCGTCGAAGCGCCAGGTCTCGGCTGCGAGCGGGGTCATGCCCTCGATTTGCAGCGGTATGCGCTTTTCCTCGTCAGACAGGTTGATGAGCATCACCGTCAGCGCGCCGTCCTCGCGTTTGGCGGCATAGATCGAAACGTGCGGATCGTCCGAGGCGGCATAGACCAGTTGGTTGCCAAAATGCCTGTACATGGCATAGACGTAATAGGTCGGGCGTACTTCGCCGGGGCCGACCAGCCCCCAGCCGCCCTGTCCGGCTTTACTGGCCAGCATCCACTGGTTGACCATCAAGACCCGCTGGCGGATCATCTGGCCGAGCACATCCGCCCACCAGATGGCATGGTAGAACGATTCGGGCGAGCCATCGCTGCCGACGGCCTTGCCATAGTTGGAACTGACCTCGGTCACGGCAATGGGAATCTCGCGCCCAGTCGTCTCGTGGATCAGCGAGCGCAGGTAGATGATGATGTCATCCCATTCCTGGGCGTCGTCACGCAAATCGGCGCGGGAGGGCGGCGGGTCGTAGCGTTGCTTGGGGAAGGGGTAACGGTGGAAGGAGACGATATCCAGCATGTCGCCGTTGGCACGCAGGAATTCGATCATCCAATCGCGGCCGGCAGAATCTTTGGGATTGGCCGCCGGGTTGGCCGTGAACTGGTGCACTTCCGGCCCGAGGATCTGGATGGTCGCATCAACGGCTTTCATGGCTATGGCGAAGGCGCGCCACTCGCGATTGAAGCGTACAGTGTCGTAGTCCTGACCCAGTTCAGCAGCGAAAAGCGTCGGCTCGTTGCCGATGCTCCAATAGTGGACGTTGTAGCCCTTCTCGAGGTTGGCGTAGCGCACCAGTTCGGCTGCGGCTTCGAGCGTGCCGTTCTTCAGGCGCACGCTGATGCTGGGGATCGCCCCGAGCTGGTTGCAGAAGGTGATGAACTGGTCAATCTGGTAGGGCTTCAAGTTGTTATTATCACCCCACGCGCCGCCGGGGAAACGCACTACCGTGACCCCGGCCTGCTCGGCCGCCGGCATCATCCCAAAGGGGACAGCCACCCACGGGCCGTGATTCGTGCCGTAGACCAGCGGGCTGATGGATCCGAGTTCCAACTTCGGGTCAACATACAACGCGCCGGGGACGGGGGTTGGGATGGTCGTTGGGGTTGGCTGGGGCGTGGGAGAAGGGGGAACGACCGGCGCACATCCAGCCAGGAAAAGGATAATAATTAGCAAGAGACAAGCAGTCGAGGATTTCATTTCGCCTCCTTATGTAACCGGTTACAATGATACTATAAAAATCAGCGATAGTAAAAGACCTGACAGATGGCTGTCAGGTCTTGTATCGCTCACAGAGATTGGACTCGCTTACGGCTTCACATACACCGTATACTCGAATATCTGGTACCCAACCGGGAAATCATACACGCCATCGTTGAGCGCCTCGACGATATTGACCGTCGTCACAGCGTGGTTCTCCCCACCTTTCCAGTCTTTCAGGCCGAGGAGGTAGGCGGTGCATCTCTGCCCGTCGGAAGCATCATAATCCAGTTTCAGGAACCGTTCCTTCGGGATATCCTGGCCGTTCAACGTGAAGGCGACCGCCATCTTGCCCAGGTTGTCATCCAGCCTCGCCTGGTCCACGGCGCACCAGCCCCAGGCCCAGATGAGCGTCTCGGAGCTGGACAGTACAATGGTAAATGGGAAAGTGCGATCCACCTCGAGATAATCCGCTGCTTCTAATTCTTCACGGGCCTTATCCTCGAACATCTTGGCGCTGTTGAGCGCGGACTGGGTCTGACTCTGGCTCAGGAGCGTGGGTGGCCCGGCTGGGGTGATGCCCGCCCCGAGCGGCTGCAGCACGGCGCGCTCGCCGGCTTTGAGTACTTCGTCTTCCGTGGAAAGCACGGTGTTCTCGTCAATCGGCACGCGCAGGGTGGGGACTACACCCACGCCTTCGAGGAAGATGCTGCCATCCGGCAGGCTGAAGCGCCCGGTCGGGATTTGCAGCGAGATGCCCTCGGGCAGGCTGAATTGCCCGCGTGCCACTTCGGCCTCCACGCCGCCGGTCGGGTACTGCCCGACCACGATCATACCCGGCACCTGGCTGAAGCCGTAGGATTCGATCTCGCACGCGCTGTAGCAGGCTTGCCCGACCAGCAGCACCATCTTGTCGAAGCGATACTGGTTCTGGTTGGGTAAAATCTTATCGCGCAGGCCCTCCGGCTCGAACTTGCCGGTTTTCTCGCTGTAATACTCCAATTGGCCCATCGGGATTTCCCCGTCGTACAGGAAACCGGCCAGCCCCAGCGGCGCACCGCCGGAGTTGTAGCGCATATCAATGATGATGCCGGGCACTTCAGCGGCCTCGAAGGTCTTGAGGGCGCGCTCGAAGAGTTTGATGATCAAGCCCAGATCATCATAGTTGGAACTGATACGGATATAGCCCACCCCCGAATCCAGGTATTCGTAGGTCACCGGCAGGAGATCCTCCGGCGCATTGGCGTAGACCGATGTGGCGGTAAAGGAATCACGTTCGGCAATCGCTTTGAGAGTTGCCGTCTGTGGCTCGCCAGCCGGATTGATGAAAGTAACGGCAGCCTCGGTATCTTGTTTGACGCGCAACAGGTAACGCGCCTGCTGGTAGCGTAAAGACCAGTCGGTGGAATGTGGCAGGGACCAGGGTTTGACATTCTCGAGCGCCTGACCGACCGGCTCACCATTGAATTCGGTCACCTCAGCGCCGACCGTCATGCCAGCCCGGGCTGCCGGGCCGTTGTCCAGCACGAAGACAACGATAAAACGACCATCATCCAGTTCGCGCATGGCAAAGCCATATCCGCCTATGGTTGCTTCAACGAATATGTTATAGCCCATCTCGCCGCCATCCAGGCCGACGTGGCCGTCCTTGAAAGCCCAGGAGTAATCGCGCAGCGCCAGGTAATAGGCCGTGGCGTTTTTATCCTGCTCCGCCTGCTGGATGCGAGGTTTCAGTTCGGCGTAGAGCGCATCCCAATCGGGCTGCTTGCCGGCGATGCCGTTGAAGGCGTATTCCTTGCGGACGATTGCGAACATCTTGTCGAAGGCTCCGGTGTACGAAAGGGCGGAGAAGTCCTTGAGGGCAACATCCTGCAGCTCGTAGAGAGTCAGTTGCGGCTCGGATTCACGCGAGACGGTGAACGGGTCACTGTCCAGGTCAACGATCGAGTAACCCGCCGGGATCGGGCCAAGCGGGTCGTCAGCGGTGAAGAGCATCCCATCCGCGCCGAAACCGGTCGGGAACTGCTGCTTGTCGTCCGGCGCCCAGACGACCAGTTTGCCGCCGATGACCTCGTCCTCGTTCTCGGTATCAGTGATCACCGAGGCCAGGTAGCTCGGCCAGCCGCGCGAGCGGTCGTCGCCTTCCGAGTACGGGCCGCCAGTCAAATTCGGCCAGTAAGAGACGGCGAAGACCTGCACGCCGGCGTCGGTCTGCCCGTCGTTATCCACGTCGGCTTGCATGCCGCTCGGTTTGGCCGGCAGTTGCAGGGTGTATCCGCCGTGCATCGCCTCCGCATCCAGCTCGAGATAGCCCAGCGTCTGAGAGGCAACGGGGATTTCCCATTCCTGGTCGCGTGTGACGAAGCCGTACATATCCACCAGCGCCACGGCGTGTTCGACGTAGTAGTCGGTGATGATACTGTTGGTGTAATCGAACGCGCCAGTGATCTCCACCGGCTGCTCGCTGACAGGCGCGGCAGTGGCGACCGGCTCGGTCGGGGTGATGAACGGCAACGTAAAATTGCAAGCCGCCAGCCCCAGGCTGAGGGCTGCGACAAAACCAAGCAATTGCGAAAGTCTCTTCATGGTTTCTCCTCTTCTTTCACTATGAAAAGGACGACTCAATCCCAGTAGAGCCGTCCTTCGATGAACTGGCGAGAAAATCAGGGATATGCTAAAGTCACCTTAGCTGGACTTTGTCCATTCTTGATTGATCAAGGTGTGTAAAAAGCGGCGTTT
>CAZTZE010000055.1:0-19190 GCA_964618215.1 uncultured Chloroflexus sp.
TTCTTCCAGCGGCGAAGAATCTCCTCCGACTGGCCTGGAGACCCTTCGGTCGCGCAGAACGCTCCCTCAGGGTGACAGGCCTGAGCAGTTACGAGTGATGAGTGACTTCAGAGATCAGGGCAAACGATGGTCATTATAATGCTCGATGACGCAGGCATGCAGCCATCCGGCAATGCGTTTATTCTCCAGTGCGCCGTCCGGCAACTCAGCCACCAGATCGAGCAGTGCTTCGCGCAGGTTTTCGTAATGTGCCAGCAGATCGCTTTCGCTCCAATCGCGATACTCAGCCAGCGCCTCGGCATTGAAGGCATCTATATCGTACTCACGGCTGGGCAGATCGTGGGACTCTAACACGGCGGTGATGATCTCGAGCGCCTCCTCCCACCAGGCAATGATGTGCGCCAACAGATCGTGGAAGCGCGGGTAACCCTCCCGCTCCAAAAAAGCGCTTTGCCCGGCGGGCGACAGTCCGTTGAACTTACCCAGGTACTCTCGCCAACCGGTTTGCAGAGCATCGAAAAGTTGCTGGTTGGTAATATTGGGCATGATGCCTCCTCATTCTACCCGCAGGGTGGCCTGCGGCTGTGAACGGCATTGATAAAATCGGCCAGCAAACCATAGGCAGTGGTCGCGGGTCCCGGATCGGTCTCGACGATGGAAAGCAGGCCGAGCACGTCGGTCTCGAACTCGACAAGAGAAGTTGTGCCATCTATATTGTACATCGGGGAGTTGGGTAAAAGCAACTCCGGCCAGACACGCGCGGTGACGCTACCGCCCTCGCGCCGCGCCGAGCAGACCAGTTTCCAGCGTTTGCCCTCGACTTTGGCGGCCGCGATTTTCTCCGGCGTTATCTCACGGATGCCCTTCCGTTCCACCTGCTGCGGCTTGAGGGGAGTATCCATCAATACTGTGACCAGCGCGGCGACCTTGACGGCCGCGTCCCAGCCGTCCACGTCGGCGGAGGGGTCGGTCTCGGCGATGCCGATGGACTGGGCATATTTCACAGCCTGGTCAAAAGTCTCCCCATTTTCCATGCGCGTCAGGATCAGGTTGGTGGTGGAGTTCAACACGCCGCGCAAGGATTGCAATTCCGCGGCAGGGAGCGCGGAGCGAAAGAGCGAAAATATGGGCGCGCCGTCCATCACAGTGGACTCGAAGAAAAAGCGACGGCCTTTCGCCTTTGCCAGCGCGGTCAGTTCGCGGTAGGCGTGAACGACCGGGCCTTTATTGGCGGTGATGGCTTGCATGTTGTTTTCCAGCGCTAACCGGAGATGTGTAATGGCAGGTTCACCAGTGGCATGATTGACCGGTGTATTCTCGAATAACACCTCAGCAGGGCATTTTCGGATGAAATCAAAGGAATCAGTAATTGGTAAATGAGTAAACCGGTCGAGGGATTGGCCGGATTCGAGGGCCGCCAGAACTCTGGCAAGGTCGAGGCCATCCGGGTTGATCGCCGCGCCATGCCGTCCGGTAGCAATGCCGGTGATGGAGAAGGTGATGTCGTCGCGTGCTTTTAATTCGGCCTCTTTGCGCATGAGCAAACGTGCAAACTCACGACCAACATTTCCAAAACCAAGTAAGGCGAGTTTGTAGTGCATGTTCACTCCGTTTTCAGGTTTACCGAGTAGGCCTTCGGCAGGTTGACAAGTTTGCAAGTTGAAACGTGCCAACATGCCAACCTGTCAACTTGCAAGCGTTATAAGGGCGGATATGGAAAAGCGCGCCTGTCTTCCGGCGGCAGGGGAAAGGTGCGGGTTTTGAGTAATGCCTCGGCGCGGGAGACGAGGGCGGTGATTTCGCCGGGGCTGAGATGCGGCTCGAGGGCGGGATGCAGGCTTCCGGTCGGGGAAAGCGTCGAGCGGAAAGCGGACAGGGCGGAGAGTAAATCCTCGGCTATCGCTTCCCCGGCAAAATCCCAAAGCACCGTCCGCAATTTATCCTCTTGGTGAAAACACAGGCCGTGGTCAATCAAGTAGAGGCGACGGGTGCGTTTCTGGATGAGGAAGTGGCTGCCCTTGCGGTCGGCGTTGTTGACCAGCAGGTCAAAGAGGGCGGCCGGGCGCAGTCGCTGGCGGTCGGTGGGTGTGAAGGTGAAGTAGTGATAGTTGGGGTTGTAGTCAATGAACTGCTGGAGCGAGCCGCGGCCGAAGGGGCCGTCGCGCAGCACGGTGAGGGGGACAAAGCCAAAGCCGAGCGCCTCGCTGACCAGGTAGGCGGCCACTTCGCGTCCGGCGAGGGAGGCCTCGGGAAAGTCCCACAGCGGCTGCTCGCCGCGCATCGGCTTGTAAACCGCGGGGAGTTTCTGGCCTTCGTGGTTGACGGTGACGAGGAAGGTATAGTTGGAGCCGAGGATAAACTGACCCTGCAGTTCAATCTCTCCCTCCTGCAGGGCAGCCTTCAATTTGCTATTTGTGCTACCCAAGTTCAAGTATTGCCTTTACCAGATAGGAAAGATTGGGAAGATCAAACTTTATCCCTGGTGCAGGAATGCGATGCCTTTTAATGTTGGGGGGAATGTGCTTGTGATGAGGAAAAGTAGCAACCAGGGGGGTTTCTGGCATGGTTAATAGGCCGGCTGAATCCGAAAAGCCTCAACGAGTTCGCGCTTCTTGAGTTGTTCGGAATAAGCCTTCTTGCGGCGCAGCCAGGTTTCGTAAACGCCCTTCCAGCGGCTGAAATCGGAGCGCGTCTCGTCATACTCATCGAAACGAGCCAGTTTGCCCGTCATGAGCGCTTGATAGAAATCATCACTCAAGACGCCGTACTTCTCTTCGTAGAGCGTCAGCCGGCGTTCGAGCAATTTCATCTCGATCACCAGTTCGTGAATTTCCATTTCGACCTCTAACACATTGCCCGTATTGTACTACCGAACACATCAATGCTTATGCCCGTTCTTCTTGGGACAAAAATGTCCTTCCGGCTCCATCGGCCCACCGCATTGCGGACAGATCGGCCGCCCGCGGCTGGCGACTTCCGCGCCCCAACGCGCCATGGCGCGCGCCTGTGAGCGGGTGCACCAGAAGCGGACGACCGCGGCATCCTCGGGGTCGGCCCCTTCGAGCACGACCTCGCGCACAAGCAGGACAACCATGTCCTGCCCGCTATCATAACCCATGCTGATCTCTCCGACACGGAAGAGTGGATCAACCGGCGGGCTGATGTGCATTTTCTCTTCGGCATAGTCGGCGGAAGCCTGCAGCAGGTCCGGTTTCTGCCTGGCAATTTCAGCCAGGAATTGCTCGATACCCACCGCCAGCGACTGGAGCTGGATCTTCTCGATGATGATCGTCACCGGCTGGGGATCGCTCTCCTGCCAGCCCTGGATATAGAAGACGCGTTGACCGGGCGCGCCGATGGCATCCGCGCTGATGTGAGTGACAGGGTTGAGGTCGAGTTCGAAACGAGGCATGAGGGGAGTATACCAGATTCCCCAAAAGGATTTTTAACGCGAATTACCGAGTAGGCCTTCGGCGCGAATGGGCGAATTTTGCGAATGAGTCTACTGCCGAGTAGGCCTTCGGCAAAAACCCTTTTTTCAACGCAAAGGTGCAAAGCCGCACCGAGTAGGTACTGCGTAAAGAATTTTAAGTTCTACTTCGAGAAAATTCCATCGCAACGCCCTTTGGCTTCATTTTTTTGCCTCTCTGGGAATCGCCGTGGTCGAGTAGCAAATGTGGGACAAATTGGCAATTTGTCCTACGGCATACCGCCAAATATGGTGGCTCGTCACGGCAACTCCCAATGAACCATTTTTTTGAAACAGATTTTGTTTTTCTTGGCGTCTTGGCGTTAAAAATTTTGGTTTTTGCAGTGGAGCCGCGAATACAAATTTAAACAAATTCGTGCCATTCGCTAATTCGCGAGATTCGCGTTAATATTTTCGTGAGGGCAGTCGTGCTATAATCTCGCCAGATACAGCCTAAAGGAGTGAGCCATGTACGACCGCCAAGAACTCGACCAACTGCGCCAGTCGCTGGAAAAGTGGGAGAAGACCAGCCTGAACAAGACGCTGGCGAATATGCCGGAACGGCAGGAACAATTCATCACCACTTCCTCCGAACCGGTGGAACGTCTCTACACCCCGCTCGACATCCCCGAGATGGATTACGTTCGCGACCTCGGCCTGCCCGGCGAGTATCCCTACACGCGCGGCGTCCACCCGACAATGCACCGCGGCAAGCTGTGGACGATGCGCATGTTCGCCGGTTTCGGCACCGCCGAGGAGACCAACGCCCGCTTCAAGTACCTGCTCGAGCAGGGCCAGACCGGTCTCTCGATCGCCTTCGACCTGGCGACCCTGATGGGCTACGACAGCGACGCGCCCGAAGCGCTGGGCGAATTTGGCAAGTGTGGCGTGGCGGTCTCGTCGCTCAAGGACATGGAAATTTTATTGGCAGATATTCCGCTGGACCAAGTATCCACCAGCATGACGATCAACTCACCGGCAGCGATCATCTGGGCGATGTACATCGCCGCCGCCGAGAAACAGGGCGTGCGTCCCGACCAACTGCGCGGCACGCTCCAGAACGATATTCTGAAAGAGTACATCGCCCAGAAAGAGTACATCTTCCCGCCGGAGCCTTCGATGCGTCTGGTGGTGGATACGATTGAATTTGGCTCAACGACCGTCCCGCAGTGGAACACGATTTCGATTTCCGGATATCATATCCGTGAAGCCGGCGCGACCGCCGCCCAGGAACTGGCCTTCACTCTCTTGGACGGTATGGAATACGTGCGCTGGGCGCTCCGGCGCGGCCTGGATATTGACGACTTTGCCCCGCGCTTATCCTACTTCTTCAACGCCCATAACGACTTCTTCGAAGAGATCGCCAAATACCGCGCCGCGCGGCGCATCTGGGCGCGCGAGATGAAAGAGACCTTCGGCGCGAAAAACCCGCGCTCCTGGCTGATGCGCTTCCACACGCAGACCGCGGGCGTCTCGCTGACCGCCCAACAGCCGGAGATCAACGTTGTCCGTGTGGCGATTCAGGCGCTGGCTGCGGTTCTCGGCGGGACCCAGAGCTTGCATACCAATTCCCTCGACGAGGCCCTCGCCCTGCCCTCGCAACAGGCTGCTACCATTGCCCTGCGCACCCAGCAGATCATCGCCGAGGAATCCGGCGTGGCGAACACCATAGACCCGCTGGGCGGCTCGTTCTTCGTCGAGGCGCAGACCAAGCGCATCGAGGCGCAGGCTTACGACTACTTCCGTCGAGTTGCGGACCTGGGCGGTGTCTTGCCGGCCATCCAAAAAGGCTTTTTCCAGAGCGAAATCTCAGATGCGGCCTATCGCTACCAGCGCGAGATTGACGCCGGCATCCGCAAAATTGTCGGCGTGAATGCCTACGCCGAGGACAAGCCGCTGACCATCCCGCTGCTCGAAATGGACCCGCAGGGTTACGAACGGCAGGCCGCGCGTCTGGCAAATGTCCGCCAGAGCCGCGATAACGGCCGCCTCGGGCAGAGCCTCGACCGGCTGCGAATCGCCTGTCAGGGAACGGAAAACAGCATGCCGTTCATTATGGATGCGGTGCGCGCTTACGCCACCTTGGGGGAGATCATCGGGGTGATGAAAGAGGTGTTTGGGAAGTACGATGAACCGACGTGGATTTAATGTCAAATGAAGGAGGATTACTGAATAGACATTATTGGAAATAAGCGCCCATTCTGTTTCCATCGAATTTTCGCGAATTTCTCAATAAATTTTCGGTCAATTTGTGACATTCGATGCAGGGTTCTCTTTTATTCCCAATAAAGTCTAATATTCCGACATCGAGAAGCGTTATCTCGTTTTACGGGTTATAAATGTTATAGTTATTGATCGTAAGGAGTGACAAGCTATGAGTGATAATTTGATTTCAGCTAATTTGGACGGGGCGATCCCGTCGTTTTTCGAGCGTCCACAAGTAAGGCAGGAAGTGATCCCCGTGGCGGGTGGGATCCCGTTTGGGATCGAGCGGGTTTCAAATTCCGAGGTCGGTATCGGCGGTGCGTACGGCACATGGGGGGCAAGTTACGATAACGCAAGTCTGAAAGATTTAATAAAAAACCGCCTGGGCGAATCGCTGAACGATGGCGAAAGTATGGATCTGGCGGATTTGGGTTTCGTCAACCGGCACCACATCCCAGATTTGACCGCTGAGGAACATCTTGAATTGGAAGTCGAAGTCGGCTCCCGCTTGCTGGTCGAAGCTGCCCTCGCCAATGGCTGGCAGCCCGATGAAGTCCAGGCTGTGCTGATCGGCATGAGTGGACCGGTGGCCGATGACTACGTCGCGCAAATTTGCCGGCGGGCCGGCATCCCCGACAGCACCTTGAAAGTCAGCGTGCACAAGGCATGCGATAGTTCGGTGGGCGGGTTGAACCTGGCCCTGAATCCGGGACTGGCTGCCGCCGGGCAGACGAACATAGCTGAGGAGTTATATGGCAAGAAAGTCCTGGTCGGCGGGATCGAGGGGTTGAGCCGTTTCACCAGGCGCACCCGGGATAAAAACGCGCTTCAATTATTCGGGAATGGTGCCGGCGTGATCGGGGTGATCCCAGGCATAAGCATGAAATTCCTGGTGGGTAAAAATCACGAAAATTTCGACGAGGATGGCGTGCTGGCTGTGCACATGTATTACCCCCACTCGGGCCAGAGAATCGCCGGGCGTTCGCTGGTCGAAGTGTCGCAAGACGGTCAGTCGCACATCCGTGTGGCGGGGCTGATGCACGAACCGGAAAATGGCGATCCGATCGCCATGGCCGGGCCGATGGGTATGGTAAAACTCTTCGTGCGGACAGGCGTCCAGGTTGTTACTGAAGTCCACCAGGCGTATCAGAGGCTGATGGATAAACTGGGCATGCCGGATAAACCCATCGCGGTAGCCATTGTCCACCATGCCAATTATAAAATCAACAAGTTGAAGGAAAAGCATCTACTTAGAGAAGGCATCAGTTTTCCGATGCCTTGGCTGCTGAGTGACTTCGGCAATGTCAGCGCGGCATCCAACATGATCGCCTTCCTGCGCCAATTACCCAGCCTGAAACCTGGCGATCACATCTTGTTCGACGGGTTTGGAGCCGGTACGTATTACGATGTGCTGGCTGTTGCGCTGGCAGGCTGAAGAAAGGAACCCGTTTTCTCCGAGAAAACGGGTTCCTAACATGAAGCGAAGCGCGCAAAGTTTTCATACCTGCCGTCTGCGAAGCACGCAAATCTTGTAGGGCAGGTTTCCATACCTGCCGACAGGGGTGGCGGCTATGGAAAGCCGCCCTACAGGTCCTCTCTCTGTTAAGCACACAAAGAGCGCGAATCGTCAGGGGGCTATTAATTTCTGCAACCCTCCCCAAAGCCTTGCGTATATCTAGGCAGAACGACCCACTCAGGAGCCACATTGAACGACGAAATGGCCTGGATCGTACAGGCGCAAAACGGCAGTGACGAAGCCTATACTCATCTGGTTGAGGCTTACCAGACTCGGGTCTACAACCTGTGCTACCGAATGTTGGGCGAGCCTGAGGCGGCCGAGGACGCGGCCCAGGAGACCTTTCTGAAGATTTACCAGAACTTGGCGCGCTACGACCGGAGCCGGCCCTTCGCCACCTGGCTGCTCGCCATCGCAGCCCATCACTGCATTGACCGCCTGCGGCGCAGACGCTTTATGACATTCTCGATTGACGCGGATGACGAGGCGCAGATGGAACTCCCCGACCGCGCCGCGCCCGACCCGGAAACGGAAACCATCCGCCGGCAGGAACAAGCCCACCTTCAACAGTTGCTCCAATCCCTCAACCCGACCGACCGCGCCGCGCTCGTCCTGCGTTACTGGCAGGGTTGCTCCGAAATCGAGATCGCCCAGGCCCTGTCGCTGACCGTCCCGGCGGTCAAGAGTCGGCTGCACCGGGCGCGCCGCGAACTGGCTGAACTGTGGGAAGAAGAGGCGCCCCGCGCCCGCACAGAAAGGAGGCCGCATGAATCACCAGCCTTTTGAAGATTGGATGCTCGCAGACCAGGCGCTGACGCCCGAACAAAAGCGCCAATTACAGGCTCACCTGCGAATGTGCACGCGATGCACTGCGCTGGCAGAGGTCAACCTGGCGTTACGCTCGGCCAGGCTGGTCGCGCCGGCCCCGGGTTTTGTTGACCGGTTCCAGGTCCGGCTGGCGGCGCAGCGCAAGACACAGCGCCAACGCAATTTCTGGGGTTTTTTTATCCTGGTCATCAGCGTGATGGCGGTACTCCTCTGGCTCGGCTGGCCGCTCCTGGCAGCCGTGTACAATTCGCCGGCAGAAATCTTGTCCGCCTGGTTATCCTATCTGCTGGCGCTCTGGTTTTCACTCCAGGCGCTCGGTGAGGCTGGAACGGTTTTATTGCGCGTCATACCGGCCCTCCTCCCAGCGTATTTTTGGGCGTTGATCGCTTTCGCGTTCGCCGGTTGGAGTCTGATGTGGGCCTTTTCGATTTGGAAATTTGCGAGAATTACGCAAGGAGTGTGAGATGAAACCTGTAAAATTACTTTCGTTCTTCCTGCTGTTGGCGCTCGTCTTTGCGCCGCTCCAATCCGCTTCAGCCAAAGGGCTGGCCGAAGGCAAGGTCATTTTCGGCGACACTTATACATTGAAAAGCGGCGAAACGCTCAACGGCGACCTGGTTGTTTTCGGCGGCTCGGCAAACATAGAAAAAGGCGCTATAGTGGAAGGCAATGCCGTCGTCATTGGCGGCAGCCTGGTAGTGAATGGAGAAGTGGCCGGCGACGTGGCGGTTGTGGGCGGCGCAGTGACCCTGGGCGCCGAATCGCGCGTACGCGGCAACCTGTCCACGGTCGGCGCAATGCTGACGCGCTCTGAAGGTTCGCAAGTGGACGGCGAGATCTTCAACACAGCCACTTCCTGGCAGCATGGAGAAAACGGGACGCAGACGCCTCTACCCACGCCGAGCGTCCCATCGAGTGTGCAGATCAATTTCCAGCCGTTCTGGACGGTCGTCAACGCCATCGGACAGGCGCTGGCGTTGGGCATCCTGGCGATGCTGGTCATGCTCTTCCTGGCGCCGCATACGCAGCGCGTGGGGCAGGCCATTGTCGGCCAGCCGGTCATCGCCGGAATGCTGGGCTTGCTGACCGTGGTCCTGGCTCCGTTGGCCCTGGTTTTGCTCATCATCACCATCCTGCTCATTCCGGTGGCGCTGGTCGCCGTCATTGCCCTTGCGCTGGCCGCCGTCTTTGGCTGGATAGCCATCGGCTTGGAGATTGGAGAACGCTTCAGCACGGCGATCAAACAACAATGGCACCCATCGCTGGCCGCCGGGCTGGGTACCTTCCTGCTCGCCCTGGTCGCGAACATCATCGGCCTCATCGCCTGTGTGGGCTGGCTGGCGCCCTTCCTGGTGACCATGCTGGGCATTGGCGGCGTGATCATGACCCGCTTCGGGGCGCGCCCTGCAGAGTCGCCTGTTGCAGCCACAAACTAGAATCTACCGGCCGGGCCGGGCGCCCCGCTGAAAGAACCCGTTTTCTCCGAGAAAACGGGTTCTTGGTGATTGGCAATAAACACCAGTCCAAACCCCGCTGCGCTGAGTCGAGGCGGGGTTTATGCTTTGCAAGGGGAGGTGATATAATTTTCCCGCGCCAGTCGTTTCCATCATTCAGAGAGAAAAAGTCAATGATCCCGCAACAGAAAACACCCCTTCACCCGAACCCTCCACCGCTGATCCGCGTCTCCGGTACGCATCGCGAGATAGGCCGTCAGATCGGCGAAGCCTGCACGCCCCAAGTCCTCCACAGCCTGGAAATCGCCAGGCAATTGTTCGAAGATTCCTACGAACAATTGGAATTGACCTGGGAAGGGGCCAAGATCCAGGCGCGCAAGTATATGCCCTTTGCCCAGGAACGCTATCCTCAATATATTGAGGAAATCATCGGCATTGCTGAGGGAGCGAAAGTACACTTCGATGACCTGGCCGTACTAAACGCCATGGAGGCCGTGACCTCCGACGCATTGCACTTGACCCGCTGTACCAGCTTGGCGGTCAACGGCGAGCGCACCGCCGACGGTCACGTGCTGGCAGCTCACAATGAGGACTGGGTGCCGGAGGACGAGGGCGATGTCTTCATCGTTCACGTGACGCCGAAGAGCGAGCCTCCTTTCCTGGCGATGACCTACGGCGGGTTGCTGCCCAACATTGGCATCAACGCCTATGGCATCACGCAACTCTGCGATTCGGTCTACCCGAATGACTCGCGCATTGGGATTCCCCGCACAGTCAACTCAAGGGCAGTGTTGGCTGCCAAAACGCCCAGCGAGGCCATCAATCACATGCTGGCTCCGCGTCGCGCCGCAGGCTACAATCACCTCTTGGTCCACGAGAGCGGCGAGATGTACAATGTGGAGGTGTCTGCCCGGCGCTTTGCCATTCTGTACGGCGAAGATGGCTTCGCGGCGCACACGAATAATTACCTCGCCGAAAATATGGCCGTCATCGAGGCCGAACCGGAAGAATTGGTCAGTTCGCGGGTGCGCTATTTCCGCGCCCTCGGCTTGCTCAAACGCAACCCGCAGCATACGCTCAAATCGCTCCAGGCGATCCAGCGCGATCATGTTAATTTTCCCAATTCGATTTGCAACCATTCCATTGACGATCAGAATCCCCTGGATCGTGAGAAGACGATCAACGCCATAGTCATTGATCTCACCGTGCGCGAGATACACATTGCCTGGGGCAACCCGTGCGAGAATCCGTATCACACCTATCATTTGGATGCGTAAAACGTAAAACATAAAACGTAACGCGGAATTCATTCCGCAACCAAATGGCGATATGAATATCGCGCTACAAAATCTTCGCGATTGTGATAGTTTTTCAAGAGTAATACTATAAAACGTAAAACGTATTTCGTGTAACTTCGTGGAGGTCTTTATGCGTTTCGGTATCATGGCTATGCAACTCAATGCGCTCATCCCGCCGGGAGTGCCAGCCGAGCAGATTATGGCGAACATCACCGGCTTCGATCATGCCGGACTGGCGCGAAATCTGGCGAGTTACGGCTTCAACCCCATCGAGCTGGGCGGCGACTTGAGCCTGTTCCTGCCCCACACCTTCAATCCCGAATCCATCCAAAAACTGGTCGCCCTCAAGGCGGAAGGCATTTCCTACACCGTACATTTGCCGCTATGGTCGGTCGAGCCTTCTACACCGCTGACAGCGGTTCGGCGGGGTTCGGTGGAGGCAGTCGTCGAGATCCTCAAGGCGACCACGCCGCTGGAGCCGGAAGTATACGTGCTGCACGCGACCGGCGCGCTGGCGGCTGAGTTCTACAGCATGAAAATCTCGGAACTCGCCCGCAGCCTGATCCTGCGCCAATTCCAAAATGGCGCCGGCGAGAGCCTGAAAGCGATTCTGGCCGAAACCGGACTCCCCAGCCGCAAGCTGGCCATCGAAACCATCGAATTTCCCCTCGACCTGACCCTCGAATTGGCCGACGAATTGGATTTATCCATCTGCCTGGATACCGGCCACGTTCTGGCCGCTTTCCCTGGCTGGTTCGATTTCTTCGAGGTTGTGGAGCAGTGCCTGCCACGCCTGGCGGAGGTCCACCTGCACGATTGCCGTAAGATGCCGGAGGGCGAGCGCGGCTACGGTGAAGACCACAAGCCGCTCGGTCACGGCGACCTCGACCTGGGCCGCCTGCTTGATCGTCTGGCCGAGGCGAACTTTAACGGCCCGCTGGTGTTTGAATTGAAGGTGGACGAGGCTGTGGAGTCGTTGAAAGTTGTGAAATCCATCCGCCCGCAATTTCTCAAACGCGAATGACGCGAAAAGGCGGAGGCGCAAACAAAAGTCATCCCTCGATGAGTTCGCGTTGAATCCTTGAATGGAGTCTCCATGAAAAAAATATCGTTCCTGCGTCTGCTCGCCATCACCTTCCTCGGCTTCGCGCTGACCCTATCCTCCAATGTCCAGGATCCGGGGCTGATGACCCACAAAGTACGGCAGTTGGCGCCCGACCTGCCGAACACCACCCTGGGTCTGTTGGGGTCGGCTGGCCTGATCGTCGCCATGCTGGTCCAGCCCATTGTCGGCGTCTTCTCCGACCGGGCGCGCACCCGGCTGGGGCGGCGTATGCCATTCATCATCGGCGGGGCGGTGATGATCGCCATCTGTCTGTTCCTGCTCGCTCTGGCACCCAGCCTGTGGGTGCTGATCTTGGGCGTTCTGCTCATCCAATTTTCCTCCAATGTTTTGCAAGGCCCCTGGCAGGCGCTCATCCCCGACCTGGTGCCAGAAGCGCAACGCGGCAAGGCCTCCGGGCTGAAAGCTTTCCTCGACATCCTGGCCTCTGTGGTCGGGGGCCTGATTGCCGGTCTATTGCTTGGACGCGTCCCGCAATGGGGCGAGAAGGCGGTCCTCCTCACGGTCAGCGTGCCGGTAGTCGTATTCGCGATCGGGATTGTCATCACCGCCATCTGGGCGCGTGAAAAGCCCGATCAGGTTGTCGAAGCGCCATCCCGAACAGTAAGTGAGGCGATCAAGAACACTTTCTCGGTGGACTTCCGCAGCCACCCGGCTTTTGGCTGGTGGTTTGCCAACCGGATACTTTTTTGGGGGGCGTTTATTGCCCTGAGTGCGTTTCTAATAAATTACTTTATTGATGTGGTCGGCATGGAGCAAGCGGAGGCGCAGAGTTTTAGAGGCTTGTTGAATTTGTTCCTGGGCGGAGCCTTGGTTTTGTTTGCCCTGATCTCGGGCTGGCTGGCCGACCGGATCGGACGCAAGCCGATAGTCCTGAGCGCGGGACTGGTCGCCTTTGTGGGAGCCACTCTTCTGCTTTTTGCCCGTGATAAAACTTCCATCATCATTGCCGGTGCGGTTATTGGCATGGGCATCGGCGCTTTTCTCACCGCGAGTTGGGCGATGGTTACCGACATCGTGCCGCGCGAAGAAGCCGCTCGCTACCTGGGCATTGCCAACATCGCCACCTGCATCGGTTCCGGCGGAGCGCGCCTGCTCGGCGGAGTCTTGATTGACCCCATCAACAAGACCCTCGGCTCCAGCTCCTCGGGCTATCTGCTCTTGTATAGCCTGGCGGCGTTGTTCTTCCTGTCCAGTGCGCTGGTGATTATTCCCCTGCCGAAAACACAGAAAGTCTGACCCGGCACTTCCTGTCCCAAAAACCTTGTGGAGGTTGTGAACTTCGCAAGGCTTTTCATGTTAGAATAACCGTAGCCTTCATCGTTATTCCGGGAGCTTGCTATGAACACGATGGTCGAAGTCGTGATTGACAGCGTGCGCGTCAGCCTGATGTCGCCGCAGCGAATCGTTATCCTGCGGGAAAAGGATGCCGAGCGTTTCCTGCCCATCTGGGTTGGGCCATACGAGGCCGAGGCCATCACTGTCGCCCTGCAGGAAGTCGAGATGATGCGCCCGCTGACCCACGACCTGCTCAAGAACGCCTTCACCGCTTTCGACGCCTTGCTTCTCCGCGTCGAGATCGTCTCCCTGCGCGATGACATCTTCTATGGAAACATCGTCGCCGAAGTGGACGGCAAGGTCGTCAATCTCGATTCGCGCCCCTCGGATGCCATCGCCCTGGCCGTGCGGACGCACGTCCCGATCCTGGTCGGTAGTGAGGTGATGGAGGTAGCTGGCATCCTCCCGGAGCGGGATATGCGGGAAGAACTCCCGCCGGCTGTCACCCCGGCAAGCGAGGGGATAAGCGTGGGAGTGGACGCTGAACGCCTGTCGGTCTTCGAGGATTTCTTGAGTCAACTAGGCGACGACGAAGACAAGGATGACCAGAGCGACGCAGATAAGCCCAAACCGAAAACGAAGAACTAGACCCGACGATGAGCGACCTGCCGCCTCCCGAAGAGAACATTTTCCCATCCCCGCCCCCGCAGTATGGGGGCGCACCCACCATCCCCCACAACCGTGAAGCCGAAGAAGCCGTTGTGGGGGCTGTGTTGATCAACCCGGAGGTCTATTACGACCTGGCCCAGTTCTTGCAGGCGGACGATTTCTACATCCACCGCCACCGCTGGATCTGGGAGGCGTTCACCCGCCTGCACGAACAACGCATCCCGCTCGACATCCTGACCGTCACAGAGCAACTCGACCGCGCCGGACAATTAAGCGAACTTGGTGGCCCGGCCTACCTGACCGCCCTGCTCAACCAGGTGCCCACTTCGCTGCACGCCGAGGCCTACGGGCGCATGGTCGAAGCCTCCGCCATCCGCCGCCGGATGCTCACTGCGGCCAACCAGATTGCCACGCTGGCCTATGACGAGCGTGAGAGCGTTGAACATGTGATGGAGGAGGCTGAAAAATCGGTTTTCGATGTCAGCCAGCGCCGGCTGCGGCGCGATCTGCAGCCGATCTCCGCGGTGTTGAGCGAGTACTACGACCGGATTGACGAACTGGCCCGCCGCCCGGAGGAAATCTTCGGCGTCCCGACCGGCTTCATTGACCTCGACCGGATGCTGACCGGTATGCAACCCTCCGACTTTCTCATCATCGCCGGGCGTCCCGGCCAGGGCAAATCCGGGTTCCTGCTCTCAGTGGCCAAGAACGCCGCCATGTTGCACAAGAAGCACGTCGCCATCTTCTCACTGGAGATGTCCAACGAGCAGGTCGTCCAACGTTTGGTGGCGCAGGAGACCGGCATCGACTCGCAGCGCCTGCGCACCGGAAAATTGAACCAGGACGAGTGGCCGCTCTTCACCCAGGCGGTCGAAGTACTTTCCGATACACGCGTTTTCCTGGATGACACCCCGGCCATCTCCCCGCTGCAACTGCGTACGAAATGCCGCCGCCTGCACATGGAATATCGCTTGGATCTGATCCTTGTGGACTATCTGCAACTGATGGGCAGCGAATCGCGCAGCGAGAACCGCGTGCAGGAAGTTTCGTACATTTCGCGCAATCTGAAGGTGCTGGCGCGTGAACTCAACGTCCCCGTGCTGGCCGCCGCGCAGCTCTCGCGCGCCGTCGAGCAGCGCACCGACAAGCGGCCGGTGCTCTCGGATTTGAGAGAGAGTGGGAGTCTCGAACAAGATTCAGACGTGGTCATGTTCATCTACCGACCAGACCAATACGAGAAGGATACGGTCAAACAGAACGTGGCCGAGATCATTATTGCAAAACACCGCAACGGCCCGACCGGGAGCGTCGAACTTATCTTTCGCAGCGCGCTGGCGAAGTTCGAGAACGCGGCGACGAAGTATGTGCAGTTCAATGAATAGGTAAAGATGGCATATTTTTTATTTATAGATGAAAGCGGAGGACAAGATGCTCCCAATGTCCTTGCAGGGATTGCCATCAAGGATAGCGATCTGTGGAATCTTGTCTTAGCCCTCCAAGACGCTGAAATCCGCAACTTTGGCAGACGGTATTCAGCAGGAGAGCGTGAACTTAAAGCAAAGAAAATTCTCAAAACAAAAACTTTTCGGCTGGCAAATTCCCAAATTGAATTTTCCGAAAACGAACAAAGGGAATTGGCAAGGAAAGCCCTCAACTCGGGACAAACAGCAGGCAAAAAAGAATTAACTGCATTGGCAAGAGCAAAATTGAAATATGTCCAGGAAACTCTTGATATTTGCGCCCGTTTTCGTTGCAAAGCGTTTGCAAGCATCTTTGATAAGAACTCCCCCATTCCCAGTCCTTCCGCATTACGAAAAGATTATTCATATTTATTCGAACGCTTCTACTACTTTTTGGAAGATAAAGACACCGAAGGCCTAGGAATTATAGTGTTCGACGAATTGGAAAAAAGCAAGAGCCACATTCTTGTGGATCAAATGGATAGTTACTTCAAGAGAACGGCTAAAGGCAAACAAAGGGCAAGCCAAATCATCCCCGAACCATTTTTTGTACATAGCGACCTGACAACGGGAATTCAAATCGCCGATCTCATTGCCTATGTTATTTCTTGGGGACTACGGTTCGAGGGTATGAAAGAGCCAAAGCGCGAGGAACTGATAGAGTTCGTTGAGCAGGTTCTTCGGTTGCGAACAAAGGCTTTGCGAGACATAGACAATCGCCCCAACTACACGATCTGGAGTTTTGCTTACATCCCTGATCTCCGTTCGCGAGATGAGCAGGCAAAGCAATAAAAAAAGGCAATGCTGTGCTTGCGCACATCAAAGCCTCCATCTGGTATTATACACTTATTCACAAAAAAAGCAATGCCTGATTTCAACGGCTTCACATCATCCGAAACCTTTACCCAAATTCCCGGCTCGTTCTTCCACAAGCTGCTGAACGAGATTGACGACCTGGCCGAGTTGAAGGTCACGCTCTACGCCTTTTGGCGAATTGAGCAGATGGAGGGCGGGGCGCGCTTCCTGTGCGGCACTGAGTTCGCCGAGGACGCGGAATTCATGCGTGGATTGGGGGCGGCGGAATTGGATGCAGCGTTGGAAAAAGCCGTTCGACGCGGCAGCCTGCTGAAGGCGTCGCCCCGAGGCGAAGATCGAGGGGCCGAAAGTGAAGCGGGCGGCTTCTATTTTCTCAACACGCCGCGCGGACGGGCGGCCGTCGAGTCCATGCAAAAAGGGGATTGGCGCGCCGCCATGCGTCCCCTCTCCGCCCATTCGTTGTCACCCGAACGCCCGAACATTTTCAAACTCTACGAAGAGAACATCGGTCCGCTGACCCCGCTCATCGCCGACGCCCTGCGGGATGCCGAGGCGACTTATCCCGCGGATTGGATCGAGGAGGCCGTCGGCGAGGCGGTCAAGCGCAACAAGCGCAACTGGAAGTACGTGGAAGCCATCTTGCACAGTTGGAAGGAAAAAGGCCATGCCAAAAAGCAGGATAGACAAAACGCTCAAGAAGATGGCCGAAGATACGTCGAAGGCGAATACGCCGACTACATCGAGCACTGACACCCTCGGCGACCCGGGCTGCCCGTATTGTCATGGGTTGGGTTACCTGCGCCGCGACGTGCCTCTTGGCCAGCCGGATTTCGGCAAGCTGGAAATATGCTCCTGCCGCCAGGCGGATGTGACGCGTGCGGTCCGTGAGCGGTTGTTTTCACTCAGCCATCTGGACGAACTGCAACATCTTACCTTCGAGGCTTTTCAGCCACGCGGCCGGATAGGCCTGGGGGAATGGCAAACCAATTTGCTGGAAAGCGCCTACAACACTGCCCGCCAGTACGCCGCCTCGCTGCGCGGTTGGCTGCTCTTGCAGGGCGGTTTCGGCTGCGGCAAGACTCACCTGGCGGCTGCCATCGCCAATTTTGCGGTTAGCATGGGTGTGCCGACTCTCTTCCTGACCGTCCCCGACCTGCTTGACCTCTTGCGCTTTTCCTTCGCCGCCGAAGACACCACTTTTGAGCAACGATTTGACGAAATCCGCAATGCCCCCCTCCTGGTGCTGGACGACTTCGGCACGCAGAACGCCACCGCCTGGGCGCAGGAAAAACTATTCCAGATTGTGAATTATCGCTACATCAATCGCCTGCCTTTGGTGGTCACCACCAATGCGCCTCTGGACGAAATTGAAGACCGTATTCGTTCACGCTTGAAGGACCCTGACCTGGTTAGCGTTTTGCGGATCAATGTCCCCGATTATCGCCGACCGACCGACGACATCGGTCATCCAGACCTATCCTCTCTCGGCCTGCTCACCAAGTGCTCTTTTGCTAATTTCTCCATGCGCGAAGATGAAGACCTGGAAGCGGATATGGTTAGATCGCTGGAAAAAGCAATCAAAGCCGCGGTTGCCTTCTCAGAGAAGCCAGGTGGCTGGTTGGTTGTTACCGGTCCATACGGCTGCGGCAAGACCCATTTAGCGGCTTCAATTGCCAATCATCGTGCCGGGATTGGCGCCCCGCCAATCTTTGTTACCGCCCCGGATTTATTCGACCACTTACGCGCTACTTTCAGCCCCACCAGCACTGTCAGTTATGACCGTCGATTCGATGAAATCCGCACTGCCCCGCTGCTGATCTTGGACGATCTTAGTACGAAGTCTGTCTCCCCCTGGGTGCGCGAAAAACTCTATCAATTATTCAACTACCGTTACAATGCCGAACTGCCAACCGTCATCACCACTGCTGAAACACTCGAAGATATAGATGCCAGAATCCGCTCGCGGATGCTGGATGGGCGGCTGTGCAAGATCAACGCAATTACTGCGCCAGCCTTTCATGGAGGGAAGAAGAAAAAGAAGCGAGCAGCAATCAGTACGCAGCACCTACTCGGTAAGCAATAAGCCGAGTAGGCCTTGCGCAGCACCGACTCGGTCGGCAGTGGTCAGGGAAATAAATCTCAAAAAGCCAGGCTTCAAAAGAGGCCTGGCTTTTTATGTTGGTGTAAAGGGACCGTAAAAAATAAGTTCCCACGGTCCCTGGCTGTCATTCTGAGCGCAGCGAAGAATCTCCAGGGTGGTGGCGGGGATTCTTCACTCCGCTGCGCTCCGTTCAGAATGACATGGCGAAAGTTATTCTTTTACAAGCCCAAAGGCAGGCTTACGGCTTGTACACGTAGAAGTTGTCGAACAGGATGTCGGTGCCGGCCGTGTCGAAGGTGCCGGCCATCAAGCCAACGTCACCGCTGGTGAAGCTGCTGTCCGTCGCCGTGGCAACCAGATTGCCATTGACATACAGCTTCAACTCGCTACCGATGCAATCCGCACGGAGATGGTTGGTCGCCGCGCCTGGATTGATCCCATCCACTTTCTGCATGTTATCGGCTGAGATAAGCTGGTTATTACCGCCCTCGTACTTACCGATTGCGGCATAACCATCACTGCTGATCATGAGAAAATAGAAATTATCTGTATCCTGATAGCGGCAGATGACGCCAAAGTCGTTATCGTCTGACCCGCCAATTTTGGTCGCGTCCACCTCGATGCGCACATCGCCCAGGAAGGATTTGTACGGGTTAGCCCACATATCGTAATTGACCTCATTCACGTAGATACGATAGCCGCCATTGGCGTAATCGGTCACCACGTCGTCCTCTTGGACTTGATCCCAACCGCTGTTGGCGCTGGAAAAATCGTCTGAGAAGAGGATATTACTCGGCTGCCCTCCGCCGCCTCCGCCTGACGGTGTAACGACAGGCGAAAAGCTGCATGCCAAAGTAACCAACGTCAAGACAGCTAGAACTGCAAATATCTTTTTCATTGTTCATCCTCCTGAAATAGATAGGACTTACGCAAGACACATCTGAACGGCAGGCGATTTGAGTTGCTGGCGCAA
>CAZTZE010000056.1:0-17298 GCA_964618215.1 uncultured Chloroflexus sp.
CGGCCCGTTGGCGGGGACGATCTCCGGCCTGGACGAACTGCCGGGGGACATGCCCGTATTTGTCGGCTACGGTCGCGCTCCATATCACTTGTTCTGGGATTTATCTTACTACGAGTACATCCGGTACTGCGATGGCGATAGTTGCGATGGTGCGAATGTTCCGGGGAGAAATACTTGGCGATGGAACAACGGCACAAGTGCATGGGAACGATATTGCAACACAAGCATCCCGTCTGGGACGCCTGGCAATTGCACCGTTTATGTACCACCTACCGGTACTTGGAGATACACCTGGGATCCCCACAATCAAGGCGGGGAGATACTTCCCTCGCAGGTGCAGGGTCTGCCGCCCAGCCTGGCCGCCGACCTGGACGGCAATGGCATCCCGGATGCGTACTGGAACAACAACCTCACCTTGCGGCGCATGGACGACTACGGCCGTGTTGGCACTTCTGCCTGGGGTCGTTCGTGGAATTGGGGCGGCACGATCTATTGGGGCGTGCGCGAGGGGCAGGCGCAGATTGGCTGGCCCGGCGTGCCCTGAGTTGCCATCCTGAGCCTGCCGAAGGACTGTCGAACGGCGTTGTAGTAGCCATTGAATAAAAAAAGCCCGGCTTGCCGGGCTTTTGAGGCATCTTTGTTGTTATTATCATAAGAGTTTCCCGCAGGCGCAAGCCAAATTTACCTACTGCGGAGACTCTCCTGTGCCTGCCGTAGACAGCCAACTGCGTTTCCCCAAGCTTCTTCGAAGGCGGTTTTTTGCAGCGGCTTCACCAGATAACCCAAGCGCCGATCCCAGTCCAGTTGAAAATCTGCCTTTCGTTCAAGCAAACGGTTGGGGTCAAGATCGGTCACTTTCATCCCCCGTATTTCCAGTTTGGCCGGTAACAGTTGAATCGCTCGTTCCACAGAAACCCCTGCCGCTAAAAGGCTGTGAATATCATACAGGTCACGGGAAATGATAAAGCGCCGCTGGCCGCCAACCGCACGCAGCTTCTCGGCCAGGATTTCTTCCAACGCATAGCAGTTCAGCGTTATATCGTGCAGTAAATCCCCGTCCGTGTAAGGATGCAGCAAAACCCGATGCGCCGGGGGCAGGAGTACTTTTTCCTGCCTGGTGATGTCGAGGCGAATCGAGTGCGGCGAACCTTCCCATCTCAGGGGGCCGCGATAATACAACCGGACCTGGAAGGCCTCACTGCCATATTCATCGTTGACGACCTCCAGTTTGGCCGGTGCAGCCGCGAAGTCCGGACCGCCGCGTTCCCCGGCCCAGGCCGCAGCAGTATTGATCGCCTTCAGGATATCGTCGGGCTGGATGAGTTTCGCCGCCGTGAAGTCCAGGTCTTCCGAAAAGCGATAATCACCGAAGTAGCACTTCCGCAGGCAGGTGCCGCCTTTGAGGCACAGTCTGTCGGCGGCTCCTTGCGATTGTAACAATCCGGCCAGGAACCATCCCAGGCTGTAATCCAGGTCAATCACCATTGGGTCGACGCCCAATCCGGCCGCCTGCCGGCGGATTTCTGCTTCTGATATCATAAATCTCCAGTACTCAAATCGAGATATTGACCCTCAACCGCCAGCGGGTCACTACCGGACCTCGCGATGGGCTGCCGGGTTCGAGCAGGGATATTCCCTGCGTAAGCATGCCCTTCCACCTGTCCAACCTTTGTTGGATGCCCGGCAGGATAAGAGACGATTCTTCCAACAGGTATCCCAAGCGCTTAACCACTGTCCCGCCGCCCCATTTTTCGAGATAGGTGTCCAGTTTGTCCCAATCCAGGTCGGAACCTGCTGTTTTCAGCGCCTGGGCTAGTTGTGCAACGCCACCGCTCAAATCAGGCCGGGCGGCTGCATCGAGCAAGGTCTTCTCCCGATCGGTAACGACCACGCGCCGGTCTTCAAAAGATCGTTCGTAAACCCCAAAAAAACGTTCAGGCCGGATTGTGATGAAACGAAAATCCTGTCCCAGCAGAGACATCGGATGTTTGCGTACAGTGGTCTGGACGAAAGTAGTTTGAGGGATTTGCTCGGTCATGTTCCAGTAGTGCATGGCCGACCAGTAGGCCACAGCCGCCGGTTCGACCAGATACGGCGCAATCACCAGTCCGCTTTCCGACCAGGCGTGCTCCGGCCCCGCTTCCAACGGGACAATGAGATAGGTGCCCCGGTCAAGGCGTTTAATCCAGCCCTTGCGGGCCAGCCGGCTTAAAGCATTGGCAGTCCGGGCAGAATCGTTCCAGAACGCTCTGGCATCCTCGAACGTAAAGATATTCTTCCGAGCGGAAGCAAGTGTTGAGACAAAAACGGTTTCCTGTTTACTGAGAGCCATGATGTTTATATGCAATCAAATGTCAGAAATTGATATTTAGATTACACAAATTATAACAGCTTTGTGACGTTCTCTGTCGCCTGAAGGAGACAGTCCCCGCCGCGTAATGCTTATGGCTTTTGCCAATATCGCACCTTTGCTTAAACAAATCAAGCCTTGAATTCAGTTTTACCTGTCTCTTGAGAGACAACCCGTCTTTTCCCGCCGACAAACTTCCGTTATTCCGCCGATAAAATCCCTGAAAATTCGTAACAAACGCGTTTCTTCGCGTTTATAGTAGTTCAGTAGTTCATTTTTGGCCGGTTTGAATTCAGAGTAGTTCATTTTGTAGTTCAGTTTTTAACTCTGTTCAAGTCACACTGTACAACTATTTCAGTTTGGAAGCAAGACGCCCGGACACGAAAACGACACCCCACGATGATGTCGGGTATGATTGCCTCATGTTCTACCCAATGCTGCTCGCGCTGGTTATTCTGCTATCCCTGCACGACCTACACCACGCTCGCGTCCCCAATTGGATGACGCTGCCTCTGATGGGGAGCGGGCTGCTCTGGAATTTCCCCGGCGCGCTCGAAACCTGGCTGGCCTGCCTGCTGCTGTTTGCGGCCTGGCGCGCCGGCTGGCTCGGCGGCGGGGATGCCAAACTGTGGATGGCGTTGCTCTGGCTCGCACCCGCCGCGCAAGCCCAAACCGCCGTACTCGTCATGTCTGGCATATTCGTCCTGACCGCACTGGTGCAGCTGCTATGGCGTAAATTCCAAAAAATGCCACTCACTGGCCACAAAAGCCCGGGCGCGTGGCGAACCATCCCTTATGCGATCTGGCTATGTACACTACCGATCTCTGGCTGGCTCTTTTAGACAAGGACAACCCGCGCAGTCATCCCCTGCTGGCGGCGCTGCTCTACGCCTTTTGCCCGGCTGCGGCGCGTTGGTGGCTGGCTGGCGCTGATCCTGCTCACCTGACCTTCGATCCCGTCTGGCAGGCTATGAAAGACCTTTCGAGCGGCAAGACGCTCAAGGACGCACTGATGCGCTACGGCTTCGAGGACATCCTGGACGAAGCCAAGCGATACGTGGATGATGTGGACGCATACCGGCGCACCCATCCCGGCATCAACGCTTCCGAAACCCTGCCGACTTTCCCGGGCGGTCGCATGTCCCTGGATCGCCGCTTTGGGTTGAGCGACGCGATTGCCAACCTGGGCAAAGACTGGTCGAACTTCTTTGCTTATATCCGTGCCTGGGCGTTTCTCTGCCCCGATTGGGAAGCCAAGATCCAATTCTTTGCAGCGCCGGAACTCGGCCATGTCCGCCTGGTGCTCACTCTGCCGGGCATCCGCCGCCCGGCCTATCTTCCCGCCTGGCTGTGGACGGTCAAGAAGGGGCACGCGATCCGATTGGTCATTGGCTTGCCAATGGATGATGAGCAGGATGAGCTCCGCTTCAGCCTGGCCGCCTGCTCCCCTGCATACTTGCCCGCCCCGGACAGGGACAAGGAAGCGGGCGAGGAAAACGTCCAGGTGGAAAGCAAAAAATGGCTGGTGACGCCGGAGGTCTGGGCGTTGAACCAGTACAGCGGGATTGCAGAACCGCGAGACCCGCGCGTAGATGACGAACACTTGCCGGCTCTGGTGAATCTTCTGGCCAAGGCCGCCGAAAAAGGCCCTCATCCGCCGCTCACCGCCCTGCACCGCCCCTCTGTCTGCCGCGTATGCGGATACCAGTCATTGTGCTACCAGGAACACCGCCTCACGCCGCTCGCCTTATGCGCAGCACCCTTCGATGAACTCACACCGTCCCGGTGTCCTTCCGGGAGGGCAGCGCCTACTCGGGCGGAGGAATCGAAATGAAACGCCACACCTTTTTGATCGCCATCTTCATCGGCCTTCTTTCCCTGACCGCCATGGCCAGCACGCCCACCCCACCGGTAGCTACCCCCGCACCCGCTCCATCGGCCACCCCGACCCCCACGCCTGTCCCGATTGTTACGCAGATATTTCACGTCCTGCGCTTTCCGGCAGAGTCGATTTATGACGCTTTGACCAATGTCTTCACACGCACCTCTGAGGAAGAGCGGGAAAACCTCGAAAAAGAAGTGGATCAATGGAGTCTGGTTTTCGCAGAAGTGTTTCAAGCGCCTTCTGAAAAGCAGTACACCAACGTCGCCAAAGGCAGCCTGCCGGTTGCGGCGGCGCTGGCCGTCCCGATCTTCCTGCTGCGCCTGGCAATCTATCACTGGAATCGCCTGACCGGAGAAAACGACTCTCCGCTGCGCGCAATTGGAGACTGGATAACGGCAGGCGTCATGGCGGTGGCTGCCGGGCCGGTGCTCGACCTGATGGTTCAGGCCGGATGGTGGGTTGTCTTCCAGAGCATATTCAAAGCACTCACACCCAAAGCAGGAGCCGCGCAGTTTATCGGCGCAATAACGATAGGTAATCTGGGCGGGGTAGCCCTCACCGGGATGTTCTTCTCGATAGTCTCCTTAGCGCTGACCCTTGGCGGGCTGCTAGCCCTGGCTGCGATGCTGTTCTCTTTCGCAGCGGCCAGCGCTGCCATGTTTGTCATTGCCATGCTTGCGCCTACCGCCTCGGTGCTCGGCGCGATTCCGCAAATGGCCTGGCTGCGCTCGCTACTGCTCAAGGCGGCGACGCTGCTGGCCTTGCTGCCCATTGTAGCGGGTGGCATTTTCGTTGCCGGGATCGCCGCGACGAAATTCTTTTCGGGCGGCGGCCTGCTGGGACCTCTAGTTCGCCTGTTCTGGCTGTGGGGGGCGGCTGGGCTGCTAATATCGATGGCCGGAATTTTGGGCAAGATAACTCTTGGCGGGGCCGGTGAAGCGTTAGGAAAGATCACCGGAGGCGTCAAGGCGGTTGCGGGGCTGGCGGCTGCGGCCGGGCTGGCGGCAACTGGCGTCGGGGCTGCGGCTGCGCCGGCTGTGGCGGCTGGTGCGGCTGGTGCCGGGGCTGCTGGCGCTAGGACTGCGGGGACAGCCGGTGCTGCGGGGGCTGGGGCTGCGGGGGCAGCCAGTGCTGGCGCCCAAGCAGGGGGTGGGGCAGCCTCCGCAATGGGACACCTCAATGCGGCACAGAATTTTACCAACTGGTCTGCCGGCCTGGGCGCTTTAGGGATGCACGGCCCGGCATCAATGGCGCGCGGCCTGGCCTCCGGCCAACAAATCGCGGCGCAGAAGGCCATGCTGCAACAGCGCGCCGGCGATCTGGCTTCGCCTATGACCTCACCCGAGAAAATTGCTGAACAAAGCAGCGGATTGGCGAACCACAACGAAATGTATGGCGATCTAAATGCGATGGCTTTGAATAAAAACGGGCATTCCCTCAAGCCGCTGAGAGATGCGCACCCCCAGGATATGGGAGCGGCAGTAAAATACTACGCCGCCCACCGCTCGGAAGTGGAGCAGGCGGATGACCCGCTCAAAGCCGCCGTACTTGGCGCGGGCGCGGACGCCTCCGACCTGGCCGAACGCCTGGGATACAACAACTAATCGTAGGAGATCACACTACAGCAAACATGACACACGAACTCTACTCCCTCGCTTCTCTTGGCATTTTCAGCCTGGCCGACTTGCGCTACCGCACCGTTCCTGCGGCTGAGATATTCTTCCTGGGTTCTGTCCTGCTCGCTTCGCAGTCTGGTCCACTTGCCGCCGGGGTCATAGTCCTGGCGGTTGCCTGGGGCATTCTACGCCCTGGACTGCACAGGGCAGGCTGGCCGGGATGGATCGCCTGGCCGCTTTTGCTCTATCCTCCGGCGTGGATCGTGCTGCTGGCAGGATTCGGCGTCCGCCAGGGGTTGGTAGGAAAGGGTGATCTTTTGGTGTTGGGCGGCCTGGCCTGCCTGTTGCCGTGGCCGGCGTTGATATTCGTAGTTCTTGGCGTGGAATCCTGGCGGCGATGGCTGCGCTGGCGCGGCAAGAGCGGCATGCTGCCCGCCATTCCAGGAATGTTCTTGGGGGTGGCGGCTTTTGTCCTGCTGAAAACTATCTTTCCGGGGCTGTCCTGAGTTGCCAGCACAGCCTGTCCCCTGGACTGCCCAGGGCAGGCCAGGGACCTGCCAATCTAACCGAGCCATGGTCAAAAATAAAAGGCCGCGCTATTTCAACGGCAGGTACTCGACCAAGTTGAACAAATCTTCAGGATCATAGACTTTGGCTATGATTTCCAGATCCTGGATACAGGCGCCGATGCTGATCTGCGCCTGGCGTATACAAATCACACCACGGAAGAATGTCCCGGATTCCTGCCTTTTCGCTGCCTCGACAAGTAAATCCTGGTCTTGTGTGAACAACACTCGGCCCAGGTGGTCAGCTCGTTCTAACAGTTCGGGGTCGAGCATCTGGTAAGCGCCATCCTCGTAAGCGGTCAGCACGTTCACACCACGCGCCCGCAATCCTTGCGTAATCGCGCGGGGCACGTGGTGATCCATGTAGAGGTCAATGCTCATATCAACCCTTTTGCCTTGAGTTTCCTTCGCCCAGGTGAATCGAGCGATGCCGCGCGCAGCCGGTTGTATTCTAGTCCCTGACGTGCAATCTCATGATCTAATTCTGCTTGATGGTTCCAGTAGTACGTCAACGCCGCATAGACTTGTCCCATGCTCAGGTAAGGGTGCTGGTATTTGAGTTCTTCCGGACTCCAGCCATAGGCCAGATGCTCAACGACCAGTTCGATAACCTTCATCGTCGTTCCAGCAATAATTGGCCTGCCTTGTCCATCGAAGGTAATCTCTCCGGTCGAGACATGCTGGACTTCCTCCGGCTGCTCAGGCCGGGTAGGTTCGATCACCAACCGGTTGCCATGGACGCTCAAATCCACGTCGTTTTCCAGGCCGGCCTGTTCGAGCAAGGCGCGTGGGATGCGCACGCCTCGGGAGTTGCCGATGCGGACGATTTTAGAGTGAATGGTGGGAGTGGTCATATCGAAAGCCTCCTGTAATTACAATATCCAGAATTGTAATTACATTTCTTGGGTTTGTCAAGCTGCTGACCGGTGGACCCTCGGCTTGTGACCGCCGCAAGCCACGCCGCTTTTGCTTTCTGCGGGACACCGCCGGGACACCCCTGCCTGAGAAAGAGTAAGATTCAGGACATGCCACGTTCTGCACTCATCAGCGACCCTCAACCGTACACTTACTTCGGAACATTCGCCGGGCTTCCGTTCTGGCCGGGCGGATTGACCCTGCTGGCCGCTGCACCCGGCGTTGGCAAAACGTCCTGGATGCTGCGCATGGTGGCCGAAGCCGCCGCGCTCGGCTTCCCCGCCGCTCTTGGCTGTTACGAGCACACCGCCGAGGAGTTGAAATATCGCCTCAGGATGCAGGCGGAGGCGGCAACCGCAGGAGCGCACGACCAGGCGAACAACGAGGCGGTCGAAAAATACCTGGCGGCAAGCAGCGAGACGGTCTTGCTTCCGCTCTCGGATGCGGAAGACACCCTCCGCGCCATCGAAGAAACGCTCACGCAGGACTACGGCTTTCCTGGTCGCGGTCCGGCGCTGCTGGCTGTGGACTACCTCCAGCGCGTGCCGGTGGTTGGACTCACCGGCCTGCTCAGCGAGGAGCAGCGCGGCGGTGAGGCGGCGGCCATGCTGCGCGGGCTGGCGCGGCGGCGCGGCTGGGCGGTCATTGCCGCAGCAGCCATACGCGGCAGCGCGTTCAATGCAAACATAGACGAGTTCGACCCTTCGGCTACGCTCAGGGCAGGCCTCTCCGCTCTGGTTGGAGACGAGCGCGCCGGATACGAACCGGATCGCGTGCTGCTGGTCTCACGCAATGGCGCTTCTCATTCGTGCGGTTGCGTTGACCTGGACATCCACACCTTGAAAGACCGCACCGGCCCGGTACGCCGCTGGCAGATGACGTTCTGGGGAGAACGGTTCTACCCGGCGCTTGAGTCCGAAGGATCAGGACATCCGTGAGCGAAATAACCACTGCACTGCTTGATATTCTGCGCGAAGCCTGGGTTGCGCTGGCTGCGGCGATCCTGGCGTTTGCGCTGCTGGCAATTCTGTCAAACACGCTCCGCACGGTATCCGCCACCATCTTAGGAGCGAACCTGTGGGTCTGGGAAACGGTATCGGCGCTGGTTGGGGTGGTGGTTCTGCTGCTATTCGGCTTCCTGGCCGTCCCTGCGCTGGCGAATGCCGTAAAGGTGTCGTTTGTTGCCTGCGGCCCGATAGCAGACCTGGGCGTGTTATCCGCCGCTCTTATCGGCGGCATTGGGGCGTTGCGGATGATCAAGTCCGTCCTGACGTCCATCTTAGCGGCGTCTGTCGGCGGCAGAACTGCAATGTCGGACGCGCTGACTGAGATCGGCGAAACAGTGCTGGGAATGGCCGCCGCCGGCCTGGTTGTTCCGATTGCCGCGCGCTTTCTGGGTGCGTGCTGAGATTCTTTCGAAACAAAGGAGAAGGCTATGTTCGATGAAGTTTTGGGACAAATCTTGCTCATCGCCCGCGACGCCTGGGGATTTCTGGCCGGGCTGTTGATCGTAGTCGCCATGCTGGGCGGCATGTTTTACGTTCTCCAGGGAACGGCCGGCGCAACCTTCGGCGGCGGGAAGATGACCTCGATGGCGTTGATAGGCCTGGTCGGTGTTGTCATCCTGGTGCTGGTCGCCTTCCTGCTCATTCCCCAACTTGGAGAAATGCTAAAAAATCTCCAGCCTGACGCACCCTTCTAAAGACCATGTCTCGGTAAACTCGACAACCATGTTCAACGACCGTGATATTGCCATCCTTGGGGCGGGCGCGCTGCTGGCCGTCTTAACCGCTCTCATCCTGCCGTTTGGCCTGGTCTGGAAGGTCATCCCCAGCTTCCTGATCTTGATCCTTTTCATGCTCCTGGCCTTGCTGCGCCTGGGGCCGGATCGGGTCACGCTGGAGGAATGGATCAAGCGGCGCATCCAGTTCCGCCTGCGGGCGCGCCGCTATGTGTATCAGCAGCCTAAGGCGCCATCCCCCGCAGGGGCGTCACACCCCGCAGGGGCGTCAATGCTGCCTGAACCGCCCACTCCTCTGGGAGAACTGCAGCAGTCCCGAAGTCCACACCGGCCCGCGTCGCCATCGCCGGTTGGCGCGAAGCAGAAGCATTTGTCACTGGCCTTCGATGAAGTCGGCATTTATCCACTCCTTACAGTCTTCCTCGCCGTGGTTGGCGTGTGGTTCGTTATCTGGGTTGCCCAGGGCGGCGGCGTGGAACTGTCCAGGATATTCGAGCGTTAGGAAAAAACCATGCAAACCTTGTTAGCTCTGATTGCTGCCCTGGCTATTGCTTCCATCCCGATTGTCATCGGCTGGCGGCGCACCGTTGGGGAAGCCGGCATGGCGCGGGCGATGGGCGTAGCCGCGCCGCGCAAAACATTCGACCCGCAGAAATACGCCCTCCAAACCGGAACGGGATTGACCTTCAACCAGATCGCCTTCGGCGTCCTGGCCTGGACTGCGGGCGGGCTGCTGGCCGGACTGGCCATCGGCCCATTTGCAGCCATCTTGTTCGCCATCGCCGGCGGGTTGCTCTACTACGGCGGCATGTCCAATCTGAGGCAGGAGTTTCGCCTGCGCCAAACGAAGGACATCCTGCGCAGCCTGGGCGTGATCGAAACGCTGCTGGGACAAGGGCGCCCACTGACAGACTCGCTCGAAGAAGCAGCTCAGGCGGTCGGGCCGGACGGCAGAATAGTGCTGAACGACCTGGTTGTGCGGATGCGCTCCGCTCCTGCGGATCAACTCGCCGCCGCCGTGCGTGAGTGGACGACCGCCTGGGACAATCCGGGGGTGGACATGACCGCCACCGCGCTGCTGTCTTCGCTGGAAAGCCGCATCGAGGCTTCTCCGCTGATCGCCTCCCTGCGCCGCACGTTGAGTTCGGTGGTCGAGGTGCTTTCGCTCTCCCGCGCTGCGGCGAAAGGCGTGGAGTGGCAGGCGCGCTTCCTGGCGCTCTTTCCGCCAATCGTCCTGACGGCCATGGCGGTTGTCGCCCCGGAAATGGGCCAGATGTGGTCTTCCAATCCGCTTTACCTGATGCCGGCGCTGATCGGATCGGGTGGTTCTTACCTGCTCTCGATGCGCATGATCCGCACCGGCCTGTCCATCGAAGCCTCGATGGGACTGAACCTGGGAGAAAGCGGCGACATCCGTCTGGATCGCATGGGCCGGGTGCTTTAAATGGCATTTATGCTACGAGTGGCATTTATGCTATGAAAGGCATCCTGGGGATTGTCGGCGGCATCCTGGTCGTGCCGCTGTTGTGCGGTGCAGCGTTTATCGTGCTGTACGTGATGATCGCTGCCCTGGCCATCCCCCAACTCCCCGCCTGGGCGCAGCCGGGCATGGAGTCCTGGCTGCTGGGAACGCCGATGCCGCTGGAAGTGTACGTGGACGGCGGCCAGTTGGTCGGGCGCGGGATGGTCGCGGTCGGCTCGAAAGCCTATGACGGTTACAGCGGCGCGGAGAGTTTTTTCTGCGGCAATCTGATGCCGGACGCCGCATTCGTTGGCGGCGTGACCTACATCACGGACGTTTTCGGGGTGCCGCGAACGGCTGACTACAACCACAGCGGAATAGACATAGGCACACTCTACAAGCAAAACATCCCCGTCCAAACCCCGATGGGCGGGAAAGTGGTCTTTGCCGGGCCTTATGGAGGATGGGGATACTCGATCATCATCGAAAACAACGGCTACCAGGTCTTGCTGTCCCATGCTTCCGAAATGATGTTGAATGGCAGCATCCTTCAGCCGGAGCAAATCGTGGGGCAGATCGTCCAGGCTGGCGACGTGGTGATGACAAGCGGCGGGGCTAACAAGGACTGGCGCGATGGGAGTTCATCCGGCGCACATATCCATTTCGAGATTCGCACTTGTTCAGCAGAGACAAGTCAATGCAGCCTGGCAATTGATCCGATGGCCGCCCTGCTACCTGGTCAGGCGCAGACTTGCAACTGGTATCAAGCCGTCTCGGACCCTTCCCTCAATGTATCGGAGGCGAGATAGTGGCGACAAACCGAGTAGGCGCTGCGCGCAAAACAGACAACGAATCTCAGGCGAGCGCAGCGTACATTAGCGCGGTTGCGCCGGAGGCGGTCGAGGTGCAGGAAGACCGCCTTATTTTTCCGGGCGGTGCGCTGCTGCCTCTCTCGGTGCGCGGGGGCGGCGTCCCCGGCATGACAGACCGCCCCTGGGCGAACCTTCAGGCCGAAGTCTTCACCAACCTGAACACGCCGAATATATATTCTGTGGCTTTGCGGCGGGAATCTCCATACACCTTGCGCAGCACGATGCGGGCGCGGCGCACGCTCTTTGAAGGCGTGCTGATGGCGATGGCAGAAAAGACCGGCCGGCGGCCTTCGATGGCGGAGCGGGCTGCCGACGAAGCCATGGACGCCGCCGAGTCGAACTTAGCCCTGGGCAAACCCGCTTTCCGTGCCGCGCTGCTGTGCGGCCTGTTTGCGCCGCGAGAGCGGGTCGAAGAAGCGGACAACGCCCGGCGCATCCTGGAAGCCAATTTGCGGGCGCGCGGCCTCCAACCCCAGCGCCTGTTCTATATCGCCGAGCGCGCCCTGCACCATTTCCAGCCCGGCGGCGTGTTGTTTCCCGGCCTGGACGAACCGACCCTGATGATCGACGAGGCGCTCCCCCTTCTGCCCTCTCCAGCGCGGCGGGTGATGCCGGCGCAGGATGCGGTCTGGCTTGGATTGCACGCACGCGACGGGCGGGACGTGCACTACTCCTTCACCCAGGGCTTTGATCCTGCCTCGCCTCCACCGCCTCATGCCACCACGCTGATCCTGGGCGAGATGGGGTCGGGCAAGACCAGCCTGATGCGTTGGGTGCTGCTTCAGCGGCTTCTGCAAGGGCGCACGGTGGTCTCGATTGATCCCGAAGGTGAAAACAATCACCTGTGCCAGGCGATGGGCGGACGGGTGATCCCGGCAGGTGTGCCAGAGGACAAGGAAACCTGCCTGCTCCACCCGCTGCAGGCCAACGATCCCGCTGAAATGTTCCTGGCGGCGCGCTTCCTGCTGGCTTCCCTGGCTGGCGAGGGCGTTTTGACGCCCGGTGTGCAGGCGGCGCTGCACGAGGCGCTCAAGCGGCGCTGGGAACGGCGGCCAGGCCCGCTGTCGCTTGCTGACCTGGTGGACGCGCTGGCGGCGGCCGCAGGTGCCCCCGATGCGGCCATTCCGATTGCGCTGCTGCGCCCGTACATGCGCGGCGGGCTGTGGGAGGGCTTCTTCGACCGTCCCCGCGCGCTGCTCTCTGCAAGTTTTCCACCTGGTCAATGGTGGAACTTCGACCTGTCCTCCCTGCGCGAAGAAAACCGCGCCATCGTTCATGCGGTGCTGGCCTGGTTTCTCTATCATGCGGTGACCATTGGAAAAAACCCGATGGACATCTTTATTGACGAGGGCTGGCGCTTGCTGCGCAGCGGGCCGTTCGCCGACCTGCTGGATGAGTTGGGGCGGCGGGCGCGCAAGCGCGGCATTGGCGTCACGCTGATTACCCACCTGCCGGCTGACCTGGCACGCAACGCCACATCGTTGAGCCTGGCATCCACCGCCTTCATCGGGCGGCTGGGGCCTGACGAGGCTTTTGCTTTCTTTCGCTCGATAGGCATTGCCGAGAGCGAGGCGCGCAGCAACGCCGAAATGGTTTCACGCCTTCCGCCGCGCGTCTTCCTGGCCGCCCCGGCCGGGGGGCGCGGGGCGTTATTCCCTGTCCTGGTGACAATTCCCGATATATGGATTGACCTATGGAAAAAACTCGGCGCAGCGCGTTGATGCCCCTGCGGGGTATGATGATTTGTCCCCGCTGCGGATATGAATACAGTCCGCCGTCTCCCCAGAACATGGATTGCCCGCTGTGCGCGGGACTGTGGGATGCCTGGGAGTTGCTATTTTCTCCCATCCCGCTCCCCAAGATCCGCGAGCAGGTGGCTGCCTGGTTGGGCAGCCTGCCGCACCCGTGCGTCTTCGAGATCTCCGCATCCAGCGACGGCGTCCGTCTGCGGTTATTTACTCCGCCAGGATGTGGGCAAGGAGCGGTGAGCGCCTGGGCTGCCATGCTCCACCAGCAATTGCGTTGGAAACAAATAGACCCCCGCAGTTCGGGGGTAGACGGCGCGCAGCATTCGTTGTCGAAGATGATCTCGACGCGCGGCAATATATTTGCGCTGTCTGCCGAGTCGAATATCCCCGCGCTTGTCCAGCAAACCGGCGATCTGCTGCTGGATATTGGAGGCCGGTTGGTTCAGGCAGCGCAGCAGTCACACCAAAAGGGCGAAGCATTCGTTGACACGGCTCTGCATCTGTGGCTTGTAGGACGGGATGAGAAGCTGCAGGCGAAATTGCGCTCTCTCTCAGCATACTCATACGGGACGGAGAGCGGCGTGGAAAGCAACGACACGCCCAACCCCTGGGGACTGCGGCTGAGATTGCTGCGCGGGGTTCTCCTGGTGGGGATGCTGATCGCTGGCGTAAGCGGCGGCTTGATTGGCGCGGGCTGGGCTTCCCCATTGCTGGGTGTAGTTGGGATACTTGATGGGGTGACATTGATGGCCGTCGCCGGAATTGGGATGTGGGACTGGATGCACCTGCGCTCGATACCCAAAGAGATGTTGGAGCGGCGCACGCAGGAGCCGTTGCTAAAGGCTGCCCTCACCATATTAGTTGACACACCGCAGGCGTTCTCGTTGGTGGACGGTCCGGCAAAGTGGACTGCGATAGACCCTGCCAGTGAATGGCCGTCCGTGCGAGCGTTTGCCATGCCGCTGCCCGCTGGGGAGCTTGCCGCGCTGGTCTGTCCGCCTGAAACTGGCGAAATCAGCGGGGTGATCGCACAGACATCCCGCCAGGATGTGCCTTCGCCGCCGCCCTCGCTGCCGCTTACGCAGGCCACCTTGCGGATCGGGAAAGGCTCAGCAGGCGGCGAGCCGGTTGGCGTGGATCCGGACGGGCATGGCGTGGTAGTCGGGGGCAGCCGGTCGGGTAAATCCAGCATGGTTTTTGCCATGCTCAAACAATTGATCGAGCGCGGGCCGGACGCCCCGGGGATATTCCTGGTCGATCCGCACCTGTCGCTGGCAGACGCCTTTCTGCAAGCGATAGACGAGCTCCCGCCCGATCTGCGCGCCGAAGGTATCCGCCGCTTGCGCATCATCACGCCCGACCAGCCGGAGGTCGTACCGCTCAACCTGCTGGCTGTGCCTGAGTTCGCCTGGGCGGGCAACGCCATCGTCCAGGTCGGGCGGCGCATCTGGGATGACTATTGGGGACCGCGTATGCAGGCGGCTCTCCTGGGGCTTTTTCGCCTGGCGCACGCCTGGAACATGAATAATCCCGACCAGTGCATGGGACTGCTGCACACGGTCTTTGCGGCTTTCAGCATAAACTGGCGGCACAGCACGATGGCCTATCTCTCCCCCGTAGACCGCATGGGAACGCTGGCGCTGGATGCGCTGCTCGGCCAGATGAAAACGAATTACAGCGGCGGGTCGAGCCAGGGCTGGGTGACGGAGGTGATCAGCCCGGTGCTCTCGAAGGCAATGGCGCTGGAACTCTCCCCCTGGCTGTTCGCCGCCATGCACCAGTCGCGGTTTGTTGACCTGGAAAAATGGATCAAAGAAAAAGCCTGGATCGTCCTGCGCCTGCCGTCCGGCGAGATGGGGCGGGAAGGGGCGCGCCTGACCGCCGGGGTGGTCTACAACGTCTTCGATGCCGCTTTCCGCCGCACGACGCTCTATCAGCCTATCCCGTTCTACTTCGTGATAGACGAGGCGCAGGAGATCGGTACGGGGATGCGCCTGGAAGCCATGCTTTCGGAAGGAGCGAAGTTTGGGGCGCGCATGTTCGTCCTGGTGCAGTCGCTCTCGATGATGCGCCACGTGGAAGGCTACGAACCTGTGGTGCAAGCGCTGCTGGCGAACACTTCCACGCAAGCCTTTTTCTCCCCCGACCCGGAAGACGCCGAGTTGATCCGCGCCGCGCTCTCGTCCGACCTGCGTTACGGGGACACGACGCTTGATTTGCCCTCGCTGCAATGCTGGCTGCGGGCGCGCATCGGCGGATGTTGGCAGCCGCCGACGATGGTCACGGTATCTCCCTTGACGCGCTCCGACCCTGCCCGCGTCCAACGCCTGGTGCGGGAGGTGATCGCCGCGCACCCGGACGATTACGTTTCGCCGGACGGCTGGCAGGAGAACGCAGTACGCGCCCTGCAGGGACTGTTAGAGTCGCCGGCTCACCAGCAGTTATTATCCGAATTGCTTTCGCCCGCATGGGGGTTCAGTGCTACGCCGAACGTGCCGCCGCAAGGGGCCGCGCCGAATAATCAGCAGCCGCCAGCAGACAACAGAAGACTGGGGTTTTAAAACGTTTCTCTTCACCCGCGCGCGATCATCTCCCCAAGTTGCCAGATGCTGCTGGGCAGAGCGTTGTTCATCTAGAAAGCAGCACAAACACGCAATCAAGGTCCAAAAGCGTAAGATAGCTTCTGCACTCATGAGTTGATAACGATTAGAGCCGAGCAAGTCTTTTGCGTCTTCGAAGAACACTTCGATGCTTCAGCAGACAGCCAGGATATTGATCAAGGTCTGGGCATCGGCATCCAATAGGGTGGGCCCTCTGGCCTGTCGGCCAAGACAGGCTGGCCGACCGAGTAGGTGCTGTGCGCAGCACCTACTCGGCTCACAGGCCAGGGAGCACAGCCGAAGGAAACTGACGTGCAAATTCTTCTTATTGGCGCCGGGACCATTTCTTCCCGCATCAATCTGCAACTATCCAGCCAGGGACACTCTATCGTTGCCCAGATCGCAGCCTTTTCGCCGGAACATCTCGACCTGTTCGATTGCCGCGCCGTCGTGGTGGTTTCGCCGGAGGCCAGCGTCGGCACTGAGAACCTTGTCAAAGCCGCCGAACGCGGCAAACTGCTATTTGTCGTCGCCGGCGTGGGCGATGGCCTGGCAGCCTGGGCCAATGGCGTCGGTGTACCGGCTTTCGCTTACCCACCCTCCGAAGTGGATATCAACCGCCTGCTGGAAGAAGTACGCCGCGGCGAGGCAGGCAACCTGGCCGCCGATGACCAGTACCGCCGCGCCGCCGAAGGTGGGCAGCGATATTGCCGCCCGCATGCAGTCCGGCATGGCAATCCGTAAGATTGTGGTCACCTCGCCAAAAGGCGGCACAGGCAAGACGACCATCGCCGTCAACCTGGCGGCGGCGCTGGCTCTAAGCGGCATCACCACCTATCTTGTGGATGCGGACGCCAACGCTGGCTCGCTGCAATACCATCTGCGCCTGGAACGGGTCAATACCACCATGATCGGCCTGCTGCGTCGCGAACTGGCAAAGCCGACCACCGATACAATGGCCTCCGTCGCTGCCGGCGCAAAATACATGAATGCCTTTACCACTGTGGACAGTTTACCAACCCTGAAAGTACTGCCCGGCATGATCACGGACGACTTAGGGGACGAGGTGCTGCAACAAGAAGAACGCGTCACGGAAATCCTGAGCGGGCTGTATGAAACCGGCGTAGCCGCCGGAGGTGTGGTCATCATGGATGTGGGCATCAACCCCGCCCACGTCGTCCACCGCGCCGCGCTGCGCCTGGCCGAAGGCATTGCAATTGTGATCAAGCCCGAAATACCCGACCTGGCCGAAACCCGCCGCTGGATCACGCGCATGATCGGCTTGATGGCCTCCGACGTCGGGCGCGAGGCGGCGTTCGAATATATCGGCAGCCGTGTCAAATTGTGCTACCGAGTAGGCCTTCGGCAACCAGGTTACGGGAGATGGATTCAAGGCTGCTCACCGGATGCTGCAAGACGCATTGCGCGAAGACAAGATGGAACTGGCGCTCATTCCCAACGGCGTCATTCCCATCGTTGACCCACGCCTGGCAGCCCAGGCGGTCAACAGCGACCGCCGCGAGGACATCCTGATCTGGCGGTA
>CAZTZE010000057.1:0-17117 GCA_964618215.1 uncultured Chloroflexus sp.
AATCTTGAAAAGCAAGACTTACTTTTGCGAGTTGCCGAGGCCCCGCCCAAAGACGTGGGCCGCGGTCTTGTCCGGCTCGACCCCCAGGATCTGGAACGATTAGGGGTCAGCATCGGCGATGTCGTTGGAATCACCGGCAAGCGATCCGCCGTTGCCCGCGCTATGCCTGCCTACGTCGCTCAACGCGGCCAGGGTCTGATCCAGATGGATGGTATCCTGCGAGCCAATGCTGCAGCCAGCCTGGACGAGCGGGTAACCGTGCGCCGCGTGGTGGTGCAACCGGCGCGCAACATAGTTTTATCCCCGGTGGAGAGCCTGCGCGCCTCCCCCGGAACAGCCCAGTCCCGTTATCTGGCTCAACTGCTGGACGGCATCCCCGTGACAACCCAGGACCAGGTGCGCGTCAACCTCTTCGGCACGCGTGCTCAGACCTTTACCGTGACCGAGACGACCCCCACCGGCCCCGTGCTCATTGGCCCATCCACAGTGATTCGCCTGGCTGGCCAGGGCGCCAAACAGGAGCGCGGCGCGGTCACCTACGAGGACATCGGCGGCCTGCGCCGCGTGATCCGCCGCATCCGCGAGATGATCGAGCTGCCGCTGCGCTACCCGGAGGTCTTCGAGCGGCTGGGCATCGAACCGCCCAAAGGTGTATTGTTGCACGGGCCGCCCGGCTGCGGCAAGACGCTCATCGCCCGCGCCGTGGCCCACGAGACCAGCGCTTACTTCATCCATATCAACGGCCCAGAAGTGATAGACAAGTGGTATGGGGCCTCGGAAGCGAACCTGCGCAACTTTTTTGACGACGCCCGCAAACACGCCCCGGCGATTATCTTCATTGACGAAATTGATTCCCTGGCTCCCAAGCGGGAGGAGATGAGCGGCGACCGCCAGGTGGAACGCCGCGTGGTCGCCCAACTGCTAGCCCTGATGGACGGCCTGGAATCGCGCGGCAACGTGATAGTGATCGCGGCGACGAACATCCCCAACACCCTCGACCCGGCCCTGCGCCGCCCGGGCCGCTTCGATCGAGAGATCGTCATCGGCGTCCCAGACCGCGATGGCCGGCGCGAAATCATCGACATCCACTCGCGTGGGATGCCTCTGGCAAAAGACGTGGACCTGGAGCGGCTGGCAGCCATCACCCACGGCTTTGTTGGCGCCGACCTGGAAGCCCTCTGCCGTGAGGCGGCCATGAGCGCCCTGCGCCGGCTGTTGCCCGACATTGACTTTGCCCAGGCACAGATCCCCTACGAGCAACTGATGGCCCTGGAGGTCACCTCGTCCGATTTTCAGACGGCCCTGGCAGAAGTGGAACCCTCCGCCATCCGTGAGGTCTTCACCGAGATACCCGATGTCGGCTGGGAGGACGTGGGCGGCCTGGCGGAGGTCAAGCGCCTGCTGAAGGAGACGGTGGAGTGGCCGCTCCAGTACGGTCCCCTCTTCGCCCACGTCCATACTACCCCTCCGAAGGGCATTTTGCTGCATGGCCCACCGGGGACGGGCAAGACACTGTTGGCCAAGGCTGTGGCCAAGGAGAGTGAGGCGAACTTCATCTCGGTGAAAGGCCCTGAACTCTTGTCCAAGTGGATCGGCGAGTCAGAGAAGGGCGTGCGCGAGGTGTTCAAGAAGGCCAAGCAAGCCTCGCCCTGCATCGTGTTTTTCGATGAGATAGATGCCCTGGCCCCCCGGCGGGGAGCCACGGCTGATTCCCATGTCACCGAACGGGTGGTCAGCCAGCTGCTAGCCGAGATGGATGGCATCGAGGAACTCAAAGGGGTCGTGGTACTGGCGGCTACTAACCGTTTGGACATTGTTGACCCGGCTCTCTTGCGCCCCGGCCGTTTCGAGGTGCTGGTGGAGCTGCCCATGCCCGACCGAGAGGCCCGTCTGGCTATCTTCCGAGTGCACACCCGGGGCAAGCCGTTAGCGCCGGATGTGAATCTGGGTGAGTTGGCCGAGCGCACTGATGGGATGATGGGGGCGGACATCGAGGGCCTCTGCCGCCAGGCGGCCATGCTTGCCATCCGGGAGTTTCTGGAGGAGCAAGGGAACCAGGGAGCGACTGGCGCGCGGGGGCCGGGGGGCGGGGAAGTTTATCCCTTGCCTTCTGATTCCCTTACTCCCCTGCTCAAAATCGCCACGCGGCACTTCGAACAGGCATTGACGAACAGACACAGGGAGAGTTGATGATGGCTGCATCGAATTCGGGCATCTATCTCTACGCCATTATCCCTACCGGAGATGAAATCATTTTCGACGTGGCCGTGGCAGACAGCGACAACGACGAGGTGTACACCATCCCGCACGGCGGCCTTGCCGTGGTGGTCAGCGCCAGCCTGCTTTCGGATTACCGGGGACTGGAGCGAGACCAGGCAGCCCGTTATCTGGTGGCCCACCAGCGCGTCGTCGAGGCAGTGATGCAGGATTTTTCCCTCTTGCCGGTCAAGTTTGGCACCGTCCTGGCCGACGAAGCGCAAGTGCGCCGCCTCCTGGCCCAGGGGGAGTCCCTCTTTCGATCTGCCCTGGAGAGATTCTCCGGTCAGGTGCAGATGGAGGTAGTGGTCCTCCGGAACCTCCAGCAGGTCTTTCAGGAAATTAGCCAGGAGGCTCAGATTGCCGACCTGAGAACCCAAGTCGCCGGCCGCCCTCCCGAAGAGACGACGGCCGAGCGGATTGCCATCGGCCAGATGGTTCAGGCTTCTCTGGCGCAGCGCCGCACCGCTCTGCGAGACCGCCTGTTGCCATCGTTGCAGGAAGTGGCCCTGGATCTGGTGGTCAACCCTCCCATGGACGACAGCATGGTAGCCAACGTAGCGCTGCTTCTGGACCAGGCCGGCCGGGCGGCTCTGGACCGGCAGTTGGAGTGGCTGGATCGAGAGTTCGGCGGCCGGATGCTCTTCCGCTGTGTGGGGCACCTGCCGCCTTATAGCTTTGCTACGGTGGAAGTGCAGGTACCCACCTTCGAGGCGATTGATGAGGCTCGGCGCTGCCTGGGCCTGGAAGAGACAGTCCCCCCAGGCGAGATCAGGCAAGCTTATCGCTGGCTCGCCAGCCAGTTGCATCCCGATCTCAACCCGGATGACCCGCAGGCCGAGGCCCGCATGGCTGAACTAACCCAGGCTTATAAGCTCCTCACGGCCTACGCCGAGAATGTGCAGAGGGGCAGAGGAGCAGAGGAGCACAAGAGAGCACCTCTGCCCTCCAACTCCTTAGCACCCCGGCTCGATTTCAGCCGGGAGGCGGTGGAACGCACACTGCTCATCGCCATCCGACGACAAGAGATAGTGACGTAGGAGGCCCGCAACATGGCAGGGCAAGGACTGTCCTTTTTGAACAATGAAAGCCTGAAGCTCCTTCTCTTCGGCGGCAAGGGGGGCGTGGGCAAGACCACCGCAGCCGCCGCTACCGCCCTGTACTGGGCTGGCCAGTCAGCGGAGCGAAAGATCCTCGTCGTCTCCACCGATCCGGCCCACTCCCTAGGCGACAGCTTTAACCAGCCCATTGGAGACGAGATCAAGCATATTGCTGGAGCGCCCGGCCTCTTCGCCCTGGAGATGGACGCGGGCCGGCGGCTGGAGAATTTCAAGCGAGAACACGGAGAGACGCTCAAGACCATCGCCGACCGCGGCACCTACTTAGACCGGGAGGACATCGTCAATCTCTTCGACCTCTCCCTGCCGGGCATGGACGAGTTGATGGCAGTCATCGAGGTGGCCGACATCGTCAGAGAGGGACAGTACGATCTGGTTATCCTGGACACGGCTCCCACGGGGCATACCCTGCGACTCCTGGCTCTGCCGCAACTGATGGAGGACTGGATCCGCGTCCTGGACCTGATGCTGGAGAAGCACCGCTACATGGTCGAGGCCATGAGCCACCACCGCTACCGCCCCGATGAAACCGACGCCTTTCTGGCGCATCTGTCGGCTGACCTGAAACGCCTGCACGCCCTCCTGTGCAACGAGAGCACCACCGAGTTTGTGCCGGTTACCATCCCAGAGGCCATGAGTATCGAGGAGACCACCAGACTGCTGGAGGGTCTCGAACGGTTGCACATCCGCGTGCGCACCGTGGTCGTCAACCGCGTGGCGACTCAGACAACTGGTAGCCCCCTCCGTGGTCCGTCTTCACAAGCATGTCCTTTTTGTGAAGCGCGGTGTGTGGCCCAGCAGCCATACCTGGAGGATATCGAGCGCCGCTTCCCGGCCTGGGACCTGGTGCAAGTGCCGCTCCTGCCCTGGGAAGTGCGCGGACAAAAGGCCCTGGAGAGATATGCCCAGGCCATGCTGGGGGGTAAGGGCGATCCTGCGTGGTCGCCCTCACCCCCTCCCCCCTGCACCCCCCTCCCCATCTCCCAAAGTCGGGAGATGGGGAGAGAGGATGGGGAGGAAGGGTTAAGCATTCTGGGACACCAGCAACTCATCCTCTTTGGGGGCAAAGGTGGAGTTGGCAAAACCACCGTCGCTGCGGCCACGGCCATTCACCTGGCACGGGGAAGTGAGGGGAAAAAGACGCTGCTCTTCTCCACCGATCCGGCTCACTCCATATCGGATAGTTTGGACCAACCGATCGGCAACCGGCTCACACCGGTCACTGGCGTGGAAGGGCTCTTCGCCCTGGAGATGGAATCCGCCGAATTACTGGAGGAACTGAAACAGGAGTACGTGGCCGAGATCAACGAGGTCTTTGATGCTTTCCTCGGTCGCGCCCTCGACGCCCCGTTCGACCGCCGGGTGATGGAGGAACTTATCTCCATCACCCCGCCGGGCCTGGATGAGTTGATGGCCCTGATGAAGATTATGGACTTTATGGAGGAAGGGGCATTCGACTTCTACGTCTTGGACCTGGCTCCCACCGGCCACGCATTGCGCTTCCTGGAAATGCCAGGATTGATGCGGCAGTGGTTCATCGCCTTCTTCAGACTGCTCCTGAAGTATCAGGGAGTGGTCCGGCTGACTAAAGTGGCTGAGTTGCTGCGGGTAAGATCAAAGCAACTGCGGCGGGTGGAACAACTGTTGACGGATGCCGGACGCTGCCAGTTTGTAGCCGTGACGATCCCCGAGGCCATGGCTGTCTTGGAGACCACCCGTCTGTTGCACCGCCTGAGCGAACTCTCCGTGGCTTGTCAGTGGGTTGTGGTCAACATGCTAGTGCCTTCGACAGCATGTGCCTTCTGCACAACGATACGGGATGAGCAACAACGACACCTGGACGAGTTAAGCGCCCTGGCTCCAGGCCTGATCCAGGTGCCCCTTTTTCCTCATGAGATCCGGGGCATCGCAGGGCTGACCCAGGTAGCCTGGGCTATCTACGGAGACGGCAATGGACGAGAGAACAAGTAAGTTAATCGGCCAACTCCAACAGGGACTGATTGGCGTTTCTGACAGCCAGATCGCCGAGATCCTCCGGCAGGCGCGGGAAGAGGCCCTGGCCGAGGCAAGGGTAATCCTCAAAGACATGATGATCCAGGCCCTCTTGAAGCAGGCGCTGGACTTGGAAGCCATTCCGACAGCCTCCCCTGCCTGCACTTGCGCAGGTACAAGTGAAATCCCTCGAGCCCGAGAAGCAGCGGCGGAACCTCGAACGCAAATTCAGCAGGAAATCGAGGCTATTCGCCGGAAAATTGCCGAAAACGAGCAGTCTTTGAGCCAGCTCAAAACATCTCCTCCGGCAGAACCTTCACCCACCAGCCTGCCTGCTCCGTTCCCTGATGCAGAACCGGATGCCGATGAAGGCGACGGCTATTACGTCTACGGCATCGTGGAGAGCAAGAACGGTCTCCCCGGCGACGGATGGCCGCAGCAGGGTATTGACCCGGCTCACCCGGTTTATGCGCTGCCCTGCCGGGCAATCCAGGCCGTCGTGAGCCAGGTATCTCTAAAGGAGTTTGGGGAGGAGCCGCTCAAGGCGAACCTGAATAACCCCACCTGGCTGGAATCCAGGGTGCGCGCCCATCAGAGTATGCTCGATACCGTCGCCGCTGACCGCACCCTCATCCCCATGAAGTTCTGTACGATCTACCGGAGTGAAGGCCGCGTGCAGGAAATGCTGGCCGATTACTACGACGATTTTGTTGCCGCCTTGGGGCGGCTGGCCGGCCGGCAGGAGTGGGGAGTAAAGGTGTATCTGGATCGAGACGCGTTGGAGCGAAGGGTAGAAGAGACCAGCGAGCGGGTGGGAGCACTCAAAGCGGAACTGGCCGGGAAGGCCAGCGGGAAGGCGTATTTCGCCAAGAAGAAACTGGGGGAAACGCTTGCAGCAGAGGTGGAACAGCTCAGCGACGAGTGCGCCCAGAAAAGCCATGATCGCCTGGCCGGCTGCGCCGAAGAGGCGCGCGTGAACCCCCTGCAAAGCAAAGAGATCACCGGGCGGAAAGAAGAGATGGTGCTCAACGGGGTTTACCTGGTGGACAAAGGACGCGTGGAAGCCTTTCGCGCTGAGTTAGAAAGCCTGGAGAAAGACTACGGCCATCTCGGACTCGATTACGAGCTGACCGGCCCGTGGCTGCCTTACAATTTTGTGACCATCCGGGCCGAGGAGGCTGTTGCCGATGAGTGAGTCTGTGGCGAAGGAGAAGGAGATTGTCCTGATAGACCTACTGGATCGCATCCTCTACAAGGGCGTCATCCTGTGGGGTGATATTACGATCTCGGTGGCCGACGTGGACCTGATCTATCTGGGCTTGAAGGTTCTCCTGACCTCAGTGGAAAAGGCCGAGGAAATGCGCCGGAAGGCCGCCATGGACGCGCTGGCCTCTGCGATGCCCAAGGGGGAACTGAAGCCGTGATTTATTTGTATGCCATCACCGACCGGCCAGAGGTGCCCTTGCCTGCCCTGCCGGGGCTGGGGGAGGCGCCCCTTTTGAGCCTGGTTTACCGCGAGATTGCCGCCGTAGCCAGCCGGCTCGCTGCACCAGACAATGCTTCCGTCCCACCAGCGACGGAATCAAACCTGTGGCGTCATGAGGCCATCGTGGAGGCCTTGATGGGCACCCGCGCTGTCCTGCCAGTGAGCTTTGGTGCTGTGCTCGCCGACGAAGCCGCGCTGCAAGCGATACTTGCGACCCGTTACACAGACTTTGTCACCGACTTGAGACGGGTTTCCGGTCGGGTGGAGTTGAGTGTACACGTGCTGGGGGATGGCGAATGGCGAATGGCGAATGGCAAATGGCAGACCTGTCCTGAGCAGCGAAGGATGGCGGATAGCGAATCGCAGCCATCGGCCATCAGCCATCAGCCATCAGCCATCAGTGGTCATGCCTACATGCTGGCCCGGCTGGAGGCAGAACGGTCGCTCCAGGCCTGGCGCCAACGAGCAGAGGCGTTAGCTGCCGGCATCCATGCTCGACTGGCTCGCCTGGCCGACGAGAGCACCCACCTGAGCCTGGTCACTTCACATCTCCTTCTAAAGGCGGCTTACCTGGTGCCGCGGGAGCGGGTGACAGATTTTCGTCAAGAGGTGGAAAGTCTGTGCCTGGCCTACCCGCACCTGCGTTTCCTGTGTACTGGCCCCTGGCCAGCATACAGTTTTATAACAAACGATGAGGCGGCCACCCAGAGACTCGTGCCGAGTAGGTGCTGCGCAGAAACGTTGACCCGTGAACCCCCCCGATCAACACTTTGCTTCCTCTCAGAATCTGGAAACGAACAGGAGCACAAAGATGCCAGGGATTGATGGGAACAACCAGCGAGACGAAAAACTGCTGTGTAGTCCGGGCGACCTGGAGGCTTTTGCCACCGAGCTGGAACAGGCCGAAAAAACCTTGCCCCGGCGGATCAATGTCGACCCTGAAAAGGTATCGCAAGGACTGGCACAACTCGTCTTGACCTTGATCGAACTCCTGCGACAACTCATGGAACGGCAGGCTCTCCGGCGAATTGAGGGCGGTTCTCTGAGCGATGAGGAGATTGAACGGCTCGGGCAGACCTTTATGAAGCTGGAGGCGCGTATGGATGAGTTAAAGCAAATCTTCGGCCTGGAAGACGAAGATCTGAACCTGCACCTTGGCCCCCTGGGCGACCTGCTCTGAATTTTATATATTAAGGTTCTTATTGTTGATGATTCGCGCGTGGCGCAGGAATTCCTGGCGTACATTCTCACTTCCGATCCAACCATCCAGGTGATAGGCATCGCCAATGACGGCGCCGAAGCCCTGGAAGCCGTCCGGCAAACCCGCCCGGATGTCATTACGATGGACATCCATATGCCGAAGTTGAATGGTTTTGAGGCCACCCGCGCCATCATGGAAACCGTGCCGACGCCGATTGTCATCGTGAGCGCCAGCACCAGCGCCACAGAGGTCGCCTACACGTTCCGCGCGCTGGAAGCCGGCGCGTTGGCGGTGGTGCTCCGCCCGCCAGGAATGGGGCACCCGGAGCACGAGACCGCCGCCCGGGAACTTATCCGGATGGTCAAACTGATGTCCGAGATCAAGGTCGTGAGGCGCATCCCGCGTGTGGCGAAAGAGCGCACACCCGTACCGCCTCTCGCGCCAGCGCTGAAAGCAGGAATGGGAATCCAGCTCGTTGCCATCGGCGCTTCCACCGGTGGGCCTCCGGTGCTGCAAAAGATCCTATCGGGTTTACCGAAAGACCTTACTGTACCGATGCTCATCGTTCAGCACATCGCGCCGGGGTTCGTTGAAGGCTTTGTGAAATGGCTGGCCGGCGCATCGCGCTTCCCGCTGCACATCGCCGCGCACGGCGAGCAGCCCAAGCCCGGGCATGGCTACGTTTTCCCGGATGGTTTTTACATGGGCGTGGGGAGTGGCCCGCGCATCGTGCTCAGCGACCAGGCGCCCGAGAACGGACTGCGACCGTCGGTCGCCTATCTCTTTCGCTCGGTGGCGCAAGTGCTGGGTCCGCGCGCGGTGGGCGTGTTGCTGACCGGTATGGGGAGAGATGGGGCGGAGGAATTGAAAATGTTGAAGGATATGGGCGCGCTCACCATTGCCCAGGATGAGGCCAGCTCAATTGTGCACGGCATGCCGGGCGAGGCCATCAAACTCGGCGCGGCAACCTACGTCCTTCCACCAGAAGGTATTGCCGCCATGCTGGTTACTTTGGCGGAAAAGAAGAAAGCGAGATTTTTATGAGCGCTAAAACGAAACCCAACGATACGACAGAGATCCTGGTCGTCGAGGATAGCCCCACACAAGCTGAGCAGCTCAGATACTTGCTGGAGCAACATCATTACACGGTCACCATGGCCCAAAATGGCGAGCAAGCCCTTGCCTTTGTGGAGGAACACAAGCCGGCCCTGGTCATCACCGACATCGTCATGCCGGAGATGAACGGCTTCGAACTCTGCCAGCGCATCAAAGCGGATGAAAGCGGCCAGGACATCCCGGTGATCCTGCTGACCACCCTCTCCAACCCGGAGGATGTGCTGGAGGGACTGGCCTGTGGCGCCGATAGTTTCATCACCAAACCCTACAACGCGGATTACCTGCTCATGCACGTCGAACGCGTCCTGGCCGGCAGGACACCGCGTCCGGGCGGGCGCGCGGGTATCGAGGTGGAAATCCCATTGACGGGTAAAAGCCGTGTGATCACCGCCCACCCGCAGCAAATGCTCAGCCTGCTCCTGTCTAACTATGAAGCGGCCGTCCATCGCAACACCGAGTTGATCCAGGCTCAAGATGAATTGAGAGCGTTGAACGAGCACCTGGAGGACCTGGTCGAGGAAAGAACGGCGGCGCTGAAGAAAGAGATCGCCGAGCGCAAGCAGGCGGAGAAATTGAAAGAAACCCTCTTCGACATTGCCAATATTGCCAATTCCGCCGCATCGCTGGAAGAACTATATCGCTCGATCCACGCTTCGATCGGTGAACTACTGCCTGCCGAGAACTTCTACATTGCCATCTATGATCCAGACAAAGATGAGATTTCTTTCCCTTATTTCGTAGATCAATATGACAGTCCGCCCTCTCCCAAAAAAACAGGGCGCGGGCTAACCGAATATGTACTGCGCAGCAGAAATCCTTTGCTGGCTCCGCCAGAGGTGTTCGAGAGCCTTGTCCGGCAAGGTGAAGTAGAACTGGTTGGGGAGAATTCTGTGGACTGGCTGGGTGTGCCACTGCAGGTCGGGGACAAGACGGTTGGCGTGATGGTGGTGCAATCCTATACTGAGACAGTCCGCTTTGGCCAGCGCGAGATGGATATTCTGACCTTCGTTTTGTCACAAGTGGCGATGGTTGTCGAGCGCAAGCGGGCGGAAGTAGAGCTGCAAAAAGAACGTGATTTCGCTGTCCGGATAATGAACAGCATGGGCCAGGGGCTGACCGTGTCCGACGCCGAAGGAAAGTTCGAGTTCATCAATCCGGCCTACGCGCGCATGATCGGGTATTCACCCCAGGAATTGATAGGCAGGCACCACAGGGAATTCGCCGTCCCTGAGGATCTGACTATCCAGAATCAGGCCTGGGGGCTGCGCCTCCAGGACAAGCCCAGCACCTATGAAATACGCCTGCAGCGCGCCAACGAAACAACTGTCCCCGTGTCAATCACTGGTGTGCCGCGCATAAGCGCTGGCAAGTTTACCGGCACGATCGCAGTGGTAACGGACCTCACCGAGCGCAAGCAGGCAGAGGAACAGATCCAAAAACAGGTGGAAACCCTGACCGCGCTCTACGATCTCTCGCGCAGGCTGGCGGAGATGGAGGATTTCAACGCCATCCTGGACGTGCTGACCCGCTGCGCGGTCGAGACCACCCACGTCACCTTTGCCCGCGTTTTGCTCCTAGAGAACGGTGATCTCGTCGCGCGGGCGGTCTTTCCCGTGCGCGTGCTCGACCAGGATCTGCAAGCGGGGCAGCGCGAGCCGCTTGCCGCCCATCCCACTTGCCAGCGCGTTCTGGAGGGGAACGCCCCGCTGGTTCTTCAACTCGACAGCCCGGAAGCGAGCGACAGTGCACCCTTTTTCCTCGGCATTGCGCAAACCCTGTGCGTTGTCCCACTCCGCACCCGTGAACGCCCGCTGGGGCTTTTGATGTTGGGTGAAGTGCGCGATATGGCGCGCGAGCCGTTCACTGCGGATAAGATGCGCCTCGCCCGCAGCATCGGCGATCAGGCGGCCAGCACCCTCCACCGCGCCCTGTTGCACGAAGAAACCCAGCGCCGACTGCGCAACATCCAGGCCCTGCGCGATATTGACCAGGCCATTACCGGCAGCCTCGATTTAGGCCTGACGCTTTCCATCGTCCTCGAGCAGGTTATCAACCAATTGAGAGTGGAGGCAGCGGATGTGCTGCTGCTCAACCCGCACACCCAGACGCTGGAATACGCCGCCGGGCGCGGCTTTCGCGGCAAGGCTATCGAACGCTCCCGCTTGCGCCTGGGCGAGGGTCATGCCGGGCGCGCCGCGCTGGAACGGCGCACGGTCAGCGTTCATGACCTGCGGACAGAGAGCAATGATTTTGCGCGCGCCGATCTGTTGGCGGGAGAGGATTTCGACTGCTACTACAGCGCGCCGCTCATCGCCAAGGGACAGGTCAAGGGCGTGCTGGAGGTATTCCTGCGCTCCCACCGCACGCTGGACGATGAATGGCTGAACTTCCTCGAAACCCTGGCCAGTCAGGTTGCCATCGCCGTGGATAACGTCGGCCTGTTCGACAGCCTGCAGCGCTCGAACATTGAACTGCACATGGCTTATGATGCCACCATCGAAGGCTGGTCACGCGCCCTCGACCTGCGCGACCGGGAAACCGAGGGCCACAGCCAGCGCGTCACTGAAATGACGATGAACATCGCCCGCGTCATGGGCATGACCGAAGAGCAACTGGTGCATGTCCGCCGCGGCGCGCTGCTGCACGATATTGGCAAGATGGGCGTCCTCGATTCGATCCTGCTCAAGCCGGATAAACTGAGCGACGAGGAATGGGTCATCATGCGCCAGCACCCCAAGTTCGCCTTCGACATGCTCTCGCCAATTGCCCATTTGCAACAAGCGATTGACATTCCCTATGCTCACCACGAAAAGTGGGACGGCTCCGGCTACCCGCGCGGGCTGAAAGGCGAGCAGATCCCGCACGCGGCGCGCATCTTCGCCGTGGTGGATGTCTACGACGCCCTGACCAGCGACCGTCCTTACCGGAGAGCGTGGACGCATGAAAAAGCCTTCAGCCATATTCGCGAACAAGCCGGATCACATTTTGATCCTGAGGTTGTAAAAGTCTTTTTGAAAGAGGTTACAAATGAGAAATAGAGAGAGTTCACAACTCATCCTGGCTTACGATGCCACCCTTGAGGTCTTATCAACTGCTCTGGAACTGCGCGATAAAGAGGCAAAGGGGCACACCCAGCGCGTCACGGAAATGGCATTATGTCTGGCAAAGGCTCTAGGGGTGAACAATAAGGAGCTGGTACACATTCGGCGTGGTGCTTTATTGCACGACATTGGGAATCTACTCGTGCCTGAGAGTATTCTGCACAAACAAGGTGAACTTACAGTTGAGGAGTGGGTGACCATCCATATGCATCCATTCAATGCCCACGAAATGATCGGACCAATTGAGTTCTTAGTACCCGCGTTGCATATCCCTTACTGCCACCACGAAAAGTGGGACGGCTCCGGCTACCCGCGCGGGCTGAAAGGTGAGCAAAACCCGCTGGCAGCGCGTCTCTTCGCCGTGGTGGACGTATTCGACGCCCTGACCTCCGACCGGCCCTACCGCGCCGCCTGGCCGAAGGAGAAAGTGATCGAGCACATCCAGGCCGGTGCCGGCAGCCACTTCGACGCGCGGGTGGTGGAAGCGTTTCTCAATTTCGGATTTTAGACTGCGGATTGCGGATTCGTTGTCATGCTGAGGGCGTCTTTTTCCCGAAGCATCCCCTCGCCACCCTGCTGTCATGTTGAGCCTTGTCCTGAGAGAAACGAAGGAACAGCGAAGCATCCCCTCGTCGTGGCGGAGACCCTTCGGTCGCAAACTACGCTCCCTCAGGGTGACAATTTGAGTAGGTTTTCTTGAACTTTGCGCTGTAATAATAGTATTACAGCGCAAGGTTGCTGTTGCCTCTGTCATTCTCCCGAAGGACATCGGGACGATGTGAGCACCCGACGTTTTTCCGGGTGCGAAGCCTGCCCTTAGCCAGGCCGAAGGGAATCCCCCCGCAATGCAGTCAGAGACCCTTCGCTCGCACAAACTTGTCCTGAGCGTAGCCGAAGGAACGCTCGCTCCCTGGCCTAGCCCGCCACATCGTCCCGACACTTGCACCTGCTGCAAGTGCAGGTGTGTCCTTGCGGGAGGGCAGGCGAAGGGGCACGAAGTTACGAAATGATCACCTGGATGCCTTTTGCCTTCACGGCATTGATGAAATCCTGAGGGGTCTGTTCATCGGTTACGATGGTGTGGATGCTTTCAATGGGCGCCAGCAGGACGGTAGCGGCGCGGCCAAACTTGGTATGGTCAGCCAGTACGATAATTTCCTGTCCAGCTTTCAGGATGGCGCGGTCGGTCATGGTTTCGGGCAGGTACTCGTGAGTCAGACCGTGTTCCAGGCTGATGGCGCGGATGCCCATGATGACCTTGTCGGCGCGCACCTCGGCCATGGCCTGCTCGGTGATGTGGCCGATGAACGAGAGTTCGCTGTCGCGCAGCATCCCGCCCAGGCAGATGACTGTAATCCCCTCGGCCCCGGCCAGGATGTTGACCACCGGCAGGGAGTTGGTGAGCACTGTCAGGTTGCGCCGCTCGCGCAGGGTACGGGTGGCTTCGAGGACGGTTGTCCCGGAGCCGAGGAAGACCGTTTCCCCGTCCTGCACGAGAGCCGCGGCGGTCTGTCCGATGCGGAGTTTTTCCTGCGCCTGTTCGTTCTGACGCTGGAGGATGGGGGATTCGAGTGGAGCCTGCTTTAGCACAATTGCGCCGCCGTGCACACGCTGGACTTTCCCCTCAGCGGCGAGATTTTCCAGGTCACGCCGAGCGGTGGCCTCACTGACAGCGAAGTACTCGCAGACCTCGTTTATGCTAATACGCTGGCTGCGGAGGATGAACTGCAGAATCTGGTTTTGGCGTTCGAGACTGGAAATGGTATTGTTCATTGTAATCGCTCATTAACAATCATAAACAATCTCATACAGTCAGATTGTCGCGTGTTTGAAGAGCGGATTCAAGTGACAAATGTCATGTTTTCCTCCGTAAACGAAAAAAGCTCTGGAAGGACCAGAGCTTTTGCTATGCCCCCAAGGATTGGAGATACATGACGGTCTGAGCTTGAACGCAGCCATACAACCCATTCTGGGCGCGGGAGCAGATATTACACGTATTTCCCAAGCAATTCATCCATCATACTCAGATCCGCCAGCATTCCACCGGCTTTCTGCATTTCCTCGTTGGCGGAGATGGTGAAACCCAGGCGGGCAAAACCCACATGGTGCACTTTCCAACCTTCACCCATCTCGGGTAAGTTTCGCAGTACCAGCGGAGTCTTTGTCTCGATCAGATCACGGATGACCTGGCGGTTCACTTTGTCGGCGCCCCACTTGCATTCCCCGAGCAGGATATCCCTGCTATTCCAGTTCACGGCAACCACGTCCACCTGCACCCGGCTGCTCCAATGGCTGCCGATGGCCTCCGGTACAAATGGGAGTTTGCCAGCCTTCCCCTGCTGTGCCACCCACTGCCTGGCCAGATCCTCGAAGGCAGTCGCGCCGACAAAGGCGCGCAAATTTGTCTGGATCCTTTGCAGAATTTCGTCGGGTTTGTTCAGCTTGTCTTCCTGATAGGGCGCGATAAAGTGGAAATAGAAGCGGAAATATGGATCGCTCAAGTGGTAGCGGCCAGTGCGCGACCGGGCTCGTTCTCCCGGGCGGATAGTCGCCGACAGCCGGCGCTCGATCAGGCGCAATTCTTGTAACGTCTTCAGGTAAACGCTGGCGCTGGTTCGAGGCATGAAACACCAGTCACTGATCTCGGCCAAAGTGTGGCAACCTGCTCCGATGGCCTTCAAGATGGCCAAGTAGTGCTTGGGTTCGCGCACCTCGTCATAAAGAAGGAAGGCCGGTTCTGCCAGGAACATTCCCCCTGGATTCAGGATGACATCTCGGATGTTATCGGTCAGAGATCTGTATGGGTCCATCCATTTCAGGTAGGCGGGGATACCCCCGGCAATTGCATAGGCGGCCACCCGTTCTTCGGGTTTCCATTTTGGATAGAACTCGCTCAAACTGGAAAAAGGGAGTGGGCTGAGATGCCATTGGGCGGTCATCCTGCCAAACAGAGGCGATTGCCGGGAGAGCAGTGTCTCCATCACCCTTACGTGAGAACCGCACAGGATGATGACCATCTTGGAGTTCTGGAAGTGCTGATCCCAGGCATGTTGCAGGGCGGAGAGCATGGCCGGATCGGAGTCGGCGGCATAAGGAAGTTCATCCAGAATCAGGATGTGTTGCTTATCCTGCAACAGGTCTGAGACCGCTTTCCAAAGCGCCGGCCAGGATCGGTGAACAGGGGCGCTTTCTTCGGGTACATTCAGTATCTGTGCGAACAAGCCCTTGCGCTGGAGGTTGGCAGGCTCTCTCAAGGCTGCCCAATAAGTGAAGTTTACCCCGCTATTTCTGGCCCAATGCAAGAGCAGTTCCGTTTTTCCCACCCTTCGCCGGCCGAACATCAAAATCAGTTGGGCAGGTCCAGGATGCTGGCGGGTGAGCAGGCTATTCAGGAATGCAAGTTCCTCTTGTCTGTCAACGAACATGGCGCCCTCCGTTTTGTATAAGCAGGATTATTATAATCCATATTATACAATACAGACTGGGAAATGTTCTGAAAGAAATTCAACATCTGCGGTGCTTATGTTTATTATACAAATGGTTCTGTAAGGTTCTTTAGTATTACAGCGCAAAGTTGCTGTTTCCTGTCATTCTCCTGAAGGACACACCTGCACTTGCAGCAGGTGCAAGTGTCGGGACGATGTGAGCGCCCCGATGCTCTTTCGGGGCGCGAAGAATCTCTCGTTTGCGGCGTGAAGACCCTTCGGGCGCACAGAACAACGCGCCCTCAGGGTGACACGTTAAAGAGTTTTTCCAAAACATTGCGCTGTAATACTATGAGCGTGCCACGCTTTAGCGTGCGCGGGGTCGAGCGTGTTTTTGGCGTGAGCCGCTTCACCTTGGCTGCTTGGCTCAAAAAAAGGCGACACCAGCCCAGCAGCGAAGGATACGTTACTGCCTGTACAGCCAGACGATAGGCTGGAACTGGACGAAATGTGGTCATTTGTCCTGAAAAAGGATAACAAACGTTGGCTATGGATCGCCATTTGTCGTCGTACACGCCAAGTTGTGGCGTTTGTGATCGGGGAGCGTAGCCAAAAGACTTGCCGCAAACTGTGGGATCGCATCCCCGAAGAGTACAAACAGTGCTGTACCTTCAGCGACTTTTGGGAGGCATACGAGAAGGTGGATCCCAAAGAGACTCATCGCAGTGTCGGCAGGGAGAGTGGAGAAACTAATCATGTGGAACGGTGGAATAATACCTGCCGCCAATCGAACGCACACTACGTTCGTAAGACCTTATCGTTTTCAAAGTCAGATTTCTACCACGAACTGGTTACTCGACTGTATATCGTCCGTTACAACCTCAAATTATCACTTGCAATTTAACCACTACCCATTTGTGCTCATTAGTGAGGATTAGAAACCTACCCCTTGTCACACAATTGACACAGCCAATAAAGTTCGCTCATTACCGTTGAAACGAAAAAGGTCTGGAGTAGTAACAATGCTCCAAACCTTTTTCATCATCCCAATTAAAATGCTGTGGTATGGAAATTACCTAGGCGGCCCCGACGGGGGTGGTGGCAGTACCGAAGTAAATTGAGGGGGACAGGATTTAGGAAAACCCTGGATAAGGTATTTTATTAGTAAGGAACTTACCTTTACTGATATTACTTCGCATCGTGTAACTTGTCAAGCTATAAATTAGCAATTGTCAACCCACAAAGTAGAAATGTCCGCCTTTTAGCAAAGTAGAGATGTCCCCCCGCGGGGGGACATCTCTACTTTGCTAGTGGAGTAGCGAAGCCCTTGCGCCAGGGGTGATTGGGGGCTGGGAGGTGGGCTTTGCGTTGGTTTTGCAGGGCGGCGTCCACGTCTTTTGTTTCAACAATTTCAGCCTGCTT
>CAZTZE010000058.1:0-16573 GCA_964618215.1 uncultured Chloroflexus sp.
CCATCCACCGCGGCGACCGTTTCAAATCTGTTGTGCGCCGCTCCCACCAGCAACTCAAATAAAGCCAGGAGGTTGCCATGCCCAATGGTACCTGGGGGAAAATCCTTTGCATCAATCTCTCCAGCGGAAAGATTGATGTTGAAGAGCCGCTTGAAGAAATCTATCGCCGCCATTTTGGGGGATATGGTCTGGGCGTCCATTACCTGGTTCAACGCATCCCGCCGGGCGCAGATCCGCTCGGCCCGGACAATATCCTGGCCTTCCTGCCCGGCCTGTTGACCGGTTCCGGCGCCCAGTTTGGCGGGCGTTTCATGGTTGCCGCCCGTTCGCCCCTGACCGGTGCCTGGGGCGAAGCCAACTGCGGCGGGAACTTTGGCCCGGCCCTGCGCGGCGCAGGCTGGGACGGGTTGTTCATCTCCGGACAAGCGGAGAAGCCGGTCTATCTGGTTATTGACGGCGGGAAAATCGAAATCCGCGACGCATCCCATCTCTGGGGACAGGATGTGCGCCAGACAGAAGCATCATTGCACACGGCAATTGGCGCTGATGCCAAGGTCGCCTGCATCGGTCCGGCAGGAGAAAAGCTTTCGCTCATCTCCGGCATTGTCAACGATGATGGCCGCCTGGCGGCGCGCTGTGGGGTGGGCGCGGTGATGGGGTCGAAAAGGCTCAAAGCGGTGGTGGCACGCGGCAGGTCCCGCCCGCCGCTGGCCGACCCGAAAGCCTTCAAGTCTGCCGCGTCCGCATATCTCTCACTCTTCCGCCACAAGCCTTCCGACATGTCGAGGCGCGTCCCTGCATTGATATCCCGCTTGCTGCCGTTCATGCGCCGTTTCCATATCCGCGTAAGCAGCGGCCCTCTGGATATGGTGATCGACTCGTACAAGCGCTATGGGACATCAGCCGGGACCGCCATGCTGGTTGAACTGGGCGACACGCCGGTGCGCAACTGGACCGGGATCGGCTACCGCGACTTCCCGCTCGAACTCTCCGAGGGTCTGAGCGATCAAGCTGTCGTTCGCCCGCTCGTGCGACCTTATGCCTGTCACTCCTGCCCGGTGGCCTGCGGCGGGATCGTGACCCAGCCGGACGGCAGCATGAGCCACAAGCCGGAATACGAGACGCTGGCCTCTTTCGGTCCAACGACGATGGTCAGCGACCTGGCGACGGTCATGCGCTGCAATCATATCTGCAACATGGCCGGCCTGGACTCGATCTCGACCGGTGTGACTATCGCCTTCGCGCTGGAATGTGCCGGGAAAGGCTGGCTGCCGCCGGAACTGGCCGGTGAACTGCCGCTGAAGTGGGGGGATGCCGCCGCGGTGCTCGAACTGACCGGACGTATCGCTGCCCGGAGCCCCGGCCTGGGCGACTGGCTGGCAGACGGCGTCCAGCGCGCCGCGGCGGGACTGTGCCCCGAGGCGCAACAGGCCGCCATCCATGCTGGAGGGCAGGAACTCTCCATGCACCGCGGGATTTACGAACCCGGGGTGGCTGCTGGTTACGCCCTCGACCCCGCGCCGGGCCGCCATACCTCCACCAACTCCGGCAATGCTTCGGTGACCGCCTTCGCGCCCTACTTCGCCTTGCATGGCGTACAACCAGCTGCGCGCTACGACTATGCCGGTAAAGGCGTGACCCAGGCGATTGCCATGCCGCTCTACCGCGCCTTCGATTCGCTGGGCCTATGCCAGTTCGCCCTGCTGATGGGACAACCGCCCTTCCTCGAATGGCTCAACGCTGCTACCGGCTGGAAGATGAACGAGGCCGAATTCTTCCGGGTTGGGAAACGCATCCAGGTGCTGCGCCACGCCTTCAACGCCCGGCACGGACTCCCGGCGCAGTTCCCCCTCCCGAAGCGCGAACTTGGGGATCCGCCGCAGGCTGCCGGTCCGGTGGCGAACCGCACGCTGGACATGGAAGCCATGGCGAAATCCTATTTTGAATTCCTGGGAATTGACTCGCAAACGGGTCTCCCGTTGCCAGAGACAGTTCGGGAGTTGGATCTGGACGAGGTAGTCCCGGTTCCAGCACGGGGAACATAGGATAGTTTCCTACCCATCAGAAAGGAGATACCCATGTCATTCTCACTTGCTCAACTGATCCAGGATCGGCAGGCCGACCAGTACGACCTGCACATGAAATATATCAGCCCGCACATGGCGCGCGTCCAGAAGATCATCGGCTTCGACAAGATCTACACGCGCGGCGAGGGGGCTTACCTGTGGGACGCGGACGGGGTGCGCTACCTTGACCTGCTGGCAGGCTACAGCGTCTTCAACCTGGGACGCGGCCACCCGGCCATCAAGCAGGCGATGATGGAATACCTCAACCTCGAGCGGCCAACCCTCGTAAAAATGGACTGCCCATTGTTGGCCGGACTGCTGGCCGAGGAACTGGTCAAGCGTATGCCGCCTGGCCTGGATGCCATCTTCTTCGCCAACTCCGGCGCGGACGCGGTGGATACCGCCATCAAGTTCGCCCGCTACGCCGCCAAACGGCCGCGCGTCATTTATCTCGACCATTCCTTCCACGGGCTGACGCTCGGCACGCTCTCCATCAACGGCGGGGAGGCCTTCAAGAAAGGCTTTGACCCGCTCATCCCCGGCGCGGTCATGGTGGCGATGAACGACCTGGAAGCGCTGGAGAAAGAACTGCGCAAAGGTGACGTGGCCGCCTTCATCGTCGAGCCGATCCAGGGCAAGGGCGTCTACATCCCGGAAGATAATTACCTGCCCGAAGCCCAGCGCCTGTGCCGCAAGTACGGCGCGCAGTTCATCTGCGACGAGGTCCAGATGGGGCTGGGACGCGCCGGGAAATTCCTGTGCTGCGAACACTGGAACCTGGAGCCGGATATGGTCACGATTGCCAAGTCGCTGGGCGGCGGGTACGCGCCGGTCAGCGCGGTCATCATGCGGCGCGAGATCAACAACAAGGTCTTTGGTCATCTCAAGCGCGCCCAGGTGCATTCGACCACTTTCGGCCAGAACGATATGGGCATGGCCGCCGGACTTGCAACCCTGCATGTGATGGATGAAGAGAAGATCGTTGAACGCTCCGCCACGCTGGGAGCGAAACTGCTTGCCGGGCTGGTCGCCCTGAAAGACAAGCACGAGATGATCGCCGACGTGCGCGGCAAGGGACTGGTCATCGGCATCGAGTTCCGCCCGCCGACGAACCTCGCCATGCGCGCCGCCTGGACGGCCATCGAAGCCGCCGAGAAAGGTCTCTTCACGCAACTCGTGGTCATGTCGCTGATGCGCGACCACCACATGATGACCCAGGTCGGCGGCCCGGGTGTCAACATTATCAAGCTGTTGCCGCCGCTCATCATCGGTGACGAAGAAGTGGATGCCATCGTCCAGGCTTTCGACACGATCATGGACGAGACCAAAAATCTGAAAGGCCGCGTCTGGGCGACGAGCGGCGAACTCATCAAACAGGCGATGACCGGATGAGCAAACTTCTGGACGACGTTCAGCATCTCGCCGGGACCATCGGTCCGCGCGGCACCGGGACGCCCGCCGAGGCCGCCGCGGCCGATTACGTGGCGCAGCGTCTCGCGGACCTGGGGCTGCCGGTCGAGAGACGGACATTCCGCGCGGTTGCCAGTCAGAATGCCTTTCCGTTTTCAATTTCGCTCGTGGCCTTGCTGGCGGTCGTCATCTATCCGCTGGACGGAGCCATCACCCGCTGGACCGCCGCTGCCCTGGCCTTGCTCACCCCGTTCCTCCTGTGGCAGGCGATTATCCATTCCGACAGCCTGCTGGGACCGCTCCTGCCGCACGTCACCAGCCGCAACGTTGTGACGCGCCTCGAGCCGCAGGGTGATCCCAGGCGGCTCGCGGTCGTCCTGGCTCACATGGACACGAATCGCTGCCGCCTGATCTGGCAGTCCTCCACCGTGCGCCGCCTCGAGCCGCTCACCTGGCTGACTGCGGCGATATTGATCTTGCTGGGCCTGCTCTATCTCACCGGCGCACTGCTCGGCGGCCCGGCCTGGATCTGGTGGCTGTCGCTGCTCCCGGCCGGCTACCAGCTCGGCAGCCTCGTCACCCTCTGGCGGGATGAACGCACGCCGTTTTCTCCCGGCGCACACGACAACGCGGCCAGTGTGGCAGTCGCCCTCGGACTCGCGGAACGCCTTGCGGCGCAGCCCTTGCAGAATACGCAGGTCTGGCTGGCCTTCACCGGGGCCGAGGAGACCGACCATGCCGGACTGAAAACCCTGCTGCGCGAACATGACCCGGCTTTGCGCGAGGCTGCGTTCATTGACATGGAGGGGGTGGGCAGCGGCGAGATCGTCTATCTCACCCGCCAGGGACTCTGTTTGCCCTACCGGCCCAGCCCGGACCTCCTGGCGCTGGCCGAAAAAATCGCCGACCGCCAACCAGACCTGGACGTACATGCCGCGCAGATGACCGTGGAGGACGAAGTCCGCGCGTTGCGCGAGGGCGGCTATCGCGCCATCTGCATCGCCGGGCGCGACCCGCAGACGGGGAGCCTGCCCCACTGGCACCGCGCCGACGACACGCCGGATACAGTCTCCGCTCAGACTTTGGAGCAGGCGGCAGGTTTCGTGATAGCAATGTTACGGGAATTAGACAACCCAAGTCGGGTTGTTCGAGAAGGGAATTGAAACTATGAAAGTCTTTATCACCGGTGGGACAGGCTTTGTCGGCAGCGCGGTCATCCGCAAATTACTGGCGGACGGGCACACGGTCCGCGCCCTGGCGCGGACGGGCGCGAACACGCGCATGTTGGACGGTCTGCCCGTCGAGCGCGTCAGCGGCGACTTGAGCGATGTGCCAACCCTGCAAGAAGCGATGACCGGCTGCGAATGGGTCTTCCACGTCGCGGCGTTGTACGCCTACTGGGGCTATTCCTGGGACGAGTTCTACCAGAGCAATGTGGACGGCACGCGCCGGGTACTGGAAGCCGCGGCGAGGTCCGGTGTGCAGCGCATCGTCCATACCAGTTCGATTGCCAGTCTCGGCATCCCCTCTGACGGGACGCCGGGAACCGAGGAAACGCCGGTCACGCTGGAGGACATGCTCAGCGACTACAAACGCTCGAAATTTCTGGCGGAAGAAGTGGTGCGAGAGTTCGTTGCCCAGGGCCTGCCGGTGGTAACAGTCAACCCGGCTGCGCCGGTGGGCGTGGGCGACCACAAACCCACCCAGACCGGCAAGATGATCGTGGACTTCCTGAACGGCAAAATGCCCGCCTACGTGGACACCGGCCTGACCATCGTGGATGTGGACGATGTTGCCAACGGGCATTTGCTGGCAATGGAAAAAGGCAAGGTCGGCGAGCGTTACATTTTAGGTGGAGAGAATTTGAGCCTAAAACAGGTGCTGGACCTGCTGTCCGAAGTCTCGGGCAGGCCAGAGGTCCGGGCGCGCATCCCTCGCGCGGTCGCGCTCGGCTGGGCGTATGTGGATACCGGTCTGGCGCGGCTGAATCCGAAACACATCCCGGCGGCCACACCGGATGCCGTGCGCGTCTCCAGCAAGAAAGAATATTTCAGTTCCGCCAAAGCGATGCGCGAACTGGGGTACACTTTCATCCCGGCGCGCGGGGCGCTGCGGAAAGCGGTCGAATGGTACCGAGCGAACGGCTACGCTCCGTAAAAAACGCACACAAGGAGGCTGCATGACTGGAAATTATCTCATCGGTCTGGACGTCGGCGGCGGGGGCGGGCGCTGCCTGCTGGTCAACGCGGACACCGGCGAAACGTTCAGCGTTTTCCGCGCCTGGACGCTCCCCCCGGACCCCGCCGCGGGAGGCTTCGCCTTCAAACTCGACACGGAGGCGGTCTGGCGCGTGCTGGGCGAGGCGGCGCGGGAGGCGCTCCAAAAAGCCGGCGCGGCCCCGCAGGAGGTGGCCGGGGTGGCCGCCGCCAGTATGCGTCACGGACTGGTGGCGATTGACAAAAAAGGGAAGGCGCTGCTGGCAACCCCCAACCGGGACGCGCGCGCCGCCGAACAGGCCATGGGGTTGGCTGCGGAGCGCGGCGAGGAACTCTATAAAATTACCGGCCACGCGCCCAATCCCATTTTCATGGCCGCGCGGCTGATGTGGCTGAAAGAAAACCGCCCCGACGATTTCAAGTCGCTCCACGCCGCGCTGTCCATCAGCGACTGGGTCGGCTACATGCTGACCGGCGAACTGGCCTCCGAACCGGCCCAGGCCGCCGAGAGCCTGCTCTTCGATTTGAAAAGCCGGAAATGGGCAAACGGGGTCATCAAGTCACTCGGCCTGCCGGAGAAAATCCTCCCGCCCCTGAAACAGGCCGGGAGCAAACTGGGCAAACTGACCAAAGAAGCCGCCGCCAATTTAGGACTGGTCCCCGGCATCCCGGTGGCGGTCGGCGGGCCGGACACGCAGTGCGGACTGCTCGGCTCGGGCGTTGTTTCCGCTGGGCAGATCGGCGTCATCGCCGGGACGACCACACCGGTGCAGATGGCCGTTGACAAACTGGTCATCGATCCCGAAATGCGCATCTGGACCGGGCTGCACGTCATCCCCGGCCTGTACGTGCTCGAAAGCAATGCCGGGCAAATGGGCTCCACCCTCGACTGGACCGCCCGCCTGATGCACGGCGAGGCTCCCAACCCGGCCGCCATGCTGGCCGCCGAAGCGGAGGCCTCCGTCCCCGGCGCGCACGGCATCCATTCCACCATCGGCGCGGCGGTCTTCAATGCCGCCGCCATGGAGCCGCCGGTGGACAACCTGACCTTTTCCTCGGTGGCAGCCCGTCTCGGCGACGAAGCGCGCGCCGACGTGGCCCGCGCTATTTTGGAGGGGATGGCTTACGCGGTGCGCGCCAACGTCGAGCAGATTTTGCGCATCGCTGGCGGTACGCTTTCGGACCTGTGGCTGGGCGGCGGGATCACCCGCAGCGCGGCCTGGACAGAGATCATCAGCAATGTTGCGAATTGCCGCGTGCACGTCAGCGCCTCGGCGGAAGCGACCGCGCTGGGCGCGGCCATCTGCGCCGGGGTCGGGGCCGGCCTCTTCCCGGACCTGGAGACGGGCGCGCAAAAACTGGCGCACATCTCCCGCCAGCACCAGCCCGGCGCGGACTCGTCCACCTACCAGGCTCTCTATGCAGACTGGCAGTCTCTGCGCCAGGCGCGCCGACCTGCGGACACGCTTGCCGCCAGCAACATTGCCGCGGTCATGCTGGCGGGGCTGGCCGCCGGGGAAAGCGGGGGGGCGGCATCTGCGTCCTTCCGCCCGAACATCTACATCAGCGCCGAAGTGGACGAGATTGCCCTGCGCCAGTTGCGCGCGATCGGCGAGGTGGCATACAAGCCCTACCGCACCGAAGGCATCCTGCTCACCGGCGACGACCTGGTGCAGACCCTGAAAAATTACCAGGTCTTCGTCACCGAAGTGGACATCGTTGACGCCGAAGCCATCCTCGAACTGCCCGACCTGCGCATGATCGTCGTCTGCCGCGGCAACCCGGTCAACATTGACATCGAGGCCTGCACCGCGGCCAGCGTCCCGGTGACCAACACCCCGGCGCGCAACGCCGACGCGGTGGCCGACCTGGCAATCAGTTTCATGCTGATGCTGGCGCGCAAACTCCAGCCGGCGTCCGCCTTCCTGCGCCAGCCCGGCGGCGAGGCCGGTGACCTGGGCCGCATGGGACAGGCGCACGAGGAATTCCTGGGCGTCGAGTTGTGGCGCAAAACCATCGGCGTGGTCGGGGGCGGTGCCATCGGGCGCAAGGTCACCCAGCGTCTGCTGCCCTTCGGGGCGCGCCTCCTGCTCTCCGACCCATATCTCACCGCCGAGCAAACTGTCATGATGGGCGCTGAAAAAGTCTCGTTCGAGCGGCTGCTGGCCGAGAGCGATTTCGTCAGCCTGCACGCACCGGTCACCGAGGGGACGCGCGGCATGATGAACGCCGACGCTTTTGCCCGTATGAAGCCCGGCGCGTTCCTGGTCAACACCGCCCGCGCCGCGCTGGTGGATCAGGATGCGCTGCTGGCTGCGCTGCAATCCGGCAGGCTGGGCGGCCTGGCCACCGACGTGTTCCCGGTCGAGCCGCCCGGCGCGGACGATCCGCTGCTGGCCTTCCCCAACGTCATCGCCACGCCGCACATGGGCGGGAATACCGTCGAGGTGGGCGCCCATCAGGGCGAGATCATCATTAGCGAGTTACAATTGCTCTTAGCAGGTAAGAAGCCCAACTATATCCTCAACCCTGCCGCGTTGGAGTCTTTTACCTGGAGCGGCAAACGTCCCACAGACGAGAAAACGCTGAAGGAACTGGCGGCGGCTGCGGGTCCGGGCGTGACTGACATTGACGTTGCGGCTCAAAAGAAAAAAGCCGGTGAACCGGCTGCTGAAACACAAACTTCTGTAATCAGTGGAAAGGTGGATGTCATGGCTACAGCGAATAACAGCGCAGCGCGCGAGAAGATGATCCAAATCCTGAAAGAGTTCACCGGCCGCATCGCCGCCGACAAGGAAATGGTCAGCTTTGCGAAGGGAAAGAATGTCGTCTTTTCTTTCACCGTAAAGGATATTGACCAGGCCTTCTATCTGAGTTTCGTGGACGGCAAGGTTGGCGCCGGGCTGGATAATCCGCCGCGCGACCCAGAGGTGAAACTCAAGATGAGCGCCGACACGCTCGACGGCATGTTCACCGGGCGTGTCAACGCCACGCGCGCCGCCACGAGCGGCAAACTTTCCTTCAGCGGCGATACCGGCAAAGCGATGGCCTTCATGCGCATCCAGGGTAACATGAGCCGCCTGTACGGCGAGGCGCGCGAGAAAATCGGTGACCCCGGCGACCTGACCCAACTTGGAGCGGCGACCGCGCAACCTATCCCCCCTGCGCCCCCCTTCCCTACTAGGGAAGGGGGGATGGGGGGGTTAGGTCCCATGCAGCCCGCCGCCCCGGCAATCGTAACGACTGGCGACATACGCGACCAGATCCTGCAAGTCACCAATGAACTGTATGCCAAAGGCTTGATTACACCGACCGGCGGCAACATCAGCGCCCGCTGCCAAGTAGGCCTACTCGGCGAGGACAACCCGAACGAAGTCTGGATCACTCCCAGCGCCATCTTCAAAGGCGACCTGCGCCCGGATATGATGGTGCGCATTGACCTGGACGGCAACATCCTCTCCGAGACGGATTACTCCGCCTCCAGCGAGCGGCGCGTTCACTGCGCCATTTACAAGTCACGACCCAATGTCACCGCCGTCATCCATACCCATGCCCCGCAGGCCACGCTGATGGCGCTGACCGGCACAAAGTTCCTGCCCATCTCCACCGAGGCGGCCTTCATCGGGGATGTGCCGGTCGTGCCGTTCATCATGCCCGGCACGGACGAACTTGGCGATCAGGTTGCCAGGGCGCTGGGCGCCAATGGCATCGCCGTGCTGATGCAGAATCATGGCCTGGTTGTGGCGGGCAGCAATCTGCGCCGCGCGGCTGATATGACCGATGCGGTCGAGACGACCGCGCATAAGATTTTGGCCTGTAAGGCGCTGGGCATCCCCCCGGCGCTCATCCCGGAAGATCTCGTCAAGACATTGAAGGAAATCGGCGTCAGTATGGCGTAGGTCATTCCCTCTGTTGGCAGAATGGCAAGACTGGGGATGGTATCACAGGTTTCGTTAGCCAAGCAGCCACAAGACGGCTGTCAAATCTGGCGGACGATTTTGCGTCCGTTGCAGCGGACTTCGCGAGGCGTATTTTAATGATACTAAGGATTTTACTGATTCGTATCCAGGCTGGCAATAACCAGTCCCACCCCAATCAAAACACCTCCGAGAATAAACAGTGGCGTGATTTTATCCCCCAGGAAAATCGCGCCCAGAATGGTCCCGACCACCGGCTGGGCGAAGAAGGTCAGCGAGGCAACGCCGGCCGGTAATGTGGCAAAAGCCGTGTTCCATAGATACATAGCCAGCGCGGTGGAAATGATGCCGAGAAACAGGATCCCACCGATGACGCCGGGCGTGATGAGGCCGTAACCCTGCGCGCTGGCTTCCCACGCACCGAGCGGAACGCTGACCGGCAGTCCGCCGGCAAAGGCAATCAGGCTGGTGGATAAAACGTCCATGCTGCGTGTAGCCACTCTGATTAATACGGAATACAATGCCCAGGTCAACGCTGCTGCGACGAGATAGATATTACCCCAAAACAGGTCGGGCGAGAGCTGCGCGTTGCGCGGGTCAATCACCGCCACTACGCCGAGCGAGGCGATAATTAGGGCCAGCAGGCGGCGCAGGGTTATTTTTTCGTGAAGCAAAATGGCCGCAAAAAGCAGCACGAAAGCCGGCGTGGCGGATGTGACCATTGAGCCGTTGGCGGCGGTGGAGAGTTTGGTGCCGACAAATTGGAATCCAATAGAAATGCCGTAACCCACAAACCCGACGCCGAATACTTGCCAAAATAGTATTCTGTTCGTAGTGGTGGACGAAGCGGAGCGAAGTCCACCAGCGTCACTCCGTTTCTCTGCGTGACGCACTACGAGCGGGGCGGCACTCCGCTTTGCTTCGTGACGCACTACGAACAGGCGCACAATGAGCAAGGTCAGGATGCCAAGCACCAGCCGCAAGGTGATGAGCGAGAATGGCGGGATGACTTCCATCACCACTTTGCTGACCACGTACATCCCGCCCCAGATGGCTGCGGCAGCAAGACCGGCGAAGATGCCGAAGAGGGTTGTGCGATTCATATGGGAAATATTACTCCGCCCAATCCTTCGCGATCAATTCGGCCTGCTCCAGTACCGTCTGCGTGGCCTTTTCCTGTTTATCGGGTGGATAGCCGTATCTGCGCAAAATGCGCCTGACCATGACACGTAATTTGGCTCGAACGGACTCTTTCATTGTCCAGTCAATTGATGCATTCTCATGCACTGTCCTGACAAGTTCACGTGCAATGCCTTTGAGGGTGTCATCGCCCAGCACTTTGACGGCGCTGTCGTTGACTTCGAGAGCGTCATAAAATGCCAACTCATCTTCTGAAAGTTTCAGAATTTCGCCGCGTTTGTTCGCCTCGCGCATTTCTTTGGCGAGTTCGATCAACTCTGCAATGACTTCGGCAACTTCGATGGCCCGGTTTTGATAGGAGCGAATGGTGCGTTCCAGCATTTCGGCAAAAGAGCGCGACTGCACCAAATTCTTGCGTGAACGCAATTTTATTTCGTCATTGAGCAATTTTCGCAATAACTCGATGGCGACATTGCGTTGCGGCATGTTTTGCACATCGGCCAGAAATTCATCCGAGAGAATGGAAATATCGGGCTTCTTCAAGCCCGCCGCTTTGAAGATATCAATGACTTCTTCCGATGCCACCGCGCGCGAGATGATTTGGCGGATGGCGTGCTCGACATCCTCGGCGGCGAGTTCGTGCTCAGGCGAGGACTTGATGATGCGGGCGCGGACGGCCTGGAAAAAACCGACATCGTCCCGAATGGCAAGCACTTTTTCATTTGGCACAGCCAGCGCGAAGGCTTGGGAGAGACGCGTGACGGTTTGCAGGTAACGTTGCTTGCCGTTTTCCAACTCAAGAATATGATCTTGCGCCCAATTCATCAGAGTGAGTTGCTCATCGCCTTTGCCGCTTTTCCACTTGGAATAATCGAAGCCATGAAATAAATCGCGGCAGACTTCGTATTCGCGCAACGTCAGCGCAACGGCCTCGCTTTGATCTATGGCGGTATTGCCTTTGCCGCCGCTTTCGGTGTAGACGGCCAAAGCCTGTTGCAAGTGATAGGCGAGACCAAGATAATCCACGATCAAGCCGCCTGGCTTATCGCCATAGACGCGGTTGACACGCGCAATGGCTTGCATGAGACCGTGCCCTTGCATGGGTTTGTCAATGTACATTGTGTGCAGTGGCGGGACATCGAAGCCCGTCAGCCACATATCGCGCACGATGACTACTTTGAATGGGTCTTTCGCGTCTTTGAAACGATTGGCAAGTTTTTCACGGCGGTCTTTATTGCGAATGTGGTTTTGCCATTCGGTATCCGCGGCGCTTCCAGTCATCACAACTTTTATCACGCCTTTTGTGTCATCGGCAGAGCCCCATTCTGGGCGCAGTTTGATGATGGCGTTGTACAAGTCCACGCAGATGCGGCGGGACATGCACACGATCATCGCCTTGCCTTCGATGACTTCCAGGCGCTGGTCGAAATGCTTCAATAAATCTTGCGCAATCAGTTCGACGCGTTCGTCGGTGCCAACGATGGATTCCAGCGCGGCCCATTTGGTCTTGAGTTTTTCTTTTTCTTCGGCTTCTTCGCCTTCGGTAACTTCTTCAAACTCAGGGTCAATCTTCGGTTTTTCTTCTTCTTTCAATTCCAGTTTGGCAAGACGGCCTTCGTAATAGATCGGCACGGTGGAGCCGTCCGCCACCGCCTGCTGAATATCGTAAATGCTCAAATAATCGCCAAATACGGCACGCGTGTTGGCGTCTTTGAGTTCAATCGGCGTGCCTGAGAAACCGATAAAGGATGCGTTTGGCAGGGCTTCACGCATGGCGCTGGCATAGCCATCAATAAAATCATATTGACTGCGATGGGCTTCATCGGCAATCACAACAATGTTGAAGCGTTCTGATAATGCGACCTCACCCCCAGCCCCTCTCCTTCCAGGAGAGGGGAGCAGGAATTTTTGAATTGTGGTGAAAATGACACCGCCCGAAGCGGACGTGCGAAGTAATTGTGCTAAATCGTCGCGGCTCTCGGCTTGCACAGGGGATTGGCGCAGTAAATCTTTACAGCGCGAGAACGTGCCAAAGAGTTGATCGTCTAAATCGTTGCGATCTGTAATCACAACAATCGTGGGATTTTCCATCGCAGGATGCAGAACGATGCGTCCCGCGTAAAAGACCATTGACAGGCTTTTACCGGAACCCTGCGTATGCCAGACAACGCCGATGCGACGGTCACCAGGTTTGGCGTCGCGGGGTTGATGCGTGAAGTAGTGTCCGCGGCTTTCGGCAATCACTCCTCCCTTTTCCAGCGAAGCGCGGATGGTTTGCTCGATCGCCATATTCACGGCGTGGAACTGGTGATAGCCTGCCATCTTCTTGGCGGGCTGGCCGCGCCCATCGTCTTCGAAGACGATGAAATAACGCACGAGATCAAGGAAGCGGCGTTTCTCGAAGGCGCCGCGCAACAGCACTTCCAACTCAATGGCGTGACCATCTGCCAGCACGTCGCCCGCGATGGTCTTCCACGGCATGAAGCGTTCCTTGTCGGCGGTCAGTGTGCCGATGCGGGCGTGCGTGCCGTCCGAAATGACCAGGGCTTCGTTGTAGATAAACAGGGACGAGATTTCGTTTTTATAGGTTTGGAGTTGCTTGAAAGCCGACCAAATCGTGGCGTTCTCATCGGCGGCGTTCTTGAGTTCGATGACCCCCAGCGGCAGGCCGTTGACAAAGATGACCACATCCGGACGGCGGTTGATGTGGTTTTCCACGACCGTAAATTGATTGACCGCCAGCCAGTCGTTGTTTTCAAGATTTTCAAAATCAATCAGCCAGACTTTATCGCCTTTGATGCGCCCCTCGTGGCGATACTCGACTTCGATGCCATCCGCCAACATGCGATGAAAGGAACGGTTGTTACCGACCAGCGAAGGCGAACTGGGACGCGTGACTTTGCGGAAGGCGTCATCCAGCGCTTCGGCAGGCACGTTGGGATTGATGCGTTCCAGGGCGGCCCGGAAACGACCCGCGAGAATCACTTCCTGATAATCCGCGCGTTCGGCGGCGGGTTCATCGGGCGCGATGTCGCCGCCAAAGAGGATGGCATAGCCCAGGTCTTTGAGCCAATCCAGCGCGGTTTGTTCTATGGTGGATTCGGTGAAGGCCATAGTTCCCTTAATTATAGACCCTAAAGGTTTTCATGGCTAACAATCATTCTGGTTTGCAAAGCTGTCGCGCCAAACATGATGACGATTAACGAAGGAAACCTTTAGGGTCTTCTTGTTATCAATCATAATCATCCTCTGCAAACCATTTGCTTTGCACGTCCGTTACCCATTCCTCATGCAATTTCAAATATCCGTCTTTTCCGCCAAACCAATCAAGGACAACATCGCGCTGTAACTTCGTGGGCTTCTCGGCAAGGATGACACCATAAGATGACCATTTCCAATCGCGAAAATCCGTCACGAACTTATGTTTCTGCGGGTTCTGGTGAATGTAGGCAATCACATTCCAGAATTGACGGTCTGTTGTAACTGGCACACGCCCAAATGGATGTTGAAACAAACTCCCCGTTCTTTCATAAGCGTTGTTAATCGCTTTGGCATAGGCGTTGAAGAAATCGGAGAATTTTTTACTTGCGTAGTCAGACCAAAGGTTTTCTCGCCCGACTCGCATTCTGATTTGCAAGACTGACTTGCCCGACATGGCGATGGTTCACAGAAGAAACCTTTAGGGTCTCTAATATTTCCTCTTCCGCTTTGATTCTCACCAGCACATGAAAATGATTTCTGAGCAGGCAATACGCAAAGGTTTCAGAGATCGGATCAATGTATTTGGCGTACAAATTCATAAAGTGGGTGTAGTTGCGTTCCTGAATAAAAATATTCTCGCGGTTGTTGCCGCGATTGTAGATGTGGTAGTAGGTGTCGTAGAGCAGAGGCGGAGGGCTGGTCATGTGGCTTGTCCTTGTTACGAGACCCTAAAGGTTTTCTCCCCCGACTCGCGCGCCTGATTGCAAGGCTCTCTCGCCAGACAAGGCGATGGTTTACGAAGGAAACCTTTAGGGTCTGTGTGTTCGATGGTGGATTCGGTGAAGGTGGTCAAGTTATTTCAATCCTAATTTGTCAAATAGGATTTGATTCCTTTTTGTTGCCGTCTCCAATACAAAGTCAAAGCTTTTAATTTCGATAAATGCGTTGAAGGCTTGATGTAATCGGATATACCAATCTTCATTGCCCACTTGCTTAAAGTCCTCTCGTTCTAACATACTAATAAGCGAAGGTGTGAAGTCGCACATTACATGGCAATAAATCAAACCGCCATCTATTACTGAAAGAACTCTTCCGTCTTTTGTTTTTGCTTGCCCTTGTCGGATAATTTCTAAATATTCCTTTATCTGATTATACGGGTTTTCATCGGTTGAGTAATCATCACGCATTGGGCGTTTGAATTCAAATATATCCAGCGATCTAAAAGGTGATCTAGTTTCATTTGGTTCTACAGTAGTATAAGCATACGCATATATGTCTGACCTCTTTCGCTTTTGCTCGTTGCTTGCGTTTTCGTAGCCAGGAATCTGTCCAAAGGGCTTATCCGATGCGACATAGGTGTTGTATGCTAATCTTTCGTCGAGCAACCATAAATTGTGTTCGCTGTAAGTAACATCATCAGAAGATGACTTGATCGGGAAGACGTAATTGTGTATCACCTCTTCTTTTTGAAATTTTTTATCATCTCCAATTCTTAATGCTCTTTCGAGAAGATGCAACACTGTTTTTCTGTGAATAATATATTCTGCTAAATCCGCTTTTCCAGTTGGATTCATCTGCTCCAACAATTTATTTAGTTTTTCTTTGTACTCTTCTGATGACGCAATTTCATTTTCAGGGATGTTAAGTACTTTCTCGGCCTCTTCAGTAAAGCGCTCACGAAGATGCATGTGAATTATAGCAAGCTCTTGGCCAGTATTTCCTTTCTCAACACTCTGATAAGGTATCTTGTCTATTAAGTCCTTATGATATTTATATATGTACGAATAATTTGGTGCTTTCTCGTTTATGAACTTTCTAATCTTCTCATCCTTGTCTTGCCTGGCTTCTTCGAGATATTTTCCTAAATATTTTTCAATTGAAGCATTAACCTTCTCTTCGATACCTCGCCGATCTACTTGTTCAAATAAGGCGTCGCCATCCGTCGATTGAGGAATATCAAAGCTATAGCGAGATTGATTTACATTCTGATCCAAAAAAGCAGACTCAACATACCCAACATAAATGTATTCATCATCTTCAATCTGAATTTTAGGCGGCAGATGTCCGATTTTGTCAGATGAAATTGGGCGCGTCTCTACCACTCTTCCCCGTGCAACATAAAATATTCGGTGCTCACGATTTCTTTGCGAATGGTATTTTGCTTTAGTGTGTACAACATCAAACTTGTGATTTGCAATTTCAAATAAGTCTCTCTCACCTTTATCATATATATAGGAATCGAAAACTGATGACAACTCTATATCTTCGAGGCCATCTTCTCTCAATATCATGGCAGGAACATTTCCTACCATGAAGTACGGCAAGAAATGAGTAATTATTTCCTCGGCAATTGTAAAACGTTTCTTGTGTATGGCTTCTTGATACTGGCTCTTGCAATTTAATAAGCGAACGGACGTTTTAACAACAGCGCTGGCATCTGCTTTTCGTTTCTCAATTGGCTCAATTGCATCTTCCTCGCATTTAAAGTTAAAGCGCCTATATTCTTTATCTTTGCTGCCGTCAGCATAAACACTTTCAATCTCTACATAATCAAAAACCTTTAACCAATGTAGTGGACCCCAAAAACTGGACAATAGGCTAAGAGAAGATTAGACTCCAGAAA
>CAZTZE010000059.1:0-16333 GCA_964618215.1 uncultured Chloroflexus sp.
TCTATTTTGAGGCAACGTTACTCCGTAAAGTTACTTTTTTTATGAGGCAATTCGCACTGTCGTCATCTCGTGCCGTACAAATTATAATCTATCGGATTTCCTGCTCAATATACCTCGTATTAAGATCAATGCACTGGACAGTGACCGCATTCGCAAGTATTTAGTCGCTAATCTCAGCGAAGATGATGCCGAGACACTCTTTCATAGACTCCAGCCCGATCCAAATCGGCAGTCACCGCGGAATCTCATCCGGCTTGCCCGCAATCCTTACTTCCTGTCGATGATCACGTACATCTACAAACGAAAACGAGGTCTGCCGTCGAGCCAAGGCACCTTATTCCAGATCTTCATTGAACTCTTATACAGCCGTGAACAGGAAAGGGGTACTGTCGGCAACCTCATCCTCGATGACGTGCTGAGTGGTCTGGGTGCGGTCGCCTTGAGTATGTATAAACTCGGCGTTGCCTCAAGCAAGATGGACATAGCCTGGGGTAAGAAACAACTTCCGGCACGCCTGAAGCCGCAATTAGACCAACTCTGGTACCTCGGGCGCGAAATGAGTCTTCTGGAATTGACCGAGGATGGAAGGCTATTCGAGTTTGCCCACGATTTGGTCACTGAGTATTTTGCGGCGGTGCGCCTATGTGACTTGCCCTACGAACTATCCCAACTACTGGATCCGCCGGTGTTTGCGGATGAGCGCCGGCTCCCTGGCACATTGGATACGATCATTTACATGATGGCTGGCATCGCATCCATAGATACGTTATTACCTCCAATATTGGAGGTCGATCCGTTTCTGGTAGCACAGAGTCTGGACTATCTCTCCGATGAGAACCGACCCAACGATGAGATCATTGATAAAATCATACGGAAGCTCATCGAGTACCTAAGTGCGGCCGACGCAAGTACACGCGCCGCCGCGATCAAGGAACTCATTCGTTTCCCTTACCAAACGCGAATCTTATCCCTTGTAGGGTTGTGTTTGCGCACTGGTAAACTCATCGAAAAGCGTGCCTGCATTGAGATCTTGCGGAACAGTACGGACAAGGATAAAGCTGTAACCATTCTTGCCGACGCACTCACCGACCAGGACAAGTGGGTTCGTCGTGATGCCGGTGATGCCCTTGAAGAATTTGGAAATGCCGCAATAGAGCCGCTTCGCTCACTCTACGAACGGAGCAAGTCGTCGGTGACACGCCGAGAAATTGTCAGGCTGTGGGCACGAAGTACATCTGAAAAGAGCCTCCGGTATCTGATTGACGCGCTGAGTGACACCGATATATCCATTGCGCAAATAGCTTCAAACGCCCTCGCGGCTGTAGACGAGGACGAGACCGCAGCCATTATTGAAGACGTTGTATTCAGACAAAATCAGGCGAGAATTTTATTGACTTCCGCGCGGCGTACTGAAAGGGAGTCGGCCATTGTTGTTCTTGCGGCAGTTGGTACGAAGCAAGATGCCGCCCGCTTAGTAGAGCTGTTGCCTCAAGCAGAAGATGAAGGGTTTCTGCGCCGGATAATCGATGCATTGGGACAACTTGGCGCTAGGGAAGATAAGCAGATTGTCACCGCGCTCGCAGATATTTTGGACAATTACGGGAAGGCATCACCGGAGCTCGTTAATTCTCCCCGTGTAAATGCGGCGCGAGTACTGGGCCTGCTTCGCAATAAGCGCGCTGCAGAGAGTTTACAGCGGGCTCTACTGGATCCAAATAATCACTTCGTACGCGCGGCAGCCGCACAGGCGCTTGGAAGACTCCGTGCCGACACAGCAGTCGATCTGTTGATTCAACGGTGCGAAACAGATTGGAACCACTTTGTTCGATCTAATGCAGCGCTCGCCCTGGGACTCGTCGGGAATACGGTAGCGGTTCCGGCATTGGTGCGACTGCTCAACGCAGATAAAGAGAGAATGCGTAGTTATTCTGTTTGGGCATTGGCATTGCTGCGACAACCTTCCTTGATGTCGCATATCATTGAGCGGTTGACCGATTCGAATCATCACGTTCGGCAGTGTGCAGCTACTGGTCTAGCAGTCTTGCGTGATCCTGCCGCATGCGATCCGCTGGGAAAAGTGATACGAACAGACGAAAATGAATACGTGCTCCAGTGGGCAACTCTCGCTCTCGGTGCAATTGGGCATCCCGATGGGCTTCCGGCGATAGAACACGCTTTCCATGCTTCATCACCCTATGTCCGTCACAAGGCCATTGCAGCACTCGGCGAGATCAAGCACCCAAATTCGATTGCAATTATTCGATTGGCAATCCAAGATCAGGATCGTTTCTGTCGGCAACAGGCCGCACTTGCCCTGGGTCGTTTGCAGGCTCATGAACACATTGATGTGCTATTGGAGCTAATGAGTGATCCTAATGAGTACGTTAGAGCTGCCGTGATGCAGGCGCTCGGTGAAATAGGAGATTCCCATGCAGTACCGCCCTTAGTCAAATTGCTCATCGACGATCCAAGCTATCTGGTGCGCGAAAATGCTGCGGAAGCGTTAGGGCAGTTCGGCGACAAGAATGAACAAGTGATTAAGGGGCTGGTGGATGCACTGAACGATAGAGTAGATTTTGTCAGAAAGGCTGCAGTCGGTGCGATAGGCAGGCTTGGTGTCATCGACGTCGTGGGTCAACTGGCTGAAAAATTAAAGACCGAGCCGAGCGTATATGTCCGTAGCAAAATCGTCGAAGTGCTTGCCGAATTGTCCGGTGTTACGGAGCAAAAGGCAGTCCGAATTGCTCTGTCTGACAAGGATCCGTATGTTCGGAAACTCGCGGCCCGACTCTTTAAGCCGGTCGACATCTCAGGAGTCGATAATGAGTTAGCGAATCAGCCAGAACAAACTGCATCCATAGCATCACGAAAGACACTATACGAGCAAGCGTGTCGCAAAATAGAAGAGGGTGAGGTGTATATAATTGTTAGGCAAGCTATCCTTGAACCTCGTAAGATCAAGCGGGAAGCAGCGCGAGCTGCATTGTGGCTGACATCAAAGTGATTTGTTGGCAGTTCTGCGGAGTATGGTAACCGCCGCCCAACCCATCGCTGCAGCGGACGCGGCTAGCGCCGCGATTAACTGGTCGGCCTCATTCGCAGAGTTGTTGATGAGCCGGCGAGTCGACCTGCACCCGCCGCGCCGTTGAGCTCAACCGGTTGGGCCTCCCTCTATAAATCACAAGGGACGGCAGTTGCACCTCTGCGGGGGCAAGCCTGCCGTCCCAACCAATTTACCAATTTACCAATCTACCAATTTACCGATCATTCCCGCTTGACATCACACAATTTATATCGGATAATTATCATATCTTGATAACTATCCGATATGAAAACAAACCTCCTGCACCCATTTGAACCCCTGCCCTACTTCACCATCGCAGGCTTTCGGCAGATCACGGGCATCGAAAGCCCGGCGCAGGCGCGCCTGCTGCTGCATCGCTGGGCCAGGGCCGGGCACATCCTGCCGTTGAAAAGGGGCGTCTACATGACACGGCGCTTCTACGAATTGCACCGCGCCGATGCCCCCTTTACCCCCGCGCTGAGCGCCATCCTGCTGCCGCAGTCCTACGTCTCGCTGGAGTTCATCCTCCAGCGGCACAACCTGCTGACCGACATAACCCACCCCCTGACCGCCGTCACCCCGAAGAACACGCGCCGCATCCTCAACCCGCTCGGCACGTTTTGGTACCGTCACCTGCGCCCAGGCCTCTACCACGGCTTTACGATCCGCGAATACTACAGCATCCGCTACGCCGAGGCCTCGCCGGCCAAGGCGCTCTTCGACTATCTCTGCCTGCGTCCGCTGGGCGCGGGCCTGCGCGAGGCCGGTCTCAACCTGGCCGAAGAACTGCGCCTGAACTTGGACGAACTCCCGTCCGAAAGCCGCGCGGAATTCCGCCGGCTGGTCGAGACGGCTGCGATTCCGAAGATGGAACACATTTACGACAACCTGCGGAGGACGGTATGGCGACCCTGATCCAGACCCTGCGGCACGTCCTGGAAAGCAAAGACCCCCTGCTCGCCAACGAGACCAAACGCATCCTGCTCAAGGAAGCCCTGCAGGCTTACGTCCTGGATTACCTCTACAACCATCCCGTCTACCGGGGGTTGAACTTCTACGGCGGGACCTGCCTGCACGTTGTCTACGGACTCAACCGTCTCTCGGAGGACCTCGACCTGGACAACGGTGCGGGGCTGGACCTGAGCCTGCTCCCGGACGATTTACTTTCCCTCTCCCGCAAGACGCTCGGCTGCGGGGAGGCTTCCGTCAAGTCGCAGCAGGGAGAGAACGGCATCCTGCGCCTGACCCTGAAATTCCCCGTCCTGAATGCCCTCGGGTTGTCCTCTCATGCGGACGAAGCCCTGCACCTGAAAGTTGAAGTCAGCCATCACCGCCAGACGGCGCTCATCGCCAGGACGCCGATTTTCTTCCAGGGGCGGAGTTTCGTCCCGGCGCATTTTTCCATCGAGACGATGATGGCGGGCAAGATGCTGGCCTGCCTGGAACGCAATTTCCAGCGCGGGCGCGACGGCGCGCTGCTGAAAGGGCGGGATTTCTACGACCTGCTCTGGTTCATGCAGAAGGGCGTCAGGCCTTTGGAGGAAAAACTCGCCAAAGACGGCCAGACAGCGTATTCGCAGCACACTGCCATAACCGTCCTGCAGGGAAAGGTGGCCGGCATCCGCCCCGCTGATTTGGCTGTAGACCTTCTGCCCATGTTTGAGTCGCGCCTCTTCGTCGAGGCCTGGCTGGAGGGCTTTCACGCCAACTTCGCGGAATACGCAAAGTTTTACTTGCCATAGACCTGACAGGTTTCCAGAAACCTGTCAGGTCTGATAGTTAAAACAACCACATCACCGCCCCGCCCACCCAGCCGAAGAGCGCCATCGGCAGGAAACTGAGCACCACCGTGGCGACCGCCGCCAGCGCACACCGCGTGCCAAAGATGGTCAAAGGTTTTCATTGACAGTGAAAACAAATGCGGGCATGATTTCAGCATGACTGAAAACTTTTGGAAATCGAAATGCTGTATCACCCGGTGGTTATGAGGTGGATTTCTACCTGCCGGAGTCTCACCAGTTAATTCAAGTCGCCCAGAACCTGGAGAATCCTGCGACTCGTGAAAGGGAAGTGCGGGCATTGATGGATGCCATGTGGGGCTTGAATCTCACCCGCGCGCTGATTCTGTCTGACGCGAATGCCCAACCCATTGAACAAAACCATCTTACAGTTGAAATTCGTTCAGCGGCAGAGTGGTTGATATATCAGGGGTAGAGATATACTCGCCCGCGGCTATCCCATCGCTCCGCCCGCCCAGCCGAAGAGCGCCATCGGGACGAAACTGAGCGTCACCGTCGTCAGGGCAGTAGTCGTTGTGACCAAGCCAAGCCAGAGTTCGCGGGTCATTTCCTGCCTTTTGCCACTTGACCCACCACCCAACCCGTTCTACAATTCGCATTGTCTGACAGGTCTGACCGACCATCAGACTATCCGACTATCAGGCCACAAGACCACCCAACTACCCAACCACCCCACTACCCAACTAACCAACTACCCAACTAACCAACCATATCCAGGAGACTGATAATGTCCGATTACCTCTTCCGCGGTTCCCTCGCCGACCTCGACCCCGAAGTTTACGAACTGACTCAACTCGAAGCCGAGCGGCAGTACCGTAAATTAATTCTCATCCCCTCCGAGAGCCAAGCCCCGCTGGCTGTGCGTGAAGCGATGGCCTCTGCATTTCAAAATATATATGCCGAAGGCTATCCCGACGAAGAGACGCGCAGGATGACCGAGAAGGAAATCCTCGATTACCCGGCGCGGCTGGCGCACTACCGCCGCTACAGCGACCCGCGCTACTACAAGGGCACGGAATATGCGGATATTGTCGAAGCCCTCGCCCGCCGGCGCTGCGCGGAGGCATTTGCCGCCAATGGAGTGAAGCCGGAGCAGATTTTCGTCAATGTGCAGGCGCTTTCGGGCGCGCCGGCCAACAACGCCGTCTATCATGCCCTCGTCAATCCCGGCGATACCGTGATGGGAATGAACCTGCTGCACGGCGGACATCTCACGCACGGTTCGTCGGTCAACCGCTCCGGCAAATTATATAAAATAGTTCATTACACCGTTGACCCGCACAACGAGCAGCTCAATTACGACGATGTGATCGCCCTCGCCAAAGAGAACAAGCCGAAGATGATTATCGCCGGTTACTCGTCCTACCCGTGGATTCCGGACTGGAAGAAATTCCGCCAGATTGCGGACGCCTGCGGCGCGTACCTGCTGGCCGATATTTCCCACATCGGCGGACTGGTCGCAGCTGGCGTCGTCCCCTCGCCGGTCGGGTACGCGCACGTGATCATGTCCACCACCCACAAGTCGCTGGACGGCCCGCGCGGCGCAGTACTGCTGACCACGGATGCAGCCCTGGCGAAGAAGATTGACCGCGCCGTCTTCCCCGGCGAACAGGGCGGGCCGCACGTCCACGTTTTTGCCGCGCTGGCTCTAACCTTCAAACTGGCGCGCACCAAGCAATTCGAAAAACTCCAGAAGCAGACGCTCAAGAACGCTCTCGCCATGTCGGAACAATTGAAGGCGCGCGGCTTGCGCATCCCCTTTGGCGGAACGAACTCGCACATGCTCAATGTGGATTGCACGGTGGTCAAGAGCGAGGACGGTACGGCCCTTTCCGGCGACCAGGCGGCGCGTATTTTGGATTTGGCCGGTATCGTCGTCAACCGCAACACCATCCCCGGCGACAGGGACTCGCGCGACCCATCCGGCATCCGGCTTGGCACGCCGTGGATCACCCAGCGCGGCTTCGACGAGGAAGAGTCGAGGCAACTGGCCGATATCATCGCCGATGTTTTGCTGGCCGCCACGCCGCATTCGGTGGACACGCCGCACCAGGGCAGGGTACGCCGCGCCAAGGTGGATTTCAATACGTTGAACGCTGCACGTTTGCAGGTCAGAAAGTTGGCTGAAGAGGCCGGGATTGATTTCGAGCCAGAGAAGCACGGCTATCCCCACTTTTATTATATTGATAATGTAGGGCGGGATGGCATCCCGCCCTACGCAGCATTCGATTTGAAAGGCGGGCGTGTCCGCCAGTTCCTCGATTATGCTGTTTCGTCCGACCTTTCGGCGCTGAAACCCGGACAATCGCAGGCAACGAAACTCGTTACACCCAAAGGTGAAATCACCGGCGCGCTGACCTGCGTCGCGCACGATTCTTATCACCTGTCCGTTCCTTCTGACAAAGCCGCACTGGCTGCCGCCTGGCTGCGGGATTTGTCGGACGGCTACACTTCGTTCAATCTGGACGGAAAGCCGGATTATTCGCCCAGGCGTATGCCCGGCCCGGTTGTCGTGATGGAGTCCAAAGAGAAGGGCGTTGAGGTAACGGGGCAGGCTGTCAGCAACGAAAAACCTTACTTTATCGGCCAACAGGTCGTCCCCACAGGGGATGATAGGGCGGGTAAAGAAGCGCCGTCTTTCATTTGGGAAGAAAAAGAAGGCGCTCTCCGCCGCACACCGCTCTACGAAGTCCACAAGTCCCTCGGCGCGAAAGTCATTCCCTTCGCCGGTTGGGAGATGCCAGTCTGGTATTCGGGCGTGATGGATGAGCACCTGGCGACGCGGGGGGCGGCCGGGCTGTTCGACGTGGCGCACATGGGCGTCTACCAGGTGGAGGGAGCGGACGCGGCCTCCTTGCTGGACACCCTCTGCGGCAACGACTGCGGCGGGCTGCGCCCCGGCGAGAGCCTGTACACCCACTTCCTGACCCCCGATGCGGATGTGATTGACGATACGCTGATTTATCGCCGCGCCTGGGATAAATATCTGGTGGTGGTCAACGCCTCGAATGATGACAAGGACCGCGCCTGGCTGGAGAGCGTGCGGGATGGCAAGGTGAAAATTGACAACGCCCGTCCCTGGGCGCGGACCTATGGCTATAACGCCGAAATCCGTAATTTGCGTGACCCGAAAGCGGGCGCCGACATGCGGGTGGACATCGCCCTGCAAGGCCCGAAGAGCCGCGACATTCTGCTGGCGATGGGTGTCAGCGCGGAGGACCGCCGTCGTATCATGGCCCTCAAGCGCACCGAACTGTGCGACGCGGTAGTTGGTGGCTTCGACTTGATTGTTTCCCGCACCGGCTACACCGGCGAGAAGATGGCCTTTGAGTTGTTCGTCCACCCGGAGAGGGCGGTGGATTTCTGGCACGCGGCACTCATGGCGGGTGAGAAGTTCGGTCTCAAGCCGGTTGGGCTGGGGGCGCGCGATTCCCTGCGCACCGAGGCGGGCCTGCCGCTCTACGGCCACGAGATGGGCGCCGACTCCGGCAAACACCCTTCGACAGGCTCACATCGTCCCGATGTCCTTGCGGGAGGGCAAGCGGCTCGCGATTTGGGCGTGGCCGAAGGCGGATTCGGGTCGTACGTCAAGCTGTACAAGCCCTGGTTCATCGGGCGCGAGGCTTACGTGGCGCGTGAGCAGACCCGCAAGGGTGTGGTTGTCCGCTTCCGCTTCCCGGAGAAGGGCGTGCGCATGGCGCACAACGGCGACCCGGTGCTGGATAAGCGCGGCCGCGTCATCGGCTGGGTGACCAGCTGCGCCGCCGACATGGACGGCACGCTGACCGGCCAGGCCTACGTCGAGTTGAAATACGCCGAGGAGGGCATGCCGATATTTATCTATCAGGGCGCACCCGCCGAAGTCGGCAAAGCCCCGGCGGAGATGGAGCCTGGCGATAAGGCCGTGCTCCCGTCCGCGGCGGTGGTGGTGAGCAGGTTTGCGAAACTATAACCAAAGATGAACGGAGAAAAAATGACAGCCGCTCACTTTCCCAGCCGGTAATGGAAAATGCCGGTCGCTTTTGCCATGCAGGGGATAAAGCGCATCCAGCGGAAGACGCGCAGGCGGGGTTCGGGTTCGTCGAAGTAATACCAGTGGTCGAGCAGGCGCAGTCCCCAGGTTTCCAGTTCCTGGGGATTTTTGGCATCCCAGCGGAGGCGCGTGCCAGAGCGTTTCAACACGGCGCTGGTGCGGTTGTGATGCCGCGAGATAAAGAGTGATGCAGCATCGAAAACCAGTTCCCCGGCGGGGAAGCGCGCCGCCATTGCCATCAGCAGCCGTTTGACATCGCTGGTGCTGAAATAGGGGAACACCCCCTCCGCCAAAAAAATGACCGGCTTGTTGATCCGCGCCACTTCATCGAGCCACGAAATCTCCAGCATGGATTTCGGGATAGTTGTGCAGCGTTCTCCATCGGGGAGAACTTCGCGGCGCAGTTCGATCACTTCGGGCAGGTCCAGGCCAAGCCAAGTCATTTGCCCATCCTCGAGGCGGTCGAAGCGCGTGTCCAGCCCGCAGCCGATGTCCACCACCAGCCCTCCGGGATTCCGGGCGAGGAAGGCGCGGGCAAAGGTATCAAACTGGCGGACGCGCATCGCGGTGACGAATACATCTGTCCCGCTCATGCCCATCAGGAAATCGAGATTACCGCCGAGGGCGTTGTACACCTCCACAGCGTGCGGGTCGTGGAGAATGGCATCCAGGCGGGGCGATTCAAGCGCGCGGCACGCCAGCGGCACGAGCAGGGTGCGGGAAACGCCTTGCAGGTTGGGTGTGGTCATTTTTTACCTCGCTTTCGCCATCGCGGAAAGAATGCCGGGACGCGCCGGCAGTAATCCTGCCATTCCTCGCCAAATTCAGCCGCCAGGGCCTGTTCCTCGCGGCGGGCGCGGAGCAGGACGAAGGGCGCGAACACAGCATACGCCAGCGCGGTCCAGGTCTGGTAGAGCAGCAGGCTGCCCAGGGCGGCGGCAATCAGGCCAAGGTACATCGGATGGCGCAGGATGGCGAACGGGCCGCGCGTCACCAGTTTGTGGTCCGCGTATAATTGTGCGCCGAAACTGGTCGAGACGAAATACATCTTTCCCAGCGTCAGCCGCGCCCAGAGCAGGAATGCTATGCCCGGAAAGTAAACGAGCGCGCCGCTGGCGAGACAGGCGAGGCGTTCCAGCGGGGACAGGCTCACCGGCAAAGGCTTCCAGAAGCAGATGGAGATGGCCAGGAAACAGGTCGTGGCGAGAAAGTAAAACAGGGCCGAGCGCAGCCAACCGGCGGCCTGCCCGCTCGTCCGGCCGGAGGGGCGGCGCGTCCCGCGCCAGATGCCGAACAGGACGATGCCCAGCGCAGTGTAAGCCATCAAACCGCCTGCCAGGCGAAGAAGGTTTTCAGCAAATTCCAGGCTCATTTCAAAGACCATTTCACCACTTCGGGAAGAACCTGCCGGTGCGCTGCATATAAGCCTTGTATTCGTCGCCAAACGCTTCGAGCATCATCTGCTCTTCTTTGGGGACGCGCGCCACTGTCCCGGCAATGGACAGCACCGCCAGGGCGACGAAAATCCAGTTGGCGGTCAGCAGGCCGAGGGCAGCCGCCCAGCCAAACATGGCGGAATACAAGGGGTGGCGGATGCGGGCATAAGGTCCGCTTGTGACGAGATGGTGTTCCTTGCGCAGTTGCAGTTGGGCGGACCACTGCGTATCCAGATGGATCTGTGTCCAGGTCCAGAAGGCCACGCTGAACAGACCCAGCCCGAATCCTGCCCAGCGCAGCCAGACCGGCAGCGGGAAGGAAAAGGCTTCAATCCACTTCATGCCGATAATGTACATCACCAGGAAGACTATCAGGAGGACGAATACCACCACGCGGATGATAAACACGCCGCGCCCGCCTTCGCGCTCAACGGCTTTTTGGTCAGGCATCAGCCGTTCTCCTGCCCGGCGCACCTTGATCATGAAATAGAACCGCATGGCTAACAGCGCCGCAAGCAGAACCAGAAAGGCGATACGGAAAATGGTTTCTGTAGTCATAACATCCTCCTACTTCTTACCGACGAAAAGGCCGTACCCGATTCCGGACAATTCATTTTGGCCCGGGTTCCTGCGCGGATACTTTCTGCTTCCCCTGCGCCCGCCGGATGGCCGCCCCGAGGAATACCTTGACCGCGAACCAATCCACGAACCCCGGGGCGAGCAGCTTGAGCCAGACGGCCAGCGGGCCGGGACCCATGAGCAGCTCGCGGCGGCGCTTGTTCGCGGCTTGCAGGGTGAGCGCAGCGCAGCGCTCGGCAGTCATCGTTTTCTCCGAGTAGATGGCCCGCCCGCGCGCGCCTTTCGGCGCGCCGTCCTTGTCCATCTGCATCTCGTGGAACTCGGTCACCACCCAGGAAGGGCAGATGACAGTGATGCTCACCCCGTGTTGCATAAGCTCCATGCGCAGCGCGTCGTAAAATCCGTGCATGGCATACTTGCTGGCGCAGTAAGGTGTGTTGTAGGGAATCGCCGCCTTGCCGCCCAGACTGGAGATCGCCACAATGCGCCCGTGGGTTTGTTTCAGGTGAGGCAGAGCATAGTAGGTGCAGTGGACCGCGCCATAAAAGTTGACATCCATCGTGTGCCTGAACAGATGCAGATCGGAAAAATCTTCAAAAAGAGCCGTCACTGCCAGCCCGGCATTGTTGACCAGCATGTCCAACCGACCGAACTTCGCGACGGTCTTCTCCACCAGCGCCTTACACTGCGCCTCGTCGCTCACGTCGGTCGGGACGGCCAGCGCCTCCCCGCCAAGCGCCCGGCACTCCGCCGCCACCTGTTCCAAGCGTTCGGCGCGCCGCGCCGCAATCGCCACCTTCGCCTCCTGGCCTGCCAGTTGCAATGCCAGCGACCTGCCAATCCCCGCCGATGCCCCCGTGACGATCACCGCCTGACCACGAAAAGCATCCGTTTTCATACAACCTCCTCGGCCTATGGCTTCCTAAATTCAAGGCAATAGAACCAGCCCTTCCACGCATCGAAGACACGCCTCTCCAACATATTTGGCGGCACCAAATCAATCGGCGCGACGATCTCCTTGCGTTTTCCGCCGAACGAACCCTTGAAGCCGGGGATGATCTTTTCGTACCCTTTTGCGCCCTTCTCGGTCTCATCGGCGATCAGGATGCGCGTACCGGGCTTTGCGACCCGGATCATCTCTTCGATGGCGGCCTTCTTGTTGTTGAAGAAGTTGATACCCCCCACATGGAAGACGCCTTCGAACGCTGCGTCCCGGAACGGCAACTGTTCGCCGTTACCGAGGAACAGGTCCACCTCCCAGCCTTTCCTGCGGACGTAACTCTGGCAGTGCCGCAATTGTCCGAGGGAGATGTCCAGCCCGTACACTTCGCCGACATCCGGGCGGTTGATCAGGTACGGCAGGTTCACTCCCGGCCCGATGGAGATTTCCAGCACGCGCCCGCCGTGAGGTTCAAGCCGGTCGGTGATCTCGCGGCGGCCGCGCTCCTCGTCCATGCCGATGAAGGCAAAGGCGATCTTCGAGAAGGCGCGGTAGCCCCACGAGAACCAGTCGTACATGCGGGAAAAGCGGCGGTTGAGGTCGGTCAACTGCTCGGGCTGGACGAAGTGCGGGATGCCCTGCTCGATGGGATAGTCCTTTTGACAGCGTTCGCAATGCAGGCGGCCGTTTTCCAGCGGGCCAGCCGTCCCGTCGTGCAGGGTCAACGGCGCATGGCAGGCCGGGCAGGCTAGAAGATCAAGACTGCTTCGTTTCATTTCGACCTCTTGTCACCAGATGCCGGGGATCAGTTTCTTCGACTTGCGGATGTAGGATCGGTAGTCTTCGCCAAATTGTTCGGTCAGCAGGCGCTCCTCGACCTTCATCCGGTAAGCCAGACCCGGCAACAGCAGGACCGGCACGGCGGCCAGCCCAATCAGGCTGGAGTAGCCGATTGCCACTCCGAGCGTCATCAGCAGGAAGCCGGTATAACCGGGGTGGCGGACGAAACGGTAGGGGCCGCTCTGCACCAAACGGTGACCAACCTGCACCTCCACGTGGCCGGAGTACAGGCCGCGGATGTGGGCCCGCGCCCAGATGCGCAGCGCCACGGCGGACAGGATCAACCCGAGACCGGCGGCCTGCATCCAGGGCAGGCGCGGCATCAGGCCCGGCAGGTACATCCACTCAAGCGGCGAAGCGAAGAAGACGGCCAGGAAGCCGGGCAGGATGAGCCAGAACGAATGGTCGCCGGTTTCCTCGCGCGCCGTCCCGCCAGCCTGCGCGGACTTCCAGAACGGTTCACGGCGGATGAAATAGTAGATCACGCCCCCGGCCGGGTAGGCAACACCGAGCACCAGCAGGAACCAGCCCAGGATGTTGCCGTCCAGCGTCTCCAGCCCCAACAGGGCCAGGAAGATGGACAGGGCAGGCGCCACCACCATTAGGAAAAAGATCGCAAGCCGACTCATGCTTACCTCCTTTTTCGCTCAAGCACATTGCGTCAGGGTGTCGGGGGGATCTTTAACAGCGCCCCGACTGCATAACCAACCAGCGCGCTCAATGTGCCAATCGCAGCCATTTCCAGGCCACTCTTGCCGGGATGACCAACTGTAGTGCGGGCCTTATAAACACCAACACCAAATAAAACCAACGCGGTGATGATCACCGCCACCACCATGCTGGGGGCAACCGGCAGGAAGGCGAACGGCGCCAGCGGGATCAACGAACCGACGACGGCCGAGAGACCAACCACCAGAGCAGATTTTATTGCCTGGCGCCGGTCCGTGGGGCTGAGCTGGTGCTCCTCGCTCATCATCACCGCCACCCAGACGTCTTTGTTGGCGGTGATCGTCTCCACGATCCGGTTGAGGAGTTTCCCCTCAAAGCCTTTCCTGGTATATATCTCGCGGATCTCATCCTTCTCCAGGTGCGGCACTTCGTTGATATGGCGCAACTCGCGTTTCCGCTCACTCTCATAAAAATCAGCGTCAGCCAGCGTGGAAGTATAAGCGACTGCCCCCATCGAGACTGACTCGGCGAAGGTGGCTGCCAGCCCGGCGACTAGGACGATGCGCGAATCACTCGTAGCGGCGGCCACGCCCAGGATGACGCCCAGCACGTTGACCAGCCCGTCCTGGCCTCCCAGGATGATGTCCGACAGGCCAGAGGCCCGACGGTGGGGATCGTGGAACAGGTGATATTTGATATCCTCGCTATGCTGTTTTTCCAGAGAACGTTCGAATAACTTTTTTCGCATTGATGATCATCCTTGTATAGGAATTGCTAATCATTGGCATGAATCTTGTTGCTGACCCACTTGCCCACCTCGACCACCGCCAGCAGTCCGAGGGCAATCCCGGCCACTTGCCAGCCACTCGGCAAAGGTCAGTGGGACGAGGCCGAGCAAATTGCGCAGGCCTGGGATGAGGAAGGGCAGCACCGCCATCATCAGCCCGGCCAGCACCGCCCAGACCAGTGGTTTGTTGGCGCTCAGTTTGTTCATGCGGATTTGAGTTGATTAAGTAAAATGACCCAGGCAGAAGTGCCCTTTTATGCCGGAAAGCGGTTTTCGCCGTGCTGTTGGCGTGCCTCGAGAACTTCCGCGGCCGTCAGGCCGCTGCGGGTGGCGCGTTTTAATAAGGCTTCTCTTTCAAGGGTTGCAGTGAGGTTTGTCATTTCATTTTCGTTCATCGCGGATGTGCGCCACGCCCTGCTGAAACAGCGCAATGAGGTGCGGGTCGTCGACGCGATAATAGACTTCCCTTCCCTCCCGCCGGGCAGTGACCAGGCGCATCTGCCGCAGGCCGCGCATGTGATGTGAAACAGCCGATTCACTTACACCGACGATTTTTGCCAGCGCGCTGACGTTCGTCTCGCCGTTCACCAGTGCGGACATAATCCGCACCCGGCTGGTATCGCTGAAGGCTCGGAATAGTTCCGCCACGTGGGCGGCGGTGTGTTCGTCAAGAATGGGAGGGGAGACAGATTTCGACATAATCAACCCATGAAGATATGCTCAGATGTTTAGTATAATAGTTTCATTGATTATTGTCAACTTCGGTTCCGTTGGGGGCGTGCACGCAAAACTCCGTGGTGGCCACCCAAATGTAGGGCGAGATTAATCTCGCATTACCGCCGACCGCCAGATATGCTGGTCTATCACGGCAAATCCTAGAGAGCCAATTTTAGATTAGTTAGGTTTGAATGCTTGGTATAATATGGTTGCACTGAAAAAAACCGTTTTACCACCAAGACACTAAGATTATTGATAATGAAACTTCATGCCTTTGCCGAAGGCCTACTCGGTGACTTCGTGGTAAATGCCTTTTTGCAGTGGACTCATAATATGTGAAGGAAGAAAGATTCCACCCAGGATAATTGGCCCATGAGCCAGTATACAGACAGGAGGCATTATGCGCTGGGGAATTGATATTAGCCGCTACGATGATACTTTAACGGATGCCAATTGGCAAATGATGGCAGATAATGGGCTTTCGTTTGCCATAATCCGTGCATGCCATGGCGTGGGCTATACAGATCCCCTTTTGTCACGGCATGTCGGACAAGCGAATAAGTACGGCATCCCGTTTGGGTTATATCAATGGGTGGATATTACCCACAACGTACAGGATCAGGCAAACTATTTTTTACGCCTGATTGAATCATATCGGCCAAAATGCGCGGCCGGTGATTTTGAACAGTATTGGACTGATTGGGCGGCATGGAATAAAGCCCGACTCGGAGGGGGTGGCGTAGTCCCGGTCATGCCACCGGAGCAGATAAACGCAATTAACTATGCCTATTTCACGCAAATGCGGAGTGCGCTAAGCATCCCGTTGGTTTCTTACACCGGGGCATGGTTCGTGAACAGATACTGCCCGCAAATGGCAGCCTGGCTTGGGCAAAGTTATCTCTGGCTAGCGGGATATATCTCGACCCCGTCTGCGGCCGTTGGCTTGGATGAATTTCAAAGGATTGTAGGCAACCTGGGATCGCCGATCTTTCCGACGGGGATAAATCGCTGGGATATTTGGCAATTTTCAGCTTCCCTGCCGATTACCGGCCTTCCGCAATTGGACCTTGACACGATCGTTTCCGAGCAGGGTTTCAAAAACCTGTTCGTCATCCCCAAAATCTATGAACCTATCGGCGGATTAACCGGCAAAGCCCGCGTCATTGCATCGGATGGCCTGAGAGTGCGTGCCGCCCCGAATCTACAGGCGCAGATCCTGCGCGGCTTGACCTATGGCACAGTTGTCGATGTCGTAGAGATTCAGGAGGGTTGGGCGCGCCTGGCAGACGGCGGATGGTGCGTCGCCCAATGGTTGCAGCTTCTTTCGGAGCCGCTCCCGACGCCGCCCGCGGACACGACCCCGCCAGCCGCCATTGCCAATCTAACCGCTGCTGCCGGGACGGCAACCGGCTCCATTGACCTTGCCTGGACTGCGCCCGGGGACGACGCCAGCAGCGGCACAGCCACTC
>CAZTZE010000060.1:0-16173 GCA_964618215.1 uncultured Chloroflexus sp.
CCAGCGTCGCCGAGAGCGCCAGTTCCTTGATCATCACCCGGTTGAGGGTGCTGTTGATCGGCACCAGCGTCATCGCGACGGCGGCGTGGATCAAGCCGAGTTGCAGGCGTTTTAACAGCATAGGAATACTCCTTTTGATGAAACGGAGCAAATTTTACAGCCTGCCAGGCAGGTGTCAATGTAGATTTATGTAGAATTTTACTAGAGTTGGATGAGAGAAGGATGAAAACGGGATTACGCCACTTTTCTCCCCTTTGGCAGTTCCCTCTGAATCCCAAACGCCGCCTCCAAAGCCTGATGGAGCGAGCGCGCCTCGACAATCTCGATATCCTGCGGCCAGGGTTCGCCTTTGCGCAGACGTTTCGGCACAATCGCATTCTTAAAGCCGAGTTTCGCGGCTTCGCGCAATCGCACCGGCATCTGCCCCGGCATGCGCAGTTCCCCGGCCAGGCCGATCTCGCCGATCAGCACCGTATCGGCGCGGATGGGGGCGTCTTTCATCGAGGAGGCCACGGCTGCGGCAATCGCCAGATCCGCGGCGGGTTCGTCAATCTTGATCCCGCCGACCACATTGACAAATATGTCCTGCTCGACCAGGCGCAAATTCATGCGCCGCGTCAACACGGCGGCGATCATTAAAAGGCGATTGATGTCCACGCCGTTGGGTGTGCGCCGCGCATTCCCAAACTGCGTCGGGCTGGTCAGACCCTGCACCTCCACCAGCAGCGGACGGGTGCCTTCCATCGTTACCGCGATGGCTGACCCGGCCGCGTTGACCATCCGCTCGGCCAGGAAGGCCTCGGATGGATTGGTCACCTCGGCCAGGCCGCGCTCGACCATCTCGAAGACGCCCACCTCCGCCGTTGCCCCGAAGCGGTTCTTGACCGAGCGCAGCAGCCGGTAAGCCTGGAAGCGGTCGCCTTCGAGGTAAAGAACCGTGTCCACGATATGCTCCAGCACGCGCGGCCCGGCAATCGTCCCCTCTTTGGTGACGTGGCCGATGACGAACACTGCTGGCCCGGAGGACTTGGCCAGTTCGCGCAGCCGGTTGGCCGATTCGCGCACCTGCGAGACCGAGCCGGCCGCCGATTCCATTTCCGGCAGGTAGACAGTTTGGATGGAATCAACGATGAGCAGGTCGGGCTTGGTGGCCTGCACATGTTCGAAAATCGTATCCAGGTTTGTCTCGGTAACGAGAAACAGATTGGCGGGGGATTTTGACTCGGGCATGATGCGCGCCGCCCGCATTTTTATCTGCCGCTCCGATTCTTCGCCGGAGACGTACAGCACCCGCAGCCTGTTTGCCATTTCGAGAGCCAATTGAAGCAGCAGCGTGGATTTCCCGATGCCTGGGTCGCCGCCGACCAGCACGATCGAGCCGGGGACGATGCCGCCGCCCAACACGCGCGCAAACTCGCCGATGGGTACGGGAATCCGGTCTTCGGCCTCGCTGCTGACTTCGGACAGCCGGCGCGGGGCGGAGCGTCCGCTCAAGCCGCGCGCCGCTCCTTTCGCGCGGATAGGTTCATCGGCGACGATTTCCTCGACCATCGAATTGAACTCGCCGCACTGCGGGCAGCGTCCCATGAAACCGGCGGAGACGCGCCCGCACTGCTGGCAGACGTAACGGGTGTGGGTTTTGGGCATATTCCTTATCTCCCCCCTCTCCTTTTAGGAGAGGGGACGGGGGTGAGGTCCGCTGCACGAAGTATACAATGAAATCCACATTTGACCGTGCTATAATTTCTCTATCGTATCTTTTCAATAAAAGGGAGAATTACATGATTGCCCGTACCGCCGAAAAGAGGATGACGACTTTCATCCTGGTTGCAATAGGACAGATCGTCTCCGTTACCGGTTCCGGCTTGACCGGCTTTGCCCTGGGCGCCTGGGTTTACCGAGAGACACACTCGACCACGCAGTTCTCGCTCATCCTCTTATTCACCGTGTTGCCTTCGCTTTTGATCTCTCCACTGGCAGGAACGCTGGTAGATCGTTGGGATCGCCGCTGGGTAATGATCCTTTCGGACAGCGGCGCGGCGCTATGCACGGCCGTACTCGTTGTGTTGATCTATTTCGGGCGGCTCGAGATTTGGCATATCTACGGCATCATGGGGCTGAGTTCCATATTGCGCGGCTTCCAGGTGCCGGCTTACCTGGCTTCGGTCAGCCTGCTGGTACCAAAAGAACAGCTTGGCCGCGCCAATGGCATTATGCAATTCGAGAGCACGTCCAGTTATCTATTGTCCCCTGTTTTGGCCGGCTGGTTGATGGAGAACATTGGCGTAGCGGGGGTGATGGCGATTGACTTTGCGACATTCCTCTTTGCGGTCGTGATTGTCCTGGCGGTTCGTTTTCCCAAGCCTGAAATCACGGACGAAGAAAAGCAGGTGCGTGGCTCGCTGTGGCGTGAGGCGCTCTTCGGATGGCGGTATATTTCAGCGCGTTCTGGCTTTCTGAGCTTGTTAGTCCTTTTTGCCCTGGGCAATTACGCAAACCTGATGACGGATACGCTACTGCCCCCCATGCTGTTGGATTTTACCTCCCCCAGCATTGTGGGGAGTGTACTTTCGGCGGGTGGACTGGGCATGCTGGCCGGTACGCTGGTGATGAGCGCCTGGGGCGGCCCGAAACGGCGCATCCATGCTGTGCTGATCTTCAAGACGATGGCCGGGCTTGCCATCATGTTGATGGGCATTTTTCAATCCATACCATTGGTCGCCGTGGCCACTTTCCTGTATTACTTTCCTTTCCCATTCGTCAACGGGTGCGACCAAGCCATCTGGCAAAGTAAAGTGCCGGCCTCCATGCAGGGACGTGTATTCGCCACGCGTCGGATGTTGGCCTATTCCATGATCCCCCTGGCTTATGTGACCGCCGGCCCGCTCTCGGACAAGGTCTTCAAGCCGTTGCTGACCACTAGCGGTTCTTTGGCATCCAGCCTGGGGCCGTTTTTCGGTACTGGAGCGGGACGCGGCATGGGCCTGCTGATTTTCCTGATGGGCTTATCCATCGTCCTGCTAACCGCAATCACAAGCCTCAATCCACATGTACGCAACATCGAGGCTGAACTGCCGGATGCAGTTTAGCCAAGTTGAGACATCACTTCCAACTTGACCACCACCCAAAAATCATGGCGACCTTGTCTTCATTCGCAACTATAATATGCTGGTTTCCAACACCTTTTCTGGCGTTTCGGCGCGCCTCAGCACTGCCTCCCCTTCCTCCACATCCACCAAAATCGTATCACCCTCGTGAAACTCGCCCGAAAGCAGCGCATCCGAGAGCTGGTCTTCCACTCTGAGTTGAATGATGCGCCGCAGCGGCCGCGCACCCATCTCCGGGTCATAGCCCTGCTCCGCCAACAAGTCAAGGGCGGAATCGGTAGCGGTCAGCGTCACATCGTGCTCGGCCAGACGTACCGTCACCTTGTTCAGTTCCAGGTTGACAATCTGGCGGATGTCGTCCCTGTTCAGGGCTCGGAAGACGATGACGCTGTCCACACGGTTGATGAACTCCGGGCGGAAGACCTTCTTGAGCGACTCGGTCAGTTTCTTGCGCATCTCTTCGTAGGACAGGAGCTCCTCAGTTTTCTCATCGCGCTTGAGTTGGAAGCCGAGCGAGGTCTGCTTCTTGATCTCCTCCGCGCCGACGTTGGTGGTCATGACGATGATGGCGTTGCGGAAGTCCACCATGCGGCCCTTGGCGTCGGAGAGATGGCCCTCTTCCATGATTTGTAGCAGCATGTTATGCACTTCGGGGTGCGCCTTCTCGACCTCGTCGAAGACCACGATGGAGTACGGGCGGCGGCGCAACGCTTCGGTCAGTTGACCGGCGTCGTCGTAGCCGATGTAACCGGGCGGCGCGCCGACCAGCCTCGAGGCCGTGTGCCGTTCCATGAACTCGGACATATCCAACTGAATAAGGGCTTCCTCGCTGCCGAACATGAACTTGGCCAGGGCTTTGGTTAATTCCGTCTTGCCAACGCCGGTCGGGCCGAGGAAGATGAACGAGCCGATCGGCCGCTTGGGGTCTTTGAGTCCCGCCCGCGCCCGCCGCACCGACTTGGCGATGGACTGGATGGCTTCTTCCTGACCGATGATGTGCTGCCTGAGTTCCTCTTCCATGCGCAGCAGGCGCTGGCTCTCCTCTTCTGCCATCTGCATCACCGGCACGCCGGTCCACATGCCAATCACTTCGGCGATGTCGTTGGCAGTGACTACCGGGCTGCTGGCGCGCTCCCATGAGGATTTCATGCGAGTGAGCTGCTCGTTCAGGTCGGCCTCCTGCGCCTCCCAAGTTTGCACGTCCTCGGCCTTGCCTTCCTCAACAGCCAGAGCGCGGTTGGCGCGGGTTTGCTTCAATTGGCTGTAAATATCCTTGGCTGAGGTGGACGCGCCGGACTTGTACATGCGCACCCGCGAGGCCGATTCGTCAATCAGGTCTATCGCTTTATCGGGAAGGAAACGATCCGAAACGTACCTGGACGAGAGCCTGGCCGCGGCTTCGAGGGCCTCATCCGAGATAATGAGGTGGTGATGCTCCTCGTACAACTTGCGCACACCCTTGAGAATTTCGATGGTTTCTTCGACGGTCGGCTCATCCACGATGATGGGCTGGAAACGACGTTCCAGCGCGGCGTCCGATTCGATGTGTTTGCGGTATTCATCGAGAGTCGTCGCGCCGATGCACTGGAGTTCGCCGCGCGAGAGCGCCGGCTTGAGGATGTTGGCCGCGTCCACTGCGGAACCGGCTGCGCCTGCGCCGACCAGCATGTGAAATTCATCAATGAAGAGGATGGATTTGGATTTCTTGAGTTCGTCAATGACGCGCTTGAGTCTTTCTTCGAACTGGCCGCGGTACATCGTGCCGGCCACCAGCGAACCCACATCCAGTTTGAGGACGCGCTTATTCAGCAGCGGCGCGGGGACATCGCCATCGGTAATGCGCTGCGCCAGTCCCTCGACGATGGCTGTCTTGCCGACACCGGGTTCGCCGATCAGCGCCGGGTTGTTTTTGGTTCTGCGCGCCAAAATCTGGATGACGCGCTCTATCTCCATCTGGCGGCCAATGACCGGGTCCAGTTTGCTTTCTTCGGCATAAGTCGTCAGGTCGGTGGCGAGTTGGTCAACCAGCGGCGTCTTGGGTCCCTGCCTGCCGTGCGGTTTCACACCCTCCGGCACGGGCGAGGGGCCGCCCTCCTGCAGCACACGGCGCACCTGGCGGCGGATCTGGTCGGCTGTCACGCCGAGTTTCTTCAACACTTCCAGCGCCACACTATCACCGCGCACCAAAGCCAGCAGCAAGTGTTCGGTGCCGACGTAGTGATGGCCCATCTTGTGGGCTTCTTCGATGGCAAATTCGAGCACCAGTCGGGTATCCGCGGCGAGTTCGATCTTGCCGCTCACGTACGGCGCTTTAATGCCGAGACGCCGGGTCATCTCGCGCACGCGGCTGTTTTCCAGTCCGAGGTCGCGCAGCACGCGCCCAGCCACGCCGCCTTCTTCCTCCAGCAAACTGAGCAGGAGGTGTTCGGTGCCAATCAATCCCTGACGGGTGTGCTCGGCTTCCTGATGGGCCAGGCTGAGTACTCTCCGCGCCCGTTGGGTGAAACGTTCCATGCTTGCCATAAGTGGCTCCTGATAAACTAGAAAATACTTTTAACACGAAGGACACAAAGAGCAATACTGTTTAGATAAGGCCTCAGAAACCAGGTTTCTTGGAGAAACCTGGTTTCTCCAATCGCTAACTATACGGTCTTGACACTAAGCGCCTTGCCAAATAACGGAATGCAGACTTCAGTCTGCCCTGCATTGCGGACTAAAGTCCGCGTTCCGGGGGTTAATCGGATAGGCACTAATGGCACGGATGGAGGTGCCCTTCTGTTAAAGAATCAATCCGACAAGAACTGTCTGGATTGATTCTACCAAAAAGCGGGGCGGAATTTGTATGAGGAAGATTAGAGTTTGTGATACCAGGAACCTGTTTCCTCGAAGGAAACGGGTTCCTTTTCATAATCCAAATATCTCACAGCTGTTGAAGCCGCTCGAAGGCCTCTTTTGGAGAAAGAATAGCCGCCCCGTTGTATTCTGCCAGTTCGGGGCGGCCCAGGATGTGCTTCTTATCCAGCGAGACGAGCATATCCACCCTGGCGGCTTTGGCTGCGGCAAGGATGGGAGCGTCTTTCAAAACGATGTGTTGCGCCGCAGCCGCGATCTCTTCTTTATCCACGTGTATCATTTCTATCAAAGCGCTTGATAGGATTTGTTCCAAGTCTGGCAATGCGCCTGATTTCAAGTCGGCGAGATTATGGCGCGTCTCGCCAATTACGAAATTGCTCAACACAATACGAATGTGTCCCTGCGCGCTGATTCGGACAAGATCATGGGAATGACCTGTTGTGGAGTAAGCCGCAGCAAAAAGAACACTGGAGTCAAGGAAAACGCGATACATTAACGTTCTTCTTTTAGATCTTCTTCTTTGAAACCATACTCTTCTCTTAGCATTTTGGCGCGGAATTCCCGGCTTTTCTCGATCCAATCCTCAAGAGTGATGCCTTCTGCTCTTAGCGCCTCCCCAATACTGGCCAAAGCCTCCGAAACAATTACCTCGGCGGGCTTGATCAAGACCCCATCTTTGGTCTCCACAAACATGACCGTATCCCCCTTCTTCAAGTTGAGTTTCTGGCGGAGGCGGGTGGGGATGGTCACCTGGCCTTTTTCTTGGACGCGTACGTAAAGGGTCATAATAGCCTCACTTAGTCATACTTTACGGAAAGTCATACTTTCCATAAAGTATATCACAACTTTTAACCGTTGAACGCCTTTGCCATCATCTTCCAAAACCCATCCTTCTCCTCCGGTGTAAAAGGCAGGTAGAGCGTCAGCCGATCAGCCAATCCTGCATAACGTTCCTTCAACGCGGCGGGCAAATCAGCTTCGGGGGCGATCAGGCAAAATTCACTCATCATTTCATCACTTATCAACCCGAACATCTCGCCCCACTCGCCTTTGGCAGCATGTGCGGAGAGTTTCTCAGCCACATCTTCCCAGCCGTGCAAAGCCATGACCGGTCGGTACGAGGGCGTGGAGGCATAAAAGGAAATCTGGGCGCGGCAGAAATTCTCTTCCTCCGGCGTGGTGGACACAAAGGCTGTGACTGAAACCCGAATATCTTCGCGCGTGCGCCCAGTTTTGGCTGCTCCATCCGCAATGGCCGGCAGGATCACCTCGCGCAGGTAGCGCGGGCTGTTGAAGGGGTGGGCGTGGAAGCCTTCACAGGTTTCCCCGGCCAGTTTTGCCAGTCCGGTGTTGACCCCGGCGATATAGATGGGGACCTCACCCCCGACCTCACCCCCGGCCCCTCTCCTGGAAGGAGAGGGGAGTTGGAGCGGGCCGGGATTGAAAAAAGGCGACATCATCCTGAGTTTATAGTATTCGCCTTGAAAGTCCAGTTTCGTCCCGTTCTGCCAGCAATCCCAGAAGGCGCGGATGGCGGCGATTTGCTCGCGCAGTTTCCCAGTCACGGATTCGGGCCAGGGCATCCCAAAGCGCCGTTCGATGTGCGCCTTGACTTGGGTGCCCAATCCGAGAATAAAGCGTCCACCGGATTGCGCCGCCAGGTCCCAGGCGGTGTAGGCCAGGTTTGCCGGGTTGCGCGCAAAGGAGACCGCGATGGCCGTGCCAAAGTTCAATTTCTGCGTGTGTTCGGCGATCAGCGCGCAGGGCAGAAATGGGTCGTGCTGCGTCTCGGTTGTCCACAGTGCGTCGAAGCCCATCGCCTCAGCGGCGCGGGCAATTTCGGGGACGGATTGGAGATGGGTGGGGGGCAGGACGGCATCGAGGCGCATGGGGGTCTCCTTTTTAGCGTGAGTTCGAGATATGCCAGGGAAGCGGTTTGGACGCTGATTCGCGCGGATATACGCTGAATTTTTGAAATCGGCGTGAATCAGCGTTAATCGGCGTTTTGAATCTCAAGGGGAGTGGGGGGATGCGGCTGCATCACAGGAGATACACGACGGCCAGACCTTTGTCGAGCAGCTCCTTGTTCAGCCAGCGGCCTTTGGATTGGATCTCTTCCCGATCCGTGCAGCCGGGCAGGAACCAAATGTCGGCCAGGAAGCGGCCATACTTTTCTGCCTTGTAGGTTTTCACGACGACGACCGTTCCGGGCGGCACGGTTTCGGTGACGTAGGCCTTGGAGCGCAGGCCGGCTGGACGTTCTGGGCCGCGCACTTCCGGCGTGTTCAGCCCGTAGAGCCGCACGATGATTTCCATGCGGGTGAAGAAACCGAGGTCCACGTCGAGGTGCAGGGTGTCGCCGTCCACGACGCGCAGGACTGTGGCTTTGTACTGGTACATGGAAAACCTCCTTTTTACTCCTCCAGCAAATACGCCGCCAGCCACCTGGCCGTGGCAAGCAACGCCTCGGTGTGGGTGCGCTCGTAGTTGTGCGAGGCATCCACGCCGGGGCCGACGAGCGCGGCGGCCACGTCGCCTCCGGCGCGCCAGAAGGCCTCGCCATCCGAGCCGTAGTGAGGGTAGATGTCAGTCTTGTAGCGGATGTCGTGCTTCTCGGCGACGGCACGCAGTTTTTGGCTGAGACCGTGATGGTACGGCCCGCCCGTATCTTTGAGACACAGCGTGGCGTGGAATTCGTCCGATTCCTGCCCTGCGCCGATGGCGGCCAGATCCACCGCAATCAATTCCTGGACTTCAGCCGGTATCCCCGCCGCCGCGCCGTGGCCGACCTCCTCGTAGTTGCTGATGTGAATCCAGGTCGTCTGCTCCGGTTGGAGACCGGCGTCGGTCAGCGCTTTGACCGCCGCCAGAACGCAGGCTACGCCGGACTTGTCATCGAGGTGGCGCGAGCGGATAAAGCCCTCGGTGACTTCCACACGCGGGTCGAAGGCGACGAAATCGCCAACGCGGATGCCCAGTTTCTCGGCTTCATCGGCGTACCGTACACGGGCGTCCAGCCGCACTTCCATGTTTTCGTCGTCGCGGCGGGTCTCGTTGACCTCCGTCCCGTAGACGTGGCTGGAGGCCTTATCCAGCAAAATGGAGCCGCGCACTTTTTTGCCCTTCGAGGCAAAGACCCAGCAGCCCTCGCCCTCGACCGTGTTCCAGGCAAAGTTGCCGACTTTGGTCAGCTTCAGCCGCCCATCGGACTTGATCTCCTTGACCATCGCGCCGAGCGTATCCACGTGGGCGGTGAGAGCGCGCGGGGCCTCGGAGCGGCGTCCCTCCCAGCGGGCGACCAGCGCGCCTTTTCTTGTGCGCGACAGGCTGAGGGTCGGGAAAGCGCCGAGTTCCTTTTCGGTCAGGGCGATGGCCTCTTCGGTTAATCCGGTCGGGGAGGGGGTGTTCAGCAGGCGGGTGAGGAAGTCGAGCAGGTAGGGGGTGTTGATTTCGGGAAGTGTGGTCATAGGTTTCTAATCTACATCAATGAGTATGATTTTTACTGGAACAGCGGGAAAGTGTCGCTTTAGTCTTTCAATGTCGTAAACCAATTGCTCTCCATATGAAACGCCGGATGACATTTCTTTGTGTAGGGCATGGCAAGGAACGATTTCAACACCCACATCAGCCTTGCTTTCGTTGAAAAAATACTGGAATTTTGCCATATCGTAAAACATGAAAGCATACTTTCCGAACTGCACTTCAACCAAAACCTTGCTTTTTACGAAATCTATTTGCTTGAATGCGCCTGGAATTGAAATGTTACTATTGGGAAGTTCGATAGCATAAGTATCACGCAATTCACGATAACCCCTTGCCTGAAAAGCCTTGTCAAATTGCTGATTCATATCTACTGGTGAGTACAGTGCACGCCCCATTTTAGTTTTTTCTTTGCTTATCTTTGTTCTTCCACCTTTGATCACCCGAATTACATCATAAATTTCGCGTTCAATTTCTGGGTAACGCACGAGGAGAATTTCTGATCCCCCTAAATGCGAGTATTCATAGACAGTTTTCATTTCCTTTCCTCCTCAGTTTTGTAGTTGGCTTTCTTTTCTAGCAGCGATTGTTGGTAAGATTGATTTTTTAAGTTTACAACTTGTGGCGGAATACTGATGTCAGGTGAATCGGGGTCATAAACAGGTCTTGTCATAGGTCTGATCCGTAGTAGGCCACGTTCCGCTTGATGAATGCGTTCCTTTGTTATAGCGACATATTCAGGAATAATCTCTGCACCTACTGCTTTTCGGCTATGAATGAGTGCGGCTATTGCTGTTGAGCCAACACCCATAAAGGGATCTAACACCCAGTCGTTTTCATTTGTCATAGAGAGCACCAGCCTTTCAATCAACTCTACGGGAAACTGACATGGGTGTAAAGTTTTTTCGACATGGTTGGCTTTCACGTTTGGAATGTCCCAAACATCACTTGGATTCTTACCGAGCGGATTACCAGAAAGCTCTCCCTTTTTAGGGCCTTTGAAGTACTTCTTATTGGGATACTTTTGTGGAACACGTATAGCATCAAGGTTAAATGTGTAGTCATTCGATTTCGTGAACCACAATACAACTTCATAGCGTCCGGAAAACCTTTTAGAAGCATGTAGACCATGCCCAAAATGCCAGACAATACGATTGCGCAAGTGCAATTGCATGGATAAAAAAAGTGGGTACAACACTAAATCAAGAGGAATAATTTCCCCGTTGTTGACATAATTTCCGACTTGCCAACAGATGCTACCTTTATCATCTAAAACACGAACACACTCCCTAATAATTTGGTTTTGTTGAGCAAGATAATCATCAAGATCAAGGCGATCTTCGTATGGCTTGCCGAGATTATAGGGAGGTGAAGTAACTACAAGTTTCACAAATCCATCTGGAATTTGTGAAAGCAAATCCAAACAACCGCCTTCGTATAAAACAAAGGTTGCTGTCGGATCGAAGTTTGTAGCAATAGCCACAGCCGATGTATTCATAAACCTTCAAACTCCATAAGTATTCTTACCTCTTTCACCTCATGCAAGCGTACAATGCTTTACATCTGACCTTCTTCAAAATGGCAGCGGACTGCCTCCTGTACAGCCTCTTTCAACTCTATCCATGTGTCTGCTTCAGTGAAGATTGAAAACCCTAAAGCGCGAGCAGTGTACCCGCCCTCGGGGGCTTCCTCTACCAGGAAAATGATCTCGCTCATCGTACTCTCCTTTGCGCAAGTGTATCAGAAACCAGTCATTTTTTCGAATTCTGCGATTTTTCCCCGCCACTCCTCTGGGATGGGTATCGTCTCGTTCGTGCGGTAATCATACCCCACCAGCGCGGCCGAGCCGGTCGCCAGCACCTCCTTGGTGGCTGCGTCAATCAGCGTGTATTCGGCGGTCATGCTCTTGTTGCCCAGGCGGGAGATGCGCATTCCGATGCGCACGTCTGTGCCATATTGAACCGGCGCGAGGAACGTGACTTTGACCTCGGCCAGGATGATGCCGATATTCGTGAAAGACTGTCCTTCCTCGAACATGCCCAGGCGGAGGAGATAATGGACGCGCGCCTGCTCGAAATAGGTGAGATATTTGGCGTTGTTGAGGTGGCCCTGCGGGTCCAGGTCGCCGTAACGGACTTCGATGGGGTGGTAGAAGCGAAATTCAGGCATTGTTGTTTATTTTCTTAGACTTTCTCGGTGTGAAAGGATGAGCAGGGTGATCAACGTCAGCATGGACGCAGCAGCGCCGACGGACAACGCGGTGATGTAGACCGGATCGGGGTGATTGATGACATTGGCGCGAATATCCACCGGCGTGCTCGGGAACAGTTGGTACATGTTGGTCACCCGCCAGATGCGGGAGTGCTGGAACAGGTCATGCGCCATCAAGATCAGCAGCCCCAGGCCGAAAATGCGTTCGGAGAGGCTGCGGCGGCCTTTTTCGGATAAATATTCCTGAAAATTGAAGCCAGCCATGAGTATCAATGCCACCAGCGGCAGGACAAGGAACCGGGAAGTAATCCGCTCCGAATCTGCCAGAGGGATGGGCAGGCGGTTGATCACACCGTAAACCTGGCCGATCGAGAGGAAGGTCAGGACGGCAATCGGGGCCAGCAGGGTTCGAGCGGGACTCTGTTTACCTGTCCTGGCGGCCAAGCCAGGGCGCCAGGTGCGGTAGATGCCAAAATATATTAAAAATGCCAGGCCAATCAGTCCGATGTAGGTATCCACCTCCCACCAGCCCAGCGACTTGAACGGGCCGGCGAGGGCCTCGGCGGGATATTTGAGCGTCACCAGCGCGGCGAACATATCCGTGACAGTCGGGAAGCCGGAGATGAAGCCCTTCCCGCCGCCGATGAACTCGACCATCGGCGGCAGCAGGCGGAACAGGCTGAGCAGCAGGCTGAAGGTGATCGCCTGGATGACGGACAGCAGGTATTTCGGCGTGAATACTCCCCAGGCCAGCAGAAAGATTAGGCACCACAAGAAGAAGTGGAATGCACCCTGCAGGGTGATGGCGAAGAGGGTCAGCGCGATGAGCATCACCCAGCGCCAGCCGGCTTTTTCGCCCTCCGCAACCTTTAGAATGAGCAGCACAAAGAAAGGCAGGAAATAGTAACCGATCCACTCTGAATGGCCGACGGCGTAGTGGGCGGTGATATGACCGTTGAAGTTGAAGAGGGCGAACAGCGCGGTGAACGCCGCCGGAGCCAGGCTGTAGCGTTTTTTCAGCAGGATCAGAGCTACGAAACCGAGTGAGTACAAGATCAGCAGGTTGACCAGGGTGAAGAGTCCCGGCTCGAGGAAACGCAGCAAGTAGGCCTGGGGGGAGATTAGGGTGTCCGGTCGCCCCAGGTAGCGGTCGGTGGTGGAGAGGGTCGAGCCGATGTGCAGAGGCAGTTGATTCGTCAGGGCGGCCTGGCGCAGGAAACTGAAATAGGCGCCGGTCTGAGTCCAATCGTGCAAATCGAAGGGAACTTTTCCCCAATTAAGGAAATATCCCCAGTGGAGCAGGCCTATAAGATAAAGGACTGTTGTCCAGAGCCTGTCAAACCAGGCCGATAACCGTCCCGGCGCAGGGATGAAAAATGCTTCACTCAGGGTGGAAAAGCCATCCTGAATGGTTTTTAGGAGCGGGCGTTTATCCGTCATGCCGCAATTATACTCGCCGAAGGTCTACCCGGCGGTTCTATCCCCGGCATCCTGCCTGGCGTAGCCAATCCTTTGAAAAATACTGGTCTCATGCAAGAGGCGAAGATGGATTAGAATAGCCTGACTCGCCAAAACCTTCTTTGCTACGGACTTCCAATGGATTCTTCCAACCGTTTTATCCCCATTTCTGAACCCCTTCTATCCGGTAATGAGGTCGAGTATGTCAACGATTGCGTCCGCTCGGGCTGGGTCTCCTCGCTGGGGAAATACATCCCCGAATTCGAGCAGGGTTTCGCTGACTTTTGCGGCGTGCGGCATGGCATTGCGGTCTCCAATGGGACGACCGCCTTGCACCTGGCTTTGGTCGCCCTGGGAATCAGGCCGGGTGACGAAGTCATCATCCCGACCTTGACCTTCATCGCCACCGCCAACGCCGTCCGCTACACTGGCGCGACGCCGGTCTTCGCCGATAGCGAAGCCGAAACCTGGAATCTCGACCCTCAGGATGTCGCCCGCCGCATCACCCCTCGCACCCGGGCGATCATCCCGGTCCACGTCTACGGACATCCAGCCAATATGGCGCCCATTCTCGAACTGGCGAAACAGCACAAGCTGCACGTGATCGAAGACGCGGCTGAGGCGCATGGCGCACGCTATCAAGGAAAGCGCGTCGGCAGCCTGGGGGAGATCAATGCCTTCAGTTTTTATGGCAACAAGATCATCACCACCGGCGAGGGCGGCCTGCTGACCACCGACGAGGATGCCCTGGCCGAGAAGGTACGCTTTTTACGCGACCACGCCATGTCGCCTGAAAAGCGCTACTGGCATACCGAAGTCGGGTTCAACTATCGCATGACCAACCTGCAAGCCGCGCTGGGCGTGGCGCAGATGGAACGCATCGAGGAATTCATTGCCCGCAAACGCTGGATCGCCGAGAGCTACAACCAGGGCTTGCGCGAGGTGGCCTCTGTCACGCTGCCGCCGGAAGCCCCGTGGGCGACTTCGGTCTACTGGATGTATTCCATTTTGCTGAATAAAGACTTCCCCCTGAGCCGCGACGAGGTGATGGCACGCCTGCGCCAGCAGAATATTGACAGCCGCCCCTTCTTCTACCCGATCCACATTCAGCCGCCGTATCAGGCCGACATCTCTTTACCTGTCGCCGAAGACCTCTCGCGGCGCGGCATCAACCTGCCCTCGGCGGTCACGCTCACAGATGCAGACATCCAGCGCATCGTCCAGGCGATCAGGAATATGGCCTGAAATATGGACATCTCGGTCATTTTGCCGACCTATTGCGAGCGAGATAACATCGAGAATTTGATCTCGGCGATAGAAACCAGCCTGCTTCCCCTGGGACGAAAAATCGAAATTTTGATCGTGGACGACAACAGCCCGGATCAAACCGCCGAGGTCGTCCGGGCACACCCGGTCAGGGCCGGGGTGCAGGTAAAGTGCTTCGTCCGGACCCAGGAACGAGGCCTGGCGACGGCGATCAAGCACGGCATCCAGCGATCCAGCGGGGACAAAGTCGTCGTCATGGACACCGATTTCAACCATAGTCCCACCAATATTCCTCAGATGGTCGAGCTTCTGGATGAATATGACTTGGTGATTGGTTCGCGCTTTGTCAGGGGCGGGGGGATGGAAGATAAGAAGCGCTATGTCTTTAGCCTGATCTACAACTGGTTCATCCAATTGGTCTTGTGGCACGGCATTCGCGACAGCCTGAGTGGATTTTTTGCCATGCGCCGCCAGCCGCTTTTCGCGCTGGATTTGGAGGGCATCTTTCGCGGGTACGGAGAATATTTCATCCGCCTGACTTATGGCGCTTTTCGGCGGGGAGAGAAGATCATCGAGCTGCCGGTGTTTTACACATTGCGCCAGCACGGCTTCAGCAAATCCAAATTTGGGGAGATGCTGCACGACTACACCTTGACCGCTCTTTCGCTCCGCCTGACAAGGCCCTAGTTTCCCCACTCCCTGCGGGTTTAGTAGTCGAAAGGCTGTGGAACTAAGGATAGCACTGAACTTGATTTCTTCGCGCGGGGATGATTTTATTTTCCCCGGTGAGTTGGTTTTTAAAAGTACTTCATCGTTAATGACGCGGCGTTCAACGGTTTGGATCAGCGGCAGCGGCGGTGCTGACAAGACTCCTTTGCATTATCGCGCCATCTCTCCCAATTCGCGCACCGTACCCGCAGCGGCAAAGCCGCTGTCCGCTGGAGCCGTTGTTGGGCGGCCTTATGCAAAATAACGCGTTACTGCAAGGGTGAACCTCAGCATCGTTCTATCTCCAACATATCGCACTCGTTTCGCGAGCGGCAAAGCACATATGCTGTATGCTGTCGCTTGGTGGGTGTCGCGCTCAGTCCCTAATGCGGTACGAGGAACTCGCCGAGCACAAAAACGAGAGCATTCAGCCCGATCAATAGGGTCAGCCAAACGAGCCACGAGCGCTCGTGCTGCCGTATCACTGCGATCAGGCCGACGATCCCAGCGGCTAGTCCACACACCATCATGAAGATGCCGTAGAAGGGTAATACCGTTACCCGCCACGTTACATCCTCCGACAAGCGCATGAAAATCGCGCTATTGATGATCATGAGGATTTCGAACGCCGCCGCCAGCCCGACCGACCACCAACCGAGTCGTGTGCTGGGCCACCTGATGATGCGCCGCCACAATGGCTGACCTGACGGTGGCACACTCACTGGAAGTCCTGAATTAGTTTTTATCTCACACCTCCTGTGTGAAACAGAAGAGAGAATCTGCAAGTGCCAATCGGCACTCAAGTACAGTCCAACTTATCTAGGCCGCCCAACGGTTTGGCTCAGCGGCAGCGGCGAGACTGGCGAGACTGGCGAGACTCTTCACATTATCGCGCCACTTCTGGCAAATCGCGCCTGCGCGCAAGCGGCAGAGCCGCTGTCCGCTGGAGCCGGTGTTCGGCGGCTTTGTTGTTCGTCTACTTACACGCGGATCACTCTCTAATGCCTCATAATGGATAGAAACCAAGTGTTATCAAGAATAGGACAACCCACAATAAGATTTCTACCGTCTCTGTAATTGGCTGGGTCTT
>CAZTZE010000061.1:0-15929 GCA_964618215.1 uncultured Chloroflexus sp.
TCCACAAACAAGCCAAGCAGGCTGAAATTGTTGAAACAAAAGACGTGGACGCCGCGCTGCAAAACCAGAGCAAAGCCCACGTCCCAGCTCCCAATCACCCCTGGCGCAATGGCTTCGCTACTTTGCTAAAAAGCGGACATTTCTACTTTGGGTTGACAGCAGGGCTGCGGATTAGATATTCCGCCGGAAATTAGGATTGAGCGCATGGATAAGCACCGCGGCCAGCAGACATACACCTCCGCAGATCAGCGCGGCGAGCGGAACATTCCAGGTTTGCGCCACCCAGCCGATGAACAGGCTGCCGAAGGGGGCGACGCCTTGTAATGCCCAGAGATAGGTGCTGAAAACCCGCCCGCGCAATGCGTCGGGGACGGCCAACTGGATGAGGGTGTTCATCATGGCGAGCTGAGTGACGATGGCCCAACCCAGCATGGTGATCAAGCCCATGGCCAGGGGGATGGATTTTGTGAAGGCGAGGCCGATCAAAACAATCCCAAAGGCAACTTGCCCGACGGCCAATAAAAGACCTTTGCGTTTGATATCGCTGAATACGGATATAAACAAGGAGGCGGCCAACGCGCCGACACCCTGGGCGATGAAAAGCGCGCTGGTGCGCGCTTTGAGGATCGTCTCCGTATCGCCAACTTGTTTGAGGACATCCCTGGCAACGGCCGGGATTTGTTGGCCAAATGGAAAGCCTAAGAAGCCGATCACGGCGGCCATCAGGATGATCAGCGCGACTGAGCTGTTGCCGAGAATGTAGCGCTGGCCTTCCTTGAATTCGGCCAGCATGTGCCGTTTGCCATTTTCTCCGCCGGCGAGTTGCTGCTTATAGGGGGTTTTAACAAAGAATAGCCCGACGATGACGAATAAGTAGCTTATCCCGTTGAAGAAAAAAGCCCAGCCTTCGCCCTGATTCTTGACCAGGATTAGCACGATTGCGGTCATTGACGGACCTAGCACCCGCGCCGCATTAAAGACGGTTGTTTGTAAGGCAATCGCATTGGGTAAAGCTGGTTTGCCGACTAATTCGATCAACATGGCCTGACGGGCGGTGATTTCGATGGCATTGGCTGATCCGAGAACAAACGCCAGGATCATAATGTGCCATATCTGGATGATGCCGCTCAAGGTCAGGAAGGCCAGGATCAAGGCCTGGATCATCATGATCGTTTGCATGATGATGATGGTCTTGCGTTTGTCCAAGTGTTCGACGAGTACGCCGCCCGGCAGAGCCAGGATCAGGGTCGGGAGCGTGGCAGCAAAACCGATGATCCCCAGGTCGAGCGGCCGGCCGGTCAGACGGTAAGCCAGATACGGCTGGGTGGTGTTCTGCATCCAGGTTCCGATCAGGGATATAAACTGACCGACCCAAAAAATGGAGAAATCACGCGAGGCAAGGGCGGGGAAACGGCTGGAGAAGTTGGGCATGGTAGGGGGGAAGTGATGCGTGATGCGTGATGCGTAAAGCGTAAAACGTAATGCGGGTTATCGGGCTGGCGCGATGCACTCCGGCCGGTCGTTGGCTGGACTGTTGACTAGCGTTGAGACCGGGTAGGCGCTCATCGCCTCGGTGGGGTAGGGGGCGAGCAGTCCTTGCAAGTCGGCGGGTTGACGAGGCGAAGGCTCCAGCCAGCGTGCGTAAGTTTCGGGCGGCAGGATGACCGGCATGCGGTTGTACAGGGGCGCGATCAACTCGTTGGGCTGCGTGGTGATGATCGTGGCCGATTTGACTTGTGAGCCATCCGGCGCGTGCCAGTCTTCCCACAGGCCGGCAAAGGCGAAGGGGCGGCCGGATTTCAAGCGGATGTAATGCGGGATTTTGACCTTGCTGCCAACCTGCGCCTGCCATTCGCAGAAACCATCCGCCAGGATCATGCAGCGGCGGTAACGGTACGCGGCGCGGAAGGACGGCTTCTCGGCCAGCGTCTCGGCGCGGGCGTTGATCATCCGCCCGCCGATGGTCGGGTCTTTGGCCCACGAAGGGATCAATCCTCAGACGAAGAAATCCGCCTTCCCCGTGCCGTCGTTGGGGATGACCAGCACCGGCTGGGTTGGGGCGATGTTGTAGCGCGCCGCAAACTGTCCCGGAAAGGAAAATTCGGGGAAGGCATCCTGCAGGTCGGCAGGGTCAACGGTTAACGCAAATCGTCCACACATATCCAAATCCATTGTAACTGCTCAGCCTGATTGTCATTCTCCCGGCAGGACACTGGGACGGTGTGAGCCGCTGGTGTTCTTCCAGCGGCGAAGTATCTCCTCCGACTGGCCTTGAGACCCTTCGGTCGCACAGAACGCTCCCTCAGGGTGACAGGCCTGAGCAGTTACAATCCATTCAGAAAACCGCGAAGAAGCGACACTTGCACCTGCTGCAAGTGCAGGTGAGGACGCGAAGATTTAATTATTCTTCGCGCTCTTCGTACCTTCGCGGTTCATTTCTTGAGTCTGCGAGAGTCGCCGTCGCGCACAGTCATGCCAATCGAGTCGAGATGTTCCATCATCGCCAGCGCGTAGCGGCGGCTGGTGTCGAACAAATCGCGCACGTCAGCAACGCTGATCTGGCCCTTCACCTGAATGGCCTGGCGGATTTTCGCAAGCATCTCATCGTAATCGCTCTTTCGGAAAACCACTTCAGATGAGACGGTGACGAATTCGCCCTGCTCGACCAGCGCGTCGAAGACTTCCTCACCGGTCTCGGCCTGACATTCTTTGATCGTCGGCGGGCTGTAGGGCGCTTGGGCGAATTGCGAGGTGAGATGTTTGATTGCGGCCTGCTGTCCGGCATCGAAGCGGATCTCGTGGCCGGCGCGCGCCACCCAGGCACCGGCTTCGGTCAATACGCCCTCAGCCGCCAATTTACGGACGCTTGCATTGAACACGCGCGGCGTCAATTTCAGGCGGCTCTTTAGCTCCTCGCGCGGCATCCCCCGACGCAAAGGGAAATTGCGGTGATACGCCTCCACGATTTGCCTGGCCTGATCTTTGAGCAGAGACCATTGAACCTGGGCGATGATCAACAGCTCGCTGGATGGGGATGGATCACCTGTCTCGAGGGCGACGATCTGGTTGGAAGACAGCGCTTCCTCCAGCGCGGCGGCTGCGTTCTGGACCCCGCGGCCTGTATCGCTCCCCGATGGGCTCTGCGGCAAGGTCTCGAGCCGGGCGCGCTTGACCACTTCCTTGATTGGAGATGGGCCGAGGGCCAGACTGGCCTGCACGAGGACATCCGCCGGCGAGCCTTGCGCCAGCGCTTCGAGACTCTGGATGGCGGCTTCATCGAAACGTTTGTGGCGGCGTTTGGGGTGCGGGTCAACCACTGCGCCGCCGCCGAGCGTCTCGCCGGGCGAAGGACGACGCAGAATATAGCGGTCGCCGCGCACCGCGACCACCGGATGGCGAAGCTCAAGTTGCAGCCAGCCTTCCTGCCCGGCTGCCAGCACTTCCGTCCCGAGCAGACGTACATCCGCGATGGTTTCCGATGCACCGATGAACAGTTTGACTTCGCTGGCATGACGCAACGGCCCGGAAACATCCGCCAGCAGACGAAAACGCACGTCCAGCATACGGGTTGGCTGGTATTGTCCGGGGTGAGCGATCACCTCGCCGCGCGTGATCTGGTCAACGTTCACGCCGGAGATATTGACCGCGGTGCGGCTTCCCGGAAGGGCAATTTCTTCTTTCTTTTTATGGGTTTGCAGGCCGCGCACACGTCCGCGTAAGCCAGTCGGGAGGATTACGACTTCTTCGCCCAGATTCAGTCGCCCGTCTGTCAGGGTTCCGGTAACTACTGTGCCAAAGCCGGGGATGCTGAAGACACGGTCAACCGGCAGGCGCGGACGTCCCAGGTCGAGACGCGTTGGTCGTTCTTGGAGAAGCAGGCCGAGGGTCTCGAGGAGTTCCGGAAAACCGGTTTTTGTCCTGGATGAAACGCGGATAATCGGCGCGTCGGCAAGGACGGTGTCTTTGAGAGCCTGGCGCACGTCCGATTCCACCAGATCCAGCCAGTCAGGGTCGTCAATCAGATCAATCTTCGTCAAGACGACCAGCCCGGCTGAGATTTGTAACAGGTCAAGGATGGCCAGATGCTCACGCGTCTGGGGCATCACGCCCTCGTCGGCCGCGATGACCAGCAGCGCGGCGTCAATACCCCCCACGCCCGCCAGCATGTTCTCGATGAAATCGCGATGGCCTGGCACGTCCACGATGCCAATCTCCTCGCCGCCGTTGAGGGGCAGGGTCAGCCAGGCGAAGCCGAGGTCAATGGTCATCTCGCGCTCTTGTTCTTCCTTGAGGCGATCTGGATTGATGCCTGTCAGCGCGGCGATGAGGGTGGATTTACCGTGGTCTACGTGTCCGGCGGTGCCGATAACGTGCATTTTGTCCTTTCGGAGGAACCCGTTTTCTTGGAGAAAACGGGTTCCTTTTCGATCCCTTTAGATTCTGGGTTTTCCCAGGATGCGGTCGTAGGCTGTAAGCAGCTCGTGGATTTGGGCTAACATGCCGTGAAAGTATTGCTCGTAAGCCTCTTTGGTTTGGTGGAGGACGTCTTGTTGTGTTTGGGTCTGGTCTTCCAGGGCGGTAACCCGTTCAACCAGTTTTTGCACGCCGGTACCGGCGTCACGCTTCTGCTCTTCATGAGCGAGTGTGTAACCGCTCCAGCGCTTCTGGTCGTCAGATTTGAATGTGACCCATTCCTGCCGAAAGCGGTCTTCAGACAAACGCTGCATTTCGGTGATCTCGTTGATGCGCCGCTCGAATTTCTGAACGATTTCCTCGTAAACTTCCCTGGCGCGTTTTACCGCCCGTTGCGCCGCGTCCAACTCCTGCAATCTGGCCTCGATGCTCTCGGTCTGCCTGGCGAGAGGCTCCAAGCGTTCCTCCCATTCTTTCCAGATGCGATTTCGATCAACCTGGAGACGGGATTGCTGTTCGATGAAAGCCGTCTGCGACTGGCGCCGTTCGGCCTCGCTGGCGAGTAGCTCCGTCAACCGGGTCTCGATGCGGCGGATGCCATCGGTGAAGAGGTCGCCTCTCTCCCGGACTTCTTCGATGCGTTTGCGGTTGGCGCTGATCTCCCCTTGCAAATCAGCCAGGCGCTTGGAATCCTGGCGACGGCTTTCTTCGACCAGGCCTTGGGCATGTTGGACATCCTGACTGGCGCGCAGAGCTGCTTCCATTTTGCTCTTCAATTCGCTTATCGCACGGCTCAGGCGGGCTTCCTCATCTATACGTACTTTTATACCCTCTTTGGTTTCCGAGACTGCGTCCTTTAATTTTCGCAGGTTGGTTAATGATTTATTGATGCTGTTGAATTCAGCCTGAAATTGTTTGCTCTCTTCAAGTTGCTTTGCTTCATGTTTCTTTTCCAAATCCTCTATGAAGCGATTAACCTCGAGGCGATTCTTGGCGAGGTTGTCGTCGAATTGATCCACCCTGGCAGCGGTCATTGTCAGCCGCGAGATATCCACACTCAATTCTTTAATCTGTTGGCTCAGGCTTCTGAGATTCCCATCTAAGGAGGCCAGACGCTCTTCGAGTGTGCTAATTGCATTCTTTTCCTTGCGGTGTTCTTCGTCCAGCCAATCCAGACGTTTTATGATTTGTTCGAGTTCCATTTTTCTTCTCTCCGGAGGGTGTGTAAAAAATTTGTGCTCCACCTACCACGTTTTTTGGGGTCGAGGTGAGGTTTTATTGGCCAAGATGTTTAAAAACGGATGGCAGCCTGTCGAGTAAGGGTGTTGCCCATTGCGGGAATAGCCCCAGGATAATCAGCGCCAGCGCGCCGAGGGTGAGAAAAATGCGCTGAGGCCAGGATTCGCGCACTTCCCAGCGCCTGTCCTCGGGCGCCATGCATAGGACGGCCAGGCTGCGAATCATACCGGTGAGCAGCCCGAAAGAACCGATAAGCACCCCAAAGGCGACTCCGAGTGATTGACGGGCTAATCCTTCCCACAATGCCTGACGGATCGGGAAACCGGCCAGGAGCGGGACGCCGGCCAGGGACATGTGCGCCAGCAGCGCGCCGGCGGCCGCGAGAGGCAGAGTTCGCATCAAACCTTTGACTTCGCTGAAGCGCAGCGAGGGTGAATGCTCTTTCAGGATTGATATTGAAAACGACCAAATGCCCAGGCTGAGCACGCGCGGTATCAACAAGAGGAAGAATAGATTCAAACCGGTCGTTCCGCCGAGACTCAACGCCAGTAGTGAAAACCCGCCCTCGACGATGACAGCATATCCAAACAAGCGGCCAAGATGCCGTTGAAAGGCTGCCAGCAGCCCTCCGGTGAAGACCATCAGCAAACCTGCAATGATCAGAATATTGGGTAACTGGGGCGCTGTCCGCAGCCAGGCGTAGCGATCCAGGAAGCCCAGAGCGAAGAGCAAGGCGGTCGTCGGGAAGATCCACAGGATGAAACCGGCTGAATATGGCGGCGTTTCTTCGGGTAAAAGAGGTATCCAGGTGTTGAATGGGAAAATGGCTAATAAAAACGTAAAACCCAACCCAAGCAATACTGCGGCTTGCATAACCAAAGCTAGATCGCCGGGATTGGCTTCGATGCCGGTCAGCAGCCAGCCCGAGAAGAGGATGAATGGCATTGCCAGGGTCTGGAAGATCAGGAAACGAAACAAGCCGCGAGCGGGGGCTTGATCTGGCGGCGACAGAAGAGGCACGGCGAGGAGGACGGCCATCTCGATCAGCAATGCGGCATAAAGGAATGGCTCGACCGCCAGCGAAGCCACCAATAAGGCAGTCATCCCTAACCCAAGCGGGATTAAACGTTGAGCCATTTTGATTGCGGCCGCGGCGGTAAACCAGAAGCAAGTGGTCGCGTAGATCAACGTCAGCAAGGGACGGTCAGCCGAGTTGAGGATCAAGTGGCGTCCCAGGATTTCGAAGGAAGAGGCGATCTTGAGGGAAAATGTCCCCGCGCGGATGGCGGTATCGAGAGGCAGCAGCCAGGCGGTCAGGGCCAAGAGGAAGCTTGCACCGCTGGCCAAACCGGCCGTCAGGCGTTCCTTGCGCAGCGGCCACAAGATCAAGGCCAATCCGAACGGCAGGAAGATCCAGATCAATGCTGCGCTCATGCGGATTCCTCCAGCGTAGGTGCATCGAGCAAATAAGCGCCGGCCAGCGCCAGGCAGAGGTTGATGATTGACAGCAGCGCAGCGACCAGTACCGAGGATTCTACTGTCGCATACAGAATTTCAAATCCGGCCAATAAAGTAAGTAAACCGAGGATGACTCTCAGGGGTCGTGCAGTGACCCCCAGGTGAAGCAGCCCCATTCCGACAAGCAGCAGACTGCCCCATGCGACAGCCAGATCAATGCTCAACCAAGTTGCAGCTCTTTGGGCAAGGGCGAAGGTAGCCAGGGCAACCAGGCCGGCGGCCAACAGGCGGAAGAGACGTCCTTCCGGCCAGGCGGTTCCAGAGGTGGGTGGTTGGGTTGATCCGCGCAAGGTCGCGCCCAGCGCCGCACAAACCATCCAGCCGGTCACCAGTTTTACCGCAGCCATGGAGGCCGGCCAGTGATAATTGACCAACCAGAACATACTTAGATATTGAGCCGCCAGAATAGCCAGTCCCCAGCGCCAGTCGCGACTGAGTAAGAGACCGATGGATGTCCCAAGCGCCAAGAGAGCGGCGATCCAGTTCAGAATTTCAAGCATAGAGCTACCGGATACCAGGAATGAGGAGAGACAAAGCGAGGAGGAGAATTATGAACGACCAGATGACGCCGCCATCCCCCTCCAGGGTAGAAGTGATGACTTGACTGACCTGGCCGAGGGAGCGGTAGATGCCCCATGCGGCGCGGTAGAGCCAGTTCAGGCGCAGAACGTCGCCCCAGCGGCTGGTTGCGTCTGGCCTGGTCAAACGCGTCAGCACTTTGGTTGACAACCAAGCCAATCCTGCACTAAGCGCGAGCGCGGTCAATGCCGCCCACCAGACGCCAACCTGCCGCGCTCCCTCCCAACCCCATAGACCCAATAAAACTTGGCTGAGAGGCAACAGGAGAAGCCCCAACAGGTAAATCACCTTTACCCACGGGAGTTGCGATTCGAGGCTGGTTTCACCGACATTGCTGCTGTGACGGAAAAAACCTGCCATGAGCAATGCCTGTGCGGGAAGGAAGAGTATCCAGCCGAGTAGGTGCTGCGCAAACAAGGCTGAAATTTGCGTCCCGCCCGAATAGGTGCTGTGCATCGTCCACCCGCTGGCGGTTAGTGAAAAGGGCAGGGCGGTAAGTCCCCAGAGGACAAAAAGCGAGAGCCAGATCAGCGATCGCTGTCGCGCTGAATTAAGGAATAAATATCCACCACCCAGGAGGAGGGCTATACCCCATGCGATGCTGCCGGTGGGATTGGCGCGCAGCGATGCGGCGACGGCAAGAGAAGCCATTCCCAGCAGCCAGTAAGGACGGCCGGTCAATTCGTCGGATGCCCGCATCCACATCCAACCTGCGTAGAGGGCCGCCAGGGCCGTCAGGGTCAACAGGTAAGGAGTCAGGGATGCGTTGACCGCGCTGGCAGGAATCCGCGCCAACAGTACCAGGCTGGAGGCCGCTGAAACCATCCGCAGCGAGCTGCCAAAGCCGCGCCGGAGCGTATTCTCATGGCGATAGGGTAAATGGAGGGGCAGGACGCCGAGCCGCAAACCGGCCGCAAGCAAAAAATAGATCCCCGCCCGTGCCGGAACGTTGCTGAAACTCAACCAGGCGCCCGAAGTTACGCTGAGGATGCTTGCCCAGATCACCAGCCCTGTACCGGCCAGCCGGGCGGCAAAAGCGACGACGACGCCTTCGTTTTGACTCTCACCTTCCACTGATAATAACATGCTGACGAGTTCCATCAAGTCGAGGGCGGTCCAGGCCAACACCAAGGCTAGGGGGTTTTCAGCAGTGACGGTCAGAAGTCCCAGCGCGGTCAGCATGAACGTCCCGGCCCAGGTCATCGGGTTGGCATTGGCGCGCACGACCGAGGTCAGGATAATTGCCAGCGCCAGGGCGGTCAGGCCCAAAGCATAAGGCCAGGAAACGCTGTCTGCCAGCCAGGTGGGAGAATAATGGAAAAACGCCTGAAGCTGCCAGGCCGGCAAAGCCAGGGTCTGGGGCAGGCGCAACTGCCAGAGGAGCACGGCAATCAACGCCAGGATGGCGCCCCCGCCGGCGATCAGCCAGCTATATTTGAAATTTGGCCGCGCCAGGCGCAGGATAACCAACGTCAGCGCGGTCAAGATCAGTAAGAGGATGGGCAGTAGAATTAGCATGGCGATGGGACTATTTTATCAAGAAATGTGTCCCTTTCCGGGTTTTCTCATGTACAATAGACATTATCGGTAATACCTTTTTCTGCATCGAATTACACGAATTGGACGAATTTTCTTCGGGAAATTCGTGAAAATTCGATGCAAAAGAGAATCTGGGCTCATTGCCGATAAGGTTTAATAGAACAAATTCGCCAAAGGAGAGTCTTCCATGCCTCGCTACAAGATCATTGTCAATCCAACCTCCGGTCGTGGACTGGCTGGAAAGTCCATTCCATTGATCGAGAATCATCTTCACGGCCACGGTCTGGACTTCGACCTGGTTCTCACCGAGCGGCCCTGGCACGCGGCTGACCTGGCCGAGCAAGCCGCAATGGATGGCTACGATGTAGTCGTCGCGGCCAGCGGGGATGGGACCGCCAATGAAGTGCTGAACGGTCTGATGCGCGCCCGACTCAAAGGCGCGGATAAGACTGCCGTGGGGATTTTGGCAGTCGGGACGGGCAACGACTTTGCCTACGGGATGGGCGTTCCCTTGGACCTCGAGACAGGCTGTCGCAGCCTTGCCGAGGATTACCGCCGGACGGTGGATGTCGGCCTGGTCAAGGGTGGCGATTACCCGGATGGCCGTTATTTCGGTAACGGGGTCGGGATTGGTTTCGACGCCGCAACCGGTTTCGTAGCGGCCAAAATCCGCTGGCTGCGCGGCCTGTTGCTTTACTTGATCGCGGCGCTGGAGACCGTCTTCATTTATTACAAAGCCCCGGCCGTTAAAATCGAATACGATGGCCAGACCATCGAACAGTCCTCTTTGATGATCTCGGTTATGAATGGACAGCGCATGGGCGGTGGGTTTTACATGGCCCCACAGGGCGATCCGGGCGATGGCTGGTTCGACCTGTGCATTGCTGCAGAAGCCTCCAAGGGCCGCATTCTCCAGCTCATTCCTTTCTTTTTGAAAGGTACGCAAGCCGGGCAGCCCGAGATCAAGACCGGGCGCGCCCGCGCGGTGACAGTCACCGCATTGAAAGGGACTCTCCCCGCGCATTGCGATGGTGAGACATTATGCTATGAAGGCAAAAAACTGACCATCGAGCTCCTGCCGCAGGCGATTGAAATTATCGCCCAGAAGCCAAAAGCATGACTCTTTTACAGCGTTTTGTTTGCTCGACGTTACAAGTCGGTACGCGCCTCTTGTGTCGGATCGAGCGCCAACCGCTCCAAAAAGTGCCCAAACGAGGCCCGCTCATCCTGGTGACCAACCACATCGGTTCCCTGGAAGTGCCGCTGCTATTTGTCCACCTCCAGCCGCGCCCCCTGACGGGTTTTGCCAAAATTGAAACCTGGGATAACGTCTTCATGGGTTGGCTGTTCGACCTGTGGGGGGCGATCCCAATCCGCCGCGGCGAAGCGGACATGGATGCATTGCGTAAAGGTTTCGCCGCGCTGGAACAGGGGCGCATCCTTGCCATCTCGCCAGAGGGGACGCGCTCGCGGCATGGACGTCTGTTGCGTGCCCATCCCGGTGTAGTGACAATCGCCCTGCGTTCCGGCGCACCCATCCTGCCCATTGCGCACTGGGGTGGGGAGAAATTCAACAGCAACCTCAAGCGATTAAAGCGGACGGATTTCCACAGCGCAGTAGGAAAACCATTTCGATTGCAGGTAAATGAGAAATTGACCCACGAAATGCGACAACAAATAGCAGACGAAATCATGTATCAGATTGCCGCGCTGCTGCCGGAGGCTTATCGGGGGGAATATGCCGAGATGAGCAAAGCGACGAATAAGTTTCTGAAGTTCAGTTGACTCCATCCTCTCCTCACGGTAGAATGACCTGGGTGTGTTCATTTTAGATGAAACCGTCCCGCAGGTTTTGGGGAGACGGTCAAATTGGCTCAATTCAACCTGCCGAAGGCCTACTCGGCGGGATGTTCTGCTCGACTGACTTGAAAATAGCCTGTATTTTCATCCTTTAGGGTGCCCCGCAGGGCATGAGGTCTCATTTGAATGACCTCCGAAAGGTGACATGGATGGTTAAAATTATCTTGCGCAATAAAGAATACGAAGTGCGTCCGGGCATGACCCTGCTCTCGGCTCTGCAAAAGATTGGCATTCTACCCGAAGCGGTATTAGCCACGCGCCAGGGCGAGTTGATCGAAGAGGATGAAATCTTGAAGGACGGTGAGGTAGTCAAACTCGTTGCTGTGATTTCGGGAGGGTGAATATAAAAGGTAATGTGTAAAACGTAAAGCGTAATGCGTAAAACGTAAGGCACCATACGTTTTACGTTTCACGTTTTACTTGTCCTCACGCAAGACACGTATGGAATGAAGCACCATGAAATGCAGAACTTGCGGCCAAAAAGCCGCCGTCAACATGCGTCAGCACAAACTGGCTTTGTGCAAGGAACACTATCTCGAATGGGTTCCGGCGCAAACAGCGCGCTTCATCAAGAAATATGGGATGTTCAAGCATGACGAAAAGATCCTCGTCGCCGTTTCGGGCGGCAAGGACTCGCTCTCGCTCTGGGATATTCTCCATTGTCTTGGCTATCTTGCCGATGGCCTGTATATCTGCCTCGGTATAGACGCAGGCATTGGTTACTCGTCCGAGTCGCAACGACTGACCGAGAAGTTCGCCGCCGGGCGCGGGCTGAAACTGCACGTCGTGGATGTCGAAAAAGAGTATGGCGAGACCATCCCCGAAATTGCCAGTCGCACCCATCGCGGCCGGGGCAAGCCCTGTTCGGTCTGCGGCTTGGTCAAACGCCACGCGATGAATCGCATCGCCCGTGATCTCGGTTATGACGTACTGGCGACCGGTCACAATCTGGACGACGAGGCCGCCGTGCTTTTTGGGAATACGTTGACCTGGGCCGGGGAATATCTGCTGCGCCAGTTGCCGGTACTTCCCGGGACCCCGGGCCTGGCGCGCAAAGTCAAGCCGCTCTGCCGCTTCTACGAGCGCGAGATGGCTGCCTACGCATTACTGCGCGGCATAGAATACATCTACGACGAATGTCCCTTCGTCGAAGGCTCAACCTCGATTTATTACAAGGAACTGCTCAACCGGCTGGAAAACGACCGTCCGGGCGCGAAACTTACTTTTTACCTGTCCTTCCTCGAAGCGCGTAAAAAGGGATTGTTCGTCGAACAGACCGAAATTCAACAGGAATTGCATCCTTGCGAGAAGTGCGGCCAGCCGACTTCAGCGCCAGGGATGTGCGCGTTTTGCCGGATGACTTCTAAAGCCAGTGTTCAGTAATCAGTATTCAGTTTTCAGTGACTGATCACTGAATACTGAACACTGAAAACTGACCCGGTGGTCGTAGTTTCCGCCTTATCAAAACATGGGAGAAAACATGAAGCAGTATCGCTACTTCGACCTCATCATGGCCATCTTCGTCACCGTGCTGGTGGTGAGCAACATCGCCTCCTCGGCCAAAATCGTGGACTGGGGCTTCAGCCTCTTCGGCGTGCGCATGGCCTTCGACGCCGGGACGATTTTGTTTCCGGTCAGTTACATTTTCGGCGATATTCTCACCGAAGTCTATGGCTATAAAAAGTCGCGCCGCGTTATTTGGGCCGGATTCGCCTGCTTGGCCTTCTCTTCGGCGGTGCTGTGGGCGGTCAAGGTCATGCCGGGAGAAGCCACCTGGCAGGGATATGCCGGTGACGCCGCATATCTTGCCATTCTCGGCGGGATGAGCAGCGGCGGGATTGTGCTGGCGAGTCTCGCCGGCTACTGGTCGGGCGAGTTCTCCAATTCGTTCACGCTCGCGAAAATGAAAATCCTGACCCAGGGCCGCTGGTTATGGACGCGCACCATCGGCTCGACGATTGTCGGCCAGTTGGTGGATACAATCGTGTTCGTCGTCGTCGCCTCGGCCTTTGGCGTCTTCCCGTGGAGCCTGTTCCTGACGTTGACCGTGACCAACTATATCTTCAAGGTCGGCGTTGAGGCGCTGATGACGCCGGCCACATATGCGGCGGTCAACGCGTTGAAAAAAGTGGAGCAGGAGGATTATTACGACCGCGGGACCAATTTCAATCCGTTCGTACCGTAGGTAAACCTGAATTCTCGAGGCAAATATGAAAATCCAGGATGTCCCTTTCTGCTTAACCGATTGGAATCAAATTGCGCCGACAGAGCATATTGGAGATACAGGCGTGGCGCTCTGGCGAACTCTGGAAATCGGTAATATCCGCGTGCGCATGGTCGAATATTCGCCCGGGTATCTGGCCGATCACTGGTGCAGTCGCGGCCACGTTTTGCTTGTTTTGGAAGGAGAACTGATTACTGAACTCAAAGATGGCAGGCAGTTTATTCTTACGCCTGGAACGAGTTACCAGGTCGCTGAGGATGTCGCGCCACATCGTTCCCGCACAGAGAGGGGCGCTAAACTATTTATTGTGGATTGATTTAAATATAGGCATCGTCTCGCTCGCCTGCCAAGAGTCTACTTCACAATCCCGCGATCATCCAAAAACTTTGTTCGGGCTGGCTTTGTGTCTGCCCTTTCTCGTTTGATGTTGTATAATCCTGTCATCACCAATTCGGAGACCGCCATGCGCTCAAAACAGCAGGGAAAATTGAAGGCTGAGTTCAAACACAAATTGAGCGGGTTTGTTGAAACGCTGAAAGGCCATATCTCCACCCCCGACGACCAGTGGACGATAAAAGGCTTTATTGACGTTTTCAAGAACATCTATACAATTTCGGCAGACACCAAAATCGTCTCCAAGATTCTCGAAATTCACTTGTTCCCGAAATTGCTTGAATTTGCCAACGCCAATAGCTATCGCATTATGCTTGCCGAACAACAAAACTATTACCCTGATCTGTCTTTTGTCCATGCAGACGACGAGCGCATCAAATTTGCCCTCGATCTGAAAACGACCTATCGCCTGCCCGACAACCCTGATTTTTGTAATGGCTTTACGCTTGGATCGCATGGCGAGTATTTCAGCAATCGCAAGAGCAACAAGAACATTCAATTTCCTTACGACGAATATCTTGGGCATTTTTGTCTTGGCATCATCTACTCTCGGTCTACATCCGAGAAAATTGACGAAACTCGAACCTGCAAACTCGACCAACTGAAATCCATTGTTTCAGTGATTGGCGATTTTCAGTTCTTCGTCCACGAAAAATGGGAAATCGCCAGTGATTATCAAGGCAGTTCCAACACAGCCAATATTGGCAGTATCACGAAAATCAGTGATATTTTGAACGGCAATGGCGTTTTCAAAAATCTGGGCGAGCAGTGGTTTGACGATTACTGGATGAACTACGGCAAAATCCAGATGACTATGCCTGATAGCAAAGTTAAGAAAATCACATTGCTGAAAAACTTCTTGCTGTATCGCGGTCAAGACCCCAAACTCGCCAACTCAATGGCACGAAAACCCGCTCGTAAAAAAAGACGAATGCAAAAATGATGGTAAAAGTTCCCCCTTTAAAGTGTCAGGGCATTAAGACCAAACTGACAGAATGGATTAAAGACCATTCTACGTTGGAAAACAACGGTACCTGGTACGAGCCTTTCATGGGTTCAGGCGTTGTTGGCTTCAACGTGCGTCCACCGCGCGCCATCTTTGCCGATATTAATCCCCACATCGTCAACTTTTACAACGCCATCAAGAAAGGCGAAATCACAGCAGGAATTGCCAAAGAATTTTTGGAACACGAAGGCGACTTACTGCAAACAAAGGGCGAAAGTTATTATTACGAAGTCCGTGAACGATTCAATCAGAGTAATAAACCGCTGGATTTTCTTTTTCTAAACCGCGCCTGTTTCAACGGCGTCATGCGATTCAATAGAAAAGGCTTTTTCAACGTACCTTTTGGACATAAGCCAAACCGATTTGCGAAAGCCTACATCACCAAAATCACCAACCAAATTAAATATGTGACCCAGGCAACCAGCCAATATGATTGGCAATTTTTTTGTTCAGATTTCAGAAAACTAATTCCACAGGCAACCGAAGGTGATTTTATCTATTGTGACCCGCCTTACATCGGCAGGCATGTGGATTATTTCAACACATGGACAGAAAAAGAAGAGCAGGAACTTTACGACCTGATGAGTGGCACACCTGCAAAATTTATTCTCTCCACTTGGCATAGCAATCGTTATCGCACAAATCCTGCAATTGAGAAATATGCCTATCGCTTCACGATTTTGACTCGTGAACATTTTTATCATGTTGGAGCGAGTGAAGAAAATCGTAATCCCATGTTGGAAGCAATCGTGTTGAACTACAACCCACTAACACCAGTTGATTTGGATTTAGCCAAGCAATTGGCATTATTTGAAAAGCGAAAAGAGCAATACGTGGTTTATTCAACCCCACAAGCATAGCCACCCTCTCCCTCGCCGTCCCCACCCCCATCGGCAATCAAAAACTCCGCCGCCAGCCCCTCCCCAGCCCTCCCCATTTTCCAAAAGAAAATGGGGAGGGTGTCTGTTAGGACGGGTGGGGCGGATTTGGGGGAGGTGTCCGCCGAAGGTCTCCGAAGGGGAAAGGACGGAGGGGATCAATCACCAACCAGCGTGTACTCGCGCACATCCACACGCGTACTGTTCTCGTTATTTTCTCCGCCTCGCGCAGGCGGCTGGCGGTCACGGTTTCGCCCTTCGTCACCGGCCCTTCGTGTTT
>CAZTZE010000062.1:0-14908 GCA_964618215.1 uncultured Chloroflexus sp.
ATATTAACTGACCAATTTACTCGTGAGATGCAGGAGATTTGTAACAATCTTGGTCACCTTCCTTTGCCTTATCGAGGTTGAACTCTGACTTTCCCTTTAAACACAAATTTACAATCCAATCCAGGAATAGAATTTATCAAGTTATTAATATCTGATTGCCCCCGCTGGCAGCCTGATGCAAATTCCAACGGAAATGGTAGTCACTTACCGCCATATAGCTGAGGATCCTCAGTTTGTAACATTGCTACGTCGCGATCTATGCGTGGGGACGCGCATTACTCTACGAGCAGTAAACTCGATGCTGCGCGCCGTGCCGGCCATCGAATACGAACAGTTCTCAACGCCTACACTCGTGATCCAGCCTGACGCCGACCGGATGATCCCGCCCAAATGGAGCCGCCTCTACTTTGACCGCCTTGGGTGTGAGAAAGCCTTTGCCGAAATTCCCAACTGCGGTCATTGGACACTCTTTCCCACACAATTGGATTTCGCAGTGGATGCGATGGTAGACTGGTTCGAACAGCGCGGGCAAGTCGAAATTCATTCGGATGCCTGCCGCCATCCCAAAGCCCACGTACGGGGAAATCGTGTAGAACGACCCGGTCATTTTTGAAAAATTTTGTACGTTGATGGTATCTAAGCGTTGAATTACAACGTCAAGCGAGCCTCACACTTTTGGTGAACCGCGTTAATGAAGAATAAGCGACCAGAAATATGATATTGATTTCTACTCCCAAAAGCAAAGTAGCAGCGCCTGACGTCAACACTGCGCTCCATAAAGCGACCCCGAGGCTTATCCAAAGCAATAAGCGCTTGGCAGGCACTCCAAGTGTCAGCCCAAGGACTGCTCCAAGCAAAGCACCTGTCAGCAGAGGAGCGAGCAAGCCTAATCCAATTATTCCAAAAAGATGCCAAATACGGTTAATAGACCCATGTTGTTGCTCCTTATTTTTACTCTGGTGTCGCCTGACCAGCCAATTTCTTACACGCTCACTGAGCAACACTACTGCTACTGCGCCAAGTATTGCCCCACTCCCTGCAGTAATAGCTACTGCAATCGGATTAAGCTGTAATGCCAAACCTGCTGGAATCGCTAACCACAGTTCGACTACACCCAACCCAAACACTGTCAGCCATTTCATCACTTCCATGAGTCAGTCTCTGAGTTACTTAATGGGCGTTCGTAGCCAGATAATTCCACGTAAGCCGCGCCTGACGCCGTTTCCCCATCAAACGTTCCTATTACTGTATTACTCCCCTCCCAGTAGGTGGCCTCAGGATGAACCTCATTAACTACCTCCTGGTTGACCAAGACAGGCGTTACCATCAAGTCGGCGCCGACCTCGGGGATGACCAGCCACCAACCTGAAGGGTAGGTCACCCTGGTGATCGGGCTCGTCCAGTTGCCGGTCGCCGTCAAAGTGAAATCGCGGATGGTGGCAACGGTCTCGTCGTTCCGATAAAGCGTGACCAACTGGTCACCCCCTTCGTGAAAAGCAAAGACCATCAGATCATCCCCGCTATCAAGTTGGATACTCATCCAATCCCAGCCAGGCACACCTTCCCAATCCCAACTACCCCATTGGTGATCCATCCAACTTAGACCGGTCACATTTTTGGTCACTCCGTCCACAGTTAGCAGTCCACTGGTCTCAAGACGGGTGACAGAACTGTAATACGAACCGCCGCCTGTGCCCATCAAAACCCATCCGTCCTCAGCCTGCGCAACTGGCGGCTTGACGGCTCGCACGATCAAGTCAAGCGCTTGCCCGCCGCTTTTGGTTTGCAAACGGTATGTGAATGGAGCAATCGCTTGGATACGGGTTGAGCCGAGGCGCACATCCAACCGGCGCTCGTTCATGCGGTAGATCGGCAGGGGCAGCAGCTGATTCGTTGCGGAGAAAAACTCGCCTTCAGTCTCGGAAGTGATGGCGAAATCCACTTCATAGGATTTGGTTAACGATAGAGGGCCAATTTGGTAGGGCATATTAAAAAACTTAAACGTCACCAGTTCATAGCCGTATTGCTGGCCATCATCAGCTTGCAAATGACCGGTGATATACCACCACTCGGTATCGGCATCTGCATGCATGCGGTCGTCGAGCGGCAGGGTCAGGCGGCCAAAAGTTTGGCCAGGCAGACCCAACTGCACGTCATCGGGCGGACGATTGAACTGGAAAGCCCAGATCACAACCAGAACAACCGTAACGGTCACTAATAGAAGTTTCCAGATTTTTTTCATGTTTTGTCTCCGACTTCAACTGTTGGCGATTTGCTTAATCATCGTTGTCTCCGCGGAAAAACCAACGATATTGCGCAGGAAAGGGTAGTTGTAGGTCTTGGTGGGTAAAAAGCCCATCCGTTCGTAAAGGCAGCGCGCTTCGGGGTTGGTGTCTACCACATCGAGCCGCACCGTGCTATAGCAGTTTGCCCGCGCGAACTCGAACACGGCTTGCAGTAACAGCGTACCGACGCCTTTGCCCCTCATTGACGGATCCACAGCAATGCCATTCATCAGTAGTTGCCCCGAACGTTCGGGCCGGCGGGCGAAATACATCACCACGGCTTTGGGAATAGCGCGCAACCAGCCGAATTGGCGGGTAAAGTATGACCACTTAAAATTGAAAAAGCCGCGTCCACCAACTTGCAGTCCGGTCACCCCGACGATCTTTGCCTGGTGCAAAGCAACAATGGCGAGGTCTGGATGATCCTCAAAAACCATTGTGAGGATGGACAAGCTATGTTCCTGCGAACCTAGAGTCGGGTCGAGCTTGCGGCGAAACGCCTCGTAGTAAATCTCCACCGCCCGGTGGATGTGTTCAGAGGGTAACCCATGCTGAATTTTGATATCTTCTATATTCACGCGAATACCTCCATCAGTCGTTCCAGGATTTTCAGGTTGGCGTATTCATTGAGGCGGATATTCTCCTGCGAAGAAAAGGCACTTTGGGGAATCTTGCCATCTTTCACCAGCGCCACGAGCCGTTTGAGGGGGTAACCTCTGGCGGCGGAGTAGGAACCGTCCCCGAAAACGTCCGCGCCGAGGATGCGCTTTCGTTTTCCTATCAGGGAAATTGCCGTCAGGAGTTGGTCCAGGGACAGTGTACCCTGCCGGCCAGGATAAGCCGCGAAATTGTCCGACTCCCTCAAAACATCCTTGTCAATCGTGAGATAGACCGCCTCGGTCGGAATGGTGGGTAGGATTCTCTCAAGCGTGTCTTCGATCCCGCCGTGATCGCGCATGTTCCTCCAGTGTGCCTGCGTGGTTAATAATCCAGGCTCAAAGTCAACACAGGGTAATTTGGCCCGTATTCGCCCAAACAATGTTGAGCGGTTCATTGAGTTTGGATAAACCTCAACTTTTCCGTTGCAGAGTAAGCTCATCTCGTGCATAAGTGGACCCATTGGGACAGGCATTGATTTGCTCATGTTGAGGTCGCCATCAATCCCTAATTGGATCACTCTGCGGATATTGGGCAGTTTCAGCGCCCTGACCACCCAGGAACCAAAGTGGATGTACCCCTCACTGGGACTCCTCCAGAAATCGGTATGATTGTCGAAATGGATCACAGTCATCGGCTCGTCCATCAGGCTGATCCCCAGCCAGGCTAGGTGGTGGTAATCGCCTGAGCCGAAGAAAATCACCTTCCCTTTTACTGCTCCGACTGTGGACACGAGCAATTGCCTGAGCCACTCCATCTCCTCAATCCGGCACCAGTAGCGCAGTGCCTCGGATTTTTCCTGAAGCGGGATCACGATGGGATGATACTGGGCCAGCAATTTTTTCTGTTGAATCACTGCCCCATCTACGTCGAGGATGATCACTTTGGAGGCATTTTTGAATTTCATTTCGTTATTTCCTTTCTATACTGACTGGTCGGTTTGTGATTATTCTGAAAAAGCCGGCTTGATTCTGACCGGCTTTGAAGTAGTATTAAATGTAGTCTTCGCGGACGGGGTGCCAGGCATCCACTGCGCGAGTTGGATGCTCAAGGATGTGCGCTCCATGCCGGACGTTGGGTGGAATAGTCACACCCTCACCTGACTGGAGTGTACGCGTTTGTCCATCAAGGGTGAACTCCATTTTGCCTTCCAATACAAAAGTGATCTGCTCGTTCGGGTGCTGATGCTCTGGAACAATCACGCCGGCATCGAAATCGAAGAAAGTCAGCATGACGTTATCCAAGCAAACAGCACTGCGGATAATGCCAGGTGCTGCGTTGACTGCAGGGATTTGCCGGGAGTCGAAGAATGTCATGGAAATTTTTATCCTCTCAATTTGTTCGCTTGATGATGCCTTCGAGAAACGCGCCGGCGACAGTACCCGCCAATTCCTTTAAAGGCACAGCCTGTGGATCTAAAACCCACTGGAACATGAGACCATCCAGCAAGGCGATCATCATTGGCGCAGCGACTGCAGTGCAGTTCGGATCCAACTCTCCCCGACGGACACCTTCTTGGAGTAGTGAATCCGCAATTGCCCGCAAGCGGTGGTAGTCTTCCAATACTATGACTTCCACATCCATATCCAAACCCGGTCCACCAGGCGAGTTGAATACTTTTATCAGGCTGCAAAATTCTGGATGGTCAGTGTAATAGGTCAAGTTGGCAACAATAAAGGCTTCAATGCGGGCAACAGCCGATTGGCTTCCATCTATGACAACCGCCTCCAGGTATTTTGTGAGCCGGGAGAGTTCTTCCATCACCACTGCAAGGAAAAGGGCGCGTTTATTCTCGAAGTACCAATAGACAGAACCTTTACTCGCTCCTACCCTGGATGAAATAGCATCCAGGGTGGCTCGGTGATAACCTTTTTCGGCAAACTCATTTAGCGATGCATTCAAGATGCGCTGGCGTAGGTCAATCTGATCGGGTTGAGAACGACGAGACATTTTATCTCCATTTTACATACTGACTGGTAAGTACGTAAAAGTATATTATGGGAAATTCCGTTTGTCAAGGGTTTGGGTTCACGTTCACGAAAGGTTTGGCATTGGTGTACAGAGACCAGAGACCCCTTCGATCTGATTTCCCTATTAAGAAGGCTTTGGTTTATAGGATTTCATCTCACCCTCTCCTCGTTTTGCTCTCCATCCACCTCGATCTCATTGCCATCATGAAGCAAACGCATGACTTCCATTAGTACAAGATGCGCCATCCGTTTTGGTCCGAAGGTTTGGTTGAGAACTGGCAGCGGATTTCTTCCATGGTTGCATCTTCAACCGGCTCAATTTCAGTATTGCCAGCATTATGAACCAGCACATCAATACCTCCAGCCTTTTCCAACGCTTCCTACACGGAGACAGCCATGCTAACCTCACCAGTTACTCAGGGTGTAATAGTGTGACCTGGTCACTCTCCAAGGATTTTGCGGTTACAAGCAGCCACTCAGATAGATAAGTGCTCATAGCGCAAAAGTTAAGAGCCGGGGACAAACCCCGGCCCTTTCGCAAACATGTGTGATGCTTATTGGATTTGATGGAGCCTTTTAGTATGATGAAAAGCTCTCCAGCACTACCCTACGGGGCGGATGGCGGCCGGGGCATCTCTCCCTCTCCAGCTTCCACCGTCACGAGCGACTCCGCAACCTTCAGCATCTCCTCCACAGGCAGATTGGACAGCAACTCAACCTTAACATCACCGACATACCAGGTGAGCCGCTTTCCATCTGTATAGGCATGGAGCTCAAGCCCGAAGGTGCCCTCCACGTCAGTTTCCAATACCGCCAGCTGACCGTTTATGGTCGCCTCTTGACCAGTGGGGAGAGGCTTGTCTGACAGAGCTTTCGTCTCGTAGAAGGCAACGAACTGTTCGGTGTTATCGTTGTAAAACTCCAAACCGAAGAACTCTGTCCCCGACCCGTCGGTGCCTCCTGCAAATCCTGAACTCATGAACTCAGCAGGCACATAGGTTGGACGCAGGGGCGTGAACTTCTGAGGCATGCTGCCACCCATTTCTCCGTTAGAGACCTTGATGCTGAACCAGGCGTTCAGGATTGCACTTGCCTGGGCTCGCACCGATGGAACAAACGCCATCACGCTCAAGGACATTACCAGAACCGCAATTGTGGTTAGAGCAAATCTTTTCTTCATCGATATACCTCCTTCAAAGACTCTGTTGATGCGGCCAACGCCCTGCGCCGGACGTTGAAGCCATATGGGGAGCCACGAAGACGAGGGATACGCTTCCCCCGTCAGCCTTGCCTGCAGGCGGCTCCAAGCCTGAGGCGAGGGGACCGCCTGGGCAGCCCGGATTTTCAAGAACTGGCTAACACGGCTCTGCAGTGCCGATTGCTCAGCCAATTTTTCTTGACAGATATCACACCCAGCCAAGTGTGACCGGATCAAAGTCCGTTCAGAGGGAGTCACTTCATTATCCAGGTAGGCAATAAGTAATTGGTTCACTTCATAGCATTTCATATTGCCACCTCCTTTCGGGGAAAAGCTGTTGGGGTTGTTTTTAGTTCATTGCGCAAGGTTTTGAGCGCCAGGTCAAGCCGTGATTTGACCGTGCCTATGGGGATGTTCAGGATCTGGGCAATCTCGGCGTATGATAGGTCCAAATAATGGCGCAGGATCACAACCGTTCGCAGTTTTTCACTCAACCGGCTCAGCGCTTGCCGGACTGCTTCCTCCTCTTCCAACCGATCCTGCCATGACGGATGTTCAGTCAGCGCTAAATGATGAGCCTGTTCCAAGCCGATGGTAAGAAGACGACGCTTGCGCTGGCGGTTCAGGCAATGGTTCACCGTAACCCGATGCAGCCAGGTTGTGAAAGCCCCTTTCGAGGGTTCAAAAGTTGACAGCGATCTATGAACCTGGAGAAAGACCTCCTGGAGTACATCTTCGGCTTCGTAAGCGCTGTCCAGCATCAGGTAAACAGTCTTGTAAACCAGGTTTTTATACTGGTGAAAGAGATCGGCAAAAGCCTCTACATCGCCGGCCTGACTGCGTTTTATCAAATCCATAACCGTTCTCCTTGAAGTTTCCAACTCTACTAAACTATACAATTTTTTTCAGGTAAAAGTTCGGTAACCACGACATTCCCGTCTGACCAATTAAAAATCTCCCCAGGTACCGCTATTTCCGGGGAGATTTTTTTGTAGGCTGCTCGTAGGTTCGATACGAGAATGGGTCGCGTTGTTCAATTACAGCAATAACAACAACGCTGCAAGGTTCCGTCCTCCATGCACTTACGTTTCTCTTTCTTCCCTCAACCCCAGCATTTGTCTCCACAACGCGTCGCGCATCCCGTCGGACATTCGGAGCATGATTGCAAGCATGATACGAGCGTCCGGTGTGGCAATATAACGCGCGCGCGGGCGTTCAGCGCTTAAAGCGCGATTGATCACTTTTGCCACCATCTCCGGTGGAAAACTGAATCCCTCAGCTCGCCCGATGAATTGGTTGAGCGGTTCAAAAAAACGATGGTAAGGCGATTTCGTTTCTGTGGCAAAGTGCCGGGCATTTTGGTTCGCAACCGCGTTGAAGTTCGTGCGGGTGCCGCCCGGCTCAACCACAATCACACGCACTTTGAACGGTCGCGTTTCCATTCGCAGAGCGTCGCTCATCGCCTCAAGGGCGAACTTGCTGCTGTTATACAGACCTACGAACGGAATCACAACTCGTCCGCCCATGGTGCTAACATTGACAATGCGTCCACTACCCTGGGCGCGCATCGTTGGTAATACCAGCTGCGCCAGCCGTAACGGTCCGAAAGTGTTGGTCTCAAACTGGCGATGGACTTCTTCCATGGTCGCTTCTTCAAGCGGTCCGATTTCAGCGTAGCCAGCGTTATTAACGAGCGCGTCAATACGACCGGCCTTTGCTAATACTTCTTGCACTGCCTCAGCCATGCTCGCCTCGTCAGTCACATCCAGGCGCATGGGAGTGATGTAGTCGCTCGCTAAATCGTTGACGGTCTCTATCCGCCGCGCAGAGGCAAAGACACGCCAGCCTTTTTTGGCCAGCAACTGCGCTGTCACGCGTCCGATGCCGGTTGAACAGCCTGTGACGAGAACTACTGGTTGATGGGGTTTTTTGTTCATTTTTAAAATCCTTTCGATGTATATTGAGTTTGTGAATGCTTTTCGGGATTTGTGTGATTCTGACACTCTTTTACGAGTGGAATAGCATGTTCAGTTCTTGTCTTTTCCTAGACCAGCAAACGGCGAAGAGTAATCAGGGTTGAAACCGAGTTCTACTTTCGCCTTGCGATTGCTGAAGATAAAATCGCCTGAAAACACGTCAACCAGCAACCGGGCGGGAACGGGGGCGGTAGTTGCTCTCGACAGCCACTCGATCACACTGGCCGCGATCCTGACTGGACGAACTGGAATGTGCCATACCTTCAATTGGATACCAAAAACCTTTTTAATCAAATCCAACATGGCGTTCCACGAGATGGGCATATCGTCCACTATGGTATACGCATTCCCTATCGCCTGCTGATTGCTGCCAGCCAAAACCAACCCCTGCACTATGTCATCCACATGGCCGAAGTGCATTAGATTGCTGCCGTCACCAAGGACAGGGTACCCGATATGTCTGTGGTTCTTCGGCCAGGCAACGATGTCATCCACCAGATGGCTGTTCCTGGCGTAGACGGCTGAGGGCCGCACCACCGAAAAAGGAAAACCATCGTGCCTGTATTTTTCAAAACCGTATTTTTCGCCCGCGCATTTTGCCACCGTGTGTAAATACCAGGGGTATGGCTCATAATGCGTGTGATCCTCGCGTTTAAGCAGGTTGTTATTGACCGCCACTGTACTAACGTAGACGAACCGCTTAACCTCACCAGATTGCGAGGCATCGATGAGAGTTTTTGTGGCTTCGATATTGACGCAGCATGCTTTTCGCGAAAAGCCTCGCTCTTCAGCCAGGTGGTAGACGATGTCTGTGCTGTAAATCGCATTGCGGAGTGAATCCAAGTCGTGTAGATCGCCGGGAATCAGTTCCACTCCAAGGCTTAACAAGCGGTTTGTTTTGCTTTCTGCGGTGTCCCTGACCAGCGCACTAACCTGGTTTTCGCTTGCCAATTGTTCTGCCAGACAGCCGCCGATGAAACCCGTCGCTCCGGTGATCAGGATACGTTCACCTTTAATTGTCATAGCACAATGAAGTAGAACACCAGAATGCTCGCTATGTACTGCAGGTAATGAAACAACACTGGCGCGATAATATTGTTATGCCGCTGCATCAACCAACCAGATACCAGACTGACGAGCACACCCATGATCGCCCCACTCAAGCCCGAATTGAAGTAGTGATAGGCGCCAAAAAGAACTGCGGAACTGAATGCAGCCACCATCCAGTGAGTATGCTGCTTGATGCGAGTGAACAGGAAGCCGCGATAGTACAACTCATTTCCAACAGCCGCCAGGAAAGTGAAAAAAAACATCAAGGAAAACAGGCGTTCCGGTGAGCCGGTGAGGTTTCCAAATTGACCTTGCTTTAGCAGTTCAGCCACCTGGATAGCGCTGGCAGCGAGAAAATCCCCGCTGGCAGGTAAGAAAATGATTAACCCATTGCGTACCAAGCTATAGATAACGGTTACCAGTATTGTTTCTGCAATCACCCGCCCCAGATTTACCCTAGTCAGCCCGATTCCTGCCTTGTCTCTAGCGATAATGGCATAAAAAAGAGGGAACAGAATCCACACAATCGTTATCCCCATGGCAACCATAGGATTTTCAAAAATTCTTGTTAGTGTGAATACGGTCACTGCCCAGATAACCAAACCAGTACTTAACCACAATATTTTCTTTGCCATCCGTTCAGGCTGGACTGTATATATTTTGTTGTCTGATAGCATTTCAATACTCCTTGGTCATCAAAATGGTCGTGGACTCGCACACCTTCCATAACCGCGCAGCAGCACTGTGGTCGTTAGAGGCAGGCGAAGATTGGGCTTCTTTCTTTTATTGGATGTATCCTTTTAGCTCGTAATACTTCACTGTCTCTTGAATACCCGCTTCCAGTCCGACCGCTGGAATGAATCCCAGTTCGCGCCGCGCTTTGGATATATCAAAGGCTCGTGTCGCGGAAAATCCGCGCACTACCTCGCGGGTGAGCATTGGCTTTCGGCCCGTGAGTTTGGCAACTGATTCCAGCAGCACCGCCATCGTCATCGCTGCTGGTAGAGGGATCTGACGTTTGGGAGCGGGAACCTTCAACGCCCTGGCCGAGATCTCGACAAGTGTTCTCATCGGTACGGCTTTATCGTCAGCCAGAATGTACACCTCGCTGTTTTTCCCTTTTTCGGCCACAAGTTCCACTCCACGCACGATGTCATCCACATGGATGCAATGAATCAGCGTCATTCCATCCCCAAAATAAATCCACTGCCCCTTTTTGACTGCGGAAAAAATCATGGACATGGGTGTGACGCCCTCGATTTGGGAGAGATCGCCATCAGTCAGGGGAGAACCGTAAGCGAGCGGAAAGCGCACCACGCGAACCGGCAGCCTGTCTCTGTATGAGAGAGCTGTTTTTTCAGCCTCGGTTTTTGCCCGGGCGTAAGCCATATTTTCTGGATTGTAAGGAAAAGTCTCATCGGCTGGCGGGTTCTGGATGTCGCCCATCACTCCGCAGGTGCTGATGTGGATAAACCTTTCAATACCGCCCTGTTGTAAACAGGCTTCAAGCAGATTGTGCGTGCCGGTCACATTGATGCGGAAACAAATATCCTCGGGCATATCCACTCTCCCGCCGCCGCCCAGGTGGACGATGGTACTGACACCCACCATGGCATCCTGGAGTGACTTTTCATCAGTAAGATCGCCGTAGACCAGTTCGGCGCCAAGGCTGTTTAAGAATTGGATGGCGGCTTTAGGGCTGGATGCACGGACAAGACATCTGACGCTCTTCCCTTTTTCGGCCAGGTTTTTCGCCAGGTGCGAGCCGATAAAGCCTGTTGCGCCAGTGAGTAAATATTTTTCCTTGTTCTTTGACATTCTATTTTTCCTTTTTGCAGAAGAGGTTATAGATAACGATTGCATCCAGCAGGATGACCACCGCAGCCGCGCCCATTGTGTTGAGGTAGCGAAAGATGACGATTTCCACAATGTAAATAGTTATCTGAAAAAGAAAGCCAATCACTGTGACAGTTCTTCCCCAAGCCTGCCGCCTGAGCAGTCCGGTGCCGCCGGTGAGCAGGATAATCCCGGCGAAGAAATTCGCCAAGGCTTTGATTTGAAAATCCGCGTCTCTAGCAGAGGGAGGGATGTCTACATGCAGGATACGCAATGCCGTTATGTTACCCCACAAACTAATTGTCGGAACATAGACCAACCCGATGATGAGCAGGTAGGTAATAACCGTCCAATGAAAAATGTTGTTTTTCATTGTTGTCCCTTGTTTTGGATCATCTTGCGATAGAGTTTGGCCCGCAGCAGAGCGTGAACAAGATCCGCTGTTTCCTTGAGTTGTTGAGCGCGCTCGGTTGATGGGTTATCATCGCCAGCCAGTTTCCGGAAAAGCACAAACTCTTCTTGTACGAGGTTGCGCATGGCATTTCCCAAGTTGGCAAAATCATCCACATTTGCGTTCAGTTTCACCTCACGCGCGACCAATTCTGTCGTTTTTAAATCATCCTCATCGTAACGAAGTCCATTACCGTGGGTGTAAGGAAAAAGCAGCCCCATCTCTTCCAAACGAATGATGTCAGCCGGAGAAAGCCCCGTGCGATCTGAAAGTTGTTCCCGGCTGAGGGGCTTGAAATTGGGCTCATAACTGACAGGCGAATATAACGATTCAAGAAACGCCATCTCCGCCTCGGTGTTTGTTGCATGCGTCAGTTTTCCCAGCATATGGCGTATGGTATCCAGAGGGTAATAGCGCCGGGATTGGAGACGCTTGATCAGGCGGATTCGGGCAATATCCTCACCACTGAACATCCGATGTCCACCGGGCGTGCGACAAGGTTGAAGGAGACCCTCTTTCTCAAGAAAGCGAAGGCTGCTATGGCTGAGGTCGGGAAATTCGACCTGCAATTGCGCAAGTGTTTCACTAATCGTGTAGTATTCAGGATCGTCCATGTTTTTTCCAATATCTAAACTTGTACTTTAAGTTTATTATAATAATAACTAAACCTTTTGTCAAGGTTTAGTTATTATTCATTTCTACCTGCCTTTATAAGTGGTGTTATTAGTTGACTTTTGCATTTTAATCAACCAGGTCAAAATACATCCTTCCCCCCTTGACAACGGAATAAGTATGTTGTAATATAATGCGAAATTCGTATTATTCTATTTTCGTATTATATTACAGACAAGGCCACGAATGACTCTGGAAGAAAAAGCCACTAAATTTGATGAACTACTGATCTCGATAGGGTTGAAACTCTTGAAGTATTTCGCCCCCGAAGGTGTGGGTTTGAGCATAAAAGAAATGTTGTTGGTCGAGATTCTCGGGCAGCGCGAGTTCGCCACCGTGACCTACCTGGCGTCTGCCCTCTCCCAGCCATTGACCACAATGACCAGCGCCATAACCCGTATGGTGCGCAATGGGTATTTGGAGCGCCGCAGGATCGAAGAAGACAGGCGGGTGGTACTCGTTTCGTTATCGCCCCAGGGGCGAGCCTTTTACGAACAACACAGACAGGAGCATATTCAAATGGCAATGGGTCTGTTGCAAGCTTTGCCCGAACAAGAACAGGATCGGGTCATTGATGTGCTGGATCAGATCGCATCCGCTGCCTCTGAAGATTCGGTGAATTAGTTAATTCAATCTTACATCAACCCAAGGAGCTAAATATGAGCAAGGAATTCAACAACGGACAAGTAATTGCGGGGATGGAGAACAGTCAGTCTCTCGAAAAGGAACAATTCCAAAGAAACGCCGATTTCATCTACCAGCAATGGAAACCGGCAAACATCGAAGGATGGAATACCAACATCCTGGATGTTGGTGAGGGAAGTCCCATCGTGTTTGGCCCCATCTGTCAGGGTTTTGAAGCCTTCGACTCGCTGTTGATCCAGCATTTCTCGAAAAGCCACCGCGTCATCACCTACCAGCGCCGGGAGGACGAGAACAGGATCCTGGGCAGGGAGAACCGGGCGCGCGACCTGCATCAGGTTGTGCGACATCTCGGTATCGAGAAGGCTCATTTCGTTTCTCATTCCTCCGGCTCCATCCCAGTCACAACCCTGGCGCTGGAGCATCCCTCGCTTTTCCTGTCCTATGTTTGGATGAACCTCTCGCCAAAACCAGCCATGGATATGGTCTGGTGGAAGAAGTGGCTTGCGAATTTGTTGCCCTACATTCCCTTGTCCGATCATACGGTGGTTGACTTGGTGGCTGGCTCTTGCAGCGGTGAAAAAAAATCATCCCTGCTACAAGCCAGGTGCTACGAGCAGTTCATTGCGATAAAGAAAACCGCAGGAGTCACCAGCGTCAAGAGATGGTTCGAGCGCAATGTTTGGTCAGCGGCCAATTATGATTGGAGTACGAGCGCGGCGCTTGAAAAACTGACAATGCCCATCCTGGTCATGAATAGTGATAATGACCTGATCAATTCTTTGAAAGCGATGGCGGGGCTTGAAAGACTGCTTCCTAACAGCCACGGCTACAAGATCGTGAAAGGCGGGTGGCATTTGTTTCAGTATCTTTGCGCCGACCAGGTGCAGGATTACATAGAGGCGTTCTACGCCGAATTGAGATAGAACCAAGCCAGCCATAAACTTGAATGAGAAGGGGAATAGAAGTTCCCTTTCTGGCATACGATCTGATGGCTGAATTGAACGGCGAGAAATCGAACGTCGAATTCTGAGGAGAGATGACATGAAAATGACCCGCGATTTCTGGCGCAACTATTCCCCGTGGTTCGGGCAATCCGTCGTTGATGAAATTGAAAGAACTGTCACGGAAACCTGGATTGATTCAGCCGGCGGTCGCATCCACCTCGATATCTATGCCCGCCCCTCTTCGGCGGCTATCGGCACAGTCGTGTTCTCGCACGGTATCGCCGGCTATGGGCGGATGGTTGGACCCTTTGCCTTGCGACTGTGGAAACGCGGCTTCAACGTGATCTGCCCCGACCTGGCTGGATATGGTTTCAATGAGGGGAAGCGCGGCGATTGGATATGGCCGCAATTCGTCAGCAATCTGCTCGACTCGCTCACGCACGCCCACGAACGATTCGACGGGCCACAGTTTCTGGCTGGCGCCAGCCTGGGTGGACCGCTGGCCTATCATGCTGCCTGCCATGCCCCTCACCTGTCTGCGCTGGCCTGCTATTGCCTGTTTGATTATCGCGATGCGCGCTTTCTTCAAGAGGTGTCCACGACCAGAGCGCTGACGCCTCTCCTCAAGCCGATTATTGCAGCATCTGCCCGTTTTATCCCCACCATACAAATTCCAACGGAAATGGTAGTCACTTACCGCCATATAGCCGAGGATCCTAAGTTTGTAACATTGCTACGTCGCGATCTATGCGCGGGGACGCGCATTACTCTACGAGCGGTAAACTCGATGCTGCGCGCCGTGCCGGCCATCGAATACGAACAGTTCTCAACGCCTACACTCGTGATCCAGCCTGACGCCGACCGGATGATCCCGCCCAAATGGAGCCGCCTCTACTTTGACCGCCTTGGGTGTGAGAAAGCCTTTGCCGAAATTCCCAACTGCGGTCATTGGACACTCTTTCCCACACAATTGGATTTCGCAGTGGATACAATGGCAGACTGGTTCGAACGGCACACGGACTGAGTTAAGTTCGCTTCGGGGTGTTTGGTCGTCATTTTGCCTCGCATTTTGTCCAATGTCATTTTACCCCTGTCATTTTATGTCAAATAACAATGTCATTTTACCCCTGTCATTTTCAAATAACAATGTCATTTTACCCCTGTCATTTTCAAATAACAATGTCATTTTACCCCTTGACAAAACAGAAACTACTTGTATAATAC
>CAZTZE010000063.1:0-14607 GCA_964618215.1 uncultured Chloroflexus sp.
TTTCAAGCTCTCTCGCATCTTAGCTTGATGCCTATGGGATAACATCCCGCTCCACACTTTGCCGACTGCATACCATCAAGATATTCAGGGGGCTGACTCCCCTCTCCCTATGGGAGAGCACCCTCCGGGTGTGCTACGCGAGGGGCAGGGGGTGAGGGCGGCTCCGGCACGCCCATGATGTTATACCCCGAATCCACGTACAGCACCTCACCCGTGGTCTTGGCGGCCATGTTTGAGCATAGAAAAACCGCCGCGTTGCCCACGTCCTCGATGCTCACATTCTGGCGCAGCGGGGACATCTCGGCGAAAGCGCGGTACATGTCCTTGAAGCCGCTCACACCCGCCGCCGCCAGGGTGCGGATTGGCCCGGCTGAGATGGCGTTGACGCGCACGCCCTGCGGCCCGAAATCGTAAGCCAGATAGCGGGTGGTTGCCTCCAGCGCGGCTTTTGCCACGCCCATGATATTGTAATGCGGCACGACCTTTTCCGCGCCGTAATAGGTCATGGCCAGCATGGCGCCGCCCGGACGAATAAGCGGCTGAAAAGCGCGCGCCAGCCCGATGAACGAATAGACACTGATGTCCATTGCCAGGCGGAAACCTTCGCGCGTGGTGGCATAGAACGGGCCGTTTAGTTCGTCGCGGTTGGCAAAGGCAATGGAGTGGATCAGAATATCAATTTGCCCGAAAGTATCGGCGGCCTTGGCGGCCACGGCAGCCATATCCTCATCTTTAGTGACATCGCATGACTCGACAAAGGTGCACCCGACCGAAGCGGCCAGTGGCCGCACGCGCCGCTCCAGCGCCTCTCCTGCATAACTGATGCCGATCTTTGCCCCTTGCGCGTGCATGGCCTGCGTGATGCCCCAGGCAATCGAGCGTTCGTTGGCGAGGCCAAAAATCAAAGCCGTTTTACCGTCTAATAAACCCATAAATCCTCCATTGACAGGACAAGAGAATAGGGATTGGAGAGGAGAGAATAGCGATGGCCGGAGGTCAACTACTCTCTACTCTCTACTCTCTACTCTTTTCTCTCTTCTCCCTGAATATAAATCGCCACGGCTTGCTCTTCCATGGCTCCGGCACTGTATATAACCCCACGCGTGGGCCAATCGTAACGTATTCAGCGGGGACCGGTAAACCCGCTTCAATCCATAGACCTGTTGCCGGGTCACACAAATCAACGCCGTTCAGCGCCCCGTCTATGCCGAGGGCCTGGGTCAACTTGGCGGGGCCGCCGGTATCCCGTCCGTTACGCCGCGCGGTGATGATTTCGACGCCCTCCACCGGCTGGATGGCGCGGATCAGGACTGCGGCGGGAAAACCTTCCGCTTCGGTGACCGCGTTCAGCATCCAGTGCATGCCGTAAGTGAAATAAACGTATGCGTGTCCCGGCGGGCCGAACATGACTGCATTACGCTTCGTTTTCCCCGAATGCGCGTGGCAGCCCAAATCCTCCTTGCCAATGTAGGCCTCGGTTTCGGTGATGATGCCGGCCAATCGGACGCCATCCAAAATGCGCACCAGCCGCGCACCCAATAAATCGCGCGCGACAGTCAGGGTTGCTCTGGCGTAAAATTCTTGCCGAAGGCCTATCGGGAGAAGGTGAGGGGTCATCGCGCGTCGCGTGCCAGGTATCAAGCGCCAGGTCAGGCGCAACGCGCCGCTTGACGCTTGACATTCTGACACTTTGCATCAGGAGGACTTAAATCTGGCGTCACGTTGCAAGGTCAGCCGCAAGCCTTCTTCCAATGAGATCGAAGGCTTGTAATTCAGTTTTTGCTCTGCCAGCGTCAGGTCCGCGCACATGCGCGAGACTCCGCCCTCGGTCTGGGGATTGTAAACCACATTAGCCTTGCTGCCGGTGGCTTCCAAGGCAAGCTTGACCAGCTCGCGCACGCTGGTTTCCGTATTACTGCCTATGTTGATCACCAGGCCGTTGAGATTAGGCGCGGTGGCAGCCGCCAGCATGGCTGCGATGACATCCTCCACATAGACATAGTCGCGCGTCTGTTGCCCCTCGCTATGGACGACCAGGGTTCCACCCCGCAGGGCCTGGCGCAGGAAATATGGCACCACCGGCGGGTGGGAGGGCGGCAGATGCTGCCCCGGGCCATAGGCGTTGAAAATACGCAGACAAACGGTTTCGATTCCCCATAACTCGCCGATCGTGCGCACGTAGTATTCCGCGGCCAGCTTCGAGACGGCGTAAGGCGAGCGCGGCTTGGGCGTCTGATTTTCATCCAGGGGCTGGGTTTCCTGCTCACCGTAGATCGCGCCGGAGGAAGCCAGGACAACGCGGCGGACGCCGACATCCCGCATGGCCTCCATCAGGCTGACGGTCCCGCCCACGTTGACGGCATTGTACTCCCGCGGGTAAAGCAGCGACTCTTGCACAGAGACGCGCGCCGCCAGATGATAGACGCAGTCCACCTCCTGGAGTAAGGTCCACAGCTTGGGACGGTCGTTCACATCTCCGCGCGTGAAATGGACATCCGGGGCAAGCGCCTGGGGATCGCCAGTGGACAAATCGTCAATGCCGCGCACCTGGTGCCCTTCACGGGTGAGTTGGTTGGCGAGGGTGGAGCCGAGGAATCCGGCGGCGCCGGTGATGAGAAAATTCATAGTGTTCAGTAATCAGTTTTCAGTTATCAGTGATGGCATTATAGCACAGGCAAAAAATGGCAGCCCGGCCTCGCCAGACTGCCACTGATTACTGATCACTGGAAACTGATTACTTTGCTTTCCTGGCGTGCTCCGTTGCAAAATCTGCGCCCTTGCGCAAGGCCTCGAAGTTCTTGGGCAGTAAATGCTTGTGGCGGCCGGGCATGTGCGCCTCGAGCGCCGCCGCGAGATCGTTGACTGTCACAATATCCAGGCATCCCAGCAGCGCGCCGATGGTCACCATGTTTGCCAGGCGCTTGTCGCCGATTGCCTCGGCAATGTCGTTGGCGGGGATAAGGATCGTGGTAATGTCGTCGCGTTGCGCGGCGCGGTCCACCATCGAAGCATTGACGATCAACACGCCGCCGGCTTTGACGAGAAGCTCGTACTTATCGAACGAAGGCAGGTTCATGACGACGGCTGCCGGTGGATTTTGCACCAGCGGCGAACCGATTTCCTCGTCCGCGATGACGACGATGCAGTTGGCCGTGCCGCCGCGCATTTCGGGGCCGTAGGAGGGCATCCACGTCACCTGCTTGCCCGTGTCCATCGCCGCGTAAGCCAGAACCTGACCGGCGAACATGACGCCCTGCCCGCCAAACCCTGCGATGATTATTTCTGTTTGCATATGCTCACTCCGTTCGCCGAGATTCGATACCCTAAATCTTGATCGCCGCGATTTCCGGCGTGATCTTGTAATCGCCGAGCGGAAAAGCCGGGATCATGTGCTGCTCCAGCCAGTCAAGCGAAGCGACCGGCGACACGCCCCAGCCCGTCGGGCAGGTGGAGAGCAGTTCGACCATCGAAAAGCCCAGGCCGCGCAACTGCGTTTCGAAGGCGGTGCGAATGGCCTTTTTAGACAGGCGGATGTTCTTCGGATCGTGCAGGCTGCGACGGACGACGTAGCCGGCGCCTTCCAGCGTGGCGAGCATCTCGGCCATGCGGATGGGATAGCCCTGTAGTTCCACATCGCGGCCGGTGGGCGAGGAGGTGGTCTTCATGCCGGGCAGGGTGGTGGGCGCCATCTGCCCGCCGGTCATGCCGTAGATGGCGTTGTTAATGAAAATCACGCTGATGTTCTCGCCGCGCGCGGCCGCATGGACAATTTCACCCATGCCGATGGAGGCCAGGTCGCCGTCGCCCTGGTAGGTAAAGACGATGCGGTCGGACAGGACGCGCTTGATGCCGGTGGCCATGGCCGGGGCGCGTCCGTGCGCGGCCTCGACGAAGTCGGTATCCATATAGTTGTAAGCAAATACCGCGCAGCCGACCGGCGCTACGCCAATGGTCTTATTGGCGATGTTCATCTCGTCCAACACTTCAGCGATCAGGCGGTGCGCCGTGCCGTGCGTACAGCCGGGACAATAGTGGGTTGGGGTATCGGTGAAGGCTGCCGGGCGGGAATAAACCAGATTTTCAGGAGTAATAACGGTGCTCATAGTTCATCTCTCATTTTTTCGGGGCGGTCATCCGCGCCAGCCAGCGCTGGGTTGGATTACCATCCAGGCTGGGAGGCTCTTTGGCGATGCGCTGGATTTCGCCCAGGATTTCATCCGGGAAGGGGACGACGCCGCCCAGACGCCCGTAAAACTCGAGCGGGGCGCGGTCGCCGACCGCCATTTGGACGTCCTTCAACATCTGACCGGCATTCATCTCGACCACCAGCATACTCTTGACGCGCCCGGCCAGTTCTGCAATTTGTCTGGCTGGGAACGGGCTGACCGAAATCGGACGGAACAGGCCGACCCGGATGCCCTGGGCGCGGGCGGCGCGGACGGCTGAAAGCGCAATCCGGCCCGAGGTCCCGAAACCGATGACAGCTATTTCGGCGTCATCCAGATAATATTCTTTGAAGCGGACTTCGTTTTTCTGGATCTCTTCCCAGCGCTTCAACAGGCGCAGGTTGACTTCTTCTTCGATGCTCACTTCGAGATAGATGGAAGACAGCACCCGGCGTTTACGGCCGAGGGCACCATTGGTGGCCCACGGGTAATCCTTGCGCACCACCGGGCGCATTTCGGGTAGTTCGACCGGCTCCATCATCTGGCCGATACTGCCATCAATCAATATGACGGCAATATTGAGATATTTCTCGGCCAGATCGAAGGCCAGCGGCACCAGGTCAACGGCTTCCTGAATGGAGGCCGGGGCGAGCACGATGGGATGATAGTCGCCGTGCCCGCCGCCATGCACAATCTGGCTGTAGTCCCCTTGCGAGGGCGCGATGTTGCCGAGGCCGGGGCCGCCGCGCATCACGTCAATCAGCACGACCGGCAGTTCCGTCCCGGCGATGTACGAAATGCCTTCCTGCATCAGGCTGATGCCCGGACTGGAGGAGGAAGTCATCACCCGCGCTCCGGTGCAGGCCGCGCCATAGACCATGTTGATGGCGCCCAGTTCACTTTCAGCCTGCACAAACGCCCGTCCCACTTCGGGCATGCGCCGGGAAAGCCATTCCAGGATTTCATTTTGAGGGGTGATGGGATAGCCGAAATAGCCCTCCAGGCCGACGCGGACAGCCGCCTCGGCGATGGCTTCGTTGCCTTTCCATAATTCTCTTGGCATATTTTCTCCCGTGAATCTATGCAGTGGCAGGAACCGCCTTGCTTACTTCGCGGTATACAGTGATGGCGGCATCCGGGCAGACGAGGGCGCAGATCGCGCAGCCGGTGCAGCCATCTTTGAAAATGTGAGCTGGATAGTAGCCTTTGGTGGTTAGGCGTTCCTTATCCAGCTCGATTACCTTGGGCGGGCAGGCGCTGATACATAATTCGCATCCCTTGCAATACCGATCGTTGACTTCTATCCAACCTTTGGCAGGCATTGATAGACCCGGCCTCCTTTTGCGAGAATTGGGACAAACTTTACCTGAAACAGGCAGGCGTTCTGATTATGGCGTTTTCTGTGCTTCGTGGCTAGTGCCATGCGTCATTATACCGGTAATACAAAAATCCTGTTCTCTATCCCCGATATTTCCCACTTTCATTGCTTCACGCTGCCCCATATCCTTCTTGAAGCAGTATCTTACCTGCTGCCAGGCGTGGCGGGTAAGATACCGCCCTACATCTGACGTTCTTAACATATAAAACGTTGCGCATCTGTCTCAGGTGCGCAACGTTTTTATTTGGATCTCTAATATTATATTATCATCCCACCAGCGCCTTGAAGCGCGGGTCGTCGTGGATGAATTCGAAATCGGGGTCGCGGCGCACCCAATCTACACTCGTTTGCTTTTTCTCCAGCGCATCTCCGAGCAAGACCAAGGCTTGATCTGCGTTCCCGCAGATAGCCTCGAAACATGCCCGGTTATATTCCGTTTCATCCTTCATGGTTGGCAGGGCTATTGAAATGTGTTTCCTGGCTTCGTTCTCTTGGCCCAGCCGGCGATAATATCCGGCTAATGTGCTATGGGCGAGGTTGTATCCGGGATTCAATTCGACGACTTTTTGAAATGCACGGATAGCATCAGTGTAGTGTTTTTGGGCCGCATGAACAAGCCCCAAATGGTAATGAAACACTTCTTTGTTAGGGTCAAGAGAAATAGCCTGTTCAAAGGCGGTTGCGGCCTCGCGATAGCGTCCTGAAGTCCTGTAGAGATTACCCAGCGTGTGCCACGCGCGCGCATTCTTTGGGTTGATTTCGGTCACTTTTTCATAAGCCGCGATCGCATCCGCGTTTTTGTTCAGGTCTTCATGCTTGTCGCCTGGATTGTTCTGGAAAGAGACCGTCTCTGGGCTTTGCTCAGTGGACCTTATGACCGCTACGCTGGCAGCCTCATTATCCGTCGTGAAAACGACTTCAACCGCGTCGGTGCTATCCTGGATTTCATCCGGGTCATTCCCGACCGGAACCTGGTCCGGAAAAAGCTCGCCGGCGCTTTGATCGGCTGCGTTGACATTCTCTTTAGTAGTTGCGATTGCCTCGGCGCCAGGGTGCATCTCATAATGCAGTTCGCCAAGGTCAATCCAGGCGAAACCATTGCCCGGATCCAGCCCAACGTCGCTTTGAGCTTCTGCGCTTGCCTCGCCATGATCAGACGCGTCCGCCTCGCCCAAATAGCCCAGGGGGTGGTGATATCCGTTCGGATCATTCCTGAACGAAGTATTATGCGGATCTAAGACAACAAACTCGACAGTTCTTTGATAGTCCAGGATGGCATGGCCGTAGTCATTTTGCGAGTTTATTTCAGTTACTCTTTTGCAAGTAACGACAGACTCGTCAGTATAGCCCGAGCCATTACGCCTTACGTCTTGATCGTTGCTGTACAATACCTGGTTTAGGTTTAGCTTAACAGGCTCGACTGTTCTTTGATCTACTGCGCTGGCAACCTCTTTACCAGTAGTCAAAGCCTCATAAACTTGGCCCATCTCATTTTGAATTTCATCCAGATCCTTCTTGAAGGTAGCGTTGTCCGGATCCAGCTCAACGGCTCTCTGAAATGCTGCGATGGCATTGTCGTAGTCATGCAGGTGTCGGTATGTGTTACCGAGCCTGTTCCACGCGCTGGCTTTATCCCTGTTGCCGCGGAATAGTTCGATGCTTTTTTGGTACAGCGGAATTGCTTCGGTGTATTTTCCTTTATGCGTGTACGCCAAAGCCAAATTGCTATAGGGCCAACCGAAGCCATGCTCTAACTCAATCGCCTTTCGATAAGCGTTGATCGCCTCATCATAAGCGTCTGCGTTGAGATAGACATTCCCCTGTTCATTCCAAAGCTGGGCATTATTGGGGTCAATTTCAAAAGCATTCTGATAGGCCCGGATGGCGTCCTGGCCGCGCCGTTGCTTTTCAAAGATATTTCCCAGACTGATCCACGGGTGAATGAGACGTTGATTGATCTCGATCGCCTTGTAATAGGCTACAACAGCTTCCTCGATGCGTTCCGAACTTGCGAATACATCCCCCAAGCCAACCCAGGGGTATGCACAGTTGGGAGCAAATTCGATTGCCTTTTGGTACGTTGCGATTGCCTCATCGCAGCGGCCTAATTTTTGATATACGTTTCCCAGCCCATTCCAACTGACGGCATCCAAGGGATTGAGTTCAATCGCCTTTTCGAGGGCTGCCGTGGCCTCTTGCTGACGGTCAAGCTGGCAATAGAGATTACCCAGGTTGTTCCAGTGGTATGTTTGGTCAGGCGCGAGGCTGGAGGCTCGTTTCAAGGACTCAACAGCTTCATCCATTCTCCCAAGAGCAGTTTTAACCAGTGCGACAGCGTTATGGCACACAGCTTCAAACCACTTGTCTTGTATTTTTCCGGCGATATCGAGGCTGGTATGGATAAACCGGGCGGCTTTTTCGAAGTCGCCTCTTCTCCAATTCAATATTCCCAACGAAAATAACAGGTTCGCACGGTTGGCGGTTGATTCATCCCCTTCAGGCAAGTCGTGCAACATAGCCTCCCGCAAGGCAATCCCCGCATCAATATCTTCGAGGCTATCCGCGTATTCTCCAATGCCCTGCCAGGACGACTCTAATGCGCGCGCCGAGACCTGTGCGGAGGATGGCGGATCAATGAACTCAACCACCCGATGGCGATAAGACCAAAAATCAGGGGCGTAACGGGCCAAGTCGTTCGCCTCGTTCTCTGTCAACCAGAAAACAACGCGAATCCGCTGGTCAATAAAGTATTCCCGACCAATATTGAGAGCGCGATAGGCTCTCGTCCCTTCTCTTCCGCCTCCCCACCTTAAACCTTCAATAAAGAAAATGCCCTTATCCAGGTCGGCAATCTCTGAAAGGCATAAGGGAATATCCGAATTTTCATCATTCCCAACCTGGATATGCTGAACAAACTGCTGCATGTCAATCAATCTGTTCTTCAAAGCAGTCTTGGCATCTGTGCAGACATATTCCGAGCTGTAAATCGCTAACAGAATGGATGGCCGTTGCCACCGGGTAGACAGTTCCAGCTCTCTAAAAAGGATATCAATGCGATCCTCTAAAGGCTCAACATCATAGCCGACAAATTGAATATCTTGAGCTGTCTTATTCATTGAGTATTTTCCTTAGAACGGGGTGAACGTCGCACCAGTTTTCGCCATTTCTGTATTCGAGCAAGGCCAAAAGCTGCAATAATGGTCTCAGCCGATCGTTGTATTCAAGACGGTTATTTTCATTGACTGTTTTCAAGAGTTGGATGTCGTCCTTATCCAATATGCGGCGGTATTCGTTACGAATCTCGGTTGTTGCAGCTTCGACATCACTACTCTCCACTCTGCCAGCCTTGCGTCGCCTGGCGCGACCAATGGCAGTGCGCATAATGCGGGCCATTTCTCGAAATACACCACCGCTATAAGTAATTGCTTCCTCCAATGCCAAGCCATCAATAAGGTTGGCATTCATTCTTACCTGGACAAAGCGACGCAAGGTATCATATCCCGCCTGGTCCCGTACATCCGGCGCTTGAGGAGGATGTAACATAATATTTGGCAGGAAATGGGCTTGACCTCTGATCGCATCGAAATCTTTGCTGTAAAACAAAGCGCTCGAGACGGTATAAACAATTGCGCAATTGGGCTGCATCATTATTTCGCGGCGATCATGGAAAATGGCTCTGGCTTCTTCCAGATTAGGTTTATCCAGATCGTCAATGAGAATGAGCGGAATACGCTTCTCTCGACTATAAATGGCCGTTGCAATGTTATTGATTACGGCGATCAAACCCGTAATGTCTCTCTCAAATACCTGCCTCAATTCGGCACGCGTCTTGGGTTCCAGTTTCATTTTCATACCCGCGTTCACGAAAAAGGCATCAATCGCGGCGCCAAATTCAAATTCCAACGGGCGGCCAGAAATTGTCCTTACTTCTTCTTCGACTTTTCCCCTCCAACTATTCAGCTCTTTGAGCAATTGTTCGGGTAATTGACCTCCGCTCTTGCGGTACTCCCGGAACATGCGACCGCCAACGGCGAGCAAAACATCGCGAAAGTCCAGATCAATGATGTCCGCTTCCTCGCGGATGCTGAAGTGGATCGGCCAGTACTTTTTCTGAATATCGGCATTTGACATCAGGTGAAGCAGTTCGGTTGATTTACCACACCCGCGGTGTCCCGAAAAGAAGAACTTTGGAGGACGATAAAAGGGAGCCAACAAGGCATCTTCCAATTCCGCGATTGGATTCCCCGGCCGATTGATATAAAATGGGTTGGGTTCACCATTTTTGCCAGGTTTGAGGGGTAAATCCAGCTCGAAATTCAGCCATGCGCGGTCAAAATCTGTAGCCAGGATGTATTCAAATTCGCTCATAGTAGCCTCTCATAAAGAACTAGCAAATTCTTGCTCATTGGGATTTGGAGCCAAATCACGGCAAATGTGGGACAAATTGCCAATTTGTCCTCCTCCTTACCAGCATATTTGCTGGTCTATCCCGGCGATTCCCAGAGCGCCTAAATTCTTGCAACATGACTATGGTACTCTGGGATTGGCCTCGGTGAGGGCGTAATTATGCCCTCTTTTCACGGAGATTCCCGATGACCCGTGACTGTTGCGCATTGAAGTGGGACGCAATTGCCGAAAGGCCCGCTCGACGGTAAGCGAGCCATCGGAGTGTGTCTCAGACTACGGCGAGATTGAGGCTTGCGAAGCGTTGCGCGTTGGCCGCAACGTCTTGCAGTTGAGTTTCCTGCTCTTGCCAGTGCGCCGGAGCCCAGACTTCGAAGTAGTTTCCCTGTCCGACCAGGACCGCCTCACTGTCCAGGTTTGCGAACGCGCGCAAGTTTTTCGGGACGATAACGCGCCCGGCTTTATCCATCTCCAGCGGGGAGGCGCTGCCGAGAAACATGCGCAGCAGGAGACGCGCCAGTGGGTCGGTTACGTTCAACGTCATGAAACGCTGGTAGATTTCCTGAAATGCCGCGGCTGTCAGCACCCACAAGTTACGGTCGAAACCCTGAGCCACAAACGCGCCGTCAGAGAGCAATTCACGAAAACCCGCCGGAACCCTCAAACGACTATTTTCATCTATATAATCGTGGTATTGGCCGATAAAGAACATTGGGATCATCCCTGAGCGGAGCGTTGCCGGGGCCAAAATGACGGCTCTTGGTTCTGACGCGCTGGCCCGACATTTCAAATATTGCAACTATGACCATTATACAGAGTCCGCTTCCCCGGAATAATCCTAAAAAGAGGCTTATTCAGACGACAAATAATGACCCCCCTGAGCAGACGCGAGAGGCTGAAATGTCCCCCAAAGATGTAGTCTGGGTCGGAAAAATAACTGCCCAAAATGTACACTGGGCGGTCATTTATGACCGCCTATTTTGTCCCCAACCGTCCTCGGATTATTGAAAAGGTGAGTCCACTGCCGAAAGCCTACCGAGTAGGTGCTGTGCGCTCGGAAAAAAGACATTTACCACGAAGTCTCAAAGGCACGAAGTTTCATTATCAAAAATCTTTGTGCCTTCGAGTCTTGGTGGTAAAAAAGATTTTTTTCGGTGCAGCCAAAGGTAGTCTCCCAATAAGATAGGGGAGACAGGCTTCCAAAATCTTTGGAGAGCGTGCGAATAATGATGGTTCTGTTGCAAGACTTCGGAAGTCTCCCCAGCTTTTTCGGGATGACACGTAGTAGCCTACCTTTGAATCACTGACAGCATCTTTTTGTGCAGCGCGGCTGGCGCCGCCAAAATGGATTGCGGCGCGGAGATGTAATCCGGCTTGCCGTCAATGTCTGTGACGAGCGCTCCAGCTTCCTCGGCGATGAGACCGGCCGCGGCCACATCCCATGGCTTGAGGGTCAGTTCCCAATAGCCATCGAAACGACCTGCGGCGAGGTAACAAAGGTCGAGGGCAGCCGAACCGAGTCGGCGCACACCTTGCGATAATCTGGCAAAGCGGGCGTAGTATTCCATATTATCCCGGGGGGAATGCCAGGCATCGTAGGGAAAGCCGGTCACCAGCAAGCTGTGATCCAGTTCCTCAACCTGTGAAACGTGCAGCCGACGCCCGTTCAGCCAGGCGCCGCGCCCGCGTTCGGCGCTGAAGGCCTCATCCCGCAGAGGGTCATAGACCACGCCCAGGGTCGTCACACCCCGCCGGGCATAGCCGATGGAGACGCAAAAGATGGGGATGCCGTGGGCGTAATTGACGGTGCCGTCCAGCGGGTCCACATACCAGAGATGGTCTTTATCCCCATCCAGGCTGCCCGATTCTTCGGCCAGGATGCTGCTTCCGGGAAAACGGCGCAGGATTTCAGCCAGCAGAAAGGCTTCGGACTGGTGATCAATTTCTGTCACCAGGTCAATCACACCTTTGTATTCCAAGGTGTGCTTTTGTTCGTAACCGGCGCGCAGTATCTCGCCGGCGCGACGGGCTAGTTCTTCTATTTCCGGCAGTGTCGGCAGCATATTAGTTCTGGGAGCGTTTGAATTCGTTGAGGATTTGATAGATATGGTCCAACTCGCCCTGGATTTCGTCACGTTCATCTTTGGCTTGTTGGAGCAGGGCCTCGAACGCTGGGCGCTGATCAGGCGGCAGCGTGTTGAGCAGGCGCTCAGTGCGCGTGATCTGCGTATTCTTTTGCCGTAATTTATTCTCAAGCCGCTCGCGGTAGCCTTGGTAGAATTCGCGTTCCCCCAGCGGCTCAGGGATTTCCAACGAGTCTTGGGTCAGTAATTCGGCGATGCTGAGCAAGAAATCCGGGGTGTCAATGGGCTTCTCGATGAAACGCACCGCCCCCAGGCTGATCGCAAAAGCCTTATCCTCGGGGGTAACATAGGTGGCAGAGAGAAAAATGATCGGGATGTCTCTCGTCTGCGGGTCGGTGCGCAGGCGTTGCGCCAGCGCGTAGCCGTCCATGGTAGGCATCAGGATATCGGTGATGACCAGCGCCGGGCGCTCTTTGGCAATTTGCTCCAGCGCCTCCTTCCCATTGCGCGCGGTGACGACCGGGTAGCCTTTGAAGCGCAGGGTGAGTTCAAGCAGTTCGAGAACGTTAGGGACGTCTTCGACAACGAGAAGGGGACCGTGGGGGATGTTCATGGGGTCAATTGTAATCGATTCGGCGATTCGCTTAATCTATCCCCATTCGGCAATCAGCCGCTCGAAATATTCATCCAAATAGTGCAGCCGTTCCTCGGCAATCGCCCGCGCCGTGGCAGTAAACATCCGCCCGCGCACCTTGCGCAGTTTGAAAAGGTGCTCGTGGTAGGAACTATGCGGCTCGCCGCTTTCTTCTTTGCCGCTCTGTTTGAATTGCTCGGATGGTTCGGCGTACCAGGGCTGCCCGGCCAGTGTGGCATAGGCTATCACCCGCGCCACGCCGACCGCGCCGAGCACGTCCAGTTTATCCGCATCAAACAGGACTTTGGCCTCGATGGTTTGCGGCGGTTCGGATGTGTCGCGATAACGGTGGGCACGGATACAGTGCTGGACAGCGGCGATGCGTTCCGGACCCCAGCCCTCGGCGCGCAAAACTTCGACAGCCAGCCCGGCTGAGGCGTGATGGTGATCGGCGCGCGAGTCCGCTCCCGGCATGGCGCCTTCAGCGTCGTGCAGCAGCGCGGCGGCGCGGACGATCTCCACGTCTGCGCCCTCGGCGAGGGCCAGGCGTTCGGCCATGCGGTAGACGCGCAGGACGTGGTCGAAGTCGTGGACGGCGTCAGCATTTTGATACCAGTGACGGGCTTGTTCGATTGTTGGCATAGTGTTAAGTCTCAATTAACCGCGAAGGAGCGAAAGCCGCGAAGGGATGATTAATCACGCGAAGAAAAGATTGCTGCGATGGTCTGAGAGAAAATATTAACCGCGAAGAAGCGAAGGGCGAGAAGGGGTATTTGTGAACGCGAAGAAAGGCTTATTTCTTTCTCGCCGGATAGGGGGTTGGGCCGGGGAGATTATTGACAACGCGTTTGATGCCGTCTTTCATCATTTTGACATTCCAGTTTAAGAGAAAACCTATTTTACAGCCACTCAGTTTTAGGGTTCGTAAATTTATAACTTCCCTCGTTTTGGCGAATCTCGCTGAAAAAATCAGCGTTAGTGAGGGAACATTCTTTTACGGTCCCTTAGATAACCTTTGGTGCTAGTTGAGTCATGGGGTATCCTCAGGTTGCGAAACCAAATTGAGGAGGCACCCCATGACTACAGATGACATTATCCTACACATCTTCTGCTTTGTGGACGATAACATGCCAGACATTCCAAGGCATTCACAAGCGAAGTTGTATCCGAGTGAATTGGTGACGATTGGCATCTTGTGCGCTCTCAAAGGCGGTTACTTTCGAGCCTTCTATCGTTGGCTGAAACACGATTATGGCGATTGGTTTGGTGATGGCACCTTGCCTGAGCGAACTCGGTTACAGCGTTTGCTCAAAACTCATCAAGATTGGTGTAATTTGCTGATGGCTGATCCAACTTTCTTTACGGTCATCAACAGCTACCCGATTGAGTTGATTTTTCCCATCCGCGAAGGCCGTAGTCCACAGCAAGTTGGCAAAAAAGGTTGAGATAAAGGTCGCTGGAGCGTAGGAATCAAGTTTTGCTGGCTACTTAATGATTTTTGCCGTATTGTAGCCTGGGATTGGGCAACCATGAATGTGAACGATAAGCACTTCAACCCGCTGGTGAAGCCATTCATTGACAAAACCATTGTTCTGGCTGATTACGGCTTTCGAGATAAAGACGGTGTCCCAGAAAACATGAAAATCTGCAAGAAGGGAACCTGGAATGCACGCATGTGTGTCGAAACGGCTTTATATCTGGTAACGGTGGTCTGTGATTTGAAACGAATTCGGCACAGACTGGCTGTATACATCCAAGCGCGTCTGGCTTATGTGTCTGCCATGTTCAATGTACTCTTGGATTTGTTCCACTCCATTCATCCCGATGCTGATTCTTACAAGTTGAGCATCGCCGAGTTTTCACTCTAAAAACTAGCACCATTGGTTACTAAGCTGGACTTTGTCCATTCTTGATTGATCAAGGTGTGTAAAAAGCGGCGTT
>CAZTZE010000064.1:0-14486 GCA_964618215.1 uncultured Chloroflexus sp.
AGATGGCTTAGCTTACCCCGTTTTTTGTTAATGTGCAAATGGACAAAGTCCAGATGAGAATGTGTTGGTTTATTGGACTGCTAGTATTACAGCGCAAAGTTCAAAAAAACCTACTCAAATTGTCACCCCTTCGCCTCACTCAGGGCAGGCTCTGAGGGCGCGTTCCTTCGGCTTCGCTCACACCGTCCCGGTGTCCTTCCGGGAGGACAAGTTTGTGTGCCCGACCTGTGCCACGAAGTGGTAAGGGTCTCCATGCACCGTTTTGGAGATGCTTCGGGCAAAGACTTGCCCTGAGTGCTTTTCGAAGGGACGCCCTCAGCATGACAGTGTCAAGGGACTTTGAAAAAGCCATACATTTTTTGAAATTGTCAGGTGGCTAGATTTGCCTATTGCCTGTATAATAAATAGTTGTACCAACTTACATATTCAACGGAGGTCGCCTGATGAAGATTCTTGAGTACATTAAGAGACCAGTTGTTGCTGCTGTGCTTGCCGGTGTAGCGGGGATTCTTCTGGGACTGATCTGGGGTTGGGGGATCCAGCCAGTGAAGTGGAAAGATGCTCCGCCATCTATGCTGCATGTTGTTTATCAAGAAGACTACCTGCGGATGGCAATCGACTCCTACGGGATAAACGGTGACACCGCGCTGGCCCTCAAACGCTATCAGGCGCTGGGGTCAAACGGGCATGCGGTTCTGTTGACCATTCAGAGAAACCCGGGGAAACAAAATCCAGCCACGATCATAAACTTCTCAAGCATTGTACAACCAGCCGGCGGCGTCGTCATCCCTACCCCCGGCGAAACGCCAGCAAAACCCACTACTGGCAATCTACTCGTGATTTACGGGCTTATCGCTTTTGGAGTTATTGTCTTGGCAGTCGTGGGTTATGGGCTGTTCAAGTTCTTGCGCCCGATGTTGGGGCGAGGCAGCGGTGAAGCGACCCCGGCTCAACAAGCGCGCCGCCTCAGCCGGCAGGCCGAGGTGACTGATTACACGGGGAGAGGTCAAGAGACCCCCATCGCCCAGTTTGTTACGACCTATGTGCTTGGTGACGACCTGTTCGACGACTCCTTTGGCATCGACTCTGCCTCTGGAGAATTTTTGGGCGAGTGTGGCATTGGCATCTCGGAAACCATCGGCGTGGGGGATCCCAAGAAAGTAACTGCCTTTGAAGTTTGGATGTTCGATAAAAATGATATCCAGACTGTGACCAAGGTCTTGATGAGTTCACACGCTTTCAATGATGTGGCTACCTTCCAACGCCTGGAAGCCAAAGGCGAGCCGATCCTGGTTGAGCGCGGCAAACAGGTGGTGCTGGAAACAGCCGCGCTGCAATTGGTGGCGACAATCTCGGATGTTGAATACGGTCGTGGCGCACTCCCGGATAGCAGCTTCTTCGAGCGCGTGACGCTGGAATTGGCCATCTGGCCGAAGATTACAGCCGGGTAAGCCTTCGGCGTCAGCGCCGAAGGTCTACTCGATAAAAAACTCGATATTGAAAAGCCCGACTCTCTTGAGAGTCGGGCTTCTTCGTGGCTGAAATGTACGTTATTCAATTTTCAGGATTTTCAACTTGATCTTTCCGCCCGGTGTTTCAGCCTCGACCACTTCGCCGACGCGGTGATCGAGTAAGGCGCGACCAATGGGGGATTCATTTGATATCTTTCCGTTGCGCGGATCGGCTTCTTTCGCGCCCACCAGATAATAAATTTCGGGCGGGAAATCTTCTTCCCGAAGGCCTACCGGTTGAATAATCACCCGTGTTCCGACGGATACCCTGTCTTTGGAGATGGAATTTTCTTCGACGACGATCGCATATTGCAGGGTGTATTCCAGTTCCTGAATGCGGCCTTCGAGAAAGCCCTGGTCCTCTTTGGCTTTGTGATAGTCAGCGTTCTCTGAGAGATCGCCCATTTGGATGGCGGAGCGCAGGCGTTTAGATAACGCCAGGCGGGCCGGGCCTGTTAGCTCTGCCAGTTCAGCTTTTATTTTTACAGCGCCTTCGGCGGTCAAGAAGATATCGTTTGCCATAGTGTCCCTAAGGTTTTTCAGTTGAAACGAAGAGTTTGGTATGTTCATCCACCGCGTAACGGTCGGTCATCCCGGCGATGTAATCGCAGATGGTCCGCTCCAGGCCGCGTTTGTCAATCCACATTTGGACGTGGTCGGGGAGAATGGCCGGCTCGAGATGATAAGCATTGAAAAGGTCGCTGAGGATCCGTTCGGCTTTGGTTTGCATGCGGACAACACGGTAATGGCGATAGAGTTTGGCGTACAACAGGTCTTTCAATTCCCGGTTGCGCCGCTGCATGTCTTCGCTGAATCCGATGAGATTAAGGGATAGTTTTTGGACATCCAGCGCGGATCTCACCCCGCTTTCGCGCAGGCGTGCATCAGTCGCCTCGACCAGATCGGTCACTTCCAGCCCGACCAGATGGCGGATCATGCGGTGGCGTTCCATATCCACTAAAGTGTAAGCGCGCCATTTGAAGGTTTCGACGAGGATCTCCCAGAGGGCAACGCTATTCAGCGTTTGGGGTGTGATCATCCCCGAGCGCAGGCCGTCATCGAGATCGTGAGTGGTGTAGGCCAGTTCATCGGCAACATTGGCGATCTGCGTTTCCAGGTTGCCGCGCAAGTCAGGGTTGAAGTCGCGCGCATCCGAGATATCGTAATCGGATTCATGCTTGACAATGCCCTCGCGCGTTTCCCAGGTCAGGTTTAGCCCGGGGAACTCGGGGTAACGCTGTTCTAGTTCGGTGACGATGCGCAGGGATTGCTTGTTGTGATCGAAACCGCCGTAATCTTTCATCAAGCGGGCCAGGGTGACTTCGCCTGAATGTCCAAAAGGCGAGTGACCCAGGTCGTGCGCCAGGCAGATGGTCTCGACCAAGTCTTCGTTGGCGCCCAGGGCGCGGGCGATGGTGCGGCCAATTTGCGCCACTTCCAGCGTGTGCGTCAGGCGGGTGCGGAAGTAATCGCCTTCGTAGTTGATGAAGACCTGTGTCTTGTATTCAAGGCGGCGAAAAGCGGTGGTGTGGAGGATGCGGTCACGGTCGCGCTGAAAAGCGGTGCGATAATCCGGCTCATTGTCCAGGTAGGCGCGGCCTTTCGAATCCTTGCTGCGCATACCATACGGCGCAAGGCTGCGGTCTTCAATTTCTTCGAGTTGTTGGCGTGAGAAGAACATGGTGGTGAATGGCAGATGGCAAATGGCGAATGGCAGATGGCGGATGGCGGATGGCGGATGGCGGATGGCGGATGGGCAAAGTGAGATGAGTCTAATCTACACGACGGGGGATGTCAACGCCGAATGAGGGTGCCGATACCTTCGCCGAGCAAGGCGCGTTGTACGTTACTATTCTCTTCGCCGGAGAAGATGCTCACTTCCAGACCCGCAACCTGTTCCACGAGCCGGAGCATTTGCTTGACCTTGTCCCTCATCCCACCGGTCACGTCCAAGCCTGCCGCTGCGACCATACCCGCGCTAAAAGAACCAAAATTCTTCGGCGTGATCAGATTGACGAGTTTGCTCCGTGCCGGGAAGTCTGCCCAGACGCCTTTTTCCAGCCCGGCCAGGAGGATGCGCTGTGGATGGAGATGGGATGCGAGTGTAAAGAACAAATCTTCTGTGGAAAGGATGGTCCCGTTGAGGGTCGCGTCGAAGGCAACGTCACCAAAAATCACCGGCAGGATGCCGGCTTCGAGCGCGTTTTGCAGCGGTTGAAGATACCAGTCTTCGATTGTCCCAGCCTTCGCCTGGCTTGCAGCCGAGGGAGGGAAGCTAATGGCAGGGATATTCGCATTATGCAGCGCATCCATGACCAATCTATTCAACGCCGAGGCTTGATACCAGACCTCGGCGAAACCCCTCCAATCTTCGGCCTCCCATTTTGAATTGACCGGCCAGTTTTGGCTGGCCGCCGCGTGACCGAAGGAGCCGGAGCCATGTCCCAGAACCAGACGCAGGTGCGGGTCGAGGCGACGGACGGCGGCGATTTGAGCCGCCAGTTCAGCCAGTTTATCCAGGCGGGGTGTATAGGGGCGTGTTTTGTCGGTGATCAGCGATCCGCCGAGCTTCAGGAAAGTGAGCTTCATCATGCCTGAAACTTTAGCACGTTCTGTGGATGGCGTCAAGAATGGGTGTGCTATAATTTGAGCGTCGCTTGGCCAAGAGAATTTATGAAACTTGACGTTCACGCTGCGGTCCAGACCGCCGTTGTCCTCGCCTTGATCGGATTTGTTCTCGGCATTTGGCTGGGAGTACGCGCCATCCGTGAGGGGCGGCGTATACCTTTCTTTCGTATCCGCCGGCAGCGCGTCTTGGGCGGCTGGCGGAGGATATTTTATTCGATCTTGCTGGGGGTTTTCGCGATTGTTCTGCAACGCTACACCGAACCGGCGGTCTATCGTTTCTTCCCTCCGACCGTGGCTCCCTCCCGGACGGCGACGATCACCCTGACACCAACCATCACACTGACCCCTACCATCACGCTGACGCCGACGATCACACTCACGCCGGCGGTCAGCTATACTCCTACGCTCACTCCGACCCCCTTCCTCCCGCTAGCCATCGAAGCCCGCTTCCAGAGTACAGTGACGCCCAACCCGGATGCGGTCTTTAGCCCGTTGAAGTTCGCCTACCGCATTCAGGATGGACAAGCGCTCAACCCCTCCACTGTTTTTCAGAATCCGGTTCGACACCTGTATGCCGCTTTTACCTACGACAAGATGCTGCCCGGCGTCCAATGGACAGCGCTTTGGTACCGGGATGGTAAACTGGTGCATTTTGAGACCAAACCCTGGGATGGCGCAATCGGCGGTTATGGTTTTACCGATTGGAACCCGCCCGCCGAGGAATGGCTGCCAGGGAACTACAGCGTGCAAATCTTTGTTGGTGTGGACTGGAAAGTCGTCGGCGGATTCATCGTCCAGGGTGACCCTCCAACCTCGACGCTCACCTTGACCCCCAGCCTGTCGCCGACGCCGACACTGACGCGCACCCCGAGCCGCACCCCCACTCCCTCAAAAACTCCCACGGCAACCTGGACGCCGATCCCATCCAGAACGCCTCGTCCGAGCGATACCCGTTGGCCGTCCCAAACCCCGACAAAATAATAAACTCGAGAGGAACCCTTCATGGAGCAAAAAGCTTTCCAAGACTACTACCCGGATCATTTTGCCCATTGCTATGGCTGTGGGAAACTCAACGCATCCGGCCACCAAATAAAAAGTTATTGGGAAGGCGAAGAGTCGGTCTGCCGCTTCCTGCCGGAAGCCGAGCACACTTCCATCCCTGGTTACGTCTACGGCGGGCTGATCGCCTCGTTGATTGACTGTCACGGCACCGGGACGGCTGCCGCGGCCGCCTACCGCGCCGAGAAGCGCGCCATGGACACTGAGCCAGCCTTCCGCTTTTTGACCGCTTCGCTGCATGTAGATTATCTGAAGCCCACGCCCCTGGGCGTGATACTGGAAGTGCGTGGAAGGGTAAAAGAAGTCAAAGGCCGCAAAGTGGTGATCGAGGCGACCGTCTCGGCGGAGGGTGTCGTCACGGCGCGCGGGGAGGTGGTCGCCGTTCAAGTCCCGGAGCATCTGATAGAGGAATTGTTGCTGAAGGCCTAACCGGTAGATGTAATAAACCGCCAAGACACCAAGACGCCAAGAAGTTCTTTGAGTTTGCCACACTTGCACCCCGTTCGGGCCGGGAGCCCGCCGTGACAACGAATAAGGGGGCGAGACGGCCTGCCGCAAGTGCAGGTGAGAAAAGCCCCTTGGCGCATTGTGTACATCACTTGGCGCCTTTACCCTTCGGGTACGATGTGCGACTTGGCGGTGAATAGAATTCCACAATTGCGGATAATCTCTAATATCTGACTTTGGCCGCGATTTTATATTGCTCGCTCCCGAAGGCCTACTCGGTCAAAGGCCGGTGCTGTAAGCACATGCTATTCGTGCGCCCAGGCGGGCATTGTTGAGCAGTAGATCCAAATTGGCGCGCAGTGTCGCGCCGCCGGTCAATTCGCTCAGGCGTTGGAGCAGGAAAGGCGTGAGCGCCTGTCCGTAGATATTCCTCTGGCGCGCTTCCTGCCTGGCTTGCTGGATGACCCCTTCCACAGCCTGTCGGGGCAGGGCAGTCGCGGCGGGCGGGGGTTGGCAGACCAGGACGGCGCTCTTCAGCCCAAGCTCCCAGTGCGCCTTTGCAAAGGCAACCACTTCCTGGGACGTGTCGAGCCGCGCGCTGACCGGCAGTCCGCTCTCGCGGGAATAGAAGGCGGGAAATTCATCCGTCTGGTAGCCGATGACCGGCACCCCCATCGTTTCCAGGTATTCCAGCGTAGCCGGCAGATCCAAGATGGCCTTCGCCCCCGCGCAGACGACGATCATGGGCGTATCGGCCAGCGCAGGAAGATCGGTGGAAATATCCAATGTCTCTACCTCGTGCACGCCGCCGATCCCGCCGGTGGCAAAGACCTTGATCCCGGCTTTGTGCGCGGCGAACATCGTCCCTGCAACGGTCGTACCGCCGGATTCCTGCTTGACGATAGCGGTGGCAAAATCCCGACGGCTGATCTTGCGCACGTTTTCTGCGTTCGCCAGTTGCTCCAATTGCGCGTCGGTCAGCCCGACGTGGATTTTCCCATCCAGCACGGCGACAGTGGCAGGCGTCGCGCCGTTCTCGCGGACGACGCGCTCCATCTCGCGCGCCAGTTGCAGGTTCTGCGGGCGCGGTAGTCCGTGCGTGATGACGGTCGATTCGAGGGCGACGGAGGGGAATCCTATGTCATGGGCATGGAGGAGAGAGGGGGATAAAAAAAAGGAAGGAGTAAAGTCTCTGGGATACAAGTCACCTGTTGTCATCTATCCACCTTTGGATTGCGCGATCAATTGCCTCATTCCTGCTTATGGTCGGTTCTCTTTCGATTTCAAACGCGATTAATCTTTTGGAGAGATTAACCTCACCTTTGGCCATATTGAGTAGTACCTGGTAAGGTTCTTCTTTCGTTTCCGTAGGCCATGATGGAGGTGGCGATGGTTTAAATGGCGACTCTGGTGCAGGTTCTTCAGTCCCCAGTTGGCCGGGTGTAGATGGCGCAGAACGCCGGATAAAGTCCGGCAACCTGGCTAGTATCCAGTCCAACCGATTTAGCAGGAACTCGTGGCAGCGTTCACGATTTTCATATCGGCCTGTATGTTCTGAATCTTCTGCGATCCACTTGAGGATAGCTACAGCATTACGCAATTCATCACAACAATCTTCCTGACGGTTAGCGCCAAAATAAATGATACCCCGTATCCAGTGCGCCATCCCTCGATCCCACTCTTTCGTAATATTAAGGATGTCAAATCCGACTAAAGCTTCGTCAATACATTGCACCGCCTCTGGCCATTTGTATAATTCAGCGTAAGCACAAGCCTGGAATAGAGAGAGATATGACTTCAATATCAATTTTCTGGCGGAGCGGTGTTTTTCTTCTTCCAGCTCCGCGATGATCTGTTCTGCGCCAGTTTCGCTTGTGCAGGTGGTCAGTACTCTTTGGCGCATTCTCAGCAAAGGTTCTTCCTCAATTCTCAGACTTCTAACAATATCCGCAAATTCCTCCCGCATATTTTATTCTCCTTCGAAAGTTCTCTTTTGAGAGGTCACTAAAGCACTCTAAGTCTTTGAAGTGTAATCAGAGCTTCATCTGTCATATAAGACTGGACTAATGGATCCCCAATACTTTGATCGAGAATTCCCCCTAAATATAACAGGAGAGAATCGGGATCAGGCCCAATGCGGGCCAACTCCCTGGCTATTGCCATGATCAGATTATTTTGTGCGTCTGCTCGCGCTTCCTCAAAGGCGCGAATCTGAAAAGCCTCCGCTGCTCCCCCTGTCCGAATGATGATACGCTGCTTTTCGGCCGCCCAATTGCGCAAACGTTGCTGTTTGACAGCCATGGGCATGCTCACATCCAAGATCTGCAGGCTGGTGGCTTGAATACCGCGACTCCGGAGGGCGTTATTTATATTACTACGGAGGTTGTTCCCAACCTGTGGAGAGAGTATTTGTCCAGCGCCTCTATCCGCTAGAAATAGTTCATCCAGAAGATGTCGAGATACATGGGCGGCGATGATGCCCCGCGCCATCCCCCACGCGCCGTCAACCCAATCCGAATCTTCAAGTGTGTCTTCAACCCGGTTATAGCGGGAAGCAGTGTATTCCACTGCGTGGCGCACAGCCAGCGGATCGAAAGGATAGACGAGTTTCTCAGAAGAGGATCTGAAGCTCGCCACCGTTCCTATTTGGTATACCAGGCGCACCTTAATTTTGATTTTGATGCCGTCTTTTGTCCAGGCGTTGACATCTCCTGTTTTGATTTGTGGTTTCAAGTCCACCACTGCCTTGACAGTCTCATACCAATCCAGAAACGCTACAGGCATACCGGGGCCGACAACCCGCGAGAATTGATTCCCGCGTTCCAGATAAAGCGCATTCCCGTCCGTAATTATCAAGAGAGCCGGGCCGCCCAACCATTCTATCCAACAATTCTCCGGCTTTATTTTTCCATCCTGGATCAGCGCAAATGGGAAACTCCAGATACCATCTAATACTGGCGGTAATGGAGGAACGCCAAGAAGACGTCTCCGGATCAAGGTGTGCGGTTTAAGTTTTAGTTCTTTGGGCGGTTTATAAAAATCTTTGCAGAAAATAGTTGAGATACGGATCGGGAGGATAAAAGAAAGAAGCCCGAATAAGATCGGCAATGCGATTAGCGTAATGCTTATGAGTGAAAACCAATTATTACTTGATAATCCTTTGGAAACTATATTAAGCCAATCCCTGGCATCAAAAATATAAACAATATAAGCAAAGGAAATAAAGAGGCCGATAGATAATGGGGTGAATATCCAGAAGATGTTCTTGAGGGAATTCCATCGGGAACGCTCGCTAGTATATAAGCCCTGCCAGGTAGTTGGATAATTTGTGATTGGGGTTGGCATAACGATCAGTCCTTGCTCATTTCAGATGGCATCCGCAGTCTGATCTCACGGATATACTGACGAAACCATTCGTTTAACTTGCTGCCTTCCGCTTGCTGTCGGATCAACTCCTCCAGCGCCCCAATGAAATGCATGCCAACCACATAGCGGCTGAACCCGAGGGTAGGATTAAGCGTTCTTGCTTGATTTAAGCCATCAACAATTCTGTTGAGTAGAACAGAATGAGCGTAGGCACGCGCCCTTTGCCTCAGAAGTTCTGCATCCGCTTCTCCCTGGGCGTGTGCCTGAACGACTTCCTGCTCCCAGTCGGCGCACCAACTGGCAATTTGCTGGGTTCGCACTTTGTCTTCTTCGCCCGTTGTCTTCTCTGCGAAAATTAGATCTACGATCCGGCAAGTGTACAACCGTATTCCCCATAGCTGAAGGCGATACCTGGCCTCAGTCTCGATCACACTTGCGATTTCATCAATCGAATTGACACCGCTTAGATCGTAATTCGGTCGCCATAATTCGTCCAGCCGGTATTGGGATAACACGGTATTTGCCGTGTTTTCTATCTGGTAAACGACCCTTTCGTCCCAATATACTATCGGGCGTTTTGAATCATCGGATGCAGGTTCCACCTCATCTTTGGACTTTACGCCGGTCGCAGCGAAAGTGGCGCGTATCCGCACTCGAGAAAAAGGAAAGCTCCCCTCGCTGTAATCCGGAATCATTCCCCTCCTCAAGGTTGGATTCTCATGACATAATTGGTTATACAATCTGTGCGGCCATCTATCCTTATCCACAGCAAACGCCGCGAAAAAGATTACTTTCAGAGGAACGCCGTCCTTCGAGACCGACCCAATCAAGGTGGTTCGCAGTTGTGTCCGTAGATCAATTACTTCCTGCGGGCGCTCGTAAGGACGTGTGAAAGTAACACCGGGATTACAGACACGAGCAAATTGTATGCCTGTAGTCAATCCGGCGACTTGATGAGAGCGTGTCCAAATCAAGCCAGGAACTCCATAAAGATTAAAGGCGCTCCCATCAATTCGTGTCTCGATTTTACGACCAGCATTGTCGCTTACTACGAGCAGGGGATACTGAAGTCCCCACATATACCAGCAAAGCACAAAGAACCGCTGCCATCGCTCGCCGAATATTTTCTCAACAACAGCTCTCCAGCGACTTTGCTTGGCTAAGTCAATACGCTCCTTTAAACGTTTATCCTCTCCGTTAAAGGCAACATCCGGGTTTCTTATATAGCTAAAGAGGTTCTTGAAAACGTTTCCGGAAGCATCTGGATCAGATGCTGGAACGACCACGACGGCTATGCGGTATATAGAATAATAGAACATTACCATAATAGGCAGTGATATGAATAACATACCTGACCAGCGATCTAACCACCAGCCAAAAAAAAGAATGCTGAGATGTCCCCACATTGAATAGATGCCCCGCCGCCCCCCATACTTGCGGCTTAGAAAATAGATTACAACGCTTGAACCTAGAAATAATACAATCCAGCGAAGGATAGGCGCCATTTCTAGTTTTGAAGCCCATGATGCAATCCATAGTGGAAGGTGCCAGATGAGTAATACAATGATTACTTCTTCGAAAAGAAATGTGACCCCCAGAAACAGACATCTTTGAAACCCCTCTTCGCGTATTGACCAGATGTAGAATATCGCAGCGCCGACGAGTACAAAAATGGCGACATATGGCAGAGCTGCGTCCAATGTGTCATTGAAGATGTCAATGGCCTTGATGATGACTTCCATTGTCAGTCTGATCTCCGCCTGGAATGTTTTTAGCTCTCCGGATATTTTCCGTTCGTTATTACAGGGTCAGTATATACTTTTATGCGCGGCTTTGTCAAGAACCCTTGCCGGGGGGTGTTGGGTAGCCAGCGCAAGGTTCAATAATCTTCGAAAACGCCGAAAGCCTTGCGTGCCGGGCAAATTTAACCGCGAAGAACGCCAAGTTCGCGAAGTTTTTCAAGGTTTCTTTGCGTTCTTTGCGCTCTTCGCGGTTCAAAAAATGCAGGCGCGCTAGCCACCACGGTTAAGTGCAGTCTTGCCCGTCTCCGAAAAAAGGCCTACATTAGACATTATCTGTAATAAAAGCTGAACGCTGATTCACGCTGCCTGCCCTGGCGGGCTAGGCCAGGGAAAACGCAGATTTTAAGAAGTTGAATCAGCATTTATCAGCGTCCAAATCAAGGTTTTACTTATTACGAATAAAGTCCATTGACGAACTCTAAAATCGCGTCAAAAACCAGGTCACGAAAAATCGGACGGGGCGCGATCAAACCAGGGTTGAGCGCGCTCGAGCTGGCCGGCCAGTCGGAAGAGAGTGGCCTCGTCGCCAAAACGACCGACGAAGTGCATACCGATGGGCAGCCCGGCTTCATTCCAATACAGAGGCGCCGACATCGCTGGCTGGCCGCTTGCATTGAAGATTGGTGTATAGGGCATGAAATCGAATGTCTTGTTGGCCAAGGGCTTGATTATGCCAAGCGCATTCAGCAGCCAGGCAGCATTGAGCCGGCCGACCAGTCCCACCATGAACCGCTCTGCACCTGTGGGCTGCAACGAGCCTGTCAGCACAGGGGGTTGAGAGAGAGTCGGGGTCAGCAGGACGTCATAACCTTCGAAGAAGCGGCCCACCTCACGCGCCGAGGCCATTAGATAGTTCAATGCATTGGCGTATTTGCCGGCGCTGAAGGCCTGCCCCAGCAGAGCCAGCGCGCTTGTGCCAGTTTCGAAGTCAGCATAAGATGACTTGCGCCCGGCCAGGCCTGCGGCCCAATCAATCTCGTCGCGCGTCTCGGCCGCCACCATTGTCATAAATGCAATGGCAAACGCCTCTCTGTCAATCTGCGGCGCGGCTTCTACTAGTTCGTGGCCCAACTGCTCCAGCAAGTGAACAGTGGCTTCCAACCCTTTCCGGCAATCTTCGTGGACAGCATGGCCGAGGAAAGGGTGCGCAGTGAAGGCGATGCACAGGCGGCCCGGCTCTGTGGTCACTTCCTGCAAATAGGGGCGCTGCGGCGCTGGGGCATAGTAAGGCGCGCCTACATCCGGCCCGGCGATGGCGTCCAGCATGGCGGCGCTGTCGCGTACCGAGCGGGTGAGGACGTGTTCCTGGGCAAATCCGCGCCAGATATCGCCAACATCCGGACCCGTTGGAGTGCGGCCGCGGGTGGGCTTCAGTCCAAATATTCCACAACAGGAGGCTGGGATACGGATTGACCCGCCTCCGTCGGCGCCGCCTGCCAGGGGTACCAGGCGGGCCGCCACAGCCGCCGCGGAGCCGCCGCTGGAACCGCCGGGTGTCCGCGTCAGGTCCCATGGATTGTTGGTTGGGCCGAAAGCTTCAGGCTCAGTATAGGGCAGTAGGCTGAATTCAGGGACATTGGTCTTGCCGAGCAGGATAACGCCCGCAGCCCGGTAGCGGCGCACAATTTCACTGTCGTGCGGCTGGGGGATGTCCTTCAAGATGCGCGTCCCACAGCTCGTCGGCGCGCCTTTGACGGTAGCGTGCATGTCCTTTAGAAGGAAGGGCACACCCTTGAATGGCCCGTCGGGCAAGTCGCCTTTTGCCGCCGCGCGCGCCTGCGCATACATTTTATAGATGACGGCATTGATCTTGGGATTATGCGCCTCAATGCGGCTGATCGCCTCTTCGATCACATCCGCGGCCGAGATCTGTTTTGTCTTCACCAGTTCGGCAAGGCCCAGACCATCGTACTTGTGGAATTCAGGGAAGGTGTTCATAGGCTCCTCTTGGAAATCCAGCTCGAAAGGGTTGCTCCCCGCTGGGGTCATTGCCCGGCGGGACGCTTTATTTTAACGGTCAACGGCTTGGCTCAGCGGCAGCGGCGGGACTGGCGAGACGCCTAACCAATTATGCACCATTTCTGGCAAATCGCGCCTGCGCGGAGCGGCAGAGCCGCTGTCCGACTGGAGCCGGTGTTACTAGAATGTACCTGCGTTGGGGCGTGGCGGGTGGTATCCTTGGGCTGACCGAGCACCGGGGATGCCAACCGGGGCAGGAGCATCCGGGCGGACCGACGCGGCCTATGGGAGAGAGAGTAGTCTCACCCCGAGTTGTTACTTGGTCGCCCGGTGGATTCTCGTCTGGGCCACGAGCCCGAATCGGTGTTTGCGACTTCTGCCCGAAAATCCACGCCCCAACCACAAGTTCAAGGAGAGTGTAGCATGGAAGATGAACAAAAAGCAAGTACCAATCGTTACATCGCCCTGGATATCCACAAGTATTATTCGGTGGTGGCCGGGGTGAACCGGGATGGGGAGGAGATCCTGCCGCCTTGCCGGGTGGAGCACCTGAACCTGGAGGACTGGCTGGGGAAGCACTTGCTGCCCAGCGACCGGGTGGTGATCGAATCGACGACCAACGCCTGGCACGTGTATGACTTGCTGGAGCCGCTGGTGGCCGAAGTATTGGTGGCCAACCCGATCAAGGTGAAGCAGATTGCCTGTGCGCGGGTGAAGACCGACAATAAGGACACCTTGATCCTGGCGCGGCTCTTGGCTGCGAACCTGGTGCCGACGGTATGGGTGCCTCCGAAGCACGTGCGCGAACTGCGGCAATTCATCTCGCACCGGCGGCGGTTGGCCAACATGCACACGCAAGTTGTGAACCGGATGCACAGTGTCGCACACCGGCACCATCTCAGTCACCCAAAAGGGAAGGATTTTCAGCCGAAGAACACAGGGTGGCAGCGGGATGAAAGTTTGTCCAGCCTGGAGAAGTTGCAATTGGAACTGGACATGGCAACGCGTGCGCACCTGGAAGAACAGATGGAGCGGATGACGCGGGAGTTGGGGCGGATGAGCCACGAAGAGCCGTGGGCGAGCGACATGCTGTATCTGATGCAGATCCCCGGCTGTGGCGTGGTGACAGGCATGACGATCATGGCGGCCATTGGAGACATCACCCGCTTCGAGAACCCGAAAGCGTTGGCGAGTTATTCGGGACTGACGCCCGGGTTGGAGCAGAGCGGGGTGAAGGTGCGCGGCAAAGGGATCACGAAGGAAGGGCGGCGGGAGTTGCGCTGGGCGCTGGTGGAAGTGGCCTGGCGAGCAGTGAAGGCCGATCCGCACTGGAAGCGGCTTTTCGAAGAACTGAAAAGACGCATGCACCCCAACCAGGCAATTGTGACCATCGCACATTACCTGCTGGTGGTAATCTGGTATGTGCTGACAAAGCACGAACCCTACCGGCACTATTCACCGGAGCGGATCGCCTACAAGTACCTGACCTGGTCGTGGGCGCTGGACGAAGAGCAGCGGCAGGGAATGACCCGCCCGCAGTTTGCGCGCTATTACCTGATGCGGCTGGGGATCGGGAACGATTTGAAACGTGTGGCCTTGAATCCGGAATTTCCGTACCGGTTGGCTTCTGTGGAGGAAGTCCTGGCGCTCAGGCCGGAGTTGCGGCCACCTGAGTAATCGGTAGTCTACTCTCTGGAAGAAACAAACAACCCCG
>CAZTZE010000065.1:0-13277 GCA_964618215.1 uncultured Chloroflexus sp.
ACGTTGATACCTATGGTCGGATTGCCAATCCGACCTACGAATTGCGCGGATCGCGGAAATGATGCCGAGTATTACTATAAACAGGTTTTTGTGATGAATTGCGGAAAATCCCCATCTGTGGTAAATTGGACAGAGAAACTCTAATAATGAAAGCAGGCTATGGTCATGAAAAATATCCCCAACATCATTGTCAGCAGATTACCCGTCTATCTGCGCGCACTGAACCACATGCAAGCGCAAGGCCAGCAGACGACCTCTTCGCAAGAACTGGGCGAGTTTGTCAGCGTCTCTGCGGCGCAAATCCGCAAAGATCTTTCCCAGTTCGGCGAGTTCGGCAAACAGGGCACCGGCTATAATATCGCTTTCCTGATCAAAAAGCTGGGCGAGATCCTGAAAGTGGACCGTGTTTGGGATGTGGCTGTGATCGGGATGGGCGACATGGGTCACGCGCTCGCTCGTTATCAGGGCTTCACCAACCGTGGTTTTCGCGTGGCGATGGTCTTTGATAACAACCCGGCCCTGATCGGCAAGGAGGTGGGTGGGTTTGTCATCCAGGATGCAAAGACCATGGTCGAGGCCATCCGGGGAGCGGGGATCAAGATCGCCATGCTGACCGTCCCGGCCGCGGCGGCGCAGGAGGTCGCTAATCAGATGATAGAAGCCGGGGTCAAAGCCATCTTGAATTACGCCCCGATCAGTTTGAGTGTGCCAACTGGTGTGAAGTTGCAGTACACTGACCCAGCCATCGGCCTGCAGCGGATGACGTATTATGTGGAATAAGAAGTACGAAGGGAAAAGTAAGAAAGCAGAAGGCGGCTATCTTGCCGCCTTTTTTCTTTAACAAATCTTCATGATTCATCCAAACAAACTTTACGATTGTCCTTTATAGTTGACGCATCAACACAATTGAAAGGACGAATCATGAACAAACCATTGACCCTCTCCCTGCTTCTTATAACCCTTCTCCTCACTGCCTGCGGGACGCAAGCCGCGCCCGCTTCAAGCGCGACCGAGGAACCTGCCCCCGTTTCCGAAGCAGTCAGCCCGGCGGCGGTTGTCTCTTCCCTGCCAACTGCCTCTCCTGCACAGACCTACCTGGACGGGCTGCTCTACATGCGCGAGGAAGAAAAGCTGGCGCGGGATGTCTACCTGTTCCTATATGACCGGTGGGGCGTGCAAGTCTTCCAAAATATCGCCTCCAGCGAACAGGCCCACACCGACGCCGTTAAAACCATGCTGGATGCTTACGGCCTGACCGATCCAGCCGCATCCACACAACCTGGCGAATTCGTCAACCCCGACCTGCAGGCGCTCTACAATCAACTGACCGCCCAGGGCAGCCTGTCGCTGGCCGATGCGCTGAAGGTCGGCGCGGCCATCGAGGAGATTGACATCCTCGACTTGCAGCAGCGCCTGGCGCCCGGCCTTCCGGATGACATCCGCCGCGTCTACGAGAACCTGCTCTCCGGATCATACAACCATCTCTCGGCCTTCACCTCCACTCTGGAGCGGCAGACGGGTGAAATCTATGCGCCGCAGTATATGAGCCTGGAGGCTTACCAATCTGCATTGGATCAGGCCGCGCGTGGAGGAAACGGTGGCGGAAATGGCGGCGGCAACGGGCAGGGCAGCCAGCCTTAGCCTTCCCATAACGAGGAGATACCACCATGAAATTGCCCAAAATCCGTTTGTTCCGCAAGCGCAGCATCTGGCCGCGTAAAATCGTGCAGTTCTTTTTCTTCGCCCTGATCGGCCTGATCGTCGTCAACCACGCGCTGGTCGAGAACGGCGGCGGCATTCCATTTCTCTCCAGCGCCTCCATCCACGCCTTGTGTCCATTCGGCGGGGTGGAAAGCCTCTACAAGTTCATCACCGTAGGGACGTTCGTTCAGAAAGTGCGCGACTCGTCTTTCGTGCTGATGGCGCTGATTTTCATTCTGGCCATCCTGTTCGGGCCGGTCTTTTGCGGCTGGGTCTGCCCACTCGGCACGGTGCAGGAATGGGTGGGGAGACTGGGACGCAAGATTTTCAAGGCCAAACGCTACAACCACTTCGTCCCAGCCCAACTGGATAAGGTTCTGCGCTACGCCCGCTATGGCATCCTCATCTGGGTGCTGTACGTGACCGCCGTCAGCGGCAAACTGCTTTTCCAGGATTATGACCCCTACTACGCCCTGTACAATTTCTGGAGCGGCGAGGTGGCGGTTACAGCCCTGGTCATCCTCGGCCTGACGCTCGGACTGAGCCTGTTCGTCGAGCGCCCGTGGTGCAAGTACGCCTGTCCCTATGGCGCGCTGCTCGGCCTGACCAACCTGTTCTCCATCTTCAAGATCCGCCGCGTCGCCGCCACCTGCCGCGCCGACGGGGTGTGCAGTATCCTCTGCCCGATGAACATCCCGGTGGATACGAAAACCATCATCCGCGACCACCAGTGTATCTCCTGCATGGAGTGTACTTCTGAGGCCTGCTGCCCGGTCCAAGAGACGGTAGTCTTCTCTGCGGGAGGTGTGAAATGAAAATGAATTCGAAACTATTGGGCATCATTATCTTGGTCGTCATCTTTGGCGGCATTGCCCTCTCCAGCGCCTTGGGCTGGTGGAACACGGAAAACAGCGCAGGCGGAGGCAACGGCCAGGGAAGCGGGGCAAGTTCCGGGTCCGAAGGGACCGGGAGCGAACTCATCCGCGGCAGGACCACGTTCCAGGATCTGCTTGACCTGGGCCTCCCGCCGGCGACCATCGAACAGGTCATCGGTGGAGCGATCCCCTCGCCGCAGACGAGAATAAATACCTATTGCGCCCAGAATGGCCTGGATTTTGAAACCATCAAAGAGATGTTGCTGACTGAAGTGGATAAATTAAAATGACCCGACGAAATGACCGGCGCATCCGCGCCGGTCATTTTCTAGTCTGAATCCCCACTAACTGGTCAATGATGCTCAACAACACGCGCAGGTTGGGAATATCCGCAGCCGCCGCGCGCGCTCCGCTGAACCAGCCCCCGCCCTTCTTCGAGACCTTCAGGATGCCCTGCTGGATCGAAACCTGCTGAACTTCACCCCAGGCATAGTTTTTCCTGCCAATCTGAATGCCGGCTTGGTTGACCATCACCGGCCCGAAGGTCAGGTTCCTCCCGGCGTTGTATTGTTGGCTGGCTTGCTCGAATAGAAGGGGAAACGTATTTTCTTCGACAACCCGCGCCAGTTCTTCCACGCGGCTGAAAGCGTCGTTCAGAGCAAGCCGACTGCCATTACGGTTTCCCACTGAGTAAACGTGCGTGGCGCCTGTGTTTATTCCAAAGAGAACATGACGGGTGACCGCCATGCGCAGCACGGCCACCTCTTTCCAGCGCCAGAGGCGTAGACCACGATGATCCTTGTAAGCGAAGCCGTTCTGGTAAAGCGCAATTGCCTTGGCCCAGTTGGCGTACGCGCTCCAGGCAAAGATCAGGCTCAACAGGAATAAGCCGGCTGCAGCGACCAGCGGCCAGAAAAGCATCTCTCCCACCCGCGCGGCGCCGTATCGTTGCCAGCTTAGATCGGCCAGGTACATCCCGTAGAGGAGGACGCCCACAGAACCGATCAGCAAGACCAGCGCCAGGATCAACGACGCCCAGCGCCTGCCCTTGCGCAGGGGAAAGAAATCCACCACGCCGCCGAGGCTGGACAAGGACGAGAAGACTTCTGGAAGCTGAACTGTATTCATGTAATAAAAGACCGGGCGCTTGATGCCCGGTCGCCTGGTATTATACGGGCGGAAGGTTCCGCTTGAGGAAAGGATAGAGGCTGAAGGCCTTCAGCGCGCCTTCCACGGTGCAAGTCAGAGGGTTATCCACCAGATAGGCCGGGATGCCGAGCGCCTTGGTGAAGAACTTGTCAATCCCGCGCAGCATGGCCACGCCGCCGCACAACGCCACGCCGCGGTCAATGATATCCGAGACCAATTCTGGCGGCGTCTTCTCAAGGACGCGGCGGCCGATCTCGATGAAGGCTTTGAGCGGCTCCTGGAGTGCCTCGACGATCTCCCCGGTTGTCAGTGTGACCGGACGCGGCAACCCGCTGACCTGATCCTGCCCCTGCACTTCCATGCTCTCCTCTTTGTCTTGAGGCACGGCCGCGCCAATCTTGAATTTCAATTGCTCGGCGGTCTGCGAGCCAATGATCACCCCATACTTCTTGCGCACATAAGCGACGATGGCTTCATCCAGGTGCATCCCCCCCGCGCGCAGGGTCTCCGCCGAGACAATACCGTACATGGCGATCACTGCGGCCTGCGTTGCCCCGCCGCCCAGGCACAGCACCATGTTGCCGGAGGGCGAACCAATCGGCAGGTCCACGCCGATGGCGGCTGCCAGGGGCTGTTGGATAAGGAAGGCGTCGCGGCTGCCGGCATGGAGCACAGCTTCATGCACAGCGCGCGACTCCACGCTGGTCACGCCATAGGGTACCGAGATCATCACGCGCGGGCGGAAGATGCGCAGCGGGCCGCTGACGCGGCGGATCAGATAGGCGAGCAATGCCTCGGTGATCTCATAATCGGCCACCACGCCATTCTGCAGCGGCCTGGAGACCTCTATACTTTCCGGGACGCGGCCGTACATATTCTGCGCTTCCTTGCCAATGGCAACGATTTTCTGCTCGTTCACCGCAATCGCGACGATGGTCGGCTCATCCACCAGCACACCCGACCGGTCAGCAATGCGGGTCTGGTTCGTCCCCAGGTCAATCCCCAAATCTTTCGAGAAAAGAGACATAGTTTAACTCACTTGGCTTCTTCGCTGATCCGACCGTGTTTCGTGGCGACTCGGCGGAAGCGTTTGACGGCATCCAGCCGCAGGGTGGATTTTCGCAGGGCCGCCTCGATCTTCAGGTAAGCGTCCGTGTCTGCGGGAGTGCCTTTCGCCAGCATCTCCTCGGCGCTCTTTCTGGCAGCTTCAGCGCGGGAGACATCAATTTCTTCGACATTTTCGGCCGCATCCGCCAAAACGGTAACAATATCCGGCTGGACCTCGGCCACCCCACCGGCAACCGTAAAATATTCTTCCTGACCCTGCGAACGCACTTTGATGATGCCGTATGTCAAGGTGGTCAGCAGCGGCGCGTGGTTAGGCAGGATGCCCATCTCCCCTTCCGAGCCGGGGAGCAGCACAATATCGGCATCCCCTTGAAACACCATGCGGTCTTGAGATACGATCTCACAGCGGATTGGCATATCTGTTCTCCGTGCTAATACTCAATCACTGCTGCAACTGCTGCCACGATTGACCGCATGACTAATGGGGAAACTCCGCCTAACTTCTGAACGAACCGCTGAGTATCCACACCACGCAATTGCAAGGTGTCAACCGCTGACGTTTTTGCCAGTCCATTCAAGCTATCTGGCACAATCTTAACATGCCAGACATTCTGAGCCAGGTATTCTTTCCACTCTGTTAGTGGAGCAACCAACTTGATGGGCAACGCGCCTATCGCGTCAGAACTGACAACGATGACTGGACGAGTCTTGCGGATTTCGGCACCGATGGTTGGATCCAGACTCACCAACCAAATCTTGCCACGACTAGTCTGCATAAAGGAAGTCCCCCGCTTGCCATACCTGGCGTTCTACTGCTGACTTCTCATAATGCGTAACCATCTTTTTTGCCTGTCGCGCCATGATGCGTTGTCGCTCGGCTAAAGGCAAAAGCATGAACTGAACCTGAGGCGATAGATCATCAGATTCCTTTTCCACCAATTCAATCAGCAGGCTGTATGCAAGCGGCAGCTTCCTGGCTGGCAACCGCATGACTAACTCTTGAATCTGAGCATAAGCAATTGTTTCCACAATTTATCACTCCTTCGCCAACTTCTCTGCCTTCTCAACCGCTTCGTCTATCAATCCGACCATCATAAAAGCCTGTTCAGGCAGGTCGTCGCACTTGCCGTCCAGAATTTCGCGGAAGCCGCGCACGGTCTCGCGCAACGGAACATATTTGCCGGGGATACCCGTAAATTGCTCGGCTACGGAGAACGGCTGGGAGAAGAAGCGCTCGATCTTGCGGGCGCGGGATACAATCAGTTTATCATCTTCGCTCAATTCGTCAATCCCCAGGATGGCGATGATATCCTGCAAGTCCTTATAGCGCTGGAGAACGCGCTGCACTTCGCGGGCGGTGGTGTAGTGTTCTTCGCCCACAATGCGGGGATCAAGGATGCGGGAGGTAGAGACCAGCGGGTCAACGGCCGGGTAAATGCCCTTCTCGACAATGGCACGCTCGAGGGCGATGGTCGCGTCCAGGTGCGTGAAGGTGGCAACCGGCGCCGGGTCCGAATAGTCATCCGCAGGGACGTAGACGGCCTGCATCGAGGTGACCGAACCGTGACGGGTGGAGGTAATGCGTTCCTGCAATTCACCCATCTCGGTCGCCAGGGTCGGCTGGTAACCCACCGCGGAGGGCATGCGCCCGAGCAGCGCCGAGACTTCCGAACCGGACATGGTGAAGCGGAAGATGTTGTCAATGAAGAGCAGCACGTCACGGCCCTCGTCACGGAAGTATTCGGCCATCGAGAGCGCTGTCAGCCCCACCCGCAGGCGCACGCCCGGCGGCTCGTTCATCTGGCCGAAGACCATCACTGTGTCTTTCATCACGCCGGATTCGAGCATTTCACGGAAAAGCTGCGTGCCTTCGCGCGTGCGCTCACCCACCCCGGCGAAGACCGAGTTGCCCTGATGCACGGTGGCGATCGAACGAATGAGTTCCTGAATGATGATCGTCTTGCCTACACCTGCGCCGCCGAAGATGCCGGTCTTGCCGCCTTTGGTGAAGGGGGCAATCAGGTCAATGACTTTGATGCCGGTCTCGAAGACTTCCACGCGAGTGGACTGTTCAGAAAATGGCGGAGCCGGACGATGGATGGGGTAGTACAGGTCGGAATGAACAGGCCCCTTTCCGTCAATCGGCTTGCCCAGCACGTTGAAGATGCGCCCTAAAGTCAGCGGGCCAACCGGGACCATGATCGGCGCGCCGGTTGCGTTCGCGGGCAGGCCGCGCTGCAAGCCGTCGGTCGTGTCCATGGCCACACAACGAACCCAGTTGTTTCCAAGATGATTCTGGATTTCCAGAATAAGCGGCTCTTTATCCGGCCGCGGGATCTCAATCGCTTCGAAAAGATCGGGAAGTTCGCCTTCCGGGAACTGTACATCCACCACACCCCCTTGAATTTGAACTACCCGGCCAGTTGCATTAGCCATTCTCGCCTCCGATCCGATAAGTTTGAGCAAGCGCCATGGTAAGCGCTTCCGCGCCACCGGCGATATCCAACAGGTCATTGGTAATTGCTTGCTGACGCGCCTTGTTGTAATCCAATTGGAGCGAAGCGACCAGTTCGATCGCATTGTCGGTCGCATTGCGCATGGCGACCATGCGGGCGGCATGTTCGCTGGCCAGCGACTCGAGGATCGCCTGATAGACTTGCAAAGCCGTGAAGCGCGGGATAATTTCGTCGAGGATTTCTGCCTCGGCAGGTTCATAGATATAAGCAGCCGCCAGGTGTTTTTGCTCGTAGGCCTCCACCCGTTCAGCGCCGGAATCCATTTCAAGCGGCAGGAGTTTTTTGACCACCGTTTCCTGCCGGGCCATGTTAATGAAGTCCGTGTAGACGAGATAAACTTCGTCCACGCCGCCTTTCAGAAATTCATCCACTGCCATCCGTCCAATTGCGGATACATCGGCAAACGCGGGGGCGGCCGGCAGGTTACTGAATTCAGCGATGACATCTTTGCGCCGCCGGATGAGCATATCCCGTCCCTTGCGCCCGACAGCAATGTAACGCACCGGCGTGGCGTAGTTGTTGAATTTCTGGGCGGTGTAACGGATGACATTGGTGTTGTACGCGCCGGCTAATCCCCGGTCGCCGCTGACGACCACCACCAGAGTCCGTTCCACCTGCAGCCGCTGGGTCAATAAGGGATGCAGGTTTGCCCGCCCAGGTTGCTGGGCAATGTGGGTCAACACCTGCCAGGCCTTGGTCGCATAAGCCCGCGTTGCGGAAACCGCCGCCATGGACTTACGTACCTTGCTGGCGCTGACCGCCTCTAAAGCGCGGGTTACTTGTGAGATGTTCTTGACGCTCCGGATACGGAGCCGCATTTCTCTCGTAGAAGCCATAGTTTAGTTAGATAGTTTCGTAGTTGAATAGTTACATAGTCGCACGTGGCACCTGGCACGTGATTTCCCTGAGAACCGTTTGGGAGGTTTGCCAAGGCAAGAAATCAGTCAACGAATGCTCAACGAATGCTCAACGAATAAACTAATGCTCTCGGCGGCTGCGGCCTATTCGTTTATTCGTTCCTCCATTCGTTGTCCGTATTACTTGCCAGCCCAGCCTCCCACCGGGAAAGCCGTGTGACACCAGGCACTCTACTGCCACGTGGCCTTAAAGGTATCCAGCGCGGCGCGCAGTTTCTTGTCGGTCTCTTCGGTGATCTGCTTTTTCTCGGCAATGTCCTTGCCAAGCTCCGGATGGGAATTATCCATATAGCGCAGCAGGGCAATCTCCCAGGCGCGCATGCGTTCTACCGGGACGGCATCCGCGTAGCCGTTCGTCCCGGCAAAGACAACGATGACCTGGTTTTCCACTGACATAGGCTCGTACTGGGGCTGCTTGAGGATCTCCTGCATGCGCTGGCCGCGGCCCAACTGCGCCTGCGTCGCCTTGTCAAGATCAGAGGCCATCAGAGCAAAAGCAGCCAGCTCGCGGTAGGAGGCCATGTCCAGGCGCAGCTTGCCCGCCACCTGACGCACCGCCCGCACCTGCGCAGCCCCACCCACGCGCGAGACAGAGATGCCCACGTTGACCGCCGGGCGGATGCCGGCGTTGAACAGGTTGCCTTCCAGGTAAATCTGACCATCGGTAATGGAAATGACGTTGGTTGGGATGTAAGCAGAAACGTCGCTCAGCAGGGTCTCGATGATCGGCAGCGCCGTCAACGAACCGCCGGAGCCTTTGACCTTGACCGCCATGTAGTCATCCGGCTTTTCCAGCGCCTTGCGTGCCTCTTCAGCATCGTGCAATGAGCGTGGCCCGCCGTAGACCTGGCCATCAATGCCATCGTTTTCAGTCGCCAGCGCTTCGGCAAAGTCCTTCTTGACGATGACGTATTTATTCGCCATGCGCGCTGCCCGTTCCAGCAGGCGGGAATGCAGGTAGAAGACATCCCCCGGATAGGCTTCACGTCCCGGCGGGCGGCGCAGGAGCAGCGACACCTGGCGATAGGCCCAGGCATGTTTGGAGAGGTCGTCGTAAATGACCAACGCATCCCGGCCGGTCTCCAAAAACTCCTCGCCGATGGCGCAGCCGGCGTAAGGGGCGATATATTGCAGCGCGGCAGCTTCGTCAGCCGAGGAGACAACCACAATCGTGTGATCCATAGCGCCGTAGCGTTCGAGCAGGGCGACTGTCCGAGCAACGGCCGCCTTTTTCTGTCCGATGGCAACGTAGATGCAGACCAGATCTTTGCCCTTCTGGTTGATGATCGTGTCAATGGCAATCGCCGTCTTGCCGGTCTGTCGGTCGCCGATGATCAGCTCGCGCTGGCCGCGGCCGATGGGGATCATCGAGTCGATCGCCTTGATGCCGGTCTGGACGGGGGTATCCACGTCCTGGCGTTGGACTACGCCCGGCGCGATGCGCTCGATCGGACGATAGCCCGAAAACTTGATCGCGCCGCGGCCATCTATCGGTTCACCCAGCGCGTTGACCACGCGTCCGATCAGCCCGTCGCCAACTGGGATCGAGGCGATGCGCCCGGTCGAGCGGACGATCATCCCCTCGCCGATTTGGGAATAATCGCCCATGATGATGACGCCAACGCTGGCCCGTTCCAGGTTGAAGGCGATACCCATCACACCGTTCTGGAATTGGACCAATTCCTGTGACTTGACATTCCCCAGGCCGCTGACGCGGGCAATACCGTCGCCGGCCTCGCTCACCGTACCAACATCGCTGATGCCGATCTCAGGCGTATAAGAATCAATTTGTTGCTTTAGTTCACTGGCAATTTGTTCAATCAGGTCGGTCATGTCGCCTCCGTAGAATGTGGCGTTGCGAGTCCTTGCATATTTTGGATGCGGCCGTGTTTGTCCGCATGGATCTTCATCAGGGGCTGCATGTAATTACACACGGCTGCCCGGATCGGGACCTCGTATCCGGGCACGCCATGGGTTTTTGTTGGGTAGATCGTAACGCGGAATTCATTCCGCAACCAAAGGGCGATATGAATATCGCGCTACAAAATCTTCGCGATTGTGATAGTTTTTCAAGAGCAATACTATAACGCACCAATAATACCTGAAAGGATTTATCTTGTCCAGTTGAAGTTCCTCTTGAATTTTCGCCATCTTGTTTTATACTATGCCCCAGTAGTTCAATCTGCTCAAGGAGAAACGATGAACGCCCTGCCAGACCAGCACTCAAAAAACGAGTACGGGGAAAACGACAAACCCCCCAGTATTACGCCGCGACTGGCTCGCCCGTGGCGGGTGGCCGTGCTCGCCAATATCAAAGAGCACGATAAGCCCCTCCCGCCCGACGTTCCACCAGATGCCGGCGCGGATTTTGATTATATCGAAACGATAAACCATATCCGGGAGGCCATCGAAAGCGACGGTCACAAGACCCTTTTCATCCAGGCGGATACCAACCTGCCTTACGCATTATTGGAAAGCAAACCGGATATTTGCTTCAACATCGCCGAAGGCCTGGGGGGCGATGCGCGTGAAGCCCAGACCCCAGCTTTACTGGAAATGCTTAGAATTCCATACACCGGCTCGCGCGTTTTGACCAACGCCATTGCACTAGATAAGACGTTGACCAAGCGCATCTGGCGCGACCGGCGCCTGCCTGTCGCGCCTTTCCAGGAGTTCCACAGCGGCGACGAGCCACTCCGCCCTGACCTGCGCTTCCCGTTATTCGTCAAGCCGGCCCGCGAAGGCACCGGCATGGGCGTAGACGTTCACGCCATCGTCAACAATGAACAAGAACTGCGCGAACGCGCCAGGTATGTCATCAGCATGTACAAGCAACCCGCCCTGGTGGAGACCTTTCTCTCCGGACGCGAGTTCACCGTCGCTGTGATGGGTCGTTCGGACGCCCGGCTGTACTCGCGGCATCCTGAATGGTACGCAGCCGATGGCTTCCACCGCTTTCCTATTCTGGAATTAGATAGTAGCCGTTCGGTCACACCCGGCGTATACGGGCTCCAGGCCAAGGCGCAGGCGGTTGGAACCGAAGGCGCGCCAGGTTACATCTGTCCCGCTCAGGTGGAGCCGGATCTAGCCAAGAAATTGCGCCACTACGCCTGGCGTGCCCATCACCTGCTGGGCGCCTTGGATGTCTCGCGTGTTGACTTCCGCCTCGACCGGGATGGCAATCCCTGCCTGCTGGAGATCAATCCCCTGCCCGGCCTGACCCCCGCTTACAGCGACTTGTGCCTGATCGCCGCCGCGGAGGGGATTTCTTACGCCGACTTGATCCTGGAAATCCTGTACCTGGGCGCCTCGCGTTGGGATATGCTCGAGCCGCGCCAATTACCTCCCGAGCCGCCCAAAAAACGCAGCGGCGCGGTTAGCGGAAAGTTAAACGAGAAATAGAAAATCTCCACCAATTTCAGCAAATAAGTACAGAAGCACTTCGGCCGCGGAGTGAGAGAGTAAAGTAAGTGGATCAGCGATAAATTATGGTTAGCGGGCCGCTGGGAACCCCCTCACCCAGCGGCCCGGTCTTTTTGAGGGGGAAAGAGATAGAGACATTCGCTGTCCGGGCCGCCGTCGGCGGCGTAAAGATCCAGCGACTCGACGCGGGGGGCCAAGAATTCGGCTACCGTGGACTGACCATAGTAGGCTGCCAGCAGCACAGCGGAAGGTGCGCCCTCTGGCTTCTCGCTCATCATAGTCTTTGTGCCTTTGCGCGTCTTGCGCCAGATTGCGGATAATACCCATAGGCGATTCTGCCTACACACGTATGGGTCAGGTGGCGCTTCATGCGTGATCCAGGAATTCGTACAATATGGCTAATCAATATGAATACGCTCTCCCTGTTTCGTTCAATCAATTGTTCCTGTGATGAAGCCTTGCAGTGGGCAAAAAAACAATTCTCGCGGACAGGCCTGCGTGTGGTGCAGACTTTTGATTTGCATACCGCGCGCCACGCGTTGGAGGATTGCTCGTGTCCACATCACGGGACGAGTGCGTGCGACTGCCAGATGGTCGTCCTGCTCGTTTATGGCAGTGCGCCCGAACCAGCCACCTTGATCCTGCACGGTAACGACGGGCAGACCTGGCTCTCACTGGTCAATACTCCAGCGCAACATGCGCATCCATCCCTTCAATCGCCAATTGAGCAGGCGCTTGAAGCCGATTTACCACGATAGGGTCTTTATCCAGATATGTCCAACATCACCCTTTCATCGCCGCCAGTGTCCGCCCGCTCCATCGGGACTTGGCTGACGCGCTATTGGCTTGGAATCTTTCTCATTATCTACGGCCTTTGGGCCTGGCTTCCTTTCCTCGCGCCCATCTCCATGCAAATCGGCTGGAGCGGCGCAGGAAAAGCGGTATACTTCGTTTACTCGTTTTTCTGTCACCAATTGCCAGAGCGTTCGTTCTTCCTTTTCGGACAAAAGACCATGTACTCGCTTACCGAGATTCAAGCCGCCTGGCAGGCTACAATCAACCCGCTCATTCTGCGTAAATTCATCGGCAACGCGGACATGGGCTGGAAGATCGCCTGGTCGGATCGCATGATCTCGTTCTACACCAGCATTTGGTTGTTTGCAGTTTTATGGTCGCCGTTTCGCCGTAAAGTCAAGCCATTGCCGTGGTGGGGATTCGCCCTCTTCCTTTTACCCCTCGCTTTGGACGGCGGCACGCACATGCTCAGCGACTTTGCTGGAATCGGTCAGGGATTTCGCGATCTTAATCTGTGGCTGGCCGCGTTGACGAACAACGCGTTCCCTTCATCGTTTTACGCCGGCGACGCGCTCGGTTCGTTCAACTCGTTAATGCGCCTCATCACTGGACTACTGGCCGGCCTCGGCATCGTCTGGCTGGCGTTTCCGCACATGGAGCAAAGTCTCTCGTAAGTTGGATTGTTTGTAGGTCGGATTGCCAATCCGACTTACGCAGGATTGTTTGTAGGTCGGATTGCCAATCCGACTTATGCTGGATTGCTTGTAGGTCGGATTGCCAATCCGACCATAGGTATCAACGTAAAGGGGTTTTTCTGGTAAAGTTTTGGTTCC
>CAZTZE010000066.1:0-12997 GCA_964618215.1 uncultured Chloroflexus sp.
TGTGCCACGTTTTCTCGCTTTATCAAGTTTCAAAAACGAACTCTAAACTCAAGCAGTTGCGCCATCAGTAACTTTACAGTTTTGATAACCGCGCAAAGGTATGATTAGCTTTTAGTATCTCATTGTAAAATAGTGAAGCACTGCTTCGCGGATATGCAAAAATGAGCGCCTCACCAGAATCCGCTTTCGAGATAAGGATCGCCCACAGCGTTGCCGAAATCGGCGAAGCGGAATGGGATGCCTTGAGCGCCGAGCGGCCTTTTCAAAGTTACCGCTGGTACACTTACGGCGAACGCTGCATGGCAGACTGCCAGCCGGTATACATCCTCCTGACTTTGGCCGACCGAAGGATGGCGCGCGCGACCTTCTGGCTGGTGCGCGAGGAACCCATGCCAATCAAGCCGCCTGCGCGGACTCTCCTTCAGGCTGTCTTTCGCCGCTGGCCGTTGCTGATCTGCCGCTCGCCGCTTTCGGGTTTATCCGGCCTGATCCTGCCCGATCCGCCGCTGCGGGATGAAGCCTTGAACGTTATCGCCCGGGTGGCGCTCATAGAACTTCGCCGTCTGGGAGGCTCATTTTTGATCTTTGACTACCTGGAAGCTGACCAGATCACCTGGCCAGGCTGGCCGCGAGAATTTACCGCCACATCCATCTCTGACCCCGGCACCTGGATGCCCGTCAAATGGGATAGTTTCGCGGCCTACCTGGCGGCAGGAAACAAGAAAGACCGCCAGCATTACAAACGCAGCCTCCGGGAGGCCGGGAAGCTTGGCATTCAGGTGACGAAACGCCAATCTGTGCCGGATATAGAATCCGCCCTGGCCCTTATCCGCAATGTCGAGAAGAAGCACGGCGGCGCGCCGAATCCCTGGGCGCGCGGTATGCTGGAAAACATCGAAGCTGCGGATGGCGCCTTTTTAGAAGCGCGCATCGGTGAGCGGCTCGTCGGCTGCGGGCTGATCTTTGAGGACAATCGCGTCCAGATGACCGCTGCCATCGGCCTTGCCGGGGATGTGCCGGGCGTCTACTTTCAACTGGTTTATGCCAGCCTGCAGGCCGCCTTCGAGAGTAAAGTGCGCCTGTTGCGCTGGGGCAGCGGCGCGTACGAGGTAAAGCGGAGGTTGGGATTCCAGATTGAAGAGAATAACGCCATTCGCTTTACCGCTCGTTCGCCATGGGTACAAAAATTGGGACAATGGATCTCAGCGCAGTGATTTTTTGATCGGGAGCTATAGTTGACAATCGACCTGACAACATTCTTAAACTTACCTGCCGAGGAAGTCGCTCATATCGTGCACGAATCGGGGCCTAAAGTCTGCGTTTTCCCAATCAACGGTACACGGCGCTGGTTTATCCTCGAACATGGACAGAAAGCAGGTGATGACCCCATCTCAGCCTATATGGACATTGCCAGTCGAAACCATATTGATCTCTATCGCTTGTTCTTCAATCATGGAATCGAAACCCTGCTCACCCCTGTTTTTGGCTCCGACTTACTCCTGCGTGGTGACGAATATGTGAAGCGCGTTGGCGCTGGTGGTCTGGCCCGGCTTGCCAGCCATCCAACCTTCCTCGACTTTTATGAGGAGTTTGACGTTCGCGTACATTTTTACGGCGACCACCGTCGCAACCTATCCAATACCCCTTATGCTTATCTATCAGACCTTTTCGATGAAGCCACCGAAAAAACAAAGCACCACGACCGCTACCGATTATTCTTCGGCGTTTTTGCTCAGGATGCTACTCAGACAATCGCCGAATTGTCGGTAGATTATTTCTCCAAGCTCGGTCAAGTACCCGATAAACGCACATTAATTGAAATGTATTACGGCGAATATGTAGAACCAGTTAATATCTTCATTGGTTTCGATAAATTCAGCGTCTTTGATATGCCCCTGCTCGCAACCGGCGAGGAGGACCTGTACTTTACCGTCAGCCCATCCCCTTATATGACGGAACACCAATTGCGCACGATCCTGTTTGATCACCTGTACACTCGCCGAGCGCCGGAACCCGATGTTTTTAATTTTCCTGCTGAGGCAGGCAACAAGTTGCGTCAATATTACTTAGAACATCGAGAAGATACGTTAGGTATTGGTCGGTTATATTACGGCGTTTGGATACCAGAATTAGGATCTGATAAGGGCACAACAACATGACAGAAAACATCGTTCCCCTCATCCATCAATTGCTCAAAGAAGTCGGCCCTGGAAGAATGTCAACCACCGCCTATGATACATCTTGGATTGCTCGATTGGGCGAGATGGATTGGGAACTAAGTAGCCGGGCGCTAAATTGGATTTGGGAGAACCAGCTTCCTGACGGCTCATGGGGCGCAAGGGAGTCATTTTATTACCACGACCGGTTTATAAGTACCTTGGCCGCCATGATTGCCCTTACCTATCTTAATAAACGTCAACAAGATCGCAAACAAATCGAGCGCGGTTTATTAGCCCTTGAAAAAATTGTTGCTGGCGCACCTCGCGGTTTACAGGCTGACCCCAATGGTGCATCTATTGGCTTTGAGATGATTGCCCCAACCCTGGTTGCTGAAGCCGAAAAGCTTGGCATCATTAAACGTCATGGCACACGTGTTCTAGATCAATTATCACACCAACGAGCGGTAAAACTAGCCCTCATTCGAGATAAAATGATTAGTAGAGAGGAAACTGCTGCATTTTCCGCTGAAATGGCTGGTCATGATGGGTATCAAATGCTCGATGTAGATAATTTGCAAGGAAATAATGGCTCAATCGGCCATAGCCCATCAGCGACTGCTTATTTTGCGTTATATGTCAAACCTCAAGATAGTGCAGCATTGAAGTATCTGCGAAATACTATTAATCCGGATGGGGGTGCTACGGACTTTGTTCCCTTTGATATGTTTGAGGCAGCCTGGAGCCTGTGGAACCTCTCCCTATTGGAATTGGAATCATGGAATCAGGAAACCATCTTACTTTTTCATCCTCATGTCGACCATTTAAAGCAAGGATGGGAAAAAGGCAAAGGCATCGGAATATCAGTGGATTACTGTATTCCCGATGGCGATAATACAGCGATGGCTTTTGAGGTGCTCACTCGTCTTGGACATCATCCTGATGCTGAAGCTATATTATCATTCGAAGAAAATAAACACTTCTGTACCTATCATTACGAAGCTCATAGCTCTACAAGTGTAAATATACATGTACTAGGCGCGTTACGTCAGGCGGGGTTTTCTCCAACCTCCTCCCATGTTCGGAATATTTTGATGTTCTTAAAGAAAACAAAAGTTGGTGACGCTTATTGGTTCGACAAATGGCATCTTTCGCCATATTACACGACCTCACACGCGATAGTTGCGAGTGCTGGTTATGCAAACGATCTTATCGAAAAATCTATTGAGTGGATCATAAGCAGTCAAAACCAGGATGGTTCATGGGGTTATCAAATCCCCACTGCGGAAGAAACAGCCTATTGCTTGCAATCCCTTTGCATATGGAAGCGTCGTGGTGGAAAAGTACCCAACTGTACCCTGCAAAGCGCCAGAAACTGGCTGAGTCAACACATCGAGCCGCCCTATCCTCTTCTCTGGATTGGAAAAGGATTGTACACAGTGGAGTTGGTAGTTCGCTCAGCTATTTATAGCGCGCTTTTATTAGCACAAGAGAGCTAACATGTTCAAGAATATGAAAAACTGGCTCCATTTAAATACTCTTGACCCTGACGAAATTCGACGCCGTAGCCTGTTGAACACCCTGGTCAAAGGAACCTTGATTATTGCGATTCTCACGGCCATAATAACGGGTATATATATAATCGTTTTCAATGCATGGTCGCAGCCAGGTATCCAGTTATTGCTTATCAGTAGCCTTGTATTCTTTCTTGGCAGTTTGACAATTTACCTAATCAATCGTCGAGCTAGCTTAGTTGCAGCCATCCTTTTCCTTTTACTTCTGACGTTAGCAGGTTCTGTCAGTGACACCCCTGCACAATTAGCGGATGGCCGGTCGTTGTTTGTATACACTCTCCCTATAGCTATCGCAAGCTTGATTATCCATCCAATAGCTAGCTTCTTCTTTGCGATTTTAAGTAGTTTAATCATCGTTTCATTAGCACTATCTATTTCAATTGTCCCAAACATACCTGCAGTTTTTGGTTTCTTTATGCTTGCTCTTATCTCCTGGCTCTCCGCCCGCAGCCTGGAACAAGCGCTCAAAGATTTACGCACCGTAAACACCAATCTAGATAAATTAGTCGCTGAGCGTACAAGCGCCTTAGCCCAGTCCCTCGCCCGCGAACGGCTTGAGGCCGGGCGCAGCACAGCCATCCTCGAAAGTATCGCCGACGGTGTGATCGTCTACGATATTCACGGCAAAGCCATCGTCGCGAATCCGGCAACCATCCGCCTGCTCGACCTGCCCCACGATCAAGTAATCAATTCAGGCGTAAAGGATCTGATCCGCACTCAAGCGCTGGATAACAAGAACCGGCGCGTCCTGGGCGAACTGCTGACCAGTCCGGGTCAACAGCCGACCAGCTACCGCATCCAATGGGGGAAGAAGACCCTTTCAGTGAGTTCCGCCCAGGTCTTCGATAGCGAAGAAACCCGCATCGGCACAGTGGCGGTCTTCCGCGACTATACCCACGAGGCGGAAGTCGAAAGGATGAAGGACACCATCCTGGCCACGGTCTCGCACGAATTGCGCACCCCGCTGAACGCAATCCTCGGCTATGTGGAAATGCTCAAAGAAGCCGTCTATGGCCCGATCAACGCGAAACAGGCCAAGGCCTCCGATCGGATCGTGTCAAACACGCGCCGCCTGCTGGATATCGTCAGCGACTTGCTCGCCCAGGCTCAAATCGAAGCCGGTAAAATGACCATCCAGGCGCGGCCTTTCAAACCGGCTGAATTGCTCGATAATCTTCGCGGCTTGATGGACAAGATCGCTGCCGATAAGCGCCTTGCCCTGACCAGCGAGATTGACGCGCAGCTTCCTGAGAGCCTGATTGGTGACCCCACCCGTTTGCAGCAGATACTGGTGAACCTGGTCAACAATGCTGTCAAATTCACCGAAAAAGGTTCGGTGCAGATCCGCTTTTTACGCCAGGATGAGCAGCATTGGGTCATGCAAGTTCAGGATACCGGGATGGGTATTCCAGACGAGGAAATGGCAAATATTTTCGATCCATTCCGCCAGGTGGACTCCAGCATGACCCGTAAACATGCCGGATTTGGCTTGGGATTGTCCATTGTCAAACAACTGGCGAATCTAATGGGCGGGGAGGTGGCGGTGAAAAGCGCGCTGGGCAGCGGCAGCATCTTCACCGTTACATTGCCACTGGTACCGACAAGGAGAGAAACAAAATGACCGACCTGGCTTATGTCATCGAAGATGACGAGGATCTATGCCTGATCTTTGGCGAAGCATTAATGGCCGCCAACTACCGGGTGGAAACTATCAATGATGGGATGAAAGCGCGCCAGCGTTTGCAGGAGGAGATCCCCCATCTTGTGCTGCTGGATTTGCACCTCCCGGGGCTTTCCGGCGAAGAGCTGCTGACCCAGATCCGCGCGGATGCGCGACTGGCAAAGACGATCGTCGTCATCGCCACGGCCGACGCGCGCCTGGGCGATGCCTTGCACGAGAAGGCTGATTATGTCCTGGTCAAACCGATCAGTTTCACCCAATTGCGTGACCTGACCACCCGGCTGCATAATCTGTAATTAATGGCTCTCCCTTGTCATGCTGAGCGAAGCGAAGCATCCCCAAGGTAATGTAGGAGACCCTTCGCTTCGCTCAGGGTGACATGACCTTTTTGCAGTAGACTCATTAATTCAAGGCTGTCACAACCGAGCGTATTCGTTCGAGACCTCGTTCTATGTTCTCGATCGAATTTGCAAAAGACAAGCGCAGATAGCCCTCACCGTTCTTTCCGAAAGACGAACCCGGCAAGAGGGCAACTTTTCCACTCTCCAGGATCAGGTTCGCCAATTCGTTCGAAGATTTGCCTGTTCCCTGAATGTTCGGAAAGGCATAGAAGGCGCCTTGTGGGAGCTGACAGCGGATACCGGGAATTGCGTTCAATCCTGAGACGATCACATCTCTTCTCCGCTGGTACTCTGCGACGACCCGTTCCACTTGTTCCTGCGGCCCGCTCAGGGCTTCCAGGCCGGCATCCTGCGTAAATTGTGCAGTGGAGCCGAGTGAATGGGTGAGCAGCAACCCGACGCGGTGCGCCAGCTCATGCGGCATGATCCCGTACCCCAGCCGCCAACCGGTCATGGCATAGGTTTTGGAAAAACCATCCACGATGATCGTGCGCTCTTGCATTCCCGGCAGAGAGACAATCGAAGGCACCTTGAGCTTGTTGTACACAATGCGGGCGTAGATCTCATCCGACATCACCCAGCAGTCATAACGCCGGGCGAGATCGGCGATATGTTCCAGGTCGGAGATTGGCAGCACCCCACCCGTCGGGTTGCTCGGGGAGTTGAGGATGATCAAGCGGGTGCGCGCGTTCACCAAACGGTCAAAAGCCTCCAGATCAAAAGAGAAGTTATTCGCCTCGCGCAATGGGACAGGCACAGGCGTGCCTCCCGCCAGGCGGATCATCGCCTCGTATGTGGGGAAACCCGGATCAGGATAGATGACTTCATCTCCGGGTTCGACGAGCGCCAGGGTGGGGAAGAAGAGATTCGGCTTGGCGCCCGGGCTGACCACCACCTGCTCGGGATGGAAGGTTACGCCTCGCCGTCGTCCGCTATCTTCGGCGATCGCCGCGCGTAAGGAGGGCATCCCCGCTGGATGGGTGTAGCGGGTGCGCCCTGCGGCAATCGCGCGGACGCCGGCCAGGCTAATATTCGAGAAGGTCTCGAAATCCGGTTGGCCGATTTCCAGATGGATGATCTCGCTTCCTTCTGCCTCCATTTGCTGGGCACGCGCCAGCACTTGATAAGCGCCTTCAGGCTCGAGATGGTCAATTCGTCGCGCGTATGTCATACGCTTCTTTCGCTCACTCCACCGTCACACTCTTTGCCAAATTCCTCGGCTGATCCACATCCAAGCCTCTTATCGCCGCAATATGATAGGCCAGCAATTGCAGCGGGATGACCGTCACGACCGGCGAGAGCCTCCAGGGGGCATCGGGGATCCAGAGCACATGGTCGGCCATCGAAGCCACCAGTTCGTCGCCATCCGTCGCCACGGCGATGACTGTCCCGCCGCGCGCTTTGGCCTGCTGGATCTGCGAAATCATCTTCTCGTGCCAGGGGTCTTTGGGGGCCAAACAGACCACCGGCATGTTTTCGTCAATCAGCGCAATCGGGCCGTGTTTCATTTCGCCGGCCGGGTAGCCCTCGGCATGGATGTAAGAGATTTCCTTGAGTTTCAGCGCGCCCTCGTAGGCGATGGGCATGTTCAATCCCCGACCCAGATAAAGGCAATCGCGGATGTCTTTCAACGCGTAGGCTACTTTCTCGATTTCGGCTTCGCGCGCCAGTGTGCGCCCGGCCAAATCGGGGACCAGGCGCAAATCGGCGACCAGCGCGCGGCGGGTCTTGTCGTCCAAAATGCCGCGCAGGTCGGCGAGCAGCACGGCCAGCATGTACTGGTCAACCAGTGGGGCGGTGAAAGCTTTGGTCGAGGCGACGCCGATTTCCGGGCCGCTTTGCATCGAGATGTAACCATCCGCAATGCGCATCGCCTGCGAGCCAATCGCGTTGACGATGCTCCACAGTGTCGCCCCCTTGCGCCGTCCCTCCTCCATGGCGGCCAATGTGTCGGCTGTCTCGCCGGATTGGCTGATGGCCAGCACGACCGTGTTCCCGTCCACGATCGGGTCGCTGTAGCGGAACTCCGAGCCGATGACCACCTCGGTTGGGATGCGGGCAATTTGTTCGATCAGGTACTTGCCGACCATGCCAGCGTAAGCCGCCGTGCCGCAGGCGGTGATATAGATGCGTTGGATGCGCCGCGCCAGTTCGGGGGTCAGGTTGAGTTCCGGCAGGCGGATGCGCCCGGCGTTGAAGTCGGCGCGTCCGGCCAGGGTATCGGTCAGCGAGCGCACCTGCTCGTGGATTTCTTTCTGCATGAAGTGACGGTATTCCCCTTTTTCGGCGGAGACGGCATCCCACGACACGCTGTGGACCTGGGGCTGGATCGCCGTTCCGTCCAGCGTCTCCACCCGAACTGTGTCACGCGTCACGACCGCCATCTGGCGTGACTCGAGAAAGATGACGCGGCGGGTGTGTTCGAGGATGGCGGGGATGTCGGAAGCGATGAAATTCTCGCCCTCGCCCAGGCCGAGGACCACACCCCCGGCGTTGCCGATGCGGGCGCAGACCATTTTATCCGGCTCATCGGCGGAGAGCAGGACGATGCCGTGCGCGCCGCGGATCTGCTGGAATGTCCGACGGGCGGCTTCGGTCAGGTCGAGGCCTGAAGCGATGTGGTGCTCGACCAGATGGACGATGGTCTCGGTGTCGGTCTCGGAACTGAATTCGGTGCCCTCGGCAATCAACTCCTCGCGCAGTTCGATGTAGTTCTCGACGATGCCGTTGTGGACGACGACCACGCGGCCGGTCGCGCCGAGATGCGGATGAGCATTGCGCGCCGAGGGCGCGCCATGCGTCGCCCAGCGCGTGTGCCCGACGCCCGGCGAGCCGCTGATGGGCGAGCCGTTGACCATTTCTGCCAGCCGGGCCAGTTTTCCGGCATCGCGGCGGATTTCGATTTTACCGTCCTGCAAGACAGCCAGTCCCGCGGAATCATAGCCGCGATATTCCAGCCGTTTCAGGCCGTTGAGGATGATCGGCGTCGCATCCCGCGCGCCGATGTAAGCGACAATTCCACACATGGGGGATCCCTCCGAGTTAGAGATTAGAGAGCAGAGACCAGAGAGTAGTCACTGTTCTCTACTCTCTACTCTCTATTCTCTCGTTTGATTGCCACCTTTCGCGCTTTTGTCCGCCCGGTCACCCGCACGGCGTTGTCGCAAAGTTTGGATTGGAGGGAAAGGAGTCGGGGCGTGGCGTCCCCGGAGGGCTTCCGCTGAACTTTCGATTTTCCTTACCTCACCCCGGCCCTCTCCTAAAAGGAGAGGGGGAGCAGGGCGCTTAGCTCCGCCTCGCGGCAGAGAACCCTCATCCTCGTCAACTTTAGTTACGTAGTTTAGTAGTTACGTAGTTCAGTAGTTGCTTAGTTTTGTAGTTGCATAGTCCTCCGAACCTCCGAACTATCCAACTACCCAACCACCCAACCACCCAACCACCCAACTAAAGTTCATGCGCTGTCTTTCCCGTGGATTGAAAATTTTTCGTTACACCTCTGTGTAGTCTGGGTTAGGATGGGGATTATACCTGAAATAAAACTGGCCGGCAAATGCCGGCCAGTTTCTGGAAATATGCGCTGCTTATTTGGCCAACTCGATGGAAGGTGGGATGGTCGCATCGTAGTTATCCTCGTCACTGTAATTAATTTCTGCGTTGCTCGTACCGATGAGGTCAATGGTGTAGCCGATGATTTGGCTGTGATAGCCTTCAGCGGCTGCGGTGCCGTTGATTTGGATATCTGATGCGGGCGCTAAAATGGTTCCGGTGAACTCCGAGTCGGAGCTGCCATTGATGATAATGCTGCTGTCATTGTCAAGAGGCAAGTAGACGAGTAAACCCTTATAAGGACCGGTGTCGGGCGCGTCGAGGTTAATTTCTGCTTTGCCGTTTATGTGAAGGCCACCAGAGGCAAAATACAAGAGCACGTCCTGACCGGTGATAGAATCCGTCGAATTGATAGTAGCGTCGCCGCTGATGCAGTACACGCCTGATCCCAACACAACCGTTTCACTCAACCAGGATCCAGGAATGTTTCCTGGGGTTACATTGTATCCGTTTTTCTTACTCCCTGTTCGCGTGCCATCAACAGCGCAAGACGGCTCAGGGAGAATGTATTGGGGAGGGTAAGGAAAAGGTTCACAATGGGATGGAGGAGGAATTACTTTACCACTACTGAATGAAGAGCTTCCAACGACGCAATTCGACGGTGCTGTAATTCTGCCGTTGCCACTCTGATTGAAATCCCCCTGTTGACAACCGCTGTTTGAATTTGTGAAGATGCCTCCACCCGTTACGGTTGTGTTCGATGAGCCTGAAACTCGAAAGGCCCGGCATGTGTTTGGGCTCAGGCTGACCATAGCGTTGCCGAAGAACATCTCGCCTGTAGTAGCCGGCTTTACTCTGGCGATGGACTCGACGCAGTTGTTCAATTGGTTGATACCTACGATGGGCGCGAAAAAAGTATTCACGGTGGAGCGGATGATGACCTGGATATATTCAGTATTCCCGACATAGGCGCCGTTCGTCCCATTGCAGCCCGCGACGGGCGGAGTGTTCACTGTCACAGTGTTTACGCCATCGTTGGTGTAATCGTTGCTGTCCGCGCGGGTCAGCGCAATGGTCCTGACCTGGTCTGAGACTGAAGTACAGTCTGGAGTCCCGGCCAGAGCGCAGGTCAGCGCGCCGGCCAAAGCGGCGGCATCCGCGGCGTTTTGGGCGTGGCGGCGATCGGAAAAGGCATTCCCGGCGTCAATTGCCAGGGCAGTGATCGCCACCAGGCCAACAATCGCGGCGACGAGCAGGATCAAGGCCTGTCCTCGTTGACTACGTTCAATGTTCATAGGGATGATCTCCTTTCGAAAAAAAAGAAAAGCCAAATAAGTGGGACAACGCACAGGCTGTCAACGATAAGCCGGTTGTGTAATCGTATTCCATGTTCATTTTGATAACTCAATCTGGGGCGCGTACTTCCACACATCTCCGGCATCATAGTTAACGGAAAACTCTCCTCTTCCGGTAAGTTTGACCTTCAGACCGATAAATGAACTTTTGAAAAATCCTACGCCTTGAAGGTCGCCTGAAACCGTTAGTTGTGAAGAAGGCGCCAAAATGGTCCCGGTAAATTCCGTGTTTGCAGTGCCATTGATTGTAACCGCTCCATAATTTGATGGGGGTAGATAGATCAAAAGCCCTTTTGTCGAATCGTTATCGCCGGTTGGGGCGGATAGATGCATTAGAGAATTTCCCTGCCAACTAATACCTTGATTCAGCATTATGAACGTAACGCCGGTTCCAGAGATCTCAGCTTCATTGAAAAAACCTGAGATGCAATAGACGCCGGGGGTTAAGACCGCCCCATTTGGGGGGTTAAATGTACCTATATTGAAATCGCAAGGATAAGGAGGTTGGAGCAGTAAGGGATCATTAGCAGGTAACGGACATGGGAATAAAGGAGGAAGAAAATAATCATCATAAGGGTAGCCTTCAGGTACATTCACTCCGCCGACAGCCACTGCCTTGTAACCTGGGTCCAGTTGCAGGTTCGTAAGTTTCTGTACATAAATGGCTTCAGTATCATTGGAGTTGGAATAAACACCCCCTCCATGCACCACGATTTCGGTAGTTCCTCCAGCCTCGATAGCCCTTTTACCATCGCAGGCTAGTGATAATATGGCAGCCCCTGCACCGGGTGGTTCGCTTGGTTTGGCCCTGGCGATGGCCTCCACGCAGTTGTTCAATTGGTTAATACCTACAATGGGCGCGAAAAAAGTATTCACAGTGGAGCGGATGATGACCTGGATATATTCAATATTACCTGCGTAAGGGCCGTTTAAACCGTTGCAGCCCGCGATGGGTGGATTGTTCACCGTCACTGTGTTTACGCCATCGTTGGCGTAACCGTTGCTCGCCGCGCGCGCCAGCGCTATGGCGGTTGCATTCTGACCTTGTGTCTTGGCCAGCGCGCCGGCAATCGCGGCGGTATCTGCGGCATTTTGAGCATGGCGGCGATCAGAAAAGGCATTGCCAGCGTCAATCGCCAGCGCGGTGAGCGCCACCAGGCCGATAATTGCAGCCACGAGCAGGATTAAGGCCTGTCCTCTTTGTGAAAATGTTTTAGGTAACATGCTGCCTCCATCATCCTTACTTTGAACGTTAGGGGCACTTGGGATTTAGGATCGTATCCGTGACCGAGGCTGTAAGCGGGATCGTATCTGTACCCAGAATTGCCCCGATGAAAGGCATGGAAAGTTGATAATTGTACGTCAGGCTGACGGTGATTGCTCCACCCGTGCAGGCCGAACCGCTGATGGTGACAACGGGAACTTGAAAATTGGGGTCATTGACGAAGTCAATCGGGGCGTTGGATGATTGCCTGATTCGATTCCGAATCCCTGTGGTATCAATTGGATTGAGTGAACCATACAGCGCGCCCTCCTGGGCGGCGTCACGCAAAGAGACGTAGGAGAAAAACGCCGAACCCAGGTCAACAATACCTGCCAGGAGGGTCAGGACGAGAGTTATGGTCAAGGCAAGCTCGACCAGGCTTTGGCCTTTTTCTTTACGATCAATCTGCTTATGGGTCACTTTTTCTTTCATGATAGGTTCAGGGCGTAATTTGAACACTTCCGATAATTGTGCGTGCATTGAATAATTCGATCGGGATTGGGTTTAGGGGAACGATCGCCGCCAGCGGCGTAAATGAGGCTGTCACTGTGACCCGAATGCGGGCGCCGCTCGCGAGATCGCCGGGCGGACAGGAAGGAATATTGTAATTGGTCGGCTGGTCTGGGTTGCTGGCGTAGGCGATGGCAATGTCGTCAATGGCGTTCAAGAAGTCCACTCTTTGCGCCGCGTCCCGGATGCCTGTGCAATCCTTATATTGCTCTGTTCCACTGACCAGGCCCGTCGCCGAGCCGTAGCGGGTGGCTTCGCGGGCGGCGGTGACGACCGTGCTGTAAATGAATATGAGCCTTCCGACTTCGAGCAGACCGTAAATAATCATCAGAAGGATAGGCAGGATTAAGGCAAATTCAACCAGGGTCTGCGCTTTGGTACGTCCCGTTCGATTCGCGTTAAGCATTGGCATGGCACGGCCTCCAGCCGCAAGCGAAGTAAGTCGGATTGGCAATCAGCCGCAAGCGAAGTAAGTCGGATTGGCAATCCGACCATGAGTATCAACGTAAG
>CAZTZE010000067.1:0-10974 GCA_964618215.1 uncultured Chloroflexus sp.
GGTCGGATTGCCAATCCGACTTACTTCGGTTGCGGCTGGAAGCCGCGCTATGGATAAGAAAACCACAATTGATATAGAAGCAGGTTGGGAAGGTTGGAATGCTTAGCGGTTGGATGTACGACATACTGGTGGGTATCACAACGGTCAACCAAATTCTTACGGCCGGCATTGCCATCACGGCTTTTTCGCTCTTTTTCTATTCCCTATCCTTCAACTTACGCGATCGCGTCGCCCGCTCATTTGCGCTGATTTTACTCTGCGTGGTGGTGGTCTTCACCTTCGAAGCGCTGGAAAGTTCATCCACCGCGCCGGCGGTGATTGACCTGTTCCTGCGCTTGGAATGGTTGGGGATTATCTTCCTGCCGCCGGCCTATCTGCAACTCTCGGATGCGTTATTGGTGACCACCGGTCGTCCTTCGCGCGGCCGTCGCCGCGTGGCTGTCCGCTTCACTTATCTCATTTCCGCGTTTTTCTTGATCCTCTTGGCTTACGGCTACCTGCTCGGCGCCCTAGTGACGGATGGGCAGCCCGCGCCTCATCTCCAGCGCACGCTTTGGACAGAAGTGTTCAGCGCCTATTATGGTGGGGTGATGGTCTGGGCATGGATCAATTTTGGGCGCGCCTACCGGCGTACGCTGACCCGCTCAGGGCGACGCCGGATGATCTACCTGCTGGCTGGGGCGACTGCACCGGCGCTCGGCTCCTTCCCATACCTGCTCTACGGCTCCACTCTGGCCGGACAGCATCCCTTCCTCTTTTGGGGGATGGCGATGTTCAGCAATTTATTGGTCGGCGGGTTGATCGTGGTCATGGCATACGCGGTGGCTTTCTTCGGCGTCTCATGGCCCGACCGGGTCGTGAAGAGCCGGCTCTTCAAGTGGATCATGCGCGGCCCGGTCACGGCCTCGGTCGCGCTGGGCGTCATGACGATTGTACGGCGCATCGGCGAGATATTCGGCGTGGTTTATTCGGGCGCGGTGCCGACTGCCATGGTGGTATCTGTCTTGCTCATGGAGCACAGCATAACCCTGCTCGCGCCGATTTGGGAGCGCTGGATTTTCTTTGGCGGGGATCGGCGCGACCTGACCCTGCTGCAGAACCTGGAAGAGAGATTGATCACCAAAAGTGACCTGAGCCAATTCCTGGAGGCGATCCTGGCTGCCGTCCGGGATCATCTCCAATCCCCAGCCGCCTTTATTGCCGCATTGGATAATGGCGATCTTGCGTTGATCGTCACAACTGGAAATTCACCCCTGCAAACCGACGCTGACCTTTCTGAAGCCTTGCAGGTGGTCAAAGGTCAGGGAAATAACGCTCAGGAAGAGTATATCTGGGGCGATTACTGGCTTTTCCCGCTTCACCAGGCGCCCGAAACGGATGAGGGTCAGCCGCGCCTGCTGGGTCTGCTTGGCGTCGCGCGCCAGCCGAACCAGGAATTGGCCGATGAACAGCGCCAGTCGCTGTTGCTTTTTATCCAGCGTGCGGCTCAGGCGCTGCAGGACAGGCGCTTGCAACGCAACGTATTTCGTTCGTTGGAAGACTTGAAACCGCAAGTGGACTTGATTCAGCGTTGGCGTGCGGCCGGGCGCTATGACAGTAAGGCCAGCCTGCTCGCCGGGACTCTCCCACCCGAATCCGATTTTGCCAACTGGGTTAAGGATGCCCTGACTCACTACTGGGGCGGACCGAAGCTGACCCAAAGCCCGCTATTGCAGCTCCAGATCGTTCGACAGGCATTTATTGATCACAACGATAATCCGGCCAATGTGCTGCGTGCCATCCTGCGTCAAGCGATAGATAACATCCGCCCGACAGGTGAGCGCCGCTTTACGGTAGAGTGGATCTTGTATAATATTTTGGAAATGAAATTCATCGAAGGCCGAAAAGTACGCGAAATAGCCGCGCGACTGGCGATGTCGGAAGCGGATTTATACCGTAAGCAACGCGTCGCGGTCGAAGAAGTGGCGCACGTAATCCTCGAAATGGAACGTCAAATGCAGGTGCGAGTCTTTGGGAAGGATGACGGAGGAGCCTGATGATGCACAATCGAGTTGCTGAAGATGAAATCCATCTCTTGGATGACGGCTGGTGGGCTTCGGTACTGGCGCAGGAAGAGGGCGGCTTGAAGTCCGCCTCTGTGCGCCAGGCATACGTCGAGGAGCATGGCAAAATATCGCTGGATTGGGAGCGTGTCAGAACGCTCTACCGCCAGGACCAAATTGTCGCCATGACGGTGACAGGTTATAACCGCGGCGGTTTGCTGGTCGAAGGTGACGGGTTGTTTGGATTTGTCCCTTGCTCGCATCTCTTGGATATACCTGCTCAAGTGCAAGTGGATGAAGACCGGCGCGAGGTGTGCCTTGCCGCTTACCTGGGCCGGGAATTGCGTTTGAAGGTCATCGAATGTGTTCCTGCTGAAGGCCGCATCGTCTTTTCGGAGCGCGCCGCGCGGGCCGAACCCGGAAAGCGGGCCGAGTTATTAAATTCCTTACAGGCCGGACAGCACATCCGCGGCGATGTCACCAACGTCACCGAGTTTGGCGCCTTTGTGGATCTGGGCGGACTGGAGGGTTTAATCCACATCTCCGAACTTTCCTGGGGACGGGTCACTCATCCCCGCCAGATCCTGGCCGTCGGTCAGTGCGTCGAAGTGCTGGTGCTGGAGGTCGCCCAGGATCGCTGCCGCGTGGCGCTCAGCCTGAAGCGGCTGTCCCCCAATCCCTGGAAAACTGCCGCGCAACGCTATTTCATTGACCAGCTTGTTCCCGCGGTCATCACCACGCTGGCGCCGTTTGGCGCGTTTGCCCGCCTGGACGAAGGAGTGGAAGGGTTGATTCACGTCTCGGAAATCCCCATACCTTCGAATGCCACGCTGAAGGATGTTCTAACGCCGGGGCAGGATGTGCAAGTGCGCATTTTACAGGTGGATATCACCCGCCAGCGGCTTGGTCTGAGCCTGAAACTGGTAGAATAAGCCATGCCTTCCAAATCCCGTAAATCCCCGCCGCCGTCACCCCCGGCTGCCCGTCCCGATTTTCCCCCGACAGAAGACTGGTTGGACCGGCTGGCCCGTTTCCAGGCTCATTTTGGGCGCTTCGCTTGGGATGTGGTCGGCGTCCTGCTCCTGGCACTTGCGCTGATGGTCTTTTTGGGGTTGTTGGGCATTTCCGGCGGCCGGCTGCTTTCTCTGCTGGTCGGCTTGCTCAAGCTCTGGTTCGGCTGGGGCAGCATATTGATCATCATTGCAGCCTGCCTCGGCGGCCTGCTGGCCTTCCGCCGCAGCCGGGGAGCGGTGCAGTTGAACTGGGGACAGGTCATCGCCATCGAAATCGCGGCTTTCTTGAGCCTGGCCGTGCTTTCAGTGCTGGGCGGCAATTCCCTGCCGCAGGCTGAGGCTGGCTGGTGGGGTGGGCGGGTTGGCTGGGGACTGGCGATGCTGTTGGTCAGGTATCTCGGTTCTTTCTGGGGCGCTGCGCTTATTTTTCTTTTTTGGGGACTCGCCGCGCTGACTGGTTTGGGACTCTGGAGACGCTTGGAGGCTTACCTGATTACGCTGGCCGGCGAGCCGCTTGCTGCGCACCTTTGGCCTGCTGAGGAGGAGGCCGTTATCTCATCCTCGGCGGGATCCACCTCCACGCTCCAACCGCGCGGCAAAAAGAACGGGGAGCGCTTGCCGCCGGAGTTCCGCAAAGCATTCAAAGTCCCCGATCGGCAGGATGATCGCCCGGCCGAACCACTCCCGCGTGGTGAACGCTTGCCACCTTTGAACCTGCTGGTCAACGAGCAGAGCGCCCGTCCGGATGAGCGCAACATCAACCAGACCGCCGGCCTGATCGAAAAGACCCTGGCCGACTTTGGCATCCCGGCGCGCGTGGTTGGATTCCGGATCGGGCCAACGGTGACCCAGTTCGCCATCGAGCCTGGGTTCTTCGAAAAAGGCGACCCGGATAATGGCGACCCGAACCGGCAGAAGGTGCGCGTGGCGCAGATTGCCAATCTCTCGCGTGACCTGGCGCTGGCCCTCTCGGCCGATCGTCTGCGCATCGAAGCGCCGGTGCCGGGGCGTTCGTATGTCGGCATCGAGGTGCCCAATTTACGTTCAGTCGTCGTGCGGCTGCGCCCGATTTTGGAGGCTGAGGCGTTTTATAAGGTTGGATCACCGCTCGCCATTGCCCTCGGCCGGGATGTTTCCGGGCAGCCGGTGGTCGCAGACCTGACCAAGATGCCGCATCTGCTCATCGCCGGGACGACCGGCTCCGGTAAGTCGGTGTGTATCTCCGCCATCATCGCTTGCCTGGCGATGAACAACACGCCTGAAGACCTGCGCCTGGTCTTGATTGACTCCAAGATGGTTGAGTTGATCCGTTTTAATGGATTATCCCACCTGTATGGCAAAGTAGAGACCGACGTCCAGCGCATCTTGGGGGTATTGCGCTGGATCGTGGTCGAGATGGAGCATCGCTATAAATTGCTCGAAGCAGCCAAAGCGCGTGACATCGAAGCCTATAATCGCAAACTTCAACGCCGCAAGGATACCACGCCGCTGCCGCGCATCGTGGTCTTGATTGACGAGCTGGCTGATTTGATGATGTCGGCGCCCGACCAGACGGAGCACAACCTCGTCCGCCTGGCGCAGATGGCGCGTGCCACCGGCATTCATCTGGTCGTTGCCACCCAGCGACCCAGCACGGATGTGGTCACCGGCCTGATCAAGGCCAACTTCCCGGCGCGCATTTCCTTCGCCGTAGCCTCGCAAGTTGATTCACGCGTCATCCTGGATATGTCCGGCGCGGATACCTTGCTTGGCCGTGGGGACATGCTCTTCCTCAACCCGGAAGTCGGCAACCCGCTGCGCGCCCAGGGGGTCATGGTCACCGATCAGGAAGTCGAACGCATTATTGCATTCTGGCAAAAGATGAACCCGGCGCAGGATGTACGCCCGCCGTGGGAAGCTCTCTTGAGCCAGCCGGAAAGCGATAGCGATGAAGTGCTGATCGAACAAGCCATCCTTGTTCTCAAGCAAGAACAGCGCGCCAGCGCTTCGCTGCTCCAGCGCCGGCTGCGCATTGGCTATCCGCGCGCCGCACGCCTGTTGGACCAATTGGAGGAGATGGGGGTCGTCGGCCCTGCGCGGGGCGGCGGGCGGGATCGCGAGGTGCTGCTCGAAGCGGACGAAGAGAATGGTGAAGATTTAGGTTAGTATTCAGGTCTGGTTTGGCGAATTTCCCAGTCGGTGGTATCATTGCCAAACTTTTAACGGAACTTCGTAACTGCTCAGGCCTGTCACCCTGAGGGAGCGTTCTGTGCGACCGAAGGGTCTCAAGGCCAGTCGGAGGAGATTCTTCGCCGCTGGAAGAACACCATCGGCTCAGAATGACAATCTGGTTAAGCAGTTACGGAACTTCTCGATAAAATCAGAAAGGTGTAGGCTTTGGAACAAACCATAGAAAAGAAGCGGATGAACTTTAGCGATTACCTGCGGCACTGGTTTAAATGGCTGCTCGATCCACTGGCTGTTTTCTTCAATCGCCTTGGCATTCATCCCAATGTGATGACCCTGCTGGGACTGTTTGGGACCACCATCGGGGCGCTCTTGATCGCCAAAGGTTCTTTGACTTGGGGAGGTATATTGATCCTGTTCACCGTGCCATTCGACGCATTGGATGGTACCATGGCGCGCCTACGCGGCGAGGCCAGCAATTGGGGCGCGTTCGTCGACTCGGTCACCGACCGCTACTCGGAATTGTTCGTCTATGCCGGATTACTTATCTATTACCTCAACCAGGGTGATAAACTGGCTTGCGCCCTGGTGTATGTTGCTGCGGCCGGGACAGTGCTGGTTTCTTACACAAAAGCCAAGGCCGATTCGCTAAACTTCGACGCTAACGTTGGCCTGCTGACCCGCGCCGAGCGTTATCTGGTGCTGGCTCCGCTGTTGGTTCTGAATATGCCTATCATTGCCGTGTGGATTTTGGCGATCCTGGCAAACTTCACCGCGCTACAACGCATAATGCGGGTGCGGCATCAAGCCCACCATCCCCAAGTCAAAGGAGAATAAAATGCCCGACGGTTTCGATATCACCTTGCCATTCTTTAATCAACCTTTTCACATTTATTTCTACGGAATCATCATCATGCTGGGGGTGCTGGCGGCAGCCTTCCTGGCTCAAGCGGAAGCCAGACAGCGCGGACTGGATGCGGAGATAGTTTTGGATATGCTTTTCTGGCTGGTGTTTGCCGGGATCGTCGGGGCGCGCATCTGGCATATCCTTACCCCGCCGCCTTCGATGGTCGAGCAGGGCATCACCACCCAGTATTATCTTACCCATCCATTGGATATGCTCAATATCCGCCAGGGCGGATTGGGCATTCCGGGCGCAGTCATCGGCGGTGCGTTAGCCATGTGGATTTATCTGCGAAAAAAGAAGAAGAGCTTCGCGGTTTGGGCGGATATCGCCGCACCGGGCTTGGCGCTGGCCCAGGCCATCGGTCGCTGGGGAAATTTCTTCAACCAGGAACTTTATGGCGCGCCGACGGATCTGCCCTGGAAAATCTATATTGATCCGCTGCACCGTGTCCCAGGTTTTCAAAGTTACGATTACTTTCACCCCCTCTTTCTCTACGAGTCGCTCTGGAACCTGGCCAGCATGTTCTTATTGCTTTGGCTGGGACGCCGCTTCGCTGACCGTCTCAAGCCGGGGGATATATTCCTGACCTATCTCATCACCTATCCCGTCGGGCGTTTCTTACTCGACTTCCTGCGCCTGGATGCCTCGCAACTGGGCGGCATCAACGCCAACCAGGCTTTTGTGGCTGTCGTCGCTTTGGTTTCTGCGGGCTTCTTGTTCTGGCGGCATCGCCCTTCACGCGCATAAGCCCAGCGCGTCGCCTCCAGCAGCAACCAAAGAGGTTTCATCCACTAATCCACACGAATTATAATGATGAGTCTACTGCCGAGTAGGCCTTCGGCAAAAACTCTTTTTTCAACGCAAAGGCGCAAAGAATTTTAAGTTCTACTTCGAGAAAATTACATTGCAACACCCTTTGGCTTCGTTTTTTTGAAACAGATTTTGTTTTTCTTGGCGTCTTCGCGTTAAAAATTTTGCTTTTTGCAGTTGAGCCAATGATCCAAATCGAAGACCTCAGCAAACAGTTCGGCGATTTTTGGGCGGTGGATGGCATTAGCCTCAGCGTCCATCCGGGGCAGGTATTGGCTTTGCTCGGCCAGAATGGCGCCGGCAAGACTACCACCGTCCGCTTGCTGACCGCGGTGCTTGCCCCCAGCCGGGGATGGGCGCAGGTGGCGGGATATGACGTTCGAAAACAAGCTGATAAAGTGCGCGCAAGCGTGGGCGTGCTGACCGAGCAACATGGCTTGTACCTGCGCATGAGCGGCGAGGAATACCTGGACTTTTTTGGACAAATCTACCGCCTGAATGGATCCGCGCGCCGGGCAAGAATCGCGGCCCAGTTGGAATATTTCGACCTGGCAGGCGTAGCCGGGCAGAATATCGGCGCGTACTCAAAGGGGATGCGCCAGAAACTGGCCCTGGCACGCGCCTTGATCCACGAGCCGCCCGTCTTGTTGCTGGATGAACCAACTTCAGCCATGGATCCGGAAAGCGCCCGCCTGGTGCGGGATTCCATCGCCAGCCTGCGCTCCGAAAATCGGACGATCCTCATCTGTACGCACAACCTGGCCGAGGCCGAATTGCTGGCCGATCAGATAGCCATTATTTATCGCGGAAAAATATTAATCAGCGGTACGGTTGAGGAGTTAAAAAAACGCCTGTTGGGGCCGGCCGAGTACGAGGTCCGCATTCGCGGCGAATGGCCGCCGGGAAGCTTCCGCCTGCCAGTTGGGGTCACATTGATCGGGGAAGTGGATTCGGTCCGCCGGTTCCGGGTCGAGGAACCCAATAAATCCAACCCGCTCTTACTCCAGGCGCTTGTCTCTCACCAGGTGCAGGTGGTTGCTATGCAGGAAGCGCCGCGCAGCCTTGAGCAGGTCTATCTGGCGGCCATGTCCCAGGTGAGGCGCGAGCAGTGATCTTACCGAGCCGAGTAGGTGCTGCCGAAGGTAGGTGCTGCGCATGGAGCAACTGAGTTTGGTCTGGCTGATTGCACGGCGCGAAATGCGTGACCAGTTCCGCGATTGGCGCATCATCTTTCCGATGATCGTCCTGACGATCTTTTTTCCCTTCCTGATGAATTTCACCGCCAGGGAGGTCTTGGATTTTGTTTCTCGATACGGCGCAACCCTGATCGGTGAGCGCCTGGTGCCTTTCCTGCTGATGGTGGTCGGTTTCTTCCCGATCACGGTTTCCCTGGTCATCGCACTGGAGTCGTTTGTCGGCGAGAAAGAGCGCGGCACGATCGAGCCGCTCCTTTCCAGCCCGCTCAAAGATTGGCAGCTTTACCTGGGGAAACTCATCGCCGCGACCAGTGTTCCGCTGCTGACAGCCTATCTGGGGATCAGCGTCTATCTGATTGGCCTGCGCGTTCAACATATTCCTTTCCCGGACCTGAGCCTGCTGCTGCAAACCATCACGCTGACCTCCGTCCAGGCCGTCTTGATGGTCAGCGGCGCGATCGTGATTTCCACCCAAGCCACCTCGGTGCGGGCAGCCAACCTGATGTCGTCTTTTGTCATCATCCCGATGGCGCTGCTTATCCAGGGTGAAAGTGTGCTGATGTTCTGGGGCAATAACCAGGTCTTGTGGTTGGCGGTGGCAGGTGTGACAGTGATGGCGTTGTTATTGGTGCGCGTCGGCCTGGCTCATTTCCAACGCGAAGCGCTGCTTGGACGCGAGATTGATGTATTGAATCTGCGGTGGATGGGAGCTACATTCTGGCATGTGTTTCGGGGCGAAGCGAAATCCCTGGGCGGTTGGTACCGGCGCGAGGTCACGAAGACGCTGCGCAGGCTGGCGCTCCCGATCTCGATCCTGACTCTGCTTGGCTTGATCGGGATTATTGTGGGATACACTTGGATATTGGAGAATTCCTCCCAATTTAGCTTGGCGGCTTCGCCCGATAGTGTTAAAAAGGCAATGGAAATGACGTTGGACACACCGGCCAATCTGCAGATCAATTTTCATTATATCTGGCTGCACAATTTACGTGCGGTGGGGGTCATTTTGTTGCTTGGCTTTTTTTCATTTGGCGTTCTGGGAACGATTGTCTTTATCGGTAACATTGGATTGATCGGCGCAGTGTTGGCGCTGGTAAAAGTCCTGGGTTATTCCCCGATCCTTTTGGCCTTATCTGGCATATTGCCTCACGGTATTTTCGAGATCCCGGCCTTGATCCTGTCCAGCGCGGCAGTGTTGCATATCGGTGTGGTTTTGGTAACCCCGATCCCGGGACGGACGCTTGGAGAGGTATTGTTGGAAGTGCTGGCAGATTGGGCGAAGGTCGCACTCGGGCTGGTGCTCCCACTGTTGACCCTCGCCGCAGCCATCGAGGTCTGGGTCACGCCACGCTTGATGCTCTGGGCGTTAAAATAATGTTAGCGCAAGGTTTGTTTTATAGGGTAGCGCTGCAATGCCAAAACTGATAATTCTCGGCTCATCGAACGCCATCCCGGATGTGCAGCATGAAAATACGCACATGGTTCTGGTGGGGGAAGGACGGACTGTACTGGTGGACTGTGTCAGTAACCCCATTCTGCGCTTGCAGCAAGCCCGCGTGGAATTCAATGACCTGACGGATTTGATCTTGACTCATTTCCACCCCGACCACGTCTCCGGAGTGCCGCTCTTGTTAATGAATATGTGGCTGATGGGTCGCCGCCGTTCCCTGAATATCTACGGCTTGCACCACACACTTGACCGTATCGAAGGTTTGATGGGCTATTACTCCTGGTCTGAGTGGCCTAATTTCTTCCCGATAACATTTTATCGTTTGCCGGCAGGCGAGAGAACCTTGGTCTTGGAAAGCGAGGAGTTCCGCATTTTCTCTTCGCCGGTGCGGCACCTGATCCCTGCCATTGGCTTGCGGGTCGAGTTAAAGCAGAACGATAAGGTGTTAGCCTATTCCAGCGACACTGAACCCTGTGCGCAGGTCATTCGACTGGCCGAAGGCGCGGATGTGCTCATTCACGAATCCGCCGGCGGGTTCCTTGGCCATTCATCGGCTGCGGAGGCCGGGGATACTGCCCGACAGGCCGAAGTCGGTGAGCTTTATCTGATCCATTACCCGACAGGAAAATATGCCTCCGGCAACCTGGTCGCGGAGGCAAAAATGAGCTTCGCAGGCCCGATCAGATTGGCCCAAGACTTCATGACACTTGATTTTTAGTAGAAGAAGAAACCCGTTTTCTGCAAGAAAACGGGTTTCTCAGGTGTGCCACGTTGCCTTTACCAGCCGTTGATGAACGGTTCCCATTCGCCGTTCTCGTGTAGATGATGCCCAAAGATGTAGAATGCGCTCGCGGATGGTTCGATGGGACGATGCAGGAGCGACATGTGGGCTTCTTCCAACCGGCGGCCTCCCTTGCGATGATTGCAGAGTGGACAGGCCGCAACCACATTCGTCCAGACATGTTCACCCCCCAAATGCTTGGGAAGCACGTGGTCAACAGTCAGGTCGGAGGAGTGGCGTCCGCAATACTGGCAGGTATAATTGTCCCGGCGGAAGACCTCGCGACGGGTCATCTTGACCTTTAAACGGGGACGATGGATCATGTGCTCCAGGCGAATGACCGAAGGACGAGGGATCAATTGGGTGACGGTATGGATGTAGCCGCGCCCATTTAAGACCATTGCTGCCTTTCCAGTAAAGATCAGTCCAATGGCTCGTCGTGTGTTGCAAATATTGATCGGCTCGAAGTTGACGTTCAAAACCAGAACCGGCGCCTGCATAGGGCCTCCATAATGGCACGTATTATAGCACAACGGGAAGGATGTGAATTGTGCGCGAATTGCCTCATAAAAAAAGTAACTTTACGGAGTAACGTTGCCTCAAAATAGA
>CAZTZE010000068.1:0-10825 GCA_964618215.1 uncultured Chloroflexus sp.
GTGGCGAGGGCGCGCAGGGCGGCCAGGTTTTGCGCCAGCCCGACCGAGACGATGATCTCAGACAGTTCGGATGCAGTCTTCACGCCCATCAGTTTCAGCGCGGCCTTGGCAGTGGGGTGCACCTTGGTTGCCCCGCCGACGATGCCAACCGCCATCGGCATTTCGAGAAAGCCGGTCAGATTTCCGTCCGCATCCCTGCCCCAGGTGCTGAGGCTGGTGTAGCGACCGGAACGCGCCGCGTAAGCGTGCGCGCCGGCCTCGACCGCGCGCCAGTCGTTGCCGGTGGCGATGACGACCGCGTCCACGCCGTTCATGATGCCTTTGTTGTGCGTGGCGGCGCGGTACGGGTCCACGACGGCGAAGGCCCAGGCCGCGAGGATGCCATCCCGCACCTGTTCGCCGGTGTAGGACAAAATGCCATTTTGTCCTACAGTTTCGAATGCCAATTCTTTGACGGGAATTGTACAGCGCGCCCGCGCCAGCCGCCTATCCGCCAGATTCGAGAGAATCCGCAAATGCACGCGCCCGCCGGTGATAATTTCTACGTGCGGCGCAAGTTTCTCGCAGGCGGTGTTGACCGCGTTGGCGCCCATCGCGTCGCGCACATCGTAGATCAGATGCAGCACCAGAAATGGGCCAATCGGCGAATCTTCGATGATACGGATTTCCAAATCCCGCGCCCCGCCGCCCAGTTTTTTGAGAATGGGGTCAATCGTATCCGCTTCGACGAGCAGTTCCGCGCGATGTTCCATAAGCGCCGAACGCGCCAAAGGAATATCAGGTACGTCCAGCACCTGCATCTGCCCGATCATCAGCGGCTCATCGGCCTCGGCGGTAAAGCCGCCTCCCGCGCGGGCGAGTTTTGCCATGAATGAGGCTCCGGCCACCACAGAAGGCTCCTCGATGACCATCGGGACGAGCACCTCGCGCCCGTTGACGATGAAATTCAAGGCAATGCCCAGCGGCAGGCTGTGCAAACCGACCGCGTTCTCGATCATGTGATCGGCGGCGTCAGGCGTCAACCCGCCTGCGGGCTGGAAAGCGGCCAGATCAACGGCGGACAGGCCCGAGGTCCCGGCCAGTTTCGTGAGTCGTTCGTCGAGGCTCAGGTTGTAGAATCCCGCTATTCGTGAAGTCGCCATTTTTCACCTTTTACGAATCTCTGCTCTCTATGATTTGTCTCGATTATTTTACCGCCTCCGGGTGGCAAAACCTATCAAACTTGGGGGTCTTTGGAAAATTCCGTCGAAGAGGGGAAGTGTGGGAGAGCCAAACTTGGCGAATGTGGACATATAGGGTAAAATTGTCAACATTAAGAGGTATCCTGATGCTCCTGACGCGTGAACAGTTACAAGAGCGGTTGATCGCGCTACATCTTGCGAGCCTTGAACTGGTCAAGGACGTTTCGCTCGAAACGCTGTTGGAACGCATTGCTTCCCTGGCTTGCGAGCAGGCTGGGGCACGCTATGCCGCCTTGGGCGTGTTAGATGAGCAGGGGAAACTAAAGCAATTCATCACTGTAGGCATGACAGCCGAGGAAATCAAACGCATCCCTCACCCGCCCAGGGGCCGGGGCTTGATTGGCGCTTTGATGAGAGAGGGCGGCAACCTCCGTATACCGGAGATTAAGGATGACCCGCGCAGCGTGGGTTTTCCGGCCGGCCATGCAGCCATGCGTTCTTTACTGGGCGTGCCCATCCGGGTGGGGGATAAACAATTAGGGCAAATTTACCTGACAGAAAAAAAAGATTTCCCTGAATTCACAGAAGATGACGAAAAGGTGATCGAAATGTTGGCGGTCTACGCGGGCGTCGCCATCCAGAATGCGCGTTTGTACGAAAGTCTGCGCAAACATGACCAGACTCTAGCCCAGCGCAATGAGGATTTAGCTCTGCTCAACCACATCGGGTCGGCGTTGGCCTCCTCACTGGAATTGGAAGAAATCCTGAATAAAACGTTGGCCCAATTAATGGCGCATTTCAAGGTTGAAGCGGGTGAAATTTTCCTGCGGGAGGATGACGGGCACACCCTGCGCCTGGTATTACATCGCGGCGAGGCCGCTGAAGCTTTCTGGACGCGCAACCGGTTCAGGATTGGCGAAGGAACCATCGGCCTGGTGGCGGAGACCATGCAACCAGTAATCAGCCAGGATCTAAAGAAGGATAAATATTTCTTGCGCGAAGCGGTGGTACAGGCTGGCTTTAAGCAGATGGCCTGCATCCCGTTGACGGCGCGGGGCGAGTTGGTTGGGGTGCTCAGCCTGGCCGCCCGCAGCCAAAGACCTTTCGAAGAGAACGAGATCCAGATGCTAATTTCAATCGGCGCGGCGGCTGGTACAGCCATCGAGAATGCGCGCCTGCATTTCAACGCCCGTCGCGTGGCAGTCCTGGAAGAGCGCGAGCGCATTGGCATGGATCTGCACGATGGTGTCATCCAGTCCATTTATGGCGTCGGGATGGCGCTGGAGAATGCGCGCTTGCTGATGCGCGAGGATATTCAGCAAGCCGATGATCGCATTCAAAAAGCCATGGACGATTTAAACCGCACCATCCGGGATATTCGCACCTATATTCTCGACCTGCGCCCGCGCGATATGCGGGACGATAGCTTGATGGAAGGCCTGCAAAAATTGATAGCTGAGTTCCACCAGAATGCCAAGGCGGAAATCGCCCTTGCCGGCCCCAAGAACGATCACCTGGGCGACCTGCCGCAATTACATGCCATGGCCTTGTTTCACATCTGTCAGGAAGCACTGGCGAATGTAGCCAAACATGCCCAGGCCACGAAAGTGAGCGTGGACTTATGGGCCTCCTCTGACCGGGTCTTGCTCGAGATCCACGACGACGGACGCGGCTTCTATGTGGCGGAAACAAACAAAATGGTTGGACATGGACTGGCCAATATGATGACCCGCGTCCACAACGTGAGCGGCGACCTGGATGTCACTTCCACTCCAGGCGAGGGGACAACCATTCTTGCCTGGGTACCGCGCTCGTAAAAGGAACTTGGCCCAGAAACAGGCCTGAGTGACTGAACGAAACCCCAAATCCTGCGTTTCACATCTTCATGCAAGTGTGTTTGTGCCAGACGGCATTTTTTAAGGTTGGCGAAGGCAGCCATAGTAACATAGGAAGTATTCATCCCCCCTCACCAGATATGGTGTCATAAAAAGTCTATAGCAGCGGCTGTGGCGGAGAACAGGTGTTCTTGTTATGGGTGGAGGTGACGTTTGTCTTGCGGACTTTTTAAGATTTCAATGACCTTAAAAACTTGGAAGTTTTTAAGGTAGCGTAGGTTTGACGTATGGAATATCGCGCCTATCTCTGCTAAAATATGTTTGCAAACAGGGATAGTAGGCACTATCCACCCCAAAAGTAAGTCAGTATCCATACGAATAGTTAAGACAACAATCCCACTGCCGAGTAGGCCTTCGGCGAAAGCGGTGGGCTTGCTTCCCTGTACCTCACCGCGCTGGGTTCTCTTGGATTTGCCGGGATGAAGCCGTAAGTGTGGACGGTGCCGAAATCCTACTCGGTGGGCGGGCGTACATCCGCACCTCCCCTGAATTATTGCGAAGTCACCTTACCGGAGGAAGAGAATGAATGTAGAACAAGCCTGGCAGTCTGCGCTCGGGCAACTTCAGATGGATATGCCAAAAGCATCCTTTGACACCTGGGTGCGCGATACCAGAATGGTCAATTTTGACCAGGGGATATTTACGATCAGTGTCCGTAACGCGTACGCCCGCGATTGGTTGGAAAGCCGTCTCTCCAGTACCGTGACCCGCCTGTTGATGGGAATTATGAACCGTGACGTGGATGTGCAATTTATCGTCTCTCCAGGCGGGAGCGAAACGATCGCGGACCCTTCGGCTGCCACCTACGGGCCGGCTGCGGAGGCTGCTGAGGAAAATGAAGCCGCGGCCACTCACCCCCGCAACGCGACGGTGAACCCCCGCTACACCTTCGAGAATTTCGTCGTCGGCCCAAACAACCGGCTGGCGCACGCCGCCGCTCAGGCTGTTGCCGAAAACCCGGCCGGCGCTTACAACCCACTTTTCCTGTATGGGGGCGTCGGGCTGGGAAAGACCCATCTTCTCCACGCCATCGGGAATTACTGCCAGGAACATGGACTTGACATTCTATACGTCTCCAGCGAGGAATTTACCAACGACCTGATCAATTCTATTCGCTCGCACACTACGCAAGCCTTTCGCGAAAAATATCGTTTGATTGATGTCCTTTTGATTGATGACATCCAATTCATCGCCGGCAAGGAAGCCACACAGGAAGAATTTTTCCACACCTTCAATTGCCTGCACGGACAGAACAAGCAGGTGATCATCTCTTCGGACCGGCCGCCTAAATCGCTGGCCACGCTGGAGGAGCGTCTGCGTTCGCGCTTCGAGTGGGGCCTGGCGGCGGATGTCCAGCCTCCTGATCTGGAAACCCGCCTGGCAATCCTGCGCGCCAAAGCTGAGCGCGCCGGGCAACGGGTGCCGCCAGAAATCATGGAGCTTATCGCCCGCCGGGTGCAGTCCAACATCCGAGAACTGGAGGGTGCGCTTAATCGCATCGTCGCCTTTGCTGACTTGAGCGGCATGGCGATGACCCCGCAACTGGCAGAAATTGCTCTGGCTGACTTGCTGCCCCAACGCGGCAGCATCGAGCCGGATACCGTGGTCAAAGTTGTTGCGCGGGCCTTCGACTTGAGCGTTGAGCGGCTGCTCAGCCCTGACCGCTCACGTGCTGTTGCCCTGCCACGCCAGATCGCCATGTACCTGATGCGGGAAACGAACCTCTCCCTGCCACGGATTGGACAAGCCTTCGGCGGGCGCGATCACACTACGGTCATGTATGCCTGCGATAAAATTGCCGACCTGCTCGAACGCGATGACCAGTTGCGCCGGCAAGTAGTGCAGATCCGCAATAAGCTCTACGGGCAAGCTGTGCCAGCTTGAAATATGCTTGTCAGAAGGCAGCGCCTCGACCGGTATTGGGTCGAGGCGCTTTTTGTGGTGAAAAGGGCTTTTTCAGGCAACTCAGATTTTCATCTCAAGCTCAGGAGCGCGAACAAGCCAAAGCTGGCAATGATGAGGCCTGAAATCCTATTGACCCAAAGCAAACCTCGCGCCTGAAAGCGGGCGCGGAAGATGCTGACCATGCCACTCAAGATAAGCCACCAGGAAGCCGAACCTAAAAAAACGCCTGAGACGAGCAAAGCTGCACTGGCGTAGCTTCCGCTCGAACTTGCTAAACCCAAGCCGGCAAAGATGGCCGCAAAGGAAATGATCGTCATCGGATTGGTAAGGGTCAGGAAGAAGATCGAGGCGTACATACCGGCCAAACCGTTTCCTCTAACGTTAGCCGCCCGATCCGTTGGTTTCGACAGGAATGTCTTTACCCCCAAGTAGCCAAGGAATATCCCACCCAGCAGGCGCAACCAAAACTGTTGGCCGACCAGGAAATTGGATATAAAAGTCAGGCCGAAACCCGCGATACAGCCGTAGAGTGCATCCGCACTGGCTGCTCCCAGCCCGGAGATGATGCCAGCGACGCGCCCATCAGCTAAAGTGCGGCGTATGCACAATATGCCGATTGGGCCGACCGGCGCTGCAATGGACAGGCCGATGATAAATCCTCTGAGCAAGAAGTTCATTTCCACGTAGTATCTCTCCCGCCGGTTGATTTTGGATTTTCAAAACACTTTCTTAGGCTCGCCGCCAGATTATAAACCCGGCACGGGAAAGAAACCAATGTTTGTCAGTAGTTGCACTGCGGACAGCCTCCTGTCGCCGAGTAGGCCTTCGGCAGTACAACTGCGCTAGAAACGGTTTCGCTGACAACCTTTGCGCGCAAGTGAATGTGAGAATGTGACCTGATCGGCTTCTCTGAATAAAATTGTGTTATACTATGCGCCGCTCCCGCCTCGGCGGGACATTTCCCCTTCGGGGGACTAATCTTGCCTGGGACGGGCATCAAGCGTCCCTGAGCGGGTTATCACCGATCCAACTCGGCTACCCCCGCTAAACTCACAGGTTCTGCGCCCAATGCGCAATGAACCGAGCAGAAGGAGAAAAGATGGCAGTAGTTTCTATGAAAGCGCTGCTTGAGAGCGGTGTGCATTTTGGCCATCGCACCAACAAGTGGCATCCGGCGATGAAGCCGTACATCTTCACCGAACGCAACGGCATTCACATTATTGATTTGCAGCAGACGGTCAAGGCGCTGAATAGCGCTTTCGCGGTCATCCGCGATCGCGTCGCGAACCGCGGTGTAATTCTCTTCGTCGGCACCAAGCGCCAGGCGCAGGAGACCGTCCGCGACGAAGCCATGCGCTGCGGTATGCCTTACGTCACCGAACGATGGCTGGGGGGTATGCTGACCAACTGGGCCACCATGCATAAACGCATCCTGGAACTGGATCGTCTGGAGAAGATGATCGAGACCGGCGATATCGAGCGCCTGACCAAAAAGGAAGGCCTGCTCATCCGGCGCGAGATTGATCGCCTGGAGACGCGTCTGGCTGGTGTGCGCACGATGGGTCGCCTGCCCGATATGGTCTTCATCGTTGACGTCAGCCGGGAGGACGCGGCTGTCCACGAGGCTAACCTGCTCAAAATCCCGATCGTCGCGCTGATGGATACCAACTGTGATCCATCCAACGTGGATTACGTCATTCCTTCTAACGACGACGCAATCCGCGCCATCAAGCTGCTGGTCGGCAAGATCGCGGATGCGGTGCTGGAAGGCAAGGCCATGCGCAAGGACGAGGAGCTGGAGGCCGAAGCTAAAGCTGCCCGGACCGTTGATGTCAGCGCTGCTTCGGTCAAGGAAAGCGCTATCGTCGAGGCTGAAGAAGAACTGGAAGACGAGGCATTACTCGGCGAGGCTACACTGGCTAAGTTGACCCCACGCGAGATTCCCGAAGTTGAAAAGGAAGCGGAAATCGAGGACGAAGTCAAGGGTAAAGAGAAAAACAAAAAGAAACCCGCAGCCGAGGCCAAGGAAGAGGTTGTTGTCGAGGCAGAGATCGTCAACGAAGAAGTAGCCGAGGCTAAGGAAGAAGTTGCTGTCGAGGCAGAGATTATCATCGAAGAAGTAGTCGAAGCCAAAGAAGAGGAATAAGTGACTGGTATGGAAATCACGACTGACATGATCAAAGAATTGCGCGCTGCCACTGGCGCAGGCGTATTGGAATGCCGCAAGGCGCTGGAACAAGCTGGCGGTGATCAAAAGAAAGCCCTGGATTTTTTGCGCGAAAAGGGGCTGGCCACCGCGGCTAAGCGCGCCGACCGTGAGGCTTCGCAGGGCATGGTGGAACTGTATTCGCATGGCAACGGCCGCGTGGGTGTGATGGTGGAGGTCAACTGCGAGACCGACTTCGTCGCCCGCTCGGAGCAGTTCCGCACCTTTGCACACGAGATCGCCTTGCAGATCGCGGCTGCGGCCCCGCAGTACATCAGAGAAGAAGACATCCCCGCTGACGTCTTGGAACATGAGGCTGAGATCGCCAGGGCGCGCGCCCGCGACGAAGGCAAACTTGAAAACATCCTTGAGCGCGTTGTCGAGGGCCGGCTGACAAAGTTCAAGGACGAGTCCGTCCTGCTGCGGCAGGCCTACATCCGCGACGAGCAAGTCACGGTGGAGAAGCTCTTGCTCCAGAATGTCGCTGCTATTGGCGAGAATATTGTCATCCGGCGCTTCCAGCGCTGGGAACTGGGTGAGAGCACCTCTGCAACGTAATCGAAAGGCCAACCGTTTGGTTGGCCTTTTCCTTAATAAGTAAGGAGAGCGAATGACCAATTTGAAATATCGTCGTATCCTGCTTAAACTAAGCGGCGAGTCACTTGCCGGGCCGGATGGTTTCGGCATTGATCCACTCCAGGCTGAGGCCATCGCCGGACGCGTCCAGGAAGTCTACCAGATGGGGGTCGAGGTGGCGATCGTGATCGGAGCCGGAAACCTGTGGCGTGGCAAGCAGGGATTGGATCGCGGCATGGATCGCACCACAGCCGATTACATGGGCATGTTGGCAACCGTCATGAACGCCCTGGCGTTGATGGATGCGCTCGAACGGATTGGTGTTTACACGCGTGTCCAGTCTGCCATCGAAATGCGCGCCGTGGCCGAACCGTACATCCGGCGACGCGCCATCCGTCACCTTGAAAAGCAGCGCGTGGTCGTATTCAGCGCCGGGACAGGCAATCCCTATTTCTCGACTGACACTGCGGCGGCCCTGCGGGCGATGGAGATCAGCGCCGACGTTCTGATCAAAGCCACCAAGGTGGATGGCGTGTACGATTCCGATCCCAAGAAGAACGCCAATGCCAAGAAGTTCGATCAACTGACTTATATTGATCTCCTGAACCTCCGCCTGGAGGTGATGGATAGCACGGCCGTTTCCCTGTGCATGGAGAACAACTTGCCCATCCTGGTGCTCAATCTCTGGGATCCGAAGGCGCTGGAGCGCGCCTTGCGCGGCGAAAAAGTCGGTACGTTGGTTACCTCATAGATACTTTCTGAGAGGGTTTACCGGCCACAATGGTAGCCTGCAGGCTACCATTGTGGCCGGTAAACCCCGTTTGTCAGGTAGCGTATTTTGACAATTTAGGGTATCCTTAGGGCAGCGATTCACCGCTCAACCCAACCAGGAGGTCAACGTGATTAAGGACATCCTCAAAGACGCCGAAACCCGCATGCGTGCGGCGATCCAGAAACTGGAAGATGACTTGACCGGCATCCGCACCGGTCGTGCCAGCCCGGCCTTGGTGGAAAAATTGCCGGTTGACTACTATGGCACACCCACGCCCTTGATCCAATTGGCTGCCATCAGCGTCCCGGAGCCGCGCAGCCTGCTCATCCGCCCCTTTGACCCTTCTACAGTCAAGACCATCGAACGGGCGATCCAGGCCTCGGACCTGGGCCTGACTCCCAACAACGACGGCAAACAGATCCGCCTGAACTTGCCTCCGCTGACCGAGGAACGACGACGCGAGCTGGTCAAGGTCGTCCATTCCCGGCTCGAAGATGGGCGCGTGGCTGTCCGCAACATCCGCCGCGACCTGCTCAACGATATGCGCGAGTTCGAGCGCGAGAAGCTTATTTCCGAAGACGACCTGGAGCGGGGCGAAGAAGAATTGCAGAAAGTTACCGACCGTTTCATCGAAGATATCAGCAAGATCGGCCAACGCAAAGAAGCGGAGATTATGGAAGTTTAGGCCAAACTATGGGCAAAAATGATACGGCCTCCGAGTCTAAGGTTCCCGCACATGTTGCCATCATCATGGACGGCAATGGACGCTGGGCGCGCTCACGCGGACTGCCTCGCCTGGCCGGTCACCGCGCCGGTACAGAAAACCTGCGCCGCATCATCCGGGCATGTGTGGAGTTTGGCGTCAAGTACCTGACCATCTATGCTTTCTCGACCGAGAACTGGGGCCGCCCGAGGGATGAAATAGAGGGCTTGATGAACATCCTGGAGGATGTGATTGACAGGGAACTGACCGAGTTGCACAAGGAGGGCGTCCAGTTACGGCATATCGGCCGGCTGGAACGCCTGGCTCCGAATATCCAGGAAAAGGTGCTGGAGGCGATTGAGTTAACCAAGAACAACCAGCGGCTGGTCCTCAACGTGGCCTTCAACTACGGCGGACGGGACGAGATCATTTGCGCCATCTCTAAAATGCTCAAGGCTGGGGTCAGGCCGGAAGAGGTCAACGAGGCGCTGGTCGGCCGCTATCTCTTCACCGCCGGCGTCCCGGACCCGGACCTGATCATCCGTACCTCGGGCGAACTGCGCATCTCGAACTTCCTCATCTGGCAGGCCGCCTACTCTGAATGGTACGTCACCCCCATCTACTGGCCGGATTTTAACAAGGAAGAATTTCGCAAGGCGTTGGAGGCTTTTACCCAGCGCGACCGCCGATTTGGAGGCCTCTCTTCCACGGTCGAGGATAACCCATCTCATGTTTAAACGTACACTCACAGCGCTCGCCCTGGCTGCGGTTGGTATCCCGGCGATTGTTTTTGGGCGTATCCCTTATTTCATTCTGATCGCAATCTTCTTAGGCATGGCTGCCTGGGAATATGTAAAAATCTTCCAAGCAGCAAAACTATCGCCGTCCATGTGGCTGACCGTGGGCGGCGTTTTGCTTCTGCTTGGCGTCCGCACCTACTCCCCAAACCTGGCGCCGGCTGCGCTGACCCTGCTCGTCCTGCTGGCCATGACCCTCCACCTGGTCGCTTTCGAACGCGGCCGCGATCAGGCGGCCACGGATTTCGCCGTCACGCTGGGCGGCATCGTCTACCTGGGCTGGATCGGCGCCTACTTGCTTGACTTGCGCGGCCTGGACGGCGGTCTGTGGTGGTTGTTGCTATCCTTAGGCTCGGTCTGGATCGCCGATTCGGCTGCCTATTTCGTCGGATCGCGCTTCGGGCGGCACAAGCTCAGTCCGCGCCTCAGCCCGAAGAAATCCTGGGAAGGCTACTGGGCCGGCGTCTTCTTCGGGACGTTGGGCGGCGTCGGCCTGGGGCTGCTCTGGCATCGGATCGGCGGTCTGGATGTCGCCTGGTGGCAGGGCGGACTGTTGGGCCTGGTGATGTCCGTCTTTCCAACGCTTGGCGACCTGGGCGAAAGCATGATCAAACGGCAGGCTGGCATCAAGGATTCCAGCAACATCATCCCCGGGCATGGTGGTTTTTTGGATCGTATTGATTCCTGGCTGTGGGGCGCTGTTTTGGGCTATTATTTGATCCTGTGGTTCATCCGCTAAGCTGGACTTTGTCCATTTGCACATTAACAAAAAACGGGGTAAGCTAAGCCA
>CAZTZE010000069.1:0-10731 GCA_964618215.1 uncultured Chloroflexus sp.
TCCTGTTGGCGGCCAGTATCATCTACCAACTGACCGGCTTCGGCTTTGTGGACAGTCTGGGCGCGCTGGGCTTGATCTTCTTCTCAGCGCGTGAGGGAGGCGAGGCCTTCGAGAAAGCAAGAGGGATGGAATGTGAGTGTGAGGATGATTGAGGATTTATGGTTGAAGTATGAACATTGCGTTGATGTATAATCAGATTAGAAATGAAAGAGATGAGGTGATTGATGAGAAAGAGCAAAACTCTACAACTGTTGGGACGTTACATCGTCGCTGATCCCGAAATATGTCATGGCAAGCCAACTTTTCGCGGCACGCGCATCTTTGTTTCAGACGTGCTGGAGATGGTCGCTGAAGGAATGGTTTGGGAAAGCATAATCGAGCAGTGGCATGGCTATATTACGAAAGAGGCAATCGCCGAGGCGGTGAAATTGTCCAGCGAGGCATTCTTGAAACATGCCGACGAATTTCGCTTGGAGCCAGTCGCTGCATGAACATCCTTGACGAAAATATCCCCGAAGATCAGCGAAGTCAATTGCTGACTTGGGGTATATCAATTCACCAGGTGGGTTTGGATGTCGGGCGAAAGGGGATGAAGGATGAGGAAATCATCCCCTTTTTACATGCCCTCCGCGATACCACGTTCTTCACGCGAGATCTGGGATTCTACGAACGCAAACTCTCACATTCTCGGTACTGCTTGATATGTCTCGCTATAGGAAAAGACGAAGTTGCTGTTTTTGTGCGCCGTATCCTGAATCATCCGGGGCTAGACACGAAAGCTAAAAGGATGGGCAAAGTTATTCGCGTCTCTCATGTGAGGTTTTCGATCAGGCAAGATGATGCCCAAAAAGAGGTATTCTTTGCCTGGTAAACGACAGAGCTCGAACGGCACAGGGCATCCGCGTAATCGGTTAGAATAGCCGCATGAAACGGCACTATACACAGCCCCTATCCGGTCGGTTGTTCTTTGTTGGCATTTTACTTTTTCTCACATCCTGCCAAGCGCAGACTGCTAAAACATCCATCGTTATCCTGGACAGCGGTCAGGTTTACACACTTTCCACCGCAGAACGCCTCCCGGCCAGGTTGTTGGCCGAGGCGAATATTAGCCTCTCGCCCGCAGACCGTGTCCTCTACCTCGGCTCGGTCATCTTACTCGACCAACCCCTCCCCGAAGCCAAATCTTACACCCTGCAAGTCCGCCGCGCCGTGGCGCTGACGCTAGTCAAACCCAATGGACAGCAGACCATCCAAACTTCCGCTTTCACTGTCGGCCAGGCGCTGACCGAAGCGGGGATTTCCCTCTACGCCGCTGACCGGCTCGATCCGCCCGCCGAAACGCCGATAATTGGCCCGCTGACGGTGACGTACACGCCCTCGCGTGAGTACACCGTCAACGTGGATGGGAAGTCAGTCGTCATCCGCTCGGCCGCGGCGACGGTCGGGCAGGCGCTGGCTCAGGCCGGGATCCCGCTCGAGGGGCTGGATGCCAGCCTCCCGTCCGAATCCGCTCCGCTGCCCGAGGATGGGAATCCGCTGATTCGTATCCTGCGCGTGGTCGAGACCGTCACGCTCAGCCAGAAATCCATTCCGTTCACCTCCCGTTTCGAAGCCTCCGCCGACCTGGAACTTGACCAGCAAAACCTCCTGCAAGGCGGCGAACCTGGCCTGGCGATGAGACGGGTGCGCATCCGTTACGAGGACGGGCAAGAGGTGGGGCGACAGGCCGAAAGCGAGAGCGTCGTCCGGCCGGCGCGGGATCGGATGGTCGGCTTCGGGACGAAGGTCGTCATCCGTTCGACGAGCGTTGATGGCGTCAACATTCAATACTGGCGCGCGCTGCGCGTCTATACGACCTCCTATTCGCCCTGCCGCTCGGGCGGCGAGCGCTGCTACCCTGGCACCTCCAGCGGCAAGCTGGTGCAAAAGGGCGTGGTGGCGGTGGTGGCGCGCTGGTGGGCATACATGGTCGGCCAACCCATCTACGTGCCTGGCTACGGTTACGCCACCATCGAGGATATCGGCGGCGGCTTCCCGGATCGCTACTGGATTGACCTGGGCTGGAGCGACAGCGACTACCAACCCATGACCGGGTGGACGACAGTTTATTTTCTGACGCCCGTGCCGGATAGAATTTTGTATACTCTGCCATACCGATGAAAAATGCCTCTCTCCCCGCGCTCGACATCCCCGCCATCCTGCGCCAGTACGGTTTGCGCCCCAGCAAAGGGTTGGGACAGAACTTCCTGCAAGACGAGTCAGCCCTGGGGAAGATTACGGCGGCTGCTGACATCCAACCGGATGACACGGTACTGGAGATCGGCCCGGGATTAGGCTCCCTGACCCGTCACCTGGCGCTGGCCGCTGCCCAGGTGGTCGCCGTCGAACTGGACGAGGGCTTGTTCCCGGCTCTACGCGCCGTACTCGCCCCTTACGCGAATGTCCGTTTGATCCAGGGCGATATTCTCGAGCTTCGCCCGGCCGACTTGGTTGCCGCGCCGAATTACCTGGTGGTCGCCAATATCCCGTATTACATCACCTCCATATTGCTGCGTCATTTGCTTGCCAACTCCCCGCAGGGGGAGAGCTCTCCGCGTCCGCGCCGGCTGGTGCTGACCGTCCAAGAGGAAGTTGCCGAACGGATTTGCGCCGCGCCGGGCAAGTTGAGCCTGTTGGCGCTCAGTGTGCAGGTCTTTGGCAAAGCCGAGATCGCGGCGCGCATCCCGGCCGGGGCTTTTTATCCCGTCCCGAACGTCGCTTCGGCCGTTTTGCGGATCAATATCTATCCATCCCCCCTGATTCCCTCTCCCCTGCTCGACAGATTCTTCTGGCTGGCCAAGGCCGGCTTCGGTCAGAAGCGCAAGACCCTGCGCAACGCCCTCTCCACGATCATGCCGCGCGAAGAAGCTGAACAGCGCCTGCTCGCAGCCGGGATTGATCCGCAACGACGGGCAGAGACGCTCAACTTGGATGAGTGGGGGAAATTATGCGGCGTTTGTCAGATTTGTGGGGCTGAAACTACCTCCAGCGATTGCCTGTCCTGACTGCGGGTAGTCCAGGGAAATCGCCGTTACCAGATCGCGAAGTCCATGCTTTGACAGGGTTTCGACACCGTTCGTGCCGCGAGCAACGGCGGCATCAGCACGTTCGCTGCGCTCAGTGTAAACTCCGCGATCCTGTGGATGCCGGTGCGAGACGGCAAGCTCAATCCAGGGGTAACTGACAGAAGGCTATGCAGCAGGCCTTTCGGCAGTGCGGCCGGGTGACTGGCTGTGCGGGGGCTGTAGGGTAACTGGCAGTCCTACCGCAATGGCGGCGTCTTGCAAAAGAAGTTGTTGAACTATAATAATTTGGGTGGTTGACATTTAGCGTACTGCGCCATACAATATCGTTGTGATAAAATCCTTCAACGACGACGAAACTCGGAGAATTTATCAACGCCAACGTTCGCGTAAATTGCCGCCCAGTATTCAGCAAGTTGCTTTGCGTAAGTTGCGTATGATAAACAACGCAATCTCCATTCAAGATTTGCGTGTGCCACCCGCCAATCGGTTAGAAAAACTAAGCGGTGACAGAGCAGGTCAATGGAGTATCCGTATCAATGATCAATGGCGCGTCTGCTTTCAATGGGAAGGCAGTGATGCTTACAACGTTGAAATAACCGATTATCACTAACAGGTAGGTAAGAATGTCTGAAAAATTTAATCCCGTCCATCCTGGCGAAGTTTTACTTGAGGAGTTTTTGAAGCCGATGAATCTAAGTCAAAATCGGCTTGCCATTGATATTGGTGTAGACGCACGGCGCATTAATGAAATTGTGCTTGGAGCGCGTAGTGTTACTGCCGATACTGCTTTACGTCTGGCGTGTTATTTTGGGGTTTCTCCGCAATTCTGGCTCGGTTTACAGGCCGAATATGATTTGGATGTGGCAATGGATGCGCTCGGAGGCCGCCTTGAGCGTGAAGTAAGACCGCGTCCAGTGGCAACAGCCGCATAAGACACTTTTCAAAATCAAAATTCAGGTAGGCACAAAGCCACCCAACCCCGCGTGGGTGTGTCCTGAAAAGTCATCGTCTGCTTACTGGTGAAAGTCCAGTTCTGGTAAGGGTCAGGCCGCCAGATAGCAGGCAACCGATGCGGCCGGGTGACTGGCTGTGCGGGGGCTGTCGGGTAACTGGCAGTCCTACCGCAATGGCAGCTTGGCTATCCAGAGAAAGCTTATTGAATGTAAGGTATGTTTGTGGAGACAGAGCATAGGAGGCTTTTATTTTGCTATGCGTATTGCGCTTGTTCCATTGCTAATAGAGTTGGGCAATCCAGATAAAAATCTCAAAAATCTTGCTCTTTACACTTCGAAGGCGGCTTTCCACAATGCAGATGTTATCTGTCTCCCGGAGATGTCGGACATTGGTGATGACCAAGATGGACGATTTTTCTATTTGGCAGACAACATCCCAGGAAAATACACAAAGAAACTGTCGCTACTAGCTGCTAAACATCGCATATACTTGATCACTGGGTTATTGGAACGTTCAGAAGATGGTTACTACAGTTCCGGCGTACTGATTGCACCTAGTGGCGAGATACTGCTGAAGCATCGTCAGATTCATAACGGATATCCTTACCAAGCCGGTCTCAATTTTTCGGTCGCGGATACGCCGATATGGCGTGTATCTATTGGAATTTGTGGAGATGTTTTTGAAGAAGATTTCATCCAGAAACAACAAGCACTGAACGCCGATTTTATCTTTGTGCCAATGGATTTTTGCGGAGACGACAATGAACTAGGCAAGATATCGGCTGACGCTCCGCCCGCCTTTCTCAAGGAGTGGAAAACTCGTTTTTCTGATATTACAGCAGAAACCCATTCTACTCTTTTTGCAGTCAATGCTCTAACTTCTGATACCGAAAAGAATTGCGGAGCTTGTGGTGGTGCTTTTGTTTATAAGGGCGGGAGCGCTCTATTCGAAGGTAAAATATGCAGTGAGCAGGTCTACTTCGTTGACTTGCCACATGCAGAACACTTGTAGTGCAAAAGCCGCCCAACACCGGCTCGTGTGTCCTGAAAAATCATCATCTCCTAACCGGTGCAGATCCGGGCATGGTTTCGACACCGTTCGTGCCGCGAGCAACGGCGGCACGCCGGTGCGAGACGGCAAGCTCAATCCAAGGGTAACTGCTGGAGAGAAAAATGTTTCCGATAAGTAATCCCACATACTGGATACAGAAAAAAGCCAAACGCAAAACAGGTTATCCGATTGCCACGATTGCTTACTATGGGCCAAACGACAGGTTCGCTTCAAAAGTGGTCGTTGGTATTATCCTTTCGGAAAAAGACACCGACCCAGCTTTGATCGAGAAGTGGTTCTCAGAAAACCAGGATGTACGCCACGATGTTGTCATCAACAATCAAATCCTGCACTTCATTGAAAAGCATAAAGTCGCAAGAGTGGCGATGGTGGACAGAATTATAGGTTGTCCACATGAAGAAGGAATTGACTATCCATTAGACGAAAAGTGCCCACGATGCCCGTTTTGGGCAAACCGAGATCGTTGGACAGGTGAGATCATCGAGTGAAAAGAGCATTACAATAGGGGGTATGAAAGCCGCCTCGCCATTGAGCCTGGAAGAGCTGGTAAAAGACCTGCCCGATAATTACACCAACGCGGATCGGGAACTGGTCCAGCGCGCCTATCGCCTCGCCGAACGCGTCCACGACGGGCAAAAGCGAGCTTCCGGTGAGCCGTACATAAATCACTGCCTGGCTGTTGCCGCCATTCTGGCCGGACTGCACATGCCGGCGGATGTCGTCGCAGCCGGTTTATTGCATGATACGGTCGAGGACACCTCGATAACGCTCAGTGACCTGCGCCGCGACTTCGGCGACACCATTTCCAAACTGGTGGACGGCGTTACCAAACTAACCCAACTGCCGCGCGTCTCACGCGGCGAGCATCAGGAAGAACTCAAGAACAAGGTTTCCCATTCAGGAATAAGCGAACAGGCTGAGGACGAGCAGTCCCGCCGCAACCGTAAACGAACCCTGGCCATCGAAACCCTGCGCAAGACTTTCCTGGCCATGGGCGATGACGTGCGCGTCGTTCTTATCAAGCTAGCCGACCGTCTGCACAACATGCACACACTGGGCTTTTTCCCTGACCAGAAACGCAAGCGTATCGCTCAGGAGACATTGGATATCTTTGCCCCCCTCGCCAACCGCCTGGGCATCTGGCAAATCAAATGGGAACTGGAAGACCTGGCCTTCCGTTACGTCAATCCCGAAAAGTACAAAGAGATTTCCGAACAACTGGCCGAGCGGCGTGAGTTGCGCGAACAACAGATCGAGCAAATCGTCAACCAGTTCGAGCGTGTCCTGGCTGAGCAGGGCATCCAGGCAGAAATCCATGGGCGGCCTAAACACATTTATTCGATCTACAAGAAAATGACCGAGAGGGGCAAGTCCTTCGAAATGGTGCGCGACGTGCGCGGAGTCCGCCTGCTCGTCCCGGACGTTCCGGCCTGCTACGCCGCTCTGGGCGTGATCCACACCCGCTGGCGGCCGATCCCGAACGAGTTCGACGACTATATCGCCGTCCCCAAAGATAATTTCTATCAATCCCTGCACACAGCCGTCATCTACGAGGATGGCAAACCGGTCGAGGTACAGATCCGCACGCCGGAGATGGACGAAAGCGCAGAGATCGGTATTGCCGCCCACTGGCGTTACAAAGAGGGCGGCCAGCACGATAAGTATGACGAGCGCATAAAATGGCTGCGCAAGTTGATGGAATGGCGGCCAGACGTGGACGATGCCCAGGAATTTGTGGACAGTATGAAGACGGATGTCTTCAAGGATCGTGTCTACATTTTCACGCCGCGCGGCGACATCATTGACATGCCGGCCGGCTCGACGCCGATTGACTTTGCCTACCACGTCCACACCGATATTGGCAACCGTTGCCGGGGGGCCAAGATCAACGGGAAACTCATCCCTCTCGAACACGAACTGCATACCGGCGACCAGGTTGAAATCCTGACTGCCAAACACGGCGGTCCCAGCCGCGACTGGCTCAACCCCAGCCTGGGCCTGGTGCGCACCCAGCGCGCCCGTTCCAAGATCCGCGCCTGGTTCAAGAAGCAAGACCGCGAACAGAATCTCGCGCAAGGGAAAGCGCTATTCGAGCGTGAAATCCAACGTCTCGGCCTGTCTGAAATTGATGAGAAGGCTTTGGAAGAAATAGGCCGCAGCCTGGAATTTCGCTCGCTCGAAGACATCTACGTGGCAATTGGGAGCAGTGATCTTTCGGTCGGACGCCTCATCAACAAGCTATTGGAGTCCAAAGAGACTGACGACATTCTGGTCGTCGTACCATCCACCAGTCCACCACCCTCCACCGGTTCAGTGACCGTGCTCGGCCTCAAGGATATCCTGACCAATTCGGCCAGATGCTGCAATCCCACCCCGGGCGACGAGATCATCGGTTACATCACCCGCGGCCGGGGAGCGACCATCCACCGCCAGGATTGCCCGAATATCCTGCGCATGCGCGATCGCGAACGGCTGGTCAAGGTTTCGTGGGGCGAGCAAATCCGCACCTACCCGGTGCCGATCCGTATCTCGGCCTATGACCGCCAGGGGCTGATGGGCGACATCACCAACCTGCTCAACGCCGAAAGTGTCAATATCCTGGACGCCAACGTGCGCGTGAGCAAGAACCTGGCTGACTTGCACCTGATCATCGAGGTCAAAGACATTGCCCAGCTCAGCCGCATTCTCGCGCGCATCGAGAATTTGCCCAATGTGTTGGAAGCCCAGCGCGTGCGAGGGGGGTAATTTTTAGAGGTTGATGGTATAATGTCGCCGCCTCAGCGGGGATACGTCCCGCTCCGGCGGCGAATATGTTAACCGTCAGCGAAGCGCAGCAACGCATTCTTTCCCATTTCGAGCCTGTCGAGGTCCAGACCCTGTCCCTCGACCAGACTGCCGGGCGTGTCCTGGCGGAGGATATCTGCGCGACGATTGACCTGCCTCCCTTCGATAACTCCAGCATGGATGGCTTCGCCTTACACGCAGCCGACACACGGGGGAGCAATTCGTCCAATCCTGTCACTTTAACGGTCGTGGCAGACATTCCCGCCGGAAATCTGAGCAATATAGTCATTGCGCCTGGCCAGGCTGCCCGCATCATGACCGGCGCGCCAATTCCCGCTGGAGCAGATGCAGTTATCAAGGTTGAAGATACCGACCACAGCCGTGAACCAGGCGCGCCAGCGCCGGAAGCCGTCTCGGTATACCACCCTGTCCAGCCGGGCGAAAACATCCGCCATCGGGGTGATGACATTTATGCCGGTTCGATCGTGCTGGCGCGCGGCCGCCGCCTGCGCGCCCAGGACTTGGGCTTGCTGGCCATGTTCGGAGTTTCAAAGCTGCAAGTATATCGCTCGCCGCGATTGGCTATATTTTCGAATGGCGATGAGTTGATTCCGGTCGCAGCGCCGCTCACGCCCGGTAAAATCCGCGACGCCAATTCATATACCCTGTCAATTCTGGCTGCGCAGGCTGGCGCAGAAGTTATTCCTCTCGGCATCGCCGCGGATGAATGCGCGGCGATACATAAACTGCTCGACCTGGCCGTGGACGCAAAAGCCGATCTCATCGTCTCCTCGGCGGGAGTCAGTGTGGGCGCGTACGATTTCGTCAAGCAGGTGGTCGAGGAGCAGGGCCGCCTCGAGTTTTGGAAAGTGAACATGCGCCCGGGCAAACCGCTCGCCTTCGGCCTTTATCAGGGAATCCCCTTCTTCGGACTGCCCGGCAACCCGGTCTCGGCCTTCATCGGTTTCGAGGTCTTCGTGCGGCCGGCCCTGGAAAGGCTCGGCGGCGCGGCTTCACTCCCGTTTACCCGTCAACGCGCCCGGCTGGCTGAAGCGATTGATTCCGATGGTCGCGAGAGTTACCTGCGGGCGATGGTCACTGAGGAAAATGGTGCGCTGCTTGCCCGGCTTACCGGTCACCAGGGATCGGGGAATTTGCTCTCTTTAGTGCAGGCAAATGCTTTACTGATTGTCCCCTCTGGGGTAAAATCGCTGCCTGCAAGCGCAGAAGTAGAAGTCTGGATGCTATAGGAAATCGGATCAACTTATGGACAAAGGCTTCAAATGGGTTTCGATCATGACTGCCATCCTCGGCGCGCTGGATGCTGCCTACTTGTTCGTTCTAAAACTGACCAGCCTCACCGCCTTGTGCCTCAACTCCGGGGATTGCGCCACTGTCAACGACAGCCGCTACTCGGAAATTTTCGGCATTCCTGTCTCGGTGCTTGGTCTGCTGGCATACCTGGCCATAATTGGCATCCACGCCCTGGAAACGCGCAGCCGGTTCTTCGAACAGAACGGCAACCTGCTCGTTTTCGGCCTCAGCCTGGCGGGTGTGGTGTTCTCGGCTTATCTGACTTACATAGAATTGTATGTCATTGACGCCGTCTGTCCGTTTTGCGTGGCTTCGGCCATTTTCATCACCCTCATTTTCGTCCTTTCGATCGTCCGTCTGATGGGACAAACCGAGCTTTAGGAGGAAACTTATGCCCCGCATTCGTTGCCATTACGTTGATTGCATCTTTCTGGACGAGGGATATTGCAGCGCCGCGGCAGTTGAATTTGACGCCGATACCGGTTGCGCAACCTATGCCCCTAACGAAGAAGCCGCCGGCGCTGCCTTGGAAGAAGAAGAGCTGGAGGAATGGGAGGAAGACGAGCTCGAGGACGAAGAAAATTTGTGGTTGGATGATGAAGAAGACGAAATTTAAAGAGACATTATTTCTCTTCCCCCAGTGCGTACAACAACACCCCCGCCGCTACAGCCAGGTTCAATGAACTGGCCCGCCCGCGCATCGGCAAGGTTACAACCAGGTCACAGCTCGCGGCTTGCTCTGGCGTCAGCCCCTTCTGCTCACTGCCCAAGATCAAAATCGTTGGCGCGTTGACACGTTTCACGGCCCGGTAGTCCGTTGCCGCATGAGACGAGGAACCTACCAGATGGCAGCCATTCTTGCGCGCCCAGCTCACAAAATCCTCAAACGAGGCCTGCACCACCGGCTTCCAGAACAACGTCCCCATGCTGGCTCGCACCGCCGAAGGGTGATAGGGATCTACGCCGCCATCCAGCAGGAACAACCCATCCGCGCCGACCGCATCAATCGTACGTAGGATTGAGCCTACATTGCCGGGGTCTTGCGGCGCTACGGCGGCTGCCCCCCAGGAAAAGTTTTGCACGGTCAAGTGCCCGAGTGTCGGGTGTCTCTGGCGTGCAATCGCGAGGATACCCTGCGGGTTTTCCTTATCTGCCAGCCAGGCGAACAGCTCCGCGGTCAAAGGTTGGCAACGGAGCCCGGCCCGGCTTTGTTCTTCGACCAGTCCCTGGGCGAAATCGCTGGTCAGCAACTGCGGGGCATAGAGCAGGGTTTCGATCTCCCAATCTGCCTCCACGGCCTCCCCCACGTGATGAATTCCCTCGATGAGGAACAACCCCGTCTCCTCCCGCGCCTTGCGTTGACGAAGGGCGCGCGCCTGCTTGACGAGCGGATTGCTGCGGCTTGAAATGGTCAGAGTCCTGTCCATGAACCCATTCTACCCGAAAAGGAAATTACCAACTCATAGCGCGGCATCCAGCCGCAACCGCAGTAAGTCGGATTGGCAATCCGACCATAGGTATCAACGTAAAGGGGTTTTTCTGG
>CAZTZE010000070.1:0-10394 GCA_964618215.1 uncultured Chloroflexus sp.
CGCCGCTTTTTACACACCTTGATCAATCAAGAATGGACAAAGTCCAGCTAAGAGACTGTTTCTTAAAGCCTTTTTTGTACACGGACGACACGGATTTCACGGAGTCTCACGGATAAACCTTTTAAAAATCCGCTTTTTTTTCCGTGTTGTCCGCCGAAGGATCCGTGTACAAAAGGTTTTGTGACCTAATCATGAGAAGACAACGACGACTTAAGAAACACTCTCTTACGACTTATTCAGCGCGGCTTCCTTGAGCTGGATTCCAAACATCAGGCAGATGACCATCAGACCGATCAGGGCGAGCAGGGGCATGGTCATCGAACCCGTCGCGGGTGACTTGAAGGAGTCGAGGCCGAGGATGAAGGCGATGCCAGAAATCTGTCCCATCAGCAGGAGCAGACCGTTCGACGTCCCCTCCGGTGCGGGATAGGTGATCTCCGCTCCGTACTGGAAGCCGACCGGGCCGGCGCTCAACAGGAAGAATCCGAAAACAAAAGAGAAGACGAGCAGGAGCGGGTAAATTGTCACATAGGTGATCCCCGCCAGGCCAACGGCCGCGCCGAACACCGCCAGCAGGAGGAATGGCGCGCGCTTGCGATATTTATCCGACAGCAGGGGAATGATCACCGCGCCGAGAATCCCGCCGAAGATCATCAAGCCGCCCGCGTCGCCTGCCTGCGTGGCAGAGAAATTTCGGGGCGACAGGATCTGTTCGATCCAGGTGGTGACCGCGTTGAAGGCGCCCAGCCCCACGAAAAAGATGACCATGAGAAGGATGAAATCCCGCTGACGGATCATTTTGTTCAGGCCATCGAGCGCCAACGAGCGGGCTTCCTGGTCTGGAGGGCACGGCGGCGAGGGCGGACGTTCCCGGCTGAGCAGGAAGAATACCAGCATGGCAATCACAGAGGCAACACCATAGACCATCAACATGCCTGGGATGCCCGAGCGGAGCGTCAGGTAGGGCGTCAGCGCGAGACCGAGCAGGATACCGAGGTAGATCGCCAGTGAGCCAATCCCGCTGGCGGTGGCGCGCTCTCCCTTTGGAAACCAGCGCGCCGCGATGGTCGTGATCGCGTTAAGGATGAACGGTTGACCGACGGCAATGCCAATTTGCGCGACAAGGACCCAGGTGTAGTTCGAAGCTGTCAGCCCGCGCATCAGGCCAAAGACCCCGGTGAGGATCGCCCCGATCCCGACCCCCACGCGGATCCCGTAGGTGTCAATGACCCACGAAGCGGGGAACGAGACGAAAATATAGACGACCATGAAGATCAAAGAAAGCAGGCCGATGCTGAGATCGGTCACCCCGTAGAATTGCATCGCATCGGTGGTGATGGCCGCGAACGTGATCCATAAAAGCTGGTTGAGCGCGATGATGGCCATGAAGGCCAGCAGGACGACCCAGCGATAACCATAGACCTTGAAGCCGCTTTGTTCCATGATTGGTGCCTCCGAGATTGATATATCAGCAGAAACCCCCTTGCGCTGAATTTGGTTCGTTATAAGCGTGTGCGGGCGCAAAGTGACAGTCACTTTAGAAGTGACTGTCACTTTGCGCCCAGTTTTTTGTTGTACAATCAAGCAAAGGGACAAACCACATGCCACTCACCCCGCAGGATTTCGTCAGCAAATGGAAACGCGCCGAAGCGCGCGAACGCCAATCGGTGCAGGAACATTTCCTTGACTTGTGCCAATTGGTGGGGCACGAATCGCCCATGCAGTCCGACCCGACTGGTACGCGCTTCGCCTTTGAAATGGGCGCGGCCAAGACCAGCGGCGGGACGGGCTGGGCGGACGTTGCCAAACTCGGCTATTTCGGATGGGAATACAAAAGCAAGGATTCCGATCTCAACAAAGCTTACAGCCAACTTTTGCATTATCGCGATGCACTTCGCAACCCACCCCTTTTGATCGTTTCCGACATCAACATTATTATCATCCGCACGAATTACACCAACCTGCCCACGCGCACGATCGTATTGAATCTCGACGACTTGCTGACCGCCGAGGGACTCAAGACGCTCAAGGCGGTGTTCTTCAACCCCGAAGAACTCAAGCCACACCTGACCGTTGAAAGCGTGACGCAGGAAGCCGCGCAGAAATTTTCGACGCTGGCAAACGTGTTGCGCAAGTATGGCGAGAATCCGCAAGAAGTCGCGCACTGCTTAATTCGTTTATTGTTCTGCCTGTTCGCAGAAGATATTGGACTTCTGCCCGACAAATTGTTCCCGCGCCTGCTCGAACAAACTCACCGCAACGCAAAGGATTTTGCCGAAGTCCTGCGCCAGTTGTTCCGCGCGATGAACACGGGCGGATATTTCGGCGCGGACAAAATCCTGCATTTCAACGGCGGTCTGTTCGACGATGACCGCGTCCTGCAACTGGACAGCGACGCAATGGACATCATCGCGAATATTGACGCTCTCGATTGGGCGGCCATCAAACCTTCCATCTTCGGCACGCTCTTCGAACGCGGGCTTGACCCGTCCAAGCGTTCGCAACTCGGCGCTCATTACACGGGCGAAGAGGATATTCTCTTGATCGTGGAGCCTGTCTTGATGGCGCCGCTATGGAGGGAGTGGGCTAAATTGAAGGATGAAGTCAGAAAGATGAAGGATGAAGAAAACGAGGAAAGAGGAAAGAAGAAAGAGGGGATGCGGAAAAAGATAAGCGCTACTTTACGCGCTTTTGCAGATAAGATTGCCGCCGTAAAAGTATTGGACCCCGCCTGCGGTAGCGGAAATTTTTTATACGTCGCCTTGCGCCTCCTGCTTGACTTGCAAAACGAAGTCATCAGTTTCTCGGATGAAATGGGCGCGGGCAGATTCTTTGTGACCGTCACGCCACAACAAGTATTCGGCATCGAGATCAACGAATACGCCCACGAACTGGCGCAAATGACCATCCAGATCGGATACATCCAATGGCTGAGAGATAACGGGTATGGATTGCCGAGCGAACCCATTCTGAAACCGATGCAGAATATTCAGCAAATGGACGCGATTCTCCAGGAAGCGCCCGAAGTGACAGTCACCTCGGAGGTGACTGTCACTTCGGCGCGCGAACCCGCATGGCCTGCCGCGGATGTCATCGTCGGCAACCCGCCGTTTTTGGGTGACAAGAAAATGCGCGCTGAACTTGGCGACAAATATGTGGAAGATTTGCGAAAACTTTACGGAGATCGTATTCCTGGCCAGAGTGATTTGGTTTGTTATTGGTTTGAAAAAGCCCGCGCCATGATTGAAGTAAGAAAAGTAAAACGCGCTGGCTTGCTGGCAACACAAGGTATTCGCGGCGGCGCAAATCGGAAAGTGTTGGAACGAATAAAAGAAACTGGCGATATTTTCTGGGCGCAATCTGATCGTGAATGGATTTTAGACGGCGCAACTGTTCATGTTTCTATGGTTGGGTTTGACAATGGCAAAGCCAATAATCATTATTTGGATAACCAATCTGTATCTTCAATAAACGCAGACTTAACCAGCGAATCAAATTTAACCACAGCAAAACCACTTGAAGAAAATTTCGGTCTTTCATTTGTCGGACCTTCCCCACATGGAAGTTTCGATATCGAATTTGGTTTGGCAAAAGAAATGCTAAACGCGCCTATAAATGTAAACAAAAGATCAAATAGCGATGTTGTGCGTCCTGTAGTAAGTTCAATAGATTTAGGCCAATCAAACAGAAACATGTGGACGATTGACTTTGGTCTTATGCCAATCGAAGAAGCGGCGATGTACGAAAAGCCATTTGAATATGTAAAAAAGAATGTTTACCCAGTTCGTGCTAAAAACCGACGCGCAGCATATGCTGAAAAATGGTGGCAATATGCGGAAGCTCGTCCAGGGATGCGAACTGCTCTTGCCAATCTTTCTCGTTATATTGCTACGCCTCGGGTTTCAAAACATCGAATATTTGTTTGGCTGGCCCCTGATGTTTTAGCAAATGACGGCACAATTGTTTTAGCTCGCGATGATGATTATTTCTTCGGCATCTTACACTCGAAACTTCACGAACTTTGGGCAAGGCGGACAGGTACACAACTTCGAGAAGCGGAAAGCGGTTTTCGCTACACGCCCACGTCCACCTTTGAAACCTTCCCCTTCCCATGGCCGCCGAGCAAAGAGCCAAAGAAAGACGCGCGCGTAAAAGCCATTGCTCAGGCCGCGCAAGAACTTGTTGAGCAACGGGATCGCTGGCTGAACCCGTCCGAAGTGACAGTCACCTCGGAGGTGACTGTCACTTCGGACGGCGACTCGGGCAAAAAACGCACGCTCACCAATCTCTACAACCAATGTCCCACCTGGTTGGATTTGGCGCACAAGCGGCTGGACGAGTCCGTTTTTGCGGCGTATGGGTGGAAGTCCGATTTGAGCGATGAGGAGATTTTGGAGAAGCTGTTGAAGTTAAATTTGGAGAGGAGCCGCGCAAAGTGACAGTCACTTCCGAAGTGACTGTCACTTTGCGCCCCAGGAGGTAGATATGCCACAAGCGCGAAAAGACACTCTGGTCTGGCAGGCGGGATTGTATTATCACATCTACAACCGCGGCGCGCGGCGATTAACGATTTTCCGCGAACCGACCAACTACCTGATGGTGATACGGAAAATCAAAGAATACAGCCAGGCAAACGACATCGCCATGATCGCCTATTGCCTGGAACCCAATCACTATCATTTTCTTTGCCGCCAGGACGGGGATGTGCCTGCGGGGATCGTGCCACAATCTGTTTTTAACAGTTATACAAAAGCCTACAACAAACGCTACGATCAAAGCGGGACACTTTTTGAGGGACGATTCCGCGCAAAGCCGGTTCAATCCCTGCCTCATTTACTCCATCTTTGCCGTTACATCCATGCCAATCCCGTGAAAGACGGCCTGATTGCCGACCCCGCCGATTGGCCGTATTCCAACTATCTCGAATGGATCGGCAAACGAAACGGCACCCTGGTGGATCGCGAATTCATCGAACGCCATTTTGCCACCCCAAAGGATTATCAACTGTTCGTTCATGAATATTTGAAATCCCGTCAATTGCCAGAGGATGTGAAGAAGTATCTGGAAGAAATGGAGAAGTAGTGGCCGCAAAAGTGACAGTCACCTCGCAGGTGACTGTCACTTTTGCTTGCTTCTGGAGAGATTGCTGTCCCTGAATTTGGAGAGGGCGAAGGCACATAAAAAAGCGGGCGAGTTTCCTCGCCCGCTCAATGTTCAATTTTCAACCTGCTTATCTCAGCAGTAATCGCAACAACTCGCGTTGTTCTTCGAGAAGTTTTCGTTGTTCGTCCATAACAAGGGAAAGTTGAGAATCCAACTGCTCCAAAAGTTGAATCACTTCCCGATAGCGGGTTAGCAGGCGAACTTCTTCAGACTGTTGTTTTTTCTGCAAACGATATGCCACAAGCGGCAGTCGGTTCAATCGAAGGCGCTTTATAGTGAAAGCGCCCGTCGCGGTGATGGAGTGCATCGTTCCGTCATCCAATTCAAAAAAATGTCGCGCGGCCGTCTCACTGCGGGGATTCCAAAGTGACGGATCGTCAGGATTCAATGCCCAATAGTCCAATTTGTACTGATTACAACGATGACAGCAGTAGACCAAATTCTCCGGACTGTTATCGCCTCCTCTTGTGATCGGTTGAAAGTGGTCAACGGTCAATTCGCCGCCCACGCTTGTCTCCGTGACGCCGCAAAATTCACAGGCAAAATTTGCCCTGCGCCGAACCTGCTCACGAATTTTTGCAGTAAGAGTCATGCAGGCTGCGCTCTAACTTGTTGCATTATCTGTCGGCGCAACGAGGCGATTTCGCGTCGCAGGGCTTCGTTCTCAATTTCAACGTCCTGAATGTGTTTTGTGACTGTCGTCAAACGATACAAAGCCGCTTCAACCTGTTTCTGGAGCAGGGAGATATTCTTCTCTTTGGAAGTCGCTGTAAACATTTGGCCCTCGGCGGAATCCTGGCGCGCATACCAGTCCTCTAATTGTTTTTGTTCCTTTGTTGAAAGAGCCTCGCCCCGAGAAAAACTGTCGTGTAATTTTTTGGCGGTGTCTTCGGAAATCATGTAATGCTCCTTTGTTTTTACTTCTACTCCTATTTTAACACGATTGCAGATACCCTCGACCATAAGAAAGCGGGCGAGGAAACTCGCCCGCTTCATCCTTCATCTTTCAGCTTTCATCCTTCTATTAGCACTCACTATACCCACAGGCGTAACACTTTCGACATCCCTCCTCATTCACCACCGCGGCCTCGCCGCATTCGGGACACAGGTCGCCTCCAGCGGATACAAATGTGGGACAGGGTTATCGCGGTTGGCCGCGTCCAAAAACAGTACACCCATCATCTTATCGAGAAGCTACTAAGGAAACACTCTACGAAAGCGGAGCGTTTGTTGTTTTCGGCAGTCAACTATGCTCAGGGCATGGATTTACAGCAAAGGGTCGCTGGGATAGTGGTGAGTTAAATTCTTTCGATGATCGTCGCCGTGGCCATGCCGTGGCCGATGCACATGGTCTGCAGGCCATAGCGGGCCGCGCGGCGCTGCAATTCGTAGACCAGCTTGGTCATCAGGATGGCACCGGTCGCACCGACGGGGTGTCAGTGGGCATGGTTGGCTTTCCGGGCGAGGTTTCCCGCGGGTTGGAGTCGCATCTATAAGTATACACATTCTTACTAAACGGCGCAATTTATCGCGCCTGTTTCCACCAGGAGGCCCGGTTTTACGGTTGAAATTTTGAAAAGGAACCGGACAAGGGTGGTTGTACGGATGATTTTTAGATGGGTTTTCGGCCGACGTGGTCTCACCGCAATAAAGCAAGCAGCGCATTAACACGTTCGTATGCATCCCGCTGGAGTAGCGCTCTCTCTTCCTCATCGGTGATCTCCTCGAAGTCCGCCACGTGCTTCGGCCCGACATGCTCGGGCGAAGCGAACTTCTCGGCTATATTCTCCAGAGCTTCCTGCGCCAGCTTGTTCTTCAACAGGGGGCGAAATTCCTCCGCCAGTTTCTCAATGCCGCCCGGATAGTTACGGATGCAGTAGTAGATATCCCAAGCGTCTTTTTCCATGAGCCGGGTGGCCAGGGCCATGGCTTTCATCACCAGGAAGGGTGCAATCGAGGCAACCCGGATGCGCACACTATCCTTACCGCCCTCCGGCAATGTGCCACTCAAGGTGATTTCAGCCGCGCTGATGAACGCCAGGTCACAGCCACGCGCCTTGCGCGGCTGCATATCCTGGATCTTCTGAGTCCGGTGGCCGCGTGCCGTGCCGGCATATTCCCCGGCCAGGAAATCCACTTCCACTTCGTAAGTGTTGCTGCCCACCTGTACTGTGCGGAAAAAGATAAACGGCTGTTCTCCCTGGCGATAGCCGCGTGAGAGCAAGAGTTGCAGGATGGTTTTGTAGCCCACTTCGCCCAGCGTATGGTAATCCAAGGCCAGGTCCACGTCCAGGCTGCCGGTATGCCGGTGCCCGGCTCCGCTGAGGAGCAGTTCGGGCACCCAACCGCCCACGATCACAATCCCTTCCTGATATTCTCCCAGTAGGCGCGTCAGTTCCAACATGACGCTGCGGGCGGCTTCAACGGCTTCGGCGGTGTAATCGGTTCGTTTTGTCACCATGATTGATCTATTATCTTTCGGATGGCCTGGGCGGCTTCCTGCCCGCGGCTGCGATAGTTTTGCAGGTCCAGGTAGATCTGGACGGGTGTTACCAGCTGCATCCCGTCCATCTCGCGACTGTCAAAGAATACACCTTCGTCGTAAGGGACCAGGAGGCTGACATTGGCGCCGCTGGTTACCCGCTTCCAGCCCAGGGAGTCCGTCAGCGAGTCCGGGTCACCATTCACGTAGGAAACCGCACGCTGATAACGCACGGCCGGCGCCAGGCGTGCCGCGCCCGAGAAAGCGGTCAGGGCATAGCGCATCCCCTGGCGCTGACAGGCTTCTGCCAGTTGATACTCGCAGTCGGCCACTTCCGCCAGAGCGTAATAATCCACGACCTGGTTGCGGCGGAAGCGGTATTGCGCCGCCCATTCGTCGAGCACTGCGCTTGGGTTGTTGAGCCGAATGCCGGCTCCGTTCGGGGCAAGCCATTCGCGATCTGCCAGCAATTTCTTCACATTGGATATCTGGCCAAAACTTACCTGGGCTGCCTCGGCCAGAGCCTCAGTCTTCCAACTCTGCTGTGGTCGGGTCAGCAAAACCCGCAGGATGCGTTCCGCTTTGGATGAGTAGAGCGAACGCAGTTCCCTGTGTTGAACCCTGGAATTCGGTTTTCCTTCCCGATGTACAAAGACCGTTTCGAAGGAGAGAAGGCAATTGCCGGCCAGGTCCAGATACCCGATCCCGGCCTCCTTGCAGACTGTGGCCGCCTCGGGAGATATGTACGGCGCGATAAAAACGCCATACGCCCCCAGGCCTTTTGCCAGCCAGTCTTTGATTTGATAAGCAGCCTGGCGTGCCAGCCGGGGTTGTCCACTGTTCTTGTATTCTGCCAGGATAGTCAGGGGACGGTTCTGGACGCGTACATCCATGCGAAAATCCGGACCCGGTGCACTTTCAGCAGTGGATACTTTCATCAACTGGAGGAAGGGGATTTCTTCCAGGCAATCCCGTAACACTTGAATGGCAAGCATTTCACCAGTTTCGATTTTCATTGTTTGATACCCTTTCAGCAAATGCTGAAAGCTATTATAACAGTGAAAATCGAATCATGCGCCCCGATGAGCGTACCTGCAAACAAGTGGCAACATGGGCGCGGCTTTTTTTATGGTATGATTTCCACCACCTATGGACGACAAGATCACCATCATCGAAGGTCCGCCCCCGGTTTTCGAACCCATCCAGGACGGCTGGGCGCTGGGTCTCGGCGAAGGGCCGCGCCTGCCGCTGACCCTGCTCACCCGCCTGCGCACGTTCGACGGTCCGGCGCTGGTCGAGCGCTGCTATTGCCGTTGACACGCCAGGCGACCCATCCATCTGCACTACCGCAACGACCTGGGCCTGGAAGAACAGGCTCCCATCGTGGCGGCGCTCGATTTGTTCTTGAATGTTGGTGGACATAAAGGAACCTCCGCTGGATTTACAGCAAAGGGTCGCCGGGATAGTGGTGAGTTAAATTCTTTCGATTATCGTCGCCGTGGCCATGCCGTGACCGATGCACATCGTCTGCAGGCCATAGCGGGCCCCGCGGCGCTGCAATTCGTAGACCAGCTTGGTCATCAGGATGGCGCCGGTCGCACCGACTGGGTGTCCATGGGCGATGGCTCCGCCGTTGGGGTTCACGCGCGCCATATCTGGCTCGAACTCCTTCGCCCAGGCCAGCACCACGCTGGCAAACGCCTCGTTGATCTCGATCACGTCCATGTCGGCCAGCGTCAGGTTTGCCATTCCCAAAACCTTCTTCGTGGCCGGCATGGGCGCGTCCAGCATCAGCACCGGATCCGAGCCGACCACTGTCCGGGCGACGATCCGCGCCAGCGGCGACAGGTTGTAACGCCCGACTGCTTCGGGTGAGGCCAATAGTACGGCTGCGCTGCCGTCGCTGATCTGGCTGGAGTTGGCAGCGGTAACCACCCCATCTTCTTTGAAAGCGGGTTTCAGGGCGGCCATCTTCGCCCGGTCGGGCGGCATGCGCACACCCTGGTCGGTGCTGAAGCGGCTGCCATCCGGCAGGTCTAGCGGCAGGATCTGGCTCTCGAAGTATCCATTTTGGATGGCCTGACCGGCGCGGATGTGGCTCTGGAAGGCAAAATCGTCCAATTCGTCGCGCTTCAGGCGCCACTTCTCAGCCATCATTTCGGCGCTGACGCCTTGATGGACCAGCTTGTAGGGGAAATCCTTCGGCCACTCGGCGGGATAATCGGCCCCGATCGGCTGGTGTGACATGATCTCCGTCCCACCCGCGACGACCAGGTGCATGTCACCGGCCAGGATGGCCTGCGCGGCGAAGTGGATCGCCTGCTGGGACGATCCACACATGCGGTTCAGGGTGGTGGCCGGGACGTGAACCGGGTAACCGGCCTTGAGCACCGACATGCGTGCCAGGTTCGCGCCCTGGTCACCGACCGGCGTGACCACGCCCCAGATGACGTCTTCGACCCGCGCCGGGTCAATCCCGGCGCGGCGCACGACCTCCACCAGTACGCGCGCGGTCAGGTCAACCGGCAGGAACGGGAATAAAGCGCCGCTGGGTTTTCCCACGCCAATAGGCAGGCGGACAGCGGATACGATGAAGACTTCGCGTGTTTCGTTCATTGCTACCTCCCCGGAAAGTAAAGAGTGATGGTAACTGCTCAGCCAGAGTGTCATTCTCCCGGAAGGACACCGGGACGGTGTGAGACGCTGGTGTTCTTCCAGCGGCGAAGAATCTCCTCCGACTGGCCTGGAG
>CAZTZE010000071.1:0-9746 GCA_964618215.1 uncultured Chloroflexus sp.
TTCTCGTAGAGCGCCTTGAGGAACTTCTGCTTCTCGTGGTGGTCCGAGATTTGCGCCGCCCGGGCGTTGATCGTCTCGTAATAGGGCGCGATCCGGGCGTGGATGGCGTGTTTGGTATCGCCGTGGTAGAACGTCCCTGCCACTTCCGCCAGCTTATGGGCGATGACGTTCTCGCGGTGGAACTCGGCCTCGTCGAACACCCGCATGAAGATGTCTTCGGTCAGTACGTGCTGGATGATCATCTCGCGCATGTCGGCCATCTCGACCTTCGGATTGATCGCCTTTTTACACAACTCCAGAAACTCGTCCAGCGCGGACCGGAAGCCGGCGTTGGCCCCCACCTGCTTGTCAATGACCGTCCGCAGCGTCCCGGCCAGTTGCGGCACATCCGCGCTGAACTGTTCGATGGCCTTGTGGAACGCCCGCACTTCCGGGCTTTCGTAGCCGACGAACAGCGTCAGGAGCGCATCCAGGGCGGGGGCATCGGCGAAGTCGGCGCGCATTGCTTCCTCGCCGCCCTGGTAAAGGACAGCGGTGTGCGTATCTTCGAACAGGATGTTGAATGTGGGGTAGCCTTTGGCGAGTTTGACAGCGATTTCCGCCGTCAAGTCGTCCTTCTCATCCTTGCTTTCCCAGAAGCCCCAGTCCTGACGCAGGGCGTCCTTGAGCGTGCCATCCGGGTACACCTTGCGCCCGGTGCGGGTGACATACTCCACTTCGGGGACGAGCACCAGGTTCTTTGAGCGGGCGTACTGCTCCAGCAAATCCTGGAACGGCTTGCGCAGGGTGCTCTCGTTGCGCGTCCCGCCGTAGCGGATCATCTGCTCGACTTTGGCGTAGTATTGCTGGATGAGTTGGATGGACATGGGCGGTCTCCCCGGAAGGATGGGTGCCTTTATTGTACAACGAAACCCGGTCTTGCAACACATGGGTGAGGGAAATGTGCTTAATGCCAACGTATCTCAATAACCACCTATCGCTTCAGACCCCGCTTGGCGGCGGTCACCCAACCCTGCGCCAAAAACCACGACCGCAGGCCTCCAATCGGGAGCCTGCGGTCATATTTTGTCGCCAATTCAGCCCACGTACGCCGTTTCAGGCCACCGCGTACACCTTGACCTCGCGCTCCAGGCGCGGACCGAGCGCTTCTGAGGCAATGTCGAGGTCATAATCCGCCTGCAAGCCAAGCCAGAACTGCGGAGAATTGCCAAAATAGCGCGCCAGGCACAGGGCGGTATCGGCTGTGATGCTGCGCTTGCCGAGAACAATCTCATTGATGCGGCGGGGATGCACGCCGACATTCAGCGCAAGGCGATTCTGGCTTAAATTCATCGGCTTCAGGAATTCTTCCAGCAGCATTTCCCCAGGATGTACAGGATTTAGTGTGTTTGCAGCCATTGCTTTCTCCTAATGATAGTCCGCAATTTCCACGCCATAAGCGTCTTCATCGTGCCACTCAAAGCAGAGCCGAGGTCGCGGGCATCCTGCTCGGCCTGCGCATCCCTCTCTTCGAGCATCTTGAGGAACAGCAGATACGAGATTTGGGTGACGTAGGTGATGGGGTTGGTGACGTTGGCCGCCCAGCAGACCTTGCACAGGCGTTTGAGCAAACCGGAGAGTTCGCCGGTGTCCATCAGCGTCTATGCGTGCGCAAAGCCGACTTCTTCCAGGGTGATCTGGCGCAGGGTGCTGCGGTCTCCGAAGCGCTTCAAGGCGTCGAGAATCTCGATGCCAGCCAGCCGTCCCTCGGCGTCGTAGTCGACGGCGATTCCTTCCGCCAATTGTTCCGTCGTCACCGTCGTATCCAGAAAGTGAATGTAAAGCGCGTCCACTTCCGGGTCATATCTGATCTTCATAGCGCATCTCCTAAAAGGCGGGTTTCTTACCCGCCGATTTGGCGAACACAGGTGGCGGCGGGATTGAATCCTGCCCTACGGCAGTGTTTTTGATGCGGAATTAGCCGAGGATTAGCGAGACTCTTCGATTTCACGTCAGTGTCTATTATAAGGCAGAAAGGTCGGGAACCGCGTCAGGCATTGAACACCCGTGCGTTCATTTCTTCCACAAGATAGCGCAAGCCTTCCTTCCCAAACAGCCCCTCCATTTTGCGCCGCCCGCCAAACACACGACCGCAGGTTTCCAATCTTATCTGGTCACTGATGACTGGCCACTGGCAGGCGCGCCTCAGCACCCTGACGGCGCAAATCGCGGTAGACCCACAACATGAACCAAACTCGCAGGGCGGCTTCGATTTGAATCCTGAAAGACATCTTGGATTTCCCCCAGCGGCGGTCGGCAAAATAGATCGGCACTTCCCCAACGCGATATTTCAGACAATAAGCCAGATATGCCATTTCGACCATAAACACATAGCCGCTGGAGCGGACGCGTTCCAACGGCATACCCAACAATGTCTCGCAGCGCCAGAGGCGGAAACCAGTGGTCACATCCCGCAGCGGGATGCCCAATATGGTGCGGGCGTAGAAGTTTCCCCAGGCTGAGAGGCTTTTACGCCACAGCGGCCAATGCTCGTCAACCCGGCCACCGGGCACGTAACGGGAACCCAGAACCAGGTCACAGCTCTCGAGGCAGGCCGCCATCTCGACCAGCGCAGCCGGCTCATGGGAAAAATCCGCATCCATTTGGGCCACGTTCTTAGCGTCATCTTCGAAGGCGGCTTTGAATCCAGCCAGGTAAGCAGAACGCAGGCCGAGCTTCCCGGGACGATGGATGACGCGAATCCGCCCGGGATGTTGCGCGGCAAGTTCATCGGCAAGCCGGCCGGTACCGTCGGGGCTGTTGTCGTCCACCACCAGCAAAGCCAGATCCAGCGGAAGCGCAAACAAAGCGGAGACCAGCTTCGGCAGGTTCTCCGCTTCGTTATAGGTTGGAATGATGACTGTAATACGCAAATAACACTCCGAGGTTATATTCCTACCGAGTAGGCCTTCGGCAAGTCGAAAGGCTCGGTGAGGAAAATGATTTGCTTTTCTGCTGACCTGCTGCCCTTTCAGGCGCTTGGCTCTTTTTGGATGACAAATTCACAGACGTCATCCCCGACAGCCACGCACTTCGATTCGTTGACACGGAATTCCATCCCTCCAGAGACCCAGGTCAGGCCGGCGTGAAGCAAACCGGTGGCAATGTAGCAGACTGGCTTATCGGCGCCCTTCCGCCCCCAACAGACCGGACAGCGATGGATGGTATAGACAAATTCGTTCTCTTTCTCTTCTACCGTTGAGTGTTGGTCACTGATCTGGGAAAAGATTTTAGCCATAGCCGGCAAGCCAATGCGCAGCTTGGCTTGCAGAGGCAACACCTTGAATGCCAAATCGCCAACCCCAGCCAGAGCACCGAAATTTCGCAAGGCGTCATTGAAAGTCGCCCGACCGGTCCGCAAGGATAAGCCCTGCCCACCGCGTGGTCCATACATTTCTTCCAGAGCGATATGAATGGATGAGAATGCTGAAAAATCAAACTCTCGCTCCAGGTTGTCCGGAGGATAATTGTCAATCAAATGACCAAGGCCGGCCAGGTTGAGTATAGCGTTCAACCCATTATTACCCATTATTTCTGCATACGCTTCGAGAGTTATGCGTGTGAACTTGTTCGCGTAGTACCAGCCACTTTCCGGGATTCGCTCCATAACACTCCGTCAGTCTAGATCAATTTCGTGAGGTCTTCAGCCGCCCGGCGCATATCCAGGAAGATCAAGCCGAGCTTGGCCTGTTCACGCGCCAGCGCGGTAAGTACTGCGTCCTGCCCCACAGACATCAGCACGACATAGCCTTTTTTGCCTTTGATGTATACCTGCTCGAGCGAGCCGCGTCCCAATTCGGTGGCAATACGTTCGCCCAACGAAAGCATGGCCGCGGACATGGCCGAAACCCGGTCCTCTTCTACTCCTTGCGGCAGGGCCGAAGCAATACTGAGACCGTCTACACTGATCACCGCCGAGGCCTCAATATCCGGCGAAGAAGCCTGTAGTTCGCGCAAGCGATCCACCATCAGTTGACTGCGATTTTTGGTCAAAGCCGCCTCCTCACAATAAGGATATTTGGACAATTAGAACCTTTGATAATTTAGCACATGGCGGATGATGTGTCAAGTTGAATACTTCATCACATCACATGCTATAATGCCCCATCGGTAGCTTCTCAAAAACACAGGGGATGGGGGGGCGGGCGGGCTTCGCCCGTCCGCCCCCCCATCCCCGAATTATTAAGAAGATGCCCAATCGGTTTTATCGTTACAGGTGTATGATGAGACACATTTTCAAAACTTTCACGATCTTTCTCCTGCTGGTTACACTTTTACCTGCCCGCGCCGTCCAGGCTGTCCAGGGGTATGATCCGACAGCACAGGAAGCGGAGAGTGGCGCCGTTCTTTGCCCTCCGGCCGTGTACCTCGTCCATCAGGATGACTGTCTCCTGCTCGGCGCGGCGCAATACCTGACCGAGATGGCCGCGCTGGGCATCACATTCCCGATCCAGCCGCTGCCTGCGTATGCCCCTGACCCGGCGCTGAATACCCTCCCATATTCATATTTCAAAGTAGCAGAAACCGGCCTGCCGCTCTTTCCGTCGCTCGATGCGGCAATGGCAAACCAAACTTCCGGCCGGGCGATACAAGCCGGCAAGCTTCTCTATGTCACCTACCAGGATCGGGTCGAGAATGACCAGGGCGTCTTCTATTTGCTGCGCTCGGGTGAATGGATCCAGGGAGAGGGAGCACGCGCTGCCCTCCCCTATCCTTTCCAGGGTCTGCTTTTCAGTTCCACGCCGCGCAACGCTTTTGGCTGGCTGCTTGATGAAAGCCAAAGCAGGATCGCTCCCGGTTTCAACAGCACCTATACCGGTCATAAATTCTATCGTTTCAACATCGTACAGATTTATTCGACGCAAATGGCGAATAACGTGGAATGGCTGCTGATCGGCCCGGATGAATGGCTGGAAGCGCGCCTGGTGGCCCATCTCGACCCGCGGCCTGGTCCACCAGAAGGGGTCACTGGGAAGCGCTGGATTGATATCAACCTTAATGAACAGACCCTGGGCGTCTATGAGGACAATCAACTGGTGTATGCCACGCTGATCGCCAGCGGCGTTGACCCATTCTGGACCCGCCCCGGTTTATTCCAGATCTTCAATAAACTGACCTCGACGACCATGAGCGGTTCCTTCGAGGCCGATAGGTCAGATTATTATTACCTCGAAGATGTACCCTGGACAATGTACTATGACCAGTCGCGCGCTCTGCATGGCGCCTATTGGCCCCGCCGGCTCGGATATCCTCAATCACACGGCTGCGTCAACCTATCCATCGGGGATGCCAGATGGCTGTTCGACTGGGCTGCGGATGGCGACTGGGTCTATGTCTACGATCCATCCGGTCAAACGCCAACCGACCCGGCATTATTCGGCGCGGGTGCGCCTTGACGCCTAAAAAGGCGTGTGGTATATTACAGCCCGCTACTGGTCCCGTGGTGTAGCGGCTAACATGCGGCCCTGTCAAGGCCGAGATCGCGGGTTCGAATCCCGTCGGGGCCGCAGTTACAAATCTCCCCTTGCGGAGACAAAAACAGTGGCAGAAACGCAAAAGTCGGCTGGAGGGCCACTAACGCGTTTTGTTCTACGAAGATTGCTTCGGTTACGACCCGGAGCAATCTTTTTTGTTCGGTTGGTAAGATACGGGGCCAATTCTCCAAACCGGTCTGGAGATTCTGCAATTGTGCTAGGATAGCACGGTATTCTTTTCTTGACAAGTCTTTAAGAGCGGCTTCTTTTTCCCCCTTTTGGGACTCGTACGCATCCCTGCTGATCTCTCCTTGCACAAAAAGCATCTGCAAACGGCCTAACTGCTCTTCGATTTTGGCAGCAGAGCTCAGGAGCATTTCTGGATTGGTCTTTTTCGTCCAGTCAGAGACCACTGCCAGCAGGTAATCGCGCGCTTGCATCTCGATTCTATTAGCTCGCATATTGGGCTGACGGCACAGACCCCGGCGTTCGATTTGTGATGCATCCCGGTAGAAGCGGTAGGAGGGGACGGAAACGCCGCGCATTGGCCAGCCGCAGATGCCGCAGTGGATAAGGCCGGTCAGTGGATACAAGCGAGCCGGGTTCCCGTTTCGGTTACGGCAATTTTTCCCCATAACCTCACGCAGTTCCGCCACCTGTTGGAAGACGGTTTCAGTGACCAGTGCTGGGTGTTTGCCTGGGAACACCCCTTGCAGGCGGCGTGGCTTCTGGACGCTGTAGTAAGCCACTTTGCCAGTGTAGAAGATGTTGGTGAGGACACCGCGCGCGAAGTCCCTTCTGAGGGCGCCGGGCTCTTTCTGACCTGGGGTGCTTCTCTGGCGGAAATGGCGCTTAGAACCATCAGACAGGGTGAAAACCTGGTGGTTGATTTGTTCAGCCACCTTGATATCCGACAAGCCACTCAAATACAACTCGTACATCAGACGCACAGCTTGACAATCTACAGGGTGGGCGATGAGGGTCTTGCCGTCGCTTTTATCCGGTTGGCCAAACTCCGGGCAGTAACCGGTGCCGTTACGGTCCTCGCATTTCGAGCACAGGCCTTTGCAGTAGCCGAAGGGTATATTCCCGTTCCAGAGTCCTTCGCGCGCCCGTTGCTGTTTGCCCTTGCGAGTTTCCTGACGCAAGTTGTCAATGTATATCTCGGCAAGCATGCCAAGCATGGTGAGGGTTAGTTTTCCCCACGGTGTGGTGAAATCGAGACGCTCTTGCACCGAGACGAACGAGACGCCGTGTTCGTTCAACCGGTCGAGAGCATTAAGTAGGCCGCTCAGGTGACGGTAGAAGCGGTCAATCTTATCTACGATAACCACGTCGAAGCGGCCCGCCTGCGCATCCAGTATCAACTGGGCCAGTTGCGGACGCTTGCTGTCTTTCTTGGCAGAAATGCCAGCATCGGTGTACAACTGCACCAGCTGCCAGCCGCGATCGGATGCGTATTTGCGGATGTTGTTCTCCTGTGCATCCAGGCTGAATCCGTCCACTTGCTCACGCATCGAAACGCGCCGGTAGCCAGCCGCACGCAAGGTTTCTTCCATAATGAGACCTCCTTTCGGTATATAATTCTCTTGTGAAACGCTCTTGATACAATTCTAGCATAAAAGGAAGGCGCAAGGTATGGAAACACTGACGACTATGCGAAAAAAAGGTTTATCCGCCGAATATGACCCTGCTCCGCTGCAAAGGCGGTTAAGCGAATTGCTGGAGAAGAACAAAGAATCCTACCGCAATGCTTCGCTGGCCAGCGGACTGCACCATCAGGCGGTGAGGCGCATCGTGGTAGAGGGCAACCGCCCAAATATAGTCGTCAGCATTCTGCTGGCCGACCACTTCGGGATCAATCCAAATGAACTATTAAAATTGGCTGGCTGGTCTGCATTGAATATCTTTGACATCCATACCGAGAGCGCCGAGAGCCTGCCACCCGAAGCTGTGCAGGTGGCGATGGATGTATCAAAAATCCCCGACCCTGGCACACGCAGGCAGGTGGCTGAGGCCATCCGCATCCTGCTGGGAAAGTATTTCGAAACCTAACGCGCCGGACGATAAAACTCCACCTGCATCCCAGAGGGCAAATAGATGCTTTCGCCTTACATCCAACAGATTGCAAGTGACGGTCTGCCGCCTGACCCCCTATAAAATCTGACCAGGGACTGTCAATAGCAGTCCCTGGTCAGTTATACGAACCATATCAGGTTTACAGCATTTGGTCAAAAGGCGCGTGAGCAGCGGCCTTGCGTAATTCTCCCCGCCCGTCGAAATACAGTCCCTTGAAGATGACCTTCAGGATGGAACGCTTCTCTGCGCTGGTCATCTGCGCCCAAATGGTCGGGAAATCCGCCAGCAAGGGAGCAATTTTCTGCGCTTCCGGCCGGACCGTGGGCTTGAGCGCCTGCAACTGACGGGTGATGTGCAAGGCCTGGGCCTCAAACTCGGCCCGGTCTATGTAGCCATCCCGGAACAGCGCCTGATAGCGGGCCAGCGACTGGCGCAGGTTGTGCCCCTCGCGCTCGAACTCGGTTAGACCGTCGTCATTCAGGTAGTAGGCCATGGTGCGGTCATACCACTCCGGCGGGATGACCAGTTCCCTCATCAGGGATTCGATTTGCGGTTCGATATGGTCCGCTCGCAGGGTGGTGTGACGTTCCCATAGGGCTTGTTCGCTCCCTTGCGCGTGGCCGGTCAGCCCGGTTTCGGCTAGCGCCTGACTGGCAACGCGGTAAGCATCTTTGGGCTTTCGCTTGAGCGATCTGTCGTGCAGGTAAGAACAGCGATAGTAGGAGTGGCCTCCGGCTGTTGACCCGCGCAGGGTTGATTCATAGCCATCTTCATCCAGGCATTCCCAACAACAGCCAACGCCAGCCAGCATGTAGGCACGCTTGTTGTGATTGGCGTTGATGGGGGTACTACCCCTTTGACGACGGACTGCCTGAAGTTCCTGCCAGAGGTTGACGGATATGATTGGCTCGTGGACTCCCTGGTGGAGTTCAAGTATCTGGCGGGTTTTCATCTGGATCTTTGGTTTCATCACCCGTTCGGGGTATTCCACGTCATCTTCCATATCCAGCGGCGCGCGGGGGTAACGCGCTACCAGTCCGGCGTAGAAAGGATTCTCGACGATCGCACGAATGCTGTCCCGGTTGAATTTACGCTCCACGGCCAGGCACTCCTTTGGGGTGGAAATGCCTCGTTGTCCCATCCGGGAGTTGGAAATCGTGCTCGTTCAAGTATTGTGAAATCTCCCGGTAACTCATCCCGTTTTTGTACAAAGAGGCGATCAAAGGGATCACATGCTGATCAATCGGATGCGGAGTAGGGATGCGTCCACGCTGGCTCTCGAGGCGGTCCGGCCTCCCGACCAGGGGGCAGTATCCGGGTCCGTTGGGATCGGTGCAGGCGCTGCACAGTCCGTTGCAGTAACCAAGCGGGATTCTCCCGTTCGCCAGTCCGCGCCGGTTGCGGTCACCTAAAACTTCCCGCGTTCGCTCGCTGGTTTGGTGAATGTACATTTCGGCCAGCGCCCCTAGAACATATAAGACCAACCTTCCCCACCAAGTGTCAGTGTCAATCTGCTCGGTGACGGAAACCAGTCGCACTTTATAGCGTTTACAGAGCCGAATGAACTTCAGCAAAGATTCCAGATTGCGGTAGAGGCGGTCAAGGCGATGGACACAGACCACATTGATTTTTCCTGCTTTGATATCGCGGATTATCGCTTGTAATCCTGGGCGGCGGCTGTTTCGCCCGGTACGATCTGGGTCTTCATAAAAACCAACTATCTTCCAATTCTTGGACTGGGCATATTCCTGGGAGCGGTCTGGTTGATATTCCATTGAGTAGGTGCGCGCCCGCTGGTCAATACTTGACACCCGGCTGTATATTGCCGTTCTTTCTTTCTCATCCAGTACTTGCATACCGCCGAGCGTTTTACTGACAAACCGCTCCAGTTCTTCAGGCGAATTGGGCAATAGCAAGTTTTCCTGTGAAACCACTTTTGCTTCAATCACTCTGCATTCCCCCGTTGATATGAACTAATATGTTTTGGCTGGTTGTCCATCTCTCTGTCTATAACTTTGATTTCCTTGATCAAAGTTTCTTGGGAAATGTCGATATTGCTGCCTGTAATCCGGCGCAGTACCAGGGCCAATTCCTTGCAGAATGTTTCGATGACTTCATTTTCAGCCTGCGTCATAATCTAATCTCCTGATGATG
>CAZTZE010000072.1:0-9744 GCA_964618215.1 uncultured Chloroflexus sp.
CCCAGAATGAACTGCATTAATTTTACCTTGTTTATCGCCAGTTCGTCATGACTATCGCGGAAAACTCGTAGATCAATTACTCCCCACTGTGTAGAAATATTATCGCGTAGTAAGGATTGTCCTGAATTCAACCTTATCCACGAGAACGGAATGGTCGTCGGTATTGGGGTTGGGGTCCCAGTGGCGGGAGGAATATTAGGTGCAGACGTCGCAGCCTCCACCCACTCAGACGTGGAATCTCCGGCTAGCACTTCCAGCTTGCTGGTCTTCGAAATATATCTGGAGGATTTCAATCTCACCATTATTACACAAAGATCGAAGAGTTGGAGACGTTTCTATTGGCAAACTCCCAGATCATTCCACTTGCAAATCTTTCCCCTGAACTTTTGCATTAATGGGCAGGGATCACTTCATAAACCTTAAAATTATCAATCAATATCTCGTTACCCAATCTCCGGATCCGAATTCCTCCATCCGTTATGTATGGTCCATCATTATCAATGTAATCAAATAAACCCTCGCTGTCGATGAGAATCCGGATGCGGTTTCCAATAAACATGATTTCAAGGGTGTGCCAAATTTCAGGGTCGATTTTCCATCCTTCGTAAGTAATTAAATTCTGAAAGCCCGTGCCACTGCAGATACTTTTAGTTAAACCACTCAAAGCCGGATAGATGAAGAGCACATATGATTGCTCACTGGGGATATCGGGAGGGCATGTGGTTAGCCGACCGTCGAAATATAAGTTATTATGGCCATACTCACTCGGCTTCAGGAAGAAAAAATCGAATTGGACCGCAAAATTTACCTCAGTGATATGGATCTCAGCATAGTAGATGTCACTCTTTGAGGAGGGGGGCAGCGAGTGCATCACCGTGCGTCCATCCATCTCGATAGCTTCCCACGACGGAGCGAGGTCGTAAGCACTATAAAATTCCCAACGTGGTGAGATTTGCCCCTCGAAATCGTCCTGAAAAAGGATTGGGCCCAGCGTACCCCCGATAATCAATGGCGTGGGAACAAGAGTCGCTCCCTGTGTTGTCTCAGTGATCGTCGGTGTGGGGGTTGGGGTCTTGGTGGCGGGGGGGATTGTTGCAGTGGCAGACGCAGTAACAGTTGCTATGGAAGTCGGTGCAGGCGCAAGGCTGGCGATCAGCCGCGGCGCGAACACTCCAGCCAATACCGCCAGGATCACCACCGCCGCAATCGCCGCGAGAGGCAGCGGCTTGAGCCGTAAAGCTGGCTTCTCAACTTTGGCTTTCTCCTTCCGGGATGGCTTTTCAACTTTGACTTTCTCTTTCGGAGCCAGTCTTTCCTTCGGTGCGGTGAGCCTGTTCAACGCCTTCTCCATCGCCGCGATCATCTCTTCCGCCGTCTGGAAGCGGTCGTCCGGACTCTTGGCCGTCGCCTTCAGAATGATCTCTTCCACTTCTTTGGGAATATTCGGGTTCACTTTGCGCGGTATCGGCATCGGGGCGGTCAGGTGCTTGATGACGATCGCCATCGGCGTGTCGGCGTGGAAGGGCACATCCCCGGTGACCATCTCGTAGAGCATGATGCCCAGGGAGTAGATGTCGGTGCGCGCATCCACCTTGTCACCGCGTCCCTGCTCGGGAGACATGTAGGCAGGTGTGCCCATACCGACCCCGGTGCCGGTCAGCTTGGTGGAGGCCTCGGCTATTTGCGCCAGGCCGAAGTCCGCCAGCAGCGGCCAGTTCCCCTCCGAGAGCAGCACGTTGCTGGGCTTGATGTCACGATGGATGATGCCGCGCGCATGGGCGTATCCCAAAGCGCGCGTGATGGGCAGTAACAGGCGCAGGGCTTCTTCAGAAGTAAATACCTTCTCCTTGCCATGCTTGAGCGTACCGCCCTCCACGAACTGCATGGCGATGTAGATGACATCCCCCTCTTCCCCGTAACTGTGGATCGGGACGATGTTGGGGTGGCTGAGTTGCGCCACGGCTTTGGCTTCGCGGCGGAAGCGCTTCAGGAAGTTGGGGTCGCGGGCGAAGAACTGCGGCAAGACCTTGATTGCCACGTAGCGGCCAAGCGCAGGCTCGTAGGCCTTGTAGACCGTCGCCATGCCGCCCTGTCCGAGCCGTTCCACCAGCCGGTACGCCCCCAGCGTCTGGCCGACGAGAGAATCTTCGATGCCCAGGATGGTATCACCAGCGCCGGCGGCCATTCCGCTGCGTACCTGCTCCAATCCATCCAGAAACTCGGCCGCGCTCTGGATGCGCCGGTTCGGGTCGGGATGCAGGCATTTGGCGACCAGCTCGTCCAGCTCAGGCGGCAGGCCGGGGCACAGGCGGCTGGGATAGAAGTCCGCCATTGTGGGCGTCTTTCCCGCCGCAGCCTTCGCATCCGGTTGCTTGCCGGTCAGGGCGGTGAACAAGAGGACACCCAGTGAGTAGAAGTCGGTGCGGGCATCGCCCTGCTCGCCGCGCAGCAGTTCGGGGGCGTGATATGCCGCAGCTTTGAGCTTGCCTTTGGAGAGCAGCTCGCCGACGTTGAGTCCCTGAGCAAGCCCCAGGTTCAGCACCCGTATTTCGCTCTCGGCGGATAGCATCACATCTTCTGGATCGAACACCACTTGGATAACGCCATGCTTATGGAGTGCATCCAGGTATTCGCCCAACTGACGGGTAATATCCAGGACAAGGTCGAGTGGCAGGCCGTTCCCGCCAGCGATCATACTGGCAAGCGTCTTGCCTTCGACACTCTCTCGAACAATGACCGCCTGTCCGTCCAGCTCACCGTAATCCAGCACCTTGACGACATGAGAGGATTCCACCCGGGCGATGGTTTTCGTCAGCGGCTCGAAGCGGGAGAGAAAATCAGCCGCCGGGACGATCTTCGGCTTGACCACCGAAGCCATTACCGGCTTATTCGTCTGCGCATCTTTTCCCCGATACTCGATGAACAGATCGCTCGCCCCAATCTGCTCTTCAATGGCATAGCGATCAAAGATCGTTGTATTCAACATGGCAATATCCTTCACCCGGAATGAATTGCATATATTTTACCCTGTCTTTTGTCCGCTCGCGGTGGCCAGGGCAGGAAATTTGTTCACTAATTTCCCTCCACTTTGATGTTCACGAAAATTACCCGTTCGAGAAAATACTCTCCCTTATCGGTATACATATTCCATGCCCCAATGAATGTGCCAGTTTTGGTAGGAGCAGTCATTGGGATGGACAGGGATATCTGTGACCCGGGGGTGACTTCTTCAGAGAGCGTCAACGTTTCCCCACCCATCTCTTCGCCGCCAACGAAAACAAATTTGAAACCCACCTCCCACGTGCAAGTCCCATTATTTTCCACAAGCCAGGTTTTGTCGAATTTCTGTCCAGGGGTCATAACGGTAACATCCGGGATTGACATATCCGCCTTGAAACCCAAGCTGTAACAGGGATCTGCTGGGATTCCACTTGCCCCTGGCGAAGCAAATGGAACGGGAATGGCAGTCCACGTGGGGACAGGGGTACTTCCTGTGAGAGGAGCGTTCGAAATCTTAGACTCAAGCCGAAAGACACCATAAGGCGTGGCGGCGTAGACATTGCTCTCATTATCCACCACAATCGAATACACCACCGTCGCCCCGAGCAAGCCGTCGTTTATCTGGCCCCAAGTTTGGCCGCCATCAAAGGAGACGTACGCACCGCCGTCCGTGCCGGCATAGATAGTATTAGGGTTGTTAGGGTCAATCGCAACCGTGTTGACGAACAGGTTGCCCATGCCGGCGTTACCACTCTGCCAGGTCTGGCAACCGTCCTGACTTATCAATACCCCTCTTCCCTGCGTTGCCAGAATGATCCAATTGCTGTCGCGAGGGCTGATCGCCAGGGCTGATCGCGAAGAATGAGCGAGCCAGCCCCCGACATCGCCACAGGCTTCCCAGGAGTTCCCCGCATCGCTCGAACGATAGGTGCTCCAGTGACCCACCGCGTAGATCATTTTTCCAATTTCTTGATCAATATAGAGTGTCGGTTGATATATTTCTCCCTTGCCACCTAAGCCTGTAGTCTCTTGCCAGGTATCACCACCGTCAGGTGAAATATAGATACCGATTAGATAGTCGCTCCCATACGAGAGAAAGAGCGTTCCAGGCTTTTGGGGATGCGCGGCTACATCAGATACCCCTCCTTCCTGTGGGAAATCCAATTCCTCCCATGTCTGACCATTATCGCTTGAGCGAAGGAGTGAACTGGCCAAGCGATAGAGAGTCGTTCCATCGGCATCGAATGCTAAATCATATCCGCCTTGATAAAAGGATTCCCACGTACGACCGGAATTAGAGGAATGGTAGAGAACATCGCTATCTGCATACAAGTTTGCCCCGCCCCGTGGGTCGAGCATGAGGTCAATTCTTCTTCCGCCAAGCCCGCTGCTGCGCTCGACCCAGGCAGCGCCGCCGTCTGTAGACAGGTGGAGGCCTTGCCCGCCGGCGAACAAGGTGCCCGCGGTGTGGGGCGATATCAAAATAGATGTGACCCCGCCTTTCACCTCACTGAGATACTGCCAAGTCTGTCCGCCATCGGAGGTCTTTTCAATGCGCCCATCCCCCGATCGACCGCAGTACGCTGTTGCACCATCCTGGGGATCAACAGCAAGGGCATTGCAAAAACGACCAGTTTGGTTCCAGTTCTGGCCTCCGTCGGAGGAGGCATATAAACCATCTCCGGCAGCGTAGAGAAACTCTCCCCCCTGAGGATCGATCCACAAAGCTCTACCAATTCCCATCTGCGTCCCTTGCAGGCCGGTCGGCGCCCATGTTCTTCCACCATCTTCCGATTTATACACCCCTCCCTCGCATTCTTCCTTCGTCCAACTACCGGCAAAGAGAATCTTGCCATCAACGGGATGGACAACCAAGTCTACGATTTGGCTAGGACAGCTCGAAGCCTGGACCTGGGTCCAGGATTCGCCTCCATTGGTTGACTCGTAGATGCCAACGGAAGGGGTATAGTAAAGGTGTTGGCCATCCTGCGCATTCATGGTCACTACGCTAACCCCTTCCCAAGAGGCAAGGTCAGCAATACCAGAATTGACTGCCTGCCATGTCCCCGCGCCATCTGTTGTTTTATAAACCCCGCCCAGCGAAACGCTGGCATAGAGGGTTTGCGGATCACTTGGATCAATCACAAGCCTGTGAATCCAGGCTCGTCCCAATCCATTCTGCATCGGCTGCCAGGAAAACCCGCCATCGATGGATTTATAGACTCCGGCATTGTTGGTGCCTACATAAAGTACATCCGGGTCGTTGGGATCCAGTACAAGAACAGAAAGCTGATCGCGCGGCAAGAATTGTCCTGAATTCAACCTGCTCCATGCCAGCGGAATGGCCTTCGGCGTCGCCGTCGGCGCGGGAGTCGGGCTCTTGGTGGCGGGAGGGACGGTGGCCGTGGAAGTGGGAGTGGCTACCAGATTGGCTACCAGCCCCGGCCCAAACACCCCGCCCAATACCAACAAGATCAACGCTATCATCGCAATGATGTGCACCGGCTTGAGGCGGAATGCTGCCTTTTCGACCTTCTCAGTTTTTTCCTTCCTCACAACCGGCTTTTCCTTCGGCGCAGTGAGTCTCGCCAGCGCCTTCTCCATCGCCGCGAGCATCTCCTCCGCGCTCTGGTAACGGTCGTCCGGACTCTTTGCCGTCGCCTTCAGGATGATCTCTTCGACTTCCTTCGGGACATCCGGGTTGACCTGCCGCGGCGGCGGCATCGGCGCGGTCAGGTGCTTGATGACGATCGCCATCGGCGTATCCGCCTTGAAAGGCACCTCACCGGTCACCATCTCGTACAGCATGATGCCCAGCGAGTAGATGTCGGTGCGCGCGTCCACCTTGGCCCCCTGTCCCTGCTCGGGTGACATGTATGCCGGCGTCCCCATGCCCACCCCCGTGCCGGTCAGTTTGGTGGAGGCCTCCGCCATCTGCGCCAGGCCGAAATCGGCCAGCACCGGCCAGTTGCCCTCCGAGAGCAGCACATTGCTGGGCTTGATATCGCGGTGCACGATGCCGCGCGCATGGGCATACCCCAGGGCGCGCGTGACCGGCAGCAGCAGGCGCAGGGCTTCTTCGGCGCTGAAGACCCTGTCCCGGCCATGCTTGAGCGTGCCGCCCTCCACGAACTGCATGGCGATGTAGATCACCCCCCCCTCTTCCCCGTAACTGTGGATCGGGACGATGTTGGGGTGGCTGAGTTGCGCCACGGCTTTGGCTTCGCGGCGGAAGCGCTTCAGGAAGTTGGGGTCGCGGGCGAAGAACTGCGGCAAGACCTTGATTGCCACGTAGCGGCCAAGCGCAGGCTCGTAGGCCTTGTAGACCGTCGCCATGCCGCCCTGTCCGAGCCGTTCCACCAGCCGGTACGCCCCCAGCGTCTGGCCGACGAGAGAATCTTCGATGCCCAGGATGGTATCACCAGCGCCGACCGCTATCCCACCGCGCACCTCCTGCACCCCGTCCAGGAACTCGGCTGCGCTCTGGATGCGCCGGTTCGGGACGGGGTGCAGGCACTTGGCGACCAGTTCATCCAGTTCCGGCGGCAAGCCGAGGCGCACCCGGCTCGGATAGAAATCTGCCAGGGTGGGCGTCTTTCCCGCCGCCGCCTTCGCATCCGGGTCTTGACCTGTCAGGGCTGCGAACAAAACCGCGCCCAGCGAATAGAAATCGGTGCGGGCGTCACCCTTTCCCCCGCGTACCAGTTCGGGGGCGTGACTGGAACGGGATTTGATCTTGCCAGCAACCAGCAGTTCCCCGATGTTCAGTCCTTGCGCCACGCCCAGATCGGTCACGCGGAGAACATCATCCGGGGTAAGCAGAATGTTTTCCGGATCGAACACCCCCTGGAACACACCCTGCCGGTGCAGCGCCTCCAGGTATTCCCCCAATTGGCGGGCAATGTCGAGTATCAGATCAACCGGCAGGCCGTTCCCGCCCGTAATCATTTCAGCAAGCGTCTTGCCCACAATGCTTTCTTGAACGATGATAGCCTGCCCCTCGGCCTCCCCGAAATCCAGCATCTTGGCGATGTGAGGGGAATCCACATGGGATAAGGCCTTCACCAGAGATTCGAAGCGGGAGAGAAAATCGCTTGCGGGGACTTTGCTGGGTTTGAGCGCTGTCGCGATCACTGCCTGGTGGGTCTGCGCATCCTCGCCCCGGAAGACGGCCAGCAAGTCGTTTTCCCTGACCTGTCCGGTGATGGAGAAATGCCCAAAGATGGTTTTGTTCAACATGGCGCTTTCCTTACATCGTATTCTATGGCACGCGCAGTTCGAAATCATCGAACTCGAAAACACCTTGATCTCCGGTGTTGTTCATCGCGCTCAACACGCCGTTCAGGCCGGAAAGGAAGCGAATGGAGTCGAGAAATGTGACAAACTCGCCGTTGATGAAGAAGACACATTTACTGCCAACGCAAGTCACCGCCAGGTGGTTTCCATCCTGCACCGGGTTGATCACCGAACTCGAATCAGAGTACACGGTTTGCCAGTTGCCATTCTCCCTGAGAAGGACCTCGAAATTCTGCTGATCGTCTATATCGAAGCGATAATAATTGTTGCCGTTCTCCATTCGAAATACGATGCCAGCCTCCGCATCCTGCAACTGGCTGATGACGCGGATATATGCCGCCAGGTAAAAGTCGGCGACTGGTTCGAGGTCGGGAATGCCGCGGAAGGCGAAACCGCTCTTGGCCGTCAGATCCCAGCGATATACGCCCTGGGTTATCTCCCGTGTCCCGCTGACGAGCGTGCCATCGTAGGGACCAACAGACCAAATACCGCTATCCGAGTCGAATGAATCGAACACCTGCAAGGGCCAATTTGCAGCCGCATCATAGACCTGATACCACTGCTCTGACTCGATCAGGCCAAGAACCGCATCGCCTTCCAGGATGGATTGCGGATCGTCGGGCGTGATGCAGATGTAATCGAAGAGGATCGTTTGGGGGGAGGCGGCATCGGTTACGGTATTGGGTGCAGACGGCCCCAGAAAGCCGGAGCGAAACGCAAGATCGTACACGGTCTCCAGATGCTGATACCCCTGATCTGGATTTCCCACCCAGATATCGAATGTATCTCTATTGGCAACCACCTTCAACGTCAAGTGCAGCCGGCCATCCTGCTGGAGAGGCTGGATGAGGTCCGAGTCGGTCAGAGACATCAGTTCGTTCCAACCCTCGCCGGCCGGCGCATCCAGCACAAATACAAACTCTCTGGATTCCGGATAGATCCAGATCAGATACCGCCCTCCATCCGAGGCCCGCAGGGTGAGGCCGCCGGCCGCCCCGCTCCCTTCCGGGACGCTGAAGGCAACTTCGACGGTGAAATCAGTATACTCCGCTGGCGACCATGCGGCATGGTAGTAGCCGGGATATGGTTGGTAGAATGCGATCTGGTAAGCATCCTGAACATAGCCCAACTCGCCATAGCCTGCTCCAGGATCTGTCCGATCGCCAAATTCCGGCCAGCCGCTGCCCGGATCGTTGAACTCATCGCAGAAGGTGGAACCGACCGGGGTCGCGGTAGGCATCGGCACGGATGTCGCCACAAATATCGGCGTGGATGGATAATATTCTGTTGGCACAATGGTGGGCGCCGAGGTGGAATAGAGCGTCGCCGTTGCCTCGGGAGGCGCTTCCGTCGGCGAGGGTTGGGAGGGCCGGCTGAATGCCCACACCAGGATCGAGCAAAGGACGCACAGCGCCAGGATGCTGAATGCGATGATAAGATAGAGTTTGAGATTTCCCTTCTTCTTCGAGGGAGGTTTTGCCGCTACTAATGGAGCAACGAATGTCGGTTTTTCTACACTGACTTCCGCCTTCCTGGCAGGAACTACTTCCTCCGGCACAGGTTGCGGTTTCTCCATAACAACATCTGCTTTCCTAGCAGGAACTACTTCTTCAGGGGCAGGCTGCGGTTCTTCCACAACCACTTCTGCTTTAATGGCAGGAACTACTTCCTCCGGTGCAGGCTGCGGTTTCTCCACAATCACTTCTGCTTTCCTGGCAGGGATTACTTCCTCCGGCGCAGGCTGCGGCTTTTCCACAACCACTTCTGCTTTCCCGGCAGGAACTACTTCTTCAGGGGCAGGCTGCGGTTTCTCCACAACAACATCTGCTTTACTGGCAGGAACTACTACCGCCGGCGCAGGCTGCGGTATTTCCTCGATAACTTTCGCTTTCTTGGCAGAAGCCACTTTCTCCAGCGCCTCTTCCATCGCCGTGGCTATCTCTTCTGCGGACTGGTAGCGGTCTACCGGGTTCTTGGCGGTGGCCTTCAGGATGATCTCTTCGACTTCTTTGGGGACATTCGGGTTCACTGTGCGCGGAACCGGCATTGGGGCGGTCAGGTGCTTGATGACGATCGCCATGGGCGTATCGGCATGGAATGGCACATCCCCGGTCACCATTTCGTAGAGCATAATGCCCAGCGAATAAATATCGGTGCGCGCATCCACCTTCGCCCCCTGCCCCTGCTCCGGCGACATGTACGCAGGCGTCCCCACACCCACGCCGGTGCCGGTCAGTTTGACCGAGGCCTCGGCCATCTGCGCCAGGCCGAAGTCCGCCAGCACCGGCCAGTTGCCTTCCGAGAGCAGCACGTTGCTGGGCTTGATGTCACGATGCACGATGCCGCGCGCATGGGCATACCCCAGGGCGCGCGTGATAGGCAGCAGCAGGCGAAGGGCTTCCTCGGCGCTGAAGACCCTGTCCCGGCCATGTTTCAGCGTGCCGCCCT
>CAZTZE010000073.1:0-9397 GCA_964618215.1 uncultured Chloroflexus sp.
GGCTTAGCTTACCCCGTTTTTTGTTAATGTGCAAATGGACAAAGTCCAGCTAAGGGGTTGCAGTAGCAAAAATGACCCTTTCCAATGGGGTACAACCTCCCTTTCAGGAAGGGAAGCAATATCCAGGCAATCACCCATTGAAAAGGCTTGCTATATAGAGGTATATTAAGGTACTATTACGGTAGATTACCGAGTAGGTGCTACGCATGGAAACTTCAAAGCCTCCTTTGCCCGCGCGGGGAACCGCTCGCCCTCAGAATCGCAACCGTACCGGGCGTATCTTCCAGACCACACTCAGCGTCGCCATCCTCCTGGCAACGCTCTTCACCGGTTTCTCGCCGAAAATGCTGACGGGCGACCTGGGCGGGAAATTCAACCTGCTGCTCACCCCCCAGGCGGGCGTCAACCCGCTCCTCCCCACCGCCGAGCAGACCGTGCGCATCGGCATTGTCGCCGGGCACTGGGGCAACGATGCCGGCTCAGTCTGTGAAAACGGGACGACCGAGCAACAGGTAAACTTGAGCATTGCCACTTTAGTCCAGCAAAAATTAATCACCCAGGGGTTTCAGGTGGACTTGTTGCAGGAATTTGACCCGCGATTGAATGGCTATCTGTCGGCGGCATTGGTCTCCATCCACAACGACTCTTGCACCTACGTCAATGAAGAGGCCACCGGTTTCAAAGTCGCGGCCGCGCAGAGCAGCCGTGACCCTAACCTAGCCAGTCGTCTGACCGCCTGCTTGTTCGACCGCTATGGGCGAGTCACCGGCTTGCCCTTCCACGCGGGCAGCATTACCAACGATATGACCTACTATCACGCCTTCGATGAAATTGATCCGCGCACCACGGCCGCCATCATCGAAACCGGCTTTCTATTCCGGGATTATGACATCCTGACCCAGCATCCCGACCTGATCGCCGAGGGCATCGTTGCCGGGATCATGTGCTTCGTCAATAACGAGAGCGTGGAACCCATGCGGCTGCCTAACCCTTCGCCATGAACCGCGAACCGATCAGCGCACAACAGGCAATTCAAAACGCCAGACAGGAACTGCAAAACGGTAACCGACAGGCTGCCCGTCGCTGGGCGGAGTTTGCCGCTGCGGTCGCCCCCGAGATGGAGGCGCCCTGGCTGATCCTGGCTGGATTGGCCAGCCCGCGCTCCAGCATCGCCTACCTGAAGCGGGCGCTCCAGGTCAACCCGAAAAGCGATCGCGCCCGCCAGGGGATGCGTTGGGCGATTCAACGCCTGAGGGAAGAAGAGGCCAGGCGCGCCAAACCGACCTCTCATCCAGGCCTTCAATCTGAAGCCTCAGGCCAGCCGCTCGTCATCTGCACAGCACCTACTCGGCAGGGAACGGCGTTGGCCGCCCGCCGGCTCTCCTTCCTGCCGCTGCTGATTTTCCTGGCCTGTGTCACCATCGCCTGGGCTATATGGCCGGGGAACGCCTCTCCCGCGCTGGCTTTCATTCGAGAAAACATCTCCCTCCCGCAGACGACGTCGACAATCCCCGGCGCAGCCGCGCAGATACTCAAGCCGACCTATACGCCGACCTTTACCCCCACCTCCACGTCCACTCCAACTGCCACGCCGACGCCAACGCCGACCGATACACCCACGCCGACGCCGACCTTCACACCCACATCAACCCCACTGCCGACCGATACACCAGTGGCGCCCCCCACGTATGAACCGCCTACACCTGTGCCCTTGCCCGGCGGAGACGGCGAGCGCTGGATTGACGTGAATCTTTCTCAGCAGCGCGTCTACGCTTATGAGGGCAACGTCATCGTCAACAGTTTCCTCGTCTCAACCGGCACCTGGCGGACTCCAACCGTCACCGGCCAATACCGTGTCTATGTCAAATATCGCTACACGGATATGTCTGGGCCTGGCTACTACCTGGCCAACGTGCCGTACACGATGTATTTTTACAAGGGCTACGCCTTGCATGGCACGTATTGGCACAGCAATTTTGGCACGCCGATGAGCCACGGTTGTGTCAACTTGAGCATCTCCGACGCGGGATGGCTGTTCAACTGGGCCTCGGTGGGGACGTTGGTGAATGTACACTACTAATTTCCACATTTCCAGACGCGACTTTCTCAAGTTGAGCGGCGCGGGGCTGCTCGGCCTGCTCCTGCCGCAGTTTAGCCTCGAACCGGCCACGGCCCAGTTTATCGTGGGCCAGCAAGGTCGCGTCACGACCGCGACGCTCAATGGCTATGACGCGCCAGCTCTCACCGGCAAGGTCGTCAAAGCCTACTGGCGGGATATCGTCCTGCCGATCACCGCCACCGTCATCAGCGAAGACGAAACAGCTTACAACCGCGTCTGGTACAAGATCGGTGAGGAAAGTTACGCCTACTCCGGCTCGATCCAGCCGGTGCGGACGGAGCTGAACGAGCCGCTCCGCGACCTGCCTGAAGAAGGCGCGCTGGCCGAGGTGACCGTCCCCTATACCGACGCCCGCTGGGATGCGGCGAAGGATGCCAGGTTCGCGTATCGTTTTTATTACGAGACCACGCACTGGGTCGTCGGGCATGTCCAGGACGTGGATGGCAATCTGTGGTACCGTGTCTATGATGATAAGTATAAGTTCCATTACTATGCCCAAGCCACCCACCTGCGCATCCTCCCAACCGTAGAACTGGCGCCGCTCTCCCAGGATTTTCCCGCCCAGCTCAAACGCCTCGAGGTACGCCTGAACCAACAGCTTGTCATTGCTTATGAGGATAAAAACCCCGTCTTTATGGCGCGCATCGCTTCGGGCGGGCGGTTCAGCAATGGCACCTATTCCACCCCGGTCGGCCGCCACATGACCTACCACAAGCGCCCCTCCCGGCACATGGCGGCCGGCGACATGGCTTCCAACGGTTATGACCTGCCCGGCGTGCCGTGGGTCTCTTACATCACCGAAAGCGGCGTCGCCTTGCACGGCACGTACTGGCACAACGATTTCGGCCGCCCGCGCAGTCATGGCTGCATCAACCTGAGCTCACAGGCTGCCAAATGGCTCTATCGCTGGACTCAGCCGGTCGTCCCACCAAACGAGCAAATGGTCTACGAACGCTACGGCACCACGGTGGACGTTCTTGAATAGAGATAATATGCTCTCTCGCCGCGACTTTCTTAAAGTGGGCGCAGCGGGGTTGATTGGACTCCTGGGCTGGGAACGCCTCCTCGGCGCTTCGGCTGCCCCTTCGCTGACCCTTCGCTGCGATCAGGGCTTCGGCTCAGGGCTTCGGCTCAGTACAGGCTCGGCGCGGGCTGCCGGTACCATGCAGGGACGCGTCACCTATCTCCAGATCTCGGCCTACAATATCCCATCCAAAAAGGGCGTAAAAGTCAACACGTACAAACGTGACTCGATTTTGGATATCCACGAACAGGTGACCGGTGGGAACGCCAGCGATTACAACCGCGTCTGGTACCGCATCGGCGATGAGAGTTACATTTACTCTGGCGGGGTCCAGCCGGTAGAGACACATCTCAACCCGGTCGTCAGCGACCTCCCCGAAGCAGGCACGCTTGGCGAGATCAGCGTTCCGTATTCGGAATCCTGGTGGGGCATCAATCGCACCCCCTTCCCGGGCGCGCGCCTGTATTACGCCAGCACGCACTGGATCCAGGGCATCCTGGTGGATAAGCGGGATGGCAGCCTGTGGTACCGCGCCTACGACCACCTCTATTCGGCTTATTATTTCATCCGCCCTTATAACGTCCGCATTCTCCCGGCAGACGAACTGACCCCGCTCTCGCCGGAAGTCGAGCCTGAGGAGAAATACATTCAAGTCCGTCTGGACGAGCAGGTAGTCCTGGCTTACGAGGCTGAGCGTCTGGTCTTCAGGGCACGCGCCTCCACCGGAAAGGGCGAGTTCAACACTCCGACCGGTTGGTTCAAGACCTTCCACAAGCGCCCGACTGCCCACATGGTCGGCGGTGAGAGTGAGGCTGCGCTCTACGACCTGACCGGCGTGCCGTGGAATTGTTACATCACCGAAAATGGAGTTGCATTACACGGCACATTCTGGCATAATGATTACGGGACGCCGCGCAGTCACGGCTGCATCAACCTTACACCTCAGGCTGCCAAATGGCTGTATCGTTGGACCCTGCCGGCCGTCCCGCTTGACCAGCGTTACCTTTACGAACCCGGCAGCGGCAGCAACGTGCAGGTCGTCGAACACGCCCAACCCATAAGGAGACCCAATGAATCCCGCGCTATCATGGTCTAATTACTTGCTCAAACGCCAGGTCTTTGCCCTGACCGGCAAGCTGCGCTTCTACAACCCGCACAACGAACTGGTGCTTTACGTCGAACAAAAGATGTTCCGCCTGCGCGAGGACATCCGCATCTTCAGCGACGAAAGCAAGACGCAAGAGCTTCTTCTGATCCAGGCACGCAGCATCGTTGACTTCTCGGCAGCCTACGACGTGATCGAGGCACCCACCGGCCAGAAGGTCGGCGTGTTACGCCGCAAGGGATTGAAATCAATGTTCCGCGACGAGTGGGAAGTGCTGGACGCCGCTGACCAGCCCATCGGAATGTTATTCGAGGATAGCGTCGGACAGGCACTGCTGCGCCGTTTCCTGCTCGGCTCGCTGCTGCCCCAGAACTATGACATCACCATCGGCGACCAACGCGTGGCCGACCTGCGCCAGAAATTTGCCCTCTTCGGCTACCAGATGCTCCTGGATTTCAGCATGGATACCGGCAGAAAATTGGACCGTCGCCTGGGCATTGCCGCCGGCACCCTGCTGGCGATCATCGAAGGCAAGCAGAGAAGTTAAGCCATGCCGCGCCAACCTCTCTTCGCCGGTTTGATTGTAGATGAGATTGATCGTCCAGTTGAGACGGCCTACGTGGGAGAAGATCCCTGCTACGTGGTAAACGACGCCGGATTCCGCCGCCACATCCTCTCCGAGGGGGTTGACCGTCAGGTGCTGGAGATGATGCGCCAGCAGATCAGCGGCCACGAAGACCTGCTCAGCGAGCAGACCGCCAAGATGCTTGGCACAGATGACATCTTCTCCAAGGCGCTGATCGAGACGCAACTCAAAAACATTGACCAGCAATTCAATAACCTGCTGCAAACCGGCATACCCGAGGAGGGGCGCACTTACATGGGCATGGTGGGTTTCCGCGTCGTGATCAATGTCCACGGGGAGGTGGTGCGGGTGGATCAGCCGTCCGCGGTGGATGACGAGGGCGGTGGAGAATAACAACCCGCTCGGCAAGGGTCTCCTGTGTATACCAAATGAGACCTTCGATCCTGTCATGGGATTGACCAAAGCGTGCAGAAACGACATGCTCAAATCCTGGAAACAACGCGCCGGCAAACTCAAAGTCCAAACTTACGCCCTTTACCTGGCTTATCGCGATCCGCGCACGCCTTGGTACGCCAGAGCCTGGGCGGCGATCGTCGTGGCCTATGCCTTCAGCCCGATTGACCTGATCCCAGATTTCATTCCCATCCTCGGCTACCTTGATGATCTCATCCTCATTCCGGTAGGAGACGCGCTGGCGTTGAAGATGATCCCGCCCGAAGTGATGGAGGAAGCCCAGGAAAAAGCGCGGCAGGCTGAGGGTGCGGGGCGCAGTGTGGGGTGGGCCGCGGAGGCGGTGATTATTATCCTCTGGCTTCCGCTGGCAGCGGGGGCTATACTCCTTATCTTGCGTTTCGTAGCCAGGTTCAGGCTATAATACAGAAAGCGAATATCGGCTTTCGCGGGAGGGCACCTATGTTAATCGTCATCAGCGACCTTCACCTGGTGGATGGCACCTGCGGCAAGCCCATCTCCGCCAGCGCTTTCCAGCTCTTTGCCGCCCGGTTGAATGAACTGGCTTTCAACGCCTCCTGGCGCGCAGACAAGAACTATCGCCCCCTGGATGGCATTGACATTCTATTGTTGGGCGATATCCTCGACCCGCAACACTCGACGCTCTGGTTGGATACACACCCAGGCGCTCCCGATTACGTGCGCCCCTGGACCGACTTTCGTGTCCCGGAGTATGCAAAAAAGCTCAGCGCGATCAACCAAGCCATCCTGAATTACAATGCAGAGGCCATAGGAATCCTGCGTCATCTCGCGGGTGGGAAAGCCATCCTCTTGCCGCCCGCTGATCGCCGCGGCCGGGCCTCCTTTGACACCCAAGAGCAGGTCGCGGTACCCGTGCGCATCCATTACATGGCTGGCAATCACGACTGGTATTACCATCTCCCCGGCCCGGCTTTCGATCAGATCCGCCAGGAAATCATCCAGGCAATGGGTCTGGCGAATCCAGGCTCACCCTTCCCTCATGAAGTCAAAGAGTCTGAAACCCTGCGGCGGTTATTCACGGAGTACAAGATCTATGCTCAACACGGCGACCTGTACGACTCGTTCAATTATTCCAAAGACAAAGGCCGGGATGCCGCCACGCTGGGGGATGCTTTCGCCGTCGAGGTGCTCAACCGCTTCCCGGTCGAGGCACAGAAACGCCTGGGACAGGAGCTGCCCAAAGGCATCCTGGATAGCTTGAGTGAACTGGTGAACGTCCGCCCGGCGCTGGCCACACCATTATGGATCAGCAGCCAGTTGCGGCAGAACAATATCAGCCCGGCCGATCAGAAGAAAATAAAAGAGGTCTGGGATGAAATGGGCAACGAGTTCCTGGCCTTGCCTTTCGTCCGCGAAGCCGATCGAAAGTTCAAGTTTGACCTCGTGGACGGGCTTGAGCTGATCGTCAAGCTTACCGACCGCTTCTCGTTCAAGAACATTGATGACGTGGTGGTCTGGATGCGCAAGCAATTCTGGTCGGAAGAGCTCACCTTTGCCAAACATGCCCTGAGAGAACATGCCTTCCTCAATCGCAGCGCCCAGTTCATCGTCTACGGTCACACCCACCACCACGAGATCGTCCCGCTGGATTCGATCCCGACCACGCCGCACCCAACCAACCAGATGTACTTGAACTCCGGCACCTGGCACACTTACTACGACCTGGCTGTCTTCAAACCCGAAGAACAGAAGTTCATCCCCTACCAGGTGCTTACCTACCTCTCGTTCTTCAAAGACGACGAACGCGACGGCCGCCGCTTCGAAGCCTGGTCGGGGGCGTTCTCGGACTAAAATACCCTCACCCCCGGCCCCTCTCCCATTATCGGGAGAGGGGTTGGAGTGAGGGCGGAAAATTCCATGCCCGAATACATCTACCTCATCCACCCCTACCGCGACGGCTTCTTTACCAATCCCACGCCGGAAGAAGAAGCCGCCATAGCGGAGCATTTCCAATATCTCAAACAGGCTGCCGGGAATGGCGCTGTCCTGTTGGCCGGGCCATGCCTCGACGAGACCTTTGGGCTGGTCGTCTTCCGCGCCGAAAACGAAGAGGCTGCCAAAACCTTCATGTTCAACGACCCGTCGGTCAAAGCCAATGTGATGATGGCCGAACTGCATCCCTTCCGCGCCTCGCTGACCGGTCACTGGTCACTGATCACTGATAACTGATGACCATCTACCCCCTGACAGCTGTCCGCGCCCTCGCTCTCCGCGCCCAGGGCTTGGATACCACCAACGGAGCCAAATCCACGCCGACGCGGGATGCCATTTACCGCGCCGCCGAGCAGATCGGCTGTGTGCAGATAGATACCCTGCAAATGGTCGCCCGCGCCCACTACCTGACACTGTGGAGCCGTCTGGGGAATTACGACCCTGCCGATTTCGACGCCTTAATGTCGGCCACGGAGCGTCGTCTCTTCGAGGGCTGGCAACATGCCGCCTCCATCATCTCCCTGACCGAATACCGCTACCAGATGCCGCACCAGCGTCGCTTGAGCGCACAGCCCGGCAACTGGTACGAGCGCTGGCTGAAAGAAACCCATCATGCCGAAATGCTTCCCCTCGTGCTGGAACGAATCCGGCGTGAGGGCGCGCTCAAAGTCAGCGACTTCGAGCGCGGCGACCACCCCGGCGGCGCGTGGTGGAACTGGCGCCCGGCCAAAGTGGCACTGGAATATCTGTATGCTTTCGGTGATTTGATGATTGCCGGGCGTGAGAAATTTCAGCGTATTTATGATTTGACCGAGCGCGTCCTGCCAGACTGGGTGGATAGAACCGAACCCACCCCCGAAGATCGCGACCGTTTCTGGGTCGAGCGCGGCGTGAAAGCCCTTGGCCTCTGCACCCCCGCTCAGGCTGGCGATTACACCTGGATGAAGTTAACCAAAGCGAAGCCGATCGCCGCCGCGCTGGTCGAGGATGGCACGCTGGTCGAAGTTCAGGCAGAACTGGCGGATGGGAAAACAGACGCACTCCTCATCCACCGTGACAACCTGTCCCTGCTGGAACAGGCCGCCAGTGGAGAGATCCGCCCGCAGCGCACGACCTTCCTCAATCCCTTCGACAACCTTTTCTGGGCGCGCCGGCGCGACGCGGCCTTCTGGGGCTTCGAGAAATCCTTTGAAGCCTACGTCCCAGCGGCGAAACGCAAATACGGGTATTATTGTCTCAACATTCTGCACAAAGATCAGCTGGTCGGCCGCTTCGACCCGAAACTCGAACGCAAGGATGGCACACTGCGGCTGAAGGCGCTCTACCTGGAAGATGGCATCCCACCGGACGAGGAACTGGTCTCCAATATCGCCGCTGCCATGCGTGATTTTCTGGCCTTTCACACCGCCAAAAATCTGGTCATTGAGCGCAGCGAACCGACGGCATTTGGCGAAAAATTGATCGCGGCCTTGTAAAAAAGGGCGGCGCAGAACCCCGTTTTCTCGGAGAAAACGGGGTTCTATGCGGCTCTCCGACAGACTGCCAGGTTACATCCTCGGCTATGCTGAATTAACAGGAACCTACACCAAATGAACGCCAAAATTGAACACCTCACCAAACCCGAACTCCTCCAGCGTATCCGCGACGAACGACGGGCGCTGGAGGAAACCCTCGCCCGCCTGACACCCGACCAGATGCTCCAGCCCGGCGCCTCCGGCGAGTGGACGGTCAAAGACGTGCTGGCCCACATCTCAGCCTGGGAACGGCGCATGTTGAGCTGGATAGGGATGCACCTGCGCGGCGAAGCCCCCGATGTGCCTCTTCCCTGGGATGTGGAACGCATGAACTCCGAAACGCATACCCAGTTCAAGGACAAGCCGTTGGCCGAAGTGCTGGAGGAATTCCACCAGTCGTACCGCGATTCCCTCGCCTTGGCTGAAAGCCTGAGCGAGGAACAGTTGCAAACCGAATACACCGACACCTGGCCGATGGGTCCGCTCTGGCTCGGTGTGGCGGCCAACACCACCTGGCATTACAAAGAGCATCGCGAGTCCATCGAGGCTTGGCTGAACAAGGAGTAAGGAATAGGACTTACGCAAGACACATCTGAACGGCAGGCGATTTGAGTTGCTGGCGCAA
>CAZTZE010000074.1:0-8803 GCA_964618215.1 uncultured Chloroflexus sp.
ACCTCGCCTTACGTTGATACTCATGGTCGGATTGCCAATCCGACCTACGAATTGCGCGGATCGCGTAAATGATGCCGAGTAATACTCTATATCTCATGTCATTACACACTGCTCATATAATTGATAATCTAATCGTCGGAGGCGCGCAAAAACTCCTGATAACCCTGGCCGGTCAGGCTCAGGCGCATTCGCTCGATGTTACGATTGTGTCATTAGGCTCGAATAATGACCGGATGATCCTGGATGAATTATCCCGGCTGGGAACGAATGTCGTTATCTTCCCGGCCGGACATTTGCTCGACTTGCGGCGGATATTCCGCCTGGCGCGCTTCTTATCCAGCCAGAAATTTGATCTGGTTCAGTGTCATTTAACCTATGCCAATATCATCGGTACGCTTTGTGGCCGCCTGGCCGGTCTCCCCGTTGTAAACACATTACATTCGATAGCAGACGTTTTACAAGAATTTCATCCAATGATCGGGTTCTTGGAGACCTGGGCGATGCGTTATTGGGCAAAACGCATTGTCGCGGTCGGGTATACTATCCGCAACTCCTTTCAGTCGCGTCTGAGAGGAAGATCAATTGGGGTGATCCCCAACGCTGTTTCGATACCGGTAAAAATCACGCCGGCGCAGCGAGTAAAACTAAGAAAAGAAGTGGCCGGTGATCCAACCAAAACAATCCTGATCTCCGTCGGGAGATTTGTAGCGGCCAAAGGCTATGAGGATTTAGTCCTTGCCTTTTCTATGTTAGTTACTTCTCATCCAGATATCGTCCTGCTTTTGGTTGGTGATGGGCCGCTATTTGGCGAAATTCTCAATTTGGTTTCCCGATCAGGCCTTGAGAAAAATGTGTTTCTGTTGGGGATGCGCAATGACGTTCCCGGCTTGCTTGCGGCCAGCGATCTTTACGTGAGTTCATCACATTGGGAAGGGTTGCCGCTGGCGATTTTGGAAGCGATGATGGCCGGCTTGCCGATCGTTGCGACCCATGTCGGCGATATCCCCACCGTGGTCACAGCGGAAATTGGACGTGTTGTCCCTCCTCACCAGCCCGAATCAATCGCTGAAGCCATTGCAAAACTTCTCGATGAACCGGCCAGGCTTCGACAAATGGGCGCAGCCGGGCGGGCGCTGGCTGTTGAACAATATTCTCCTCAAGCCTGGATGGAGTGTCTCTTAAACCTTTATGCGCAAACCCTTCGATAATGATGTAGGGCGGGTTTTCAACCTGCCGCCGGAAATGGCGGGTAAAATGCCCGCCCTACTTCAGCCTGTTCGAGACGCAGGGCGGGTTTCCAACCTGCCGCTGGAAATGGCGGGTAAAATACCCGCCCTACCTCAGCCTATTCGGGTCGTCATGTTGAGTCATGGATACTACCCGCGCATTGGCGGAGCCGAACGCCAACTGGCCGCCGTCGCGCCTTTGTTGCAAGCGCGGGGTGTGGAAATTCACATCCTGACCCGCCGCTTGCCTGGCACAAAACCGTTCGAGAGGCTGGATGGGATCCCCATTTATCGGTTGCCGGTTCCGGGTCCGAAACCCCTCGCCTCGTTGACGTTTACACTGGCGGCGTTAGCGTTGATCAAGCGCCTGGATCCCGACCTGATTCATGCTCACGAGCTTATCTCTCCTGCCACTACTGCGGTTCTCGCCAAGAAGCTGTTTGGCAAACCGATAGTGGCGACGCCGCATGGAAGTGGAGCCTCAAGCGATGTGTTGCGCTTGAAGCGCCGTCTTTTAGGTAAAGCCAGGCTCAGGGTGCTATCTCGGGAAGTCAATGCGTTCTGTGTGATCAGCAAGGTGATTGACGGAGAGCTTGCCGCAGAAGGTGTGCCTGTCCAAAAACGTGTCCTGATCCCCAATGGAGTAGATGTCGAGCAATTTGTTCCACTACCAGCGTCCAAGAGAGCAGCGTTACGATCTCGATTGAAGCTCCCGAAGGATGCCCTGCTTGTCACTTTTGTTGGGCGTCTGGCGCCCGAGAAACAGGTTGATCATCTGGTCGGCATCTGGGCCTCTCTCCGCAGAACCCTGCCTCAAGCCATACTGCTGATCTTGGGCAGCGGGCCTGAAGAGGATATATTGAAAAAGAAGGCAGGTGATGGTATTCTATTCCTGGGTGAACAAATGGATGTGACACCTTACTTGCAAGCCTCTGACTTGTTTGTCTTGCCTTCCAAGGCCGAAGGATTACCGCTGGCTTTGCTGGAGGCTCTCGCATGTGGTTTGCCGGCGATTGCATCTTCGGTGGGCGGGTCCCCAGAAGTCATCCGCCACATGGAAACAGGTTGGTTGGTGCCTCCTGGTAACCTGATCGCGCTTAGTGAAGCAATTGTCACGCTGCTTACGGACGAGAATCTGCGCAACAAACTGCGCAGGAAGGCGCGTATACACGTTGTAAACAATTATTCTCTGGTGAAGATGGCAGATCGCCTTTGCGATTTATATTCACGAGTTATCGAACAGGATGGAAGGAAGATTTGATCGGGATCATCTTTTGGCTGTCTGTTTTGGGCATTTTCTATGTTTACGCGGGCTATCCGCTTATCTTGACCTTGCTGGCGAGATTGCGCTCACCAACAGCGCCGTACAAACCTGAAACTCCAAACGTTACCCTCCTTATTGCAGCGTATAATGAGGAGAACGTTATTGCAGCGAAATTGGAGAACAGCCTGGATTTGGATTACCCATCTGACCGCCTTCAAATTCTTGTCGCCGCAGATGGCTCAGACGACCGTACTGTGGGGATAGTGCAATCATTTGCATCCCATGGCGTTGAACTAAGTTATCAGCCTGTCAGGTGCGGTAAGATGGCTGCTATCAACCGGGCTATTCCTCAAGTGAGGCATGAAATCCTTGTTTTTTCGGACGCGAACAACTTTTATGAAGAATCCACCTTGCGGGAACTGGCGAAGCCTTTTTCGGATCCACAAGTCGGAGCAGTAGCTGGCAGTAAAAATGTGGTCAAAGAGGATGGCGTTTTTGGCGAAACCGACAGCCTGTACTGGCGATATGAATCTTACATCAAACAGCAGGAGACGCGCCTGGGTTCCTGTACCGGTGTCTCAGGCGAAGTGTTCGCAATCCGGCGGAATTTATTCGAATCCCCACCCGACTCGGTAATAAACGATGATTTTTTCCTTGCGCTGAGTATTATCCAAAAAGGCTATCGGATAGTCTATGCCCCTCAAGCGCGATCCCGGGAATATGTTTCTTCGAACGAACGGGATGAAATTGTCCGCCGGGCGCGGATTATTGCCGGCCGCTACCAGGCTATGGGAATGTCCATCCGGAGCTTGCCGTATAGGCGGCCATTGATTGTGTGGCAAGTAGTCTCGCATAAGTATCTACGACCACTGGTGCCTTTCATGATGATCGTAGCATTTCTTGCTAATATGATCACCCTGATTTGGGATTATCCAGTAGAATCACTTCCAATGTTGTCTTTAGCGGCGCCATTTAATTGGCTCTTTTTCCTCCTGCAAATTGTTTTTTACTTTTTGGCATGGCTCGGCGCCCAGGTAACATATCGAGGCTCTTTGGGTAAACTCTTATATCTGCCAACATTCCTGGTAAACAGTAATTATGCTGCCCTGCTGGGTTTCTATAATTATATTACCGGGAAAAGCACTGTCATCTGGGAAAAGGCGCCTCGTCGAAGTCGCCCTCTAAATAAATAATGGTAGGAGTTACGCGTAACGCGGAATTCATTCCGCAACCGAAGGGCGATATCGCGAAGCATATCGCGCTACAAAATCTTCGCGATTGGGATAGTTTTTCAAGGGTAATAATACAATGAATAAGCTGGCTCACATCTTTATATTGTCGTTGACTGTGGCGGGTTTGTTGCTTGGGATGACATATTCCAATGGTTTTGCACAAGTAGTAACTGAAACGCCGACCCCCGAACCTGCCGCGACTCCGCTGGCACCGGATTTGCGCCTGCTACCTGAACCAATTTACCGACTGGGTTCAACTCCCCCCGCAGCCTCGGCTTTGGTGGTGCCTGACTCCCCGACCGCGGATGAAATAAGAGCCGCGCTCATCGTCTCAGCCAGCTTCGGACGGATGAGCCGGGGGAAAATGCCTCTATCGTTGCTGACGGCGAGTCAACTAGACGCCTCTTTCTCGACGAGCCAGCACCTCATCTTTGTCGGTAAACCCTCCGCGTTCCCCATATTGTCCCAGGTTTCATTACCTGTGCCTGTATCTGGTACAACATTCGTCTCATCAGAAATACAGCCGGAGGATGGTATCCTGCAGATGACGTTATCACCCTGGGACAACACAAAAGTCATTCTGGTGGTGGGTGGGAACACAAATGCTGGGGTTGTCAAGGCTGCTCAAGCTTTGAGCGTCGGCAACATTCAAACTGGTTCCTATCCTAACCTTGCAATCGTCGCGAACGTTAATGCGGGGAGTTCCACGGTTCCAAGAGCTGAAACTTTGGCAATGCCCACATCAACCCAACAAACAAGTACATTCGGCGACCTTGGTTATGCCAGTAAGACGTTTACGGAAATCGGAACGAGCTCGGCTGATTACCAGTTTGATATACCGCCGGGTTTTATCACTGCGGAAAATGCTTATCTTGATCTGATGTTTAGTAATTCCACCTTGTTGGATTACATACGTTCAGGCCTGGTCATCTTCATAAATGGCAGAGTTCTCGGCAGCGCACGCTTCTCAGATGAGACAACCCAGACCACCATTTTAAGAATTAATATCCCCTATAACTTCATCTATGCCGGCAGCAATTCTTTATCCTTTGATGTAAACCTCTCGCCTCTTAATGAGAGTTCTGGGGAATCCTTCGGTTTGTGGGTGACCATCTACTCTGCGTCAATCCTTCATGTCCCCTTGGCTCCTGCAACAGCCTCCACCAATCTCAGAGACTTAAGTAAATACCCATATCCGTTCATCAACGATCCCACTCTTGCCAATGTCGCGTTTATCCTGCCCGAACAGAATCCAATGGTTTGGGAAGTTGCTGCCCAAATCGCTTTCAATTTAGGGAGGAGCGTCATTGGTGCGCCGTTTTACCTGATGGCCGTGTATGACAAGCAAATATCCGAAGAGGTGCGCCAGAATTATGATTGGATAGTGATTGGATTACCATCAGAAATACAGGTAATGGAGGAATTGCGAGATGCGCTTCCGGCTCCGTTTGAAGAGGGCAGCAATGTTGCTACTTTAACAAAACTGCAGGTTGTGTACCGGTTGCCAGAAGATACAGAACTCGGCTATCTGGAATTGCTGTCTGCCCCATGGAACAATACTCGTACAATCCTGGCTGTCTTGGGCAATACTGAGGCTGGAATCAGGCAAGCCGGGAATGCTCTTACTATTCCAATCCTTAGGAACCAGCTAAAGGGTGATTTTGCGATAATTAATGGTGAGATGATCTCGAGTGCTGATACACGGACGAGGAGTGTTGAAGAGAGTGTTACCCCCCTGGTTCCGTCTGAGGTCCCCACGGTCGAGGCTACACCGATACCGATTCAACCCGCCAGCCCGAAAATCGCAAATAGGAGTTGGATTCCTATGGCTATTCTTGGGTTAATTGTGTTGATGGCAATTCTCCTTACAGTGGTGATATTAACCGGCGCCAAGAGGGATAAATCGGGAAGTTAGCCACTTCGATGGATGGCCGCTGATTGCATATGCCTTGGCCTCTTATCATTGTCATTCGATGCAAAAACAAAGATGGAAGAATGTAGCTTTTAATATTGCTGAGCACAGCGGTGCGATCAGCTTTTTTCAGTATTTGGGTCAAACGATAAGGCAGCATTTATATGTTTTGGTCTATCACCGGGTTGATGAGTATGAAAACCGCCCGTGGTTGGACCCGGAATTGATCAGCGCTGAACCCGCGCAATTCAATTCCCAGATGCGCTTGGTCGCAGAGAAGTACCATCCGGTTTCAGCCGAGGATGTGCTGAATGCGATAAATGGTGAGCAGCCACTTCCACCGAATTCTGTAATGGTCACAGTGGATGACGGCTACCGGGATTTCAAAGAAGTCATATTCCCTATTACCAGTCAATATCGAATTAAGCCAGTACTGTTCATCCCAACAGCCTATGTCGGTCAGGGGTTATTCTGGTGGGATAAGCTCTATGCAGCAGTAGATAATTGCCCTACCTCTGAAATTTCAACACCTTTGGGTTCGTTTTCCCTCCACAATCAGGTCGAGAGAAAACGGGCGGTTGAACAGATGCGACAGGCGGTAAAAACGCTTCCATTTGATCAAGGGATGCAAATCGTCAGTGCAATATACGCTGAATTTGCCCCACAGAATATGGCCGGCATGCGTAGTACTCTAACCTGGGATGAATTAAGAACCCTCGCCAAAGGCGGAGTAACTATTGCTGCCCACACCCATACCCACCCGCTCCTCAGCATGATTCCATTCAAGCTAGCATGTCAGGAAATCCGCACCTCTCAGGAGACGATCCGCCGTGAAATTGGTCTGGCTTTACCGATTTTCGCCTTTCCGGACGGGAAGCGGGATTACTTCACTCCTGATCTTATAGAATTCCTGCGTGATGAAGGCTTTAAATTCGCGGTCACTACGGTTGAAGGAAGCGCTTCGCTTTCTGATGAACGGTTGCTATGCTTTCCCCGCATTGGCGTATGGCCTGGCCATTCGCTTTCAGCTTTTCACTATCACCTGACACCGGTTTTTAGGCGCTTTGTACAAAAACCGGCCTACTAAGCAGGCCGGTTTTTTCGCGAACAGGGCATCAACCATTAAGGGTTGGATTGATTGGTCGGTGCCTGTTCTTGATTCAGGTTTTCCGGTCATTACTCCTGTTGATCAGAGCTTTTAATTTGGGTAGCCAGATGTATGCAATCATAGGAAGCGGTCTATTGGTGGCGACGAAACGCAATTGGGTATATGTTCGCTCTTGCGTTTGCCAGCGTGTCTTGTAATGTTCATCACCACATAAAAAATCTATCTCTCTATAAGCGCGCTCGAAACAATCTTCGATGGTCATCAAATATAAGATCTTCCCGATGGAATGATCAGAATACTGGATGTTGAACCCGGCGCGCCAATCTTCGAATTTGTTGTCGTAGGTAAAACCATAGTTGTAGGCCACGGGCTGGTCATCTACGTAAAGTAAAAAAATATTCAACCAACCTTGCTCTCTCATCAACTCGAAAATTTCCCGTTGAAAAGCCCTTTCCTCGGTTGCACGATACAGATGGGGGAAGTGAGCATACTCATTGATCTCGAAGATCGTTGATATCTCCTGCCAGGTTACTTCCTTTCCAACATGATGCTCCAGCGTAAGCCTGCTTTGTTCTTCGATTCTACGTACCTTACTCCTTATCTCGCGACGAAACTTGGGGGGGAGCCGGTTGAGGTATCCTTCCCACTCGCCCTGAACAGGGATATAAAAATGGGGATTGCTTTTCTGGTGAGTGACGTAACCAGAATTTTCAAACAGGGAGAGGAGATGATTTATTTCGGGGCCATCGCAGCGTATCTCGTTGAGTTCCAGAACATCCCAAAGCCGTTTTCGACCGATCAGATAATTACTTACCGCAGTGTAAATCTGCGGGTCGCCGTTCTGAATGATAAAACCGCCCACGTCTACATCCGGTGTTCCCACATTGCAGAGCACTCGAAGTTTCAAGCCATACTTTCGCCTTTCCTCCAACATCAACGGTGCAACGCCAACCAATTCATCCGAAGTCCAGGCAGTGACGAGCCAAAGCTCGCGCGGCTTTCCATAATGCTTCCACCAGGCGTAAAGCCATTCCCAGGTCAGGAAAGCATCTTGAACGGGATTCCTCTGCAGCAGTAGGTTCCAGGCATCTCGAAGAGCCTCGAAAGCTTTAATGTCTTTAATTTGAGAAATTTGTATTGCGGGCGCCCCTTGATGCGGTGTCAACTTTGATACATCCATTTGAATTTTGGCCGGCAAATAAGGAGTATGTGTCAATTCCCTTGATATTCTAAAGTATTTCCATGCCGAAGGCCTGCTCGGTAGACACAAAAACCACTTTGCTCCTTCACTCAGCGACTGATTTGAATAAGAAGATGAACGCTTCCATCATTATCAGCTAACCATTGATCACAATCATTCATCCTGAGGTATAAAGTTCCCGATATAAGGGCTTTTCCAGTAAAATATTGGCCGACTAAAAAGGGTTTACCATACCAAATTTTACCGATCAGAGCATTGTAACCTGTTTCTTTATGGGACATAGGGTTGCAGGGATTATCCTGGCTCGATTTTCCTCCGGCTGGGCCGGTGTAATAATTTATCCCTTTTTTTTCAGTCCATAAACCCTTGACATATATAATTTCCACTTGATCGCCAGAATTAACGAACACCCCTGTATCTTGCCATCCTTTCGCGGCAAACACCTCAAATGGGACTGAAGAATATGGCGTACTGGTTGGGAGGAGTTGCGTGGCAGTTGGGGGTATTAAAATTGAATCTGCGAGTTGGGGAAAATAGAACCAAATAATGAGTGCAACTCCAATCCATAGCAGAAACACGATTGAGATCAGCAACCATCTTCTAAGTATTGAAAAGCCACCATTTCTGTTGTGATGGTTAGATTGAGGCAATTTCTGGCTCCTCCCGGTCTTCTCCTGTTGGTAATAATGTCATTTTATGCACGGCAACCTCTGACGGTTTGAAAGAGGTAATGGGTCTGGTTATGAGAACCCTGGCCGGCATTCCTTTTTAGGTGATTACATCGTCGGTGAATGGGTCGCCCCGCTCTTGTGATTCCAGTATGCTCTCGTGTTCAAGCGCGATGATCAAGGCGCGATGCA
>CAZTZE010000075.1:0-8693 GCA_964618215.1 uncultured Chloroflexus sp.
AAAACGCCGCTTTTTACACACCTTGATCAATCAAGAATGGACAAAGTCCAGCTTATCTGGTATCTTTGTTCTCGGGTAAGCTGTGTGTAGAACCGCATGAGTGCTCCTTTGACTTGGTCGTCTGAGAAGCATTCATCCTACACCGGCTTACCTCTCATGTCGACCTTCAAAGTTGCACTTGGAAGTTGAATCTACGCAACTAAAAGACTTGGTTAGTTTTAATAACCATTAAAAAATTAAACATTGCGTGCTTAAAAGCGGTTAGCATGTGCAGTTTTGTGTAAGTCAATTTTATAAGTTCCTTCCAGGTGTAATATTGCTGTTTAACCGTTATTTTATCGTATTTACGGTTATGCGTGCCAAATACTGTCAACTTAAAATTTGCCTTGCTGTAGTCAATTCTAAGCCTTTTAAATTTCAACTAAGGTATGAATATATGCCTTTTTTATAGTATCCAAAAATCAAATAATGGAAATAATTTAAGGGTTTGGGATACCCCAAAAATATCGTAAAGTCATTTACGATAGCAAGTGTTATACACTTGCTATCTTGCGCACGCCTCCTCAAGAAATGGACGTTTTATGCCTGTTGTTTTCAAGGTTTTGGCTATTGTATCAAGTAAATACCGCTTTGAAAAATATATGGTCTGTCCCGCGTACCGAAACCCGCTATCCGTCCATTATTATGGGAACAAACCGTAAATCTGCTTAAGAACCTCTTCGGCGGTTTTGCCCCTGATACTATAAAATTTACTGTCATGGTCGGAATAGGAATAGCCAAAAGAATATACTCCCTGCACCCAGGGTGTTTCGGCAAAAGCCCAGAGCACCGCTTCATAGGCATCCGCCTGTTCATCCCAATCGCTTAATACGGAAGGCGTTTCCGGCTCAAAGTCGCTTATTTCCGGGGCGTAAACGCCGTATAGCTGGGTTGCGGCGCTGTCCGCAGAGTAATAGGCCAGTTCCGAAAATATAAACGGCTTGTTGAATCTTTGATAGCGCGGCAGATAAGTATCCTGAAGCAGTTGCAGGGCCATTGCCTTCATATCGGCAAAATTGGTGCCAGCCGTATCGGTTGCCACCGGCCACCACCATTTATCACCTAAGTAATCAAGGTCGCCATACCAGTCATACTCTGGTCTGTCCACATAATAATCTACAGTAAGTATTGCAGCCGGGTATTCAGCCCTGACGGCAGCAACGATGTCCTTCCATTTCTGGTTTATATAGGTAGTGGTAACCGGGTTATTATCGTCCAGCCAGTTAAAATTGGCGAATATCAGCATTTCCACATTTTCCTGTTTGGCTATCCTGGTGTTATACATCACCACCTTTTTAACCTGTTCAAAGAAGGCATCATACCACTGGTTGGTATGAGAGCGAGAATAAGTGGCCTCTTCGGCTCGTGAATCCGGAAAGCCTTCTGCACGGATGGCTACTTTTAACCCTTGAGCATGTAGTGCGCGTATCTGCGAAACCAATTCTTCGGTGCGGAATGAATTGCCGTTCGGCTCAATGATAGGCGGGTCAATACTGATAATGCCCCAGATAGATGCTATCTGCGCCCATTGCGCATTTTTGTCGATTATTCTCTCGACGGTGGGCTCCACCAACGGCAGCCAAGCAGAACTCCAGTAATCTATAAATTCTATGCCCCGCTGGAACGGCTGGCCGCTAATCCGGTCGGGTATCGGTCCGGTGTAATTCAGAACCACCGGGTCCGGCAGGGTTTCTCTTAACTGATGACGCCAACTCGTGATGGTATCGCTGACTGCAATATCAGTTGCTGGGATAACTATTTCCCGAAATGAGGTGTTTATATCCGGGATTAATTTCTCCATACCTATACCCGTGTCGCCGTTACGGATATATTTGTATTTCAGGGCATGATCAGGATACCAACTATCGGCATACCAGATATATTTCCACCTGTTAGAACCCTGAGACCACATCTTCAGTGGCTCATTTCCGCCCCAGCCCTCGCCGGTGATATAGACCGTATCCGAGGTGGGTGATTGGACTTCAAAAGTAATTGCTATCTGGTATGAGGCTTTCCATGCTGCGACGGTATCATTTATGGTCATCGTACTGCCTGATGCAGTCCCGGTACGGACCACATTATTGCTGTCCGAATCACGTTCCTGGTTTATCTGGGAATCCCCGAGCGTATAAAGATACTGAAAAGAGGTGCCAGCGCCCAAAGTGGTTGTAAATGTCCAGATGCCATCGCCTGTAGTGGTCATCGACCGCATACTGCTGGTATCAATACCCGAGCCTTCAAACGTCGGGACCATCCCCAGATGATAGGTATCCCCGAACAAACGCGGCTGGGCATCAAGCGGGGTGTTGTCAGGAACTCTCACATTAAAGGTAATACTGGTCATAGTTGCGGGCGTTACTGTAAAATTCTGGGTGGCGATGCCGTCTGCCGGGATAGTTACCTGGTTTACTTGAGCCACATATTCGCCGTTTGCCGCCCTGATAGTAACCGCGCATTGGCCGGCCGGGACTCCGAAAATCTTATATGTGCCGTCCCATGAAGAAACGGTCTGGAATGGCCCGGCGGATACGATTAATCCCATCACCGGCTGGCCTGCGGCGGTGGTTATTGTCCCTGTGAGTGTTCCGGTAACGCCGGCCAGAAGCGGTAAATCCTCCCATTTTGCGATGGTTTCGTTTATCACCAAATCCTTTTTCGCCAGCAGTTCGCGGATACGGAATTGACCATCGCGATATACATATGATTCTTTTTTATCCCAATCCCCGTTGCGGGTGTATCGGTAGCGCAGGATGGAATCCTTGGGAGCATTGATAGTGGCTCTGAAAGTATTGTTTCCCAGTGAGGTCAGCGTTACTTCCTCTTCATTACTGCCGAAATACAACCCTTTACTCATCCAGACCGTATCCGTGCCCGGGGTATTATCAGGCACCTTGACGGTTATGGTTATGCTTACGGTCTCTGCGACTGTTGTTTCTGGTGGCATAGTCTCAGTAACAGCAGTTTGAGCTATGGTGGTTTCTGCAGTTGTGCTTTCTGCTGTTGTTGTTTCTGTAGCTGTTTTAGGAGTAGTGCACGCTGTAAAACTAAAAATCAATACCACGATTAATATCAGATTAAAAAATCTTAGTTTAGGTCTCATTTTTTATCCTTTCTAAATAACCTTTTTAATTCTGGTTTATTATAACTTGAATTCAATAGGCATTTGTTTATTTAAGGATTGCTGTTGTGAATGTTGTCACATGATGATTTCAAGACGGGAGGCACCCTTACTTCCTGAAGTTTTGTGAACCATTGAAATCTATGAAAACCAGCAGGTTCTTATTTGATCTTAAGTTTCCTCGCGGTATAATGACACTATGGATACGAAAACAAAACTAGAAAACGCTCTCAAAGAAGCCATGCGCGCCGGCGACGATATCAAGAAGCGCACCGTGCGCATGGCGCTGGCGGCGATAAAGCAGGCCGAAGTTGACCGTCAGACCAGTCTGGACGAAGCGGCCGTGCTGGCCATCCTGCAAAAGGAGATCAAGACGCGCCGCGAAGCGCTCGAGGAGGCGCGCCAGGCCAATCGTCCCGACCTGGTGGCGGAGGCTGAAGCTGAGATCGCCGTCGTCAATGCGTTCCTTCCGCAGGCGTTCAGCGCGGACGAACTTAAGGCGCTGGTCGAAGCTGCCATTGCCGAAGCCGGCGCGGCCTCTCCGAGCGATATGGGCAAGGTGATGAAATTACTCGTGCCGCGCATCCAGGGCCGCGCCCCCGGTGACCAGGTCAGCCAGCTCGTCCGGCAGTTGCTTCATGCGCAGCACCTAATCGGGAAGTAAGCTGTAAGCGTCGGGAAGTATTGTCAACCGTCATCAAGGAATCGAATGAGATGAAACCCCGCCAGCCTGCGCCGCGCTCCTCTTCTCGGCAGAATTTCCTCTCGGTCGTCCTGCTGGTCAGCGTCAGTATTCTGGCTTTCATCGCCCTCGTTCAGCCGTGGTCGCTTCGCCAGGCTACCTTGCCGCTCGAGGCGGGAGACGTTTCGCCGCAAGACCTGCGCGCTCCGAGCGACATTCGCTACGTCAGCCAGATAAAAACAGATGAAGCGCGCGCTGCGGCAGAACGGGCCATTGAACCTATCTACGCGCCCGCGGACCCGCTCGTCGCACGCGGCCAGCTCGAAAAACTGAACGCTATCTTGAGCTACATCACTTCAGTGCGTTCAGATACTTTTCCTGCGCCCAGCCAGAAAAAGGCCGACCTGGCTGCTCTGGCAGAGAGCAACCTCTCGTCTAAATCCATCGAATACCTGTTGGCAATTTCATCCACGCGCTGGGATAACGTCCAGCTTGAAGCCCTGAATGTGCTTGAGCAGGCGATGCGCAACCCGATCCGCACGGACGATCTGGAGACCGTTCGCCAGAACCTGCCAACCATGGTCAGTTTCACTTTGACCGAAGACGAAGCCGCGCTGGTCATCTCCCTGGCTTCGCCGCTCGTCGCGGCCAATAGTTTCTATAGCCCGGAACTGACCCAGGCTGCCCGCCAGGCGGCGCGGGAGGCCGCCCCGCAGGTTGCCCAGTCTTACGTCAAGGGACAAATGATTGTATCCAGCGGCCAGGTTATTTCCAGCGCGGATTTTGAAGCCCTCACCAATTTGGGGCTGATTCACCCAAAGGATCGGACGCTCGATTACATCGGATCTGCCGCGCTGGTCTTGCTGGAGGCGGCTTTCACAGGTCTGTATTTTTTCCGTCGCCGGTCTCCGGTGCTGGCTGATCTGCGTGGCTTGATCCTGCTCTCCTTGCTGTTTTTGCTTTTCCTCTTTGGGGCGCGTGTAATGCTCCCCAATCGTACGCTAGTGCCTTATCTCTATCCTCTACCTGCTTTTGGCCTGCTGGTTTCGGCCCTCTTCGGGATGGAAAGCGGGATGGTCTTTTCCCTGCTCCTGAGCGCCCTGGCAGCTTATGGCATGCCCGATGCCCTCGGCCTGATGCCTTATTACATTCTGAGTAGCCTGTGCGGCGTGTTGACATTGGGACAAGCCCGCCGGCTGGGGAATTTTTTGTGGGCAGGTGGGGCGATTGCCATTGCGGGCGCTGCCATTGTGGTCGCCTATCGCCTGCCGTTCACCACGACAGACTGGATCGGCGTCGCTACATTGATCGGCGCGGCGGCCTTCATGGGTGTGGCCTCTGCCAGTCTGGCTTTACCCGCCCAGTACCTGCTGGCGCAATTTTTGGGTCTGACCACTGCGCTGCAATTGCTTGAGATTTCCCGTCCCGATTTCCCCCTGCTAAAATACTTCCTCCAGCGCGCTCCCGGCACCTACCAACACAGTCTGCAGGTGGCTAATCTGGCTGAGCAGGCCGCCGAACGCATCCATGCCGACGCACTGTTGACGCGTGTCGGCGCAGTTTTTCATGACATCGGAAAATCCACCAATCCACTTTTTTTTGTCGAGAACCAGCCGCCTGACGCGATTGATGCGCATACAGACATGGACCCGGCCATCAGCGCAGCGACCATCATCCGCCACGTCACGGATGGGTTGGAACTTGCCAAGAAGCACCGCCTGCCGAGCCGCATCCACGACTTTATTTCCGAGCATCACGGCACCCTGGTCACTCGTTACCAGTACAATTCTGCATTGGAGGCAACTGGCGATCAACGTGATCAGGTTGACATTGATAAATTTCGCTATCCCGGGTCGCCGCCGCGCTCGCGCGAGACCGCCCTGTTGATGCTGGCTGACGGGGTGGAAGCGCGGGCGCGCGCCGAGCATCCCAAGAACGATGAGGACCTGCTCGCTATCGTCCGCAGTGTGATCGAAAACCGCCAGCAGGCCGGCCAATTGGCACATACACCTCTCACCCAGCAGGATCTACAGGAAGTGACCGAGTCCTTTTTCGTCACCCTGCGCGGTACCTATCACCCGCGCCTGGAATATCCTCAGGAACGGCCGGCCGCAGACGCACTACCCACATCCCCAGTAGCAGCCATTTTGAAGAAACGGAAATGATCTTCCTGGATATTGACCCTGCCCTAAAGCTATTCCTCCCGTCTGACCTTCTCGAACAGACAGCGCAGACTACGCTGGCTCAACAGGCCATCTCCCCGCATGCCGACCTGACCCTTGTCTTGACCGGCGATTCCCAGCTTCGGGAACTCAACCGGGAATTCCTCGGCACTGACGCCGCGACGGACGTGCTTTCTTTCCCGGCGGGCGAAACCGACCCGGAGACGGGTCGCCGCTACTTGGGCGATATCCTCATCTCGATCCCGCGCGCCGAATCGCAAGCGCGAGCGGGAGGTCACGCACTGAAAGCCGAGTTACAGTTGCTGGTGGTGCATGGCGTGCTGCATTTGCTCGGTCATGACCACGCCGGGGTGGAGGAAAAAGCCCGCATGTGGGCCGCTCAGGCTGAAGTCCTGGAACGCCTCGGTCTATCGAACTCGATAATTCGAGAGTAGAGAGTAGAGAGATTCGAGAATCATCCACGAATCACTATTCTCTAATCACTATTCACTATTCTCTATGAAGGTTTTTTTCCTCTCCCGTATCCGTTCCTTAGGCCACGCCTTGCGTGGCTGGTGGTACGTCATCCGTACACAACAGAACGCCTGGATCCATGCTCTTGTCACCAGCGCGGTGGTCGTCCTGGCTGCGTGGCTTGGTTTGCCGACGTGGGATTGGGCCGTGCTCTTCCTTGCCATCGCGCTGGTCTGGTTGGCTGAGTTCTTAAATACCGCCCTCGAGGCGGTGGTGGACCTGGCCAGTCCGCGCCATCACCCGCTGGCAAAAGTGGGCAAGGACGTGGGCGCGGCCGCGGTGCTGATCGCCGCGCTGACATCCATATTGGTCGGCCTGCTCATCCTCGGCCCGCCGCTGTGGTCGCGCCTTCAATTTCTCTTTGCTGCTCACTGACCACTGAAAACTGCTCACTGATTACTGCTCACTGATCACTGAACACTGGAGGTAGCATGCCCCTTTCATTCCGTTTCGGCACCGTCGGTTCTCCCGCCTCCACACCGCCCAGGCCCGGCGGGACGGTGGGTGGGATCCATTACACCGCTTCCCTCGGCTTGGATGCGCTCGAACTGGCCTGGGTGCAAGGCGTGCGCGTTGGTGAGACAGCCTGCGCGGCCATCCAGCAGGCTGCCGCGCAGAGCGGTGTAGCGCTTTCGGTTCATGCGCCCTATTACATCAATCTGAATGGCGATGAGGAGAAGTGGCCGCGTTTGCGCAAGTACCTCATGGATGCGGCACACTTCGGCAACCTGGCTGGCGCGAGTGACATCGTCTTCCATCCCGGAACGTACTTTGGCCGACCGGCAGACGAGGTGTTGAAAGTAACCATTCCGCGCCTGCAAGGCTGCGTGGATGAACTGCGCGCCGCCGGCAATCCGGTCACGCTGCGGCCGGAGACGAGCGGCAAAGCGGCCATGCTTGGGTCGCTGGCGGATACGTTGGAGATGGCCAGGGCGATTCCGGGCGTTATCCCCTGCATTGACTTTGCCCACCTGCACGCCCGTCTCGGCGACGGCTCGATGAATACCTACGCCGAGTGGCTGCGTGCGCTGGATTCCTATCGTCAGGCGCTTGGCGACGAGGCGATGAAACATTTGCACATCCACCTTTCGGGCATCCAGTATGGGCCGAAAGGCGAGAAGAAACACCTGGTCATGGAAGAAGCCGACCTGGATTTCAAGAACCTCTTACGCGCCCTGCACGATTGTGGCGCGCAAGGCCGCCTCCTGTGCGAAAGCCCTGTCCTCGAAGTGGACGCGCTCAAGTTCCGTCAGTTGTGGCTGGAAGTCAGTGGGGAGAGTTCAGCGGCTGATGGTTAGATTACCGGCGCCGATCTCGACGATGATGGTCAGCGCTGGGCCGGACCCGGTCTGGGTGTAGACGGTCCCATTCTTGGTCCACCCTTCGGAGACGCTGATGTTCGAGAGGCCGCTTTCCATGGTCAACTGCACCGGGACACCGGCCGGGATTACTAGCGTCAAATTGCTGACGCCGGTCGCGACACTTACGCTGGCGTCCCGCATTAATCCACCTGAGAAATCCAGCGTATAGTTGCCGGCCCCGCTGTTGAATTTCAGCATGGCGAAGTTCGCATTGGCCAGGCCGGATAGGGTCACGTTGGAGGCGCCCGTTTCATAGCGCAGCATGCCCATCTCGGCTTTGTTGGGCGCCGAGAAGGTAAGTTTGACCGCGGATGCGCCGTCCTTGACCGTCAGGTTGGTGAGCGCCAGTCCGCCGAACTCGTAATCGGCCTTATACGCCCCGGCTTCGATGGTTAGATCCATCGGCGCCGCGCCAAGTTTCAGCTCCCATTCGTTCTTGATGTTGGAAAAGTCAGGAATACTCGTCAATGTGTAATTCCCCTGCGCCATGCGGACGGAACTGCCGGTCACGGTCACCTCGGGCTTAAAATCAGGGATGTTATAGGTAGCAGTGCCGGAGACCAGGGCGTTCGAGCCAGGAGATAGCGAGAGTGTGCCCGCGCCGAAAGCCAGGGTTAAATTGACCGGCTTGGCCGCGTCGGGCAGGGGGATGCTAATCTCATCCGTCACGGTAGGGCCGGGGGTGATGGGCAGACTGACGTGCAGGTCGCAGGCGGTGACGAACAACGCCAGGAGCATAATTGCGGGGATAAGTTTACGGAACATGGAAGAACCTCCTGAGATGAATTCTATAGAGT
>CAZTZE010000076.1:0-8552 GCA_964618215.1 uncultured Chloroflexus sp.
CTCGGTCGGGCTGGCGCAAAACCTGGCCGCCCTGCGCGCCCTCGCCACCGAGGGGATTCAACGGGGGCACATGTCACTCCATGCAAGGCAGGTGGCGATTGCCGCGGGCGCGACTGGTGACAGGATCGAAAAAGTCGCCGCGCAACTCGTCGCTGAAAAGAAGGTTAGAATTGACCGCGCGGAAGAAATTTTGAAAGGGATGAAACCGTAGGGGCGACCCAATTTAGTCGTCCTTCCTGGGCGGACACGCAGGTCCGCCCCTACAAAAATGTCGCACAGCCCCACATCGTACCCCGAAGTCAACGCCATCATTTGCGAATTACTGACAGGCGTGCAAGATATTTTAAAGGAAAATTTTGTTGGAATGTATTTGCATGGCTCCCTCGCCAGTGGAGACTTCAATCCGGAGGCAAGCGACATTGATTTCGTAGTTGTGACTGCTCAGGAATTGACCGCTGAGATCATTTCAGCCCTCGAGAATCTGCACAACCGCTTGAACACCAGCAACTCGGAATGGGCGAAGAAACTTGAAGGAACATATATTCCTCGGAAAGAATTTCGTCGCTATAATCCGAACGATGGACCCTATCCGAGCACGAATGAAGGGAGGTTCTATCTGGCAAGTCACGAAAATCATTGGGTGCTGGCGCGACATATCCTTCGTGAAAACGGAGTTATCGTTGCCGGGGCAGACCCAAAAACTCTGATTGACCCTGTCTCAGCGGATGAGATACGCCAGGCCGTAATAGCATTCTTGAACGAGTGGTGGTCGCCAATGCTGGATAATCCCTTCCGGCTGCAAAGTGCGGAATATCAGGCCTATGCGGTGCTCACGATGTGCCGCGCCCTATACACATTGGAAAATGGGACAATTGCATCGAAGCCAGTCTGCGCGCGCTGGGCGCAAGAAACACTCGATGAACGCTGGGTTCCCCTGATTGACCGCGCCTGGCTCGGACGACAAAATGCAGGCATGAAAGCCGAAGCGGATGATGTAAACGAAACTCTGGAGTTTATTCGATACACGCTAGCAGTTTGTCGGAGAGAAGCACGAAAGAGCATAACAAGTGGTAGACTTCAGATATGAGCAGAAAATTCAAGACACCGGACTATGAATTGGCACTCAATCAAGCCATCACCTTGCGGGAAGCATTGCATCCGAATCATCTGGCGCGCTTCGTGGTTATGGTAATAGGTCAACTGGACTTGAGTCATATCTATGCACGTTATGCGCCTGTTGGAGGCGAAGCCATTGTGCCGGAGATTCTGTTGGGTTTGCTATTCTATGGCTACGCCACAGGGGTGTTCAGTTCACGCAAAATGGAGAGGGCGACCTACGAGAGCATTCCTTTCCGGTACATTGCCAGTGGTTTGCATCCAGACCATGACACGATTGCCAACTTTCGCAAGACCTTCCTGGCTGAGATCGGAGAGTTGTTTGTCCAGATTCTGCTGATGGCGAAGCTGGCCGGGCTGTTGAAGTTGGGCACCATCAGCGTGGACGGCAGCAAGATTCATGCGGACGCATCGAAGAGCAAGGCCGTGAGCTACAAGCGTCTGGGAGAACTGGAAACTCAATTGCGTCAGGAAGTGCATGAGTTACTGGAGCTGGGAGAGCAAGCCGATCAAGGCGCACTGCGGCTTCCGGAGGGGTTGGTTGTTGAGGATGAAATTGCCATCCGCAAGGAGTGGCTGGAAAACCTGGCCGGGGCGAGAGCAGTTCTGGAAGCTCGCGCCCAGGAGCGTCAAGCGGTTGAGCAAGCCGAATACGAAGCCAAACTGTGCGCACGGGAAGAGAAAGCCCGGAAAAGTGGTCGCAAATCGCGTGGTCGCCAGCCAAAACCGCCTGAAGCGGGGCCTCGGGACAAGGATCAGTACAACTTCACCGATCCTGACTCGCGGATCATGAAAAACAGCACCAATGATGGTTTCGATCAGCACTACAATGTCCAGGCTGCGGTGGATCAGGAGAGCCTGTTGATCGTTGCTCCTTCTCTCTCCAATCATCCCAACGATAAGCAAGAGGCCGAACCCACAGTAGATGCCATTTCTCCCGAAATAGGGAAACCCAAGTCAGCTGCACTGGATAATGGGTATTTCAGTGAGAACAATGTCGCCGCGCTTGAACAACGCGGCATTGATCCGTACATCGCCACAGGCCGGGAACCACACCACAAGAGTTGGCACAGTTTCTTCGATGAACTGCCTGAACCCGCCGAGGATGCCAGTCCGCAGGTCAAGATGGCCTACAAACTTCAAACCAAGATCGGCCAGGCGATCTACCGCTTGCGCAAGTGTACCGTCGAACCGGTGATCGGCATCATCAAAGAAGTTCTTGGGTTTCGCCAATTCTCCTTGCGCGGCCTGGTCGCTGCCGCAGGCGAATGGTGTCTGGTATGTCTGGCATTCAATCTCAAACGCATGCACACCTTGATGATTGGATAGGGGCATGTTTCAACGCGTCTGCTACCAGATAAAAAGAGTGATTCCTGCCGTGAAACGCGCTAACTTGTGCTCAATTCACCAGGTTCTTCAGCCAATAGGCTCACGATTGTTGCTTTGGCTTGTAAATGTGCTATGTTCTCCGACAAACTGCTAGAACGCGGTCAACAAGTCGAGACAGCCGCAGAAGGGTAAAAGGTGATTGAGTGGAAGAGATTTTGAAAACATTGAATAAAATACATCTTGATACTGACCTAGGAGGTGATATTGACGATCTCTGCGCATTGGCGCTATTGCTTCGCTGGTCGGAGGATGTCCATCTAACTGGAATTACAACAGTCTCTGAGGCAAATGGAAGAAGAGCTGGATACGCTCGCTATGTCTTGGGGCTTGAAGGGAGAAGTTATATTCCAGTTTCGGCAGGAGCGGATGTTTCTCAAGGGTTTTACCGCTACTCCGAACTGGGTTACCCTCCAGAGGAGAGATATTGGCCGGAACCGATTAATCCTTCACCCAATGTTTTAGATGAGGCAATTCACCTTCTAAAGAAAAGCATTGAGCAAGGCGCGACGATTATCGCCATTGGACCTTATACGAATTTATATCTGCTCGATCTTCAATACCCCGGGGTCTTAATACAGGCCAATCTCTTCCTCATGGGAGGTTACGTCTACCCTCCTCGATCTGGGTTTCCAAACTGGGGGAACGATACGGATTGGAACATCCAGGTGGATGTTAAGTCGGCGAAGCATGTTATTCAAAATTCGAATCCAACCCTCATTCCGCTCACAGTAACAGTAGAGACAGCCCTGCGAAGAGCATATCTGGATGATCTGCGAATGTCTGGAGCGTTAGGACAATTAATTGCAAAGCAGGCTGAGGAATTCGCGGTGGATGAGAAGATGGAATTGAGATTTGGAGAGACGTGCGCTGGATTACCTCAGGATATCATAAATTTCCAACATGATCCATTAGCCTGTGCGATCGCGCTTGGATGGGATGAGGGAGTTGAGATCAAAGAACTTCCTTTGATTGTGGAAGAAAAAGATGGATGGCTCACCGAGCGCATCCATGCCTCGGGGAAACCTGTCCGCGTTGTAACGAAAGTAGACGGATCGCGCTTTAGCGAATTCTGGGTCAATGAAATAGTGGGCAGGTGAAATGCAAGGTACTGCTCGAAAATCTTGAAAGAAGGTATTGATGACAACCCCTCACCCTCCCTCATCCCCCACCCTCCTCAAACCCTCCCGTCCCGTCGGCATCGTCGGCTACGGGGCGTACGTGCCGCGCTACCGCCTGCCCGCCAAAGAGGTCGCCCGGGTGTGGACCGGCGGCCGGGGCGGCCTGCCGATCAAGGAGAAATCCGTCCCTGGCATGGACGAGGACGTAGTCACCATGTCTATCGAGGCGGCGCGCAACGCCATGCTCCGCGCCCAGATTGACCCGGCCGAATTGCGCGCCGTGTGGGTCGGTTCGGAGTCGCACCCGTACGCGGTCAAGCCCACGTCCACGATCGTGGCCGAAGCCATCGGCGCGGTGCCCAACGTGCAGGCCGCGGATTGGGAGTTTGCCTGCAAGGCCGGTACTGAGGCATTGGTCGCGGCGATGGGATTGGTTGGGTCGGGCATGGCGCACTACGCCATGGCCATCGGCATGGACACCGCCCAGGGCAAACCCGGCGACGCGCTGGAGTACACGACCGGCGCGGGCGGCGCGGCCTACATCCTCGGCCCGGCGGAGGAGTCGCTGGCAGTCATCGAGGCCTCGTATTCCTATGTCACCGACACACCTGATTTCTGGCGGCGCGAGTACCAGCGCTACCCGGAACACGGTCAGCGTTTCACCGGCGAACCGGCCTACTTCAAGCACATCGCCGAGGCGGCTAAAGCGCTGATGGAAGCCAACGGCACGACCGCCAAGGATTACAAGTGGGCCGTCTTCCACCAGCCCAACACCAAGTTCCCACAGCGCGTGGCCGGGATGCTGGGTTTTTCTTCTGAGCAGATCGCGCCCGGCTTGCTCGTGCCGGTGATCGGGAACACGTACGCCGGCGCGGCGCTCATCGGCCTGACCGCCACGCTGGACATGGCCGAACCCGGCGAGCGTATCTTGATGGTCTCGTTCGGATCCGGGGCCGGTTCCGACGCCTTCGACATCCATGTGACTGAAAAGTTGCTCGAACGCCGCGAGCGTGCCCACAAGACCCAAGATTACATCGCCCGCCGCACGGAGATTGATTACGCCACGTATGTACGTTATCGCGGGAAGTTGGCGATGAGGTAGTAAGTAAGTAGACAAGTAGACAAGTATCAAGTAGACACGTACTCGTTTACTTGTCTACTTGTCTACTTATCCACCCAAAACGGAGAATCCATGACAGATATCATCCTCGCCGGCCTCGGTCAAACCTCGGTCGGCGAACACTGGGATATATCGTTACGTGAACTGGCCTTCAAGGCCATGCAAGCCGCTATACTGGACGCCGGCGGGTTGAAGCCGCAGGCGCTTTACGTGGGCAATATGCTTGCCCCCAATCTCTCGCGCCAGGCGCACCTCGGCGTGCTGCTGGCCGATTTCGCTGGTTTGGCTGGAATCGAAGCCGCGACGGTGGAGGCCGCTGGAGCCTCGGGCGGCGCGGCGCTGCGCCAGGGATACCTGGCTGTGAAAAGCGGGTTGGTTGACGCGGCGCTGGTCGTCGGCGTGGAGAAATTCACCGACAGCATTGGTTCAGGCGTCGAGGCCGCCCTGGCCACAACCTCGGATAGCGACTTCGAAGCCGTGCAGGGACTCACGCCTACCGCCCAGGCCGCGCTGCTGATGCGGCGTTACATGCACGAGTTCGATGTCCCGCCGGATGGTTTTGCTGGTTTTGCGCTCACCGCCCACGCCAACGGCGCAGGCAACCCAAATGCCATGTTCCAGAAGGCTATCAAACTGGAAAGCTACCAAAAAGCGGATATGGTCAGCGAGCCGCTGAATATGTTCGACATCGCCCCGAATGCGGACGGCGCGGCGGCCGTTCTCCTGACCCGCCGCGAGTTGCTGCCTCCGGGCTTCCCGCACCCGCTGGTGCGGATTGCGGGTTCCGCCGCCGCGGCCGACACGCTGGCCCTGCATGATCGCGCCGCCCCACTCTGGTTTGAAGCGGTGCAACTCTCGACCGGCAAGGCAATCAAACAAGCCGGCATCACCCTCGACCAGATCAGTTTGGTTGAATATCACGACAGTTACAGCATTTATGCGGCCCTCTCGCTGGAAGCGACCGGTTTCGCTATCCGTGGCAATGGCTGGAAACTGGCGGCCGACGGAACGCTGGCGCTCAATGGTAAAATCCCCTGCGCGACCTTTGGCGGGCTGAAGGCACGCGGCAACCCCGGCGGCGCGAGCGGCGTGTATCAGGCTGTCGAAGCGGCGACCCAGTTACGGGGTCGGGGCGGAGCGAACCAGATTGCGGGCGCGCGGCTCGCGCTAATACAGTCATTGGGAGGCCCGGCATCTACGGCGGTCAGTCATATTCTGGAGGCAATGTAGGAGTAGACAAGTAGACAGTACAAGTTCCGTCTCTGCTTGTTTCCTTGTCTACATAATGTACTCAGTCACAAATCTGATAGTTCCTGATAGTCTGCCCGAATAGAATAGGCTTGACGAAAGGAACACAAACATGGAAATACCACGCCACTGGCGATTGAAACATCAAAGATACGGTTTGGTCGGAGAGGTCTGCCCGCACTGCGAGGCCAAGATTTTCCCGCCGCGGGATGTCTGCCCGGCGTGCGGCGGCGAGGCCAAGAGCGCTTATGCCTTCAGCGGCAGGGGTGAGGTGTATTCTTACACAACCATCTATGAAGCCCCGGCTGGCTATGATGAGAATGCCCCTTACACCGTGGCGCTGGTCAAGCTGGCTGAAGGCCCGCTGCTGACCGCCCAACTGACCGACCTGGGCGAGCAGCCGGTCGAGATCGGCATGCCGGTCGAAATGGTCACCCGCCGCCTGCGCCAGGATGGGGATGAGCGCGGGATGCTGGTGTATGGGTATAAATTCCGCCCCGCCAATCTTGTACCGCGCTAACCTTTATGACATGCAAGAGGTCCACTATACTTTCGTTAGAATCCGCCAGGGTTGATTAGCAACCAGAACAGATTGATTAGTCGAAATCCTTGGCGGCGCGCATGGTTGCAAACGCAGCGTTGGTGACGACCTTGGCGGTGGTCGTGGAGGCCATCATTTTGTCTATCGTGTTATTCACTTCGCCTTCTTCGATGACTGCGCGTTCTTCTCCCAAACGGGTGGCATATGACGGGTGTATGCGCGCACTCCGGCACGTATCTTGACTGCTGCCTGGGAGGGATCCTGACCTTTGGCCATGGCCAGGGAGAAACTCAAAGCCGCGCTGGTCTTCATCTGCTTGAGCATTCGTTCAGCCACCTCGGATACGACGCCTTCGGCGAGTCTGAATTTGGCCAGTTCGACATATCGCACGGTGACGCGATTAACGGCGATTTCGTGCCGGTTGCCCCTGGGCGATTGGAAAGCCAGCGACCCTTCGATACCCAGTTTACCTCCAGCTTTATGCGCGGGGAGGATGGCCACAGGGCGATCTCCAACTCTGTGTCGGCAGGAAGGACTCCAATCGATACGGTGGTGACATCCACCTCGGTTTGGGCAGTATAGGCAGAGGAAAGGGGCACCAGCTCTCCTCCCCTGCCCGCTGTGCGGCATCAGCCGTTTAAGGTGTGCGTTTTCACCGTTTTACGCATATGCTCTTAAGAGGCTATTTCCGGCATTTTCCCCCATATTTAGGGTGCATTTGGCACACAAAAAACATAGGAGTGTGCCGTATGTCTTTAAAATTCGAGACCCAGGGGACTCTACAAGTTTCTAATGTTGATGATTACCTGATTGCCTTTTTGGAAACTTTGCTCATTGACCATAAAGCCGCAGGGGTTGTAGAAGGTACTTTGCGCTTCTACCGCCAGAAAATCAAGCTATTTTCGGATTACTGCGATGCCTAGGCGGTCGAGCAGATCACCCGGATGGCTTTTTGCCTCCCACTTTAACTTTGAGAAAGCCCTGGATCTCCCCCCCCACTTGTTATTCTCCCTGCTATTTGCTATAGTAGTATAGGGATAACTAACGCAATCCATGACAGCCCCCAACAATAACCACAAATATCGAAGTGAATAAGCCTCCAGGCTAAGAAAGGGCAGATATGGCACAATCTTCCCGCACCTTCCGTATTTTTGTCAGTTCCACCTTTAGCGATCTCAAAGCGGAGCGTAACGCTCTGCAGGAAAAAGTATACCCGCGCCTGAAAGAGCTATGTGCCCGGCATGGCACGCGCTTTCAAGCTGTGGACCTGCGCTGGGGTGTCTCTGAAGAAGCAGCCCTCGACCAGCAGACCATGAAGATCTGCCTGGGCGAGATTGAACGTTGCCAGCAGACCTCCCCGCGCCCCAACTTCATCGTCCTGCTGGGAAACCGCTACGGTTGGCGACCATTGCCGTATGAGATCCCGGTGGAGGAATATGAACGCCTGTTCCCGTTGGTTCCCTCCGAGGCCTCGTCTCTCGTCGAGCAGTGGTACCACCGGGATGACAACGCCGTGCCACCTGTGTATGTCCTGCAACCGCGCACAGGCGAGTACGAACCGTATGAAGCCTGGGAGCCGGTCGAACGACGGCTGCATATCCTGCTAGATATTGCTGCCAAGACAGCGAACCTACCGGAGGCTGATCTGATCCAATACACCACCTCCGCCACGGAGCAGGAGATTATCCAGGGAGCCATCCAGGTGGTGAACGCACGGGAGCACATCTTCTGCTTCGTACGAGAAGTGGAGGGCATCCCGCCAGATAACCGCGCGGCAGGTTACCTCGACCTGGAGCATGATACGCCCGATGCACAGGCGGCCGAGAGGCTTTCGGACCTCAAGCGCCGCCTGAAGTCTGTTTTAGGGGAGAACTACTATGAGTATGCAGCGCGCTGGGAGGGGAGCGGCTCTTCCCTGGAGCACCTGGATCGGCTGTGCGAGGATGTCTACCGCGAGCTTGAGCGGGTCATTCTGCAGGAGGTGGCTACACTGGAGCAGGTTGACCCGCTGGAGAAGGAG
>CAZTZE010000077.1:0-8104 GCA_964618215.1 uncultured Chloroflexus sp.
ATCGTCCCGACGTTCATGTGCGGCTTCGTCCGCTCAAACTTCTGCTTCGCCATGGATAATCTCTCCTTCCAGTTTGTAAATGAAAAGGCAATTGATTAAGAAGCAAGTATTTCCTTCGCCGCCGATTCGGAAACCGGCGCGTAGTGATCGAATTCCATCGAAAAGACCCCTCGCCCCTGGGTACTGGAGCGTAATTCGGTGGCATACCCAAACATCTCGCCCAGCGGAACCATTGCGCTGATGGCTTGAGCATTGCCTGCGCGCGGTTCCATGCCGCGAATGATTGCCCGCCGGCCGTTCAATCCGCCCATGATATCGCCAACATACTCTTCCGGCATGATAGCTTCCACTTTCATGATCGGCTCCAACAGCACCGCCCCACCCTTCTGAACGCCTTCTTTGAAGGCAAAGGTGGCGGCCATTTTGAACGCCATTTCACTGGAGTCGACCTCGTGGAACGAGCCATCGAAGAGCGTCACCTTCAAGTCGGTGACCGGATAGCCAGCCAGCACGCCGCTCTCGGCAGCTTCCTTGATGCCTTTTTCTACTGCCGAGATGTACTCACGCGGGATCGCGCCGCCGACAATCTTGTTCTCAAAGACAACGCCGCTGCCGCGTTCACCCGGTTCGAGCGAGATGACGACATGACCATACTGGCCATGACCGCCCGTCTGCTTGATGTAACGGTAGTTTATTTCCGGCACCGCACGCGTGATCGACTCGCGATAGGCGACGCGTGGCTTGCCGACATTAGCCTGCACGCGGAACTCACGCATCATCCGATCCACGATCACGTCCAGGTGCAGTTCACCCATACCAGAAATGATAGTCTGGCCGGTATTCTCATCCGTGCGGACGCGGAAGGTCGGGTCCTCTTCGGATAGCTTTTTTAACGCCTCGCCCATCCGGCTCTGATCTACGACCGTCTTAGGCTCGATAGCCACCGAGATGACCGGATCTGGAAAGGTAATGGTCTCTAGCACGACCAATTTACTGTCACACAAGGTGTCGCCAGTGAAGCTTTCCTTGAGACCCAGGACGGCCGCAATATCACCTGCGCGGACTTCGGTAATGTCCTCACGACGGTCGGCATACATACGAATCAACCGTCCAATACGTTCGCGCTTGTCTTTGGTCGAATTGGTGACCATCTGGCCCTGGCTGATGGTGCCAGAATAAACACGGAAGTACGCCAGGCGGCCTACGTAAGGGTCAGTCACGATTTTAAAGACCAGTGTGCTCAAGGGCGCATCATCCCGCGCCGGTAATTCGACGATTTCGTTCTTGATGGGATCAGTGCCATTAACCGGCAGGACATCCGCCGGAGAGGGGAGATAATCAATGACCGCATCCAGGACGATTTGGACGCCTTTGTTGCGCAGCGAACTGCCACAAAAGACCGGTGTAGTCCTGTTATCGAGTACGGCCTTGCGCAGCACCGCTTTCATTTCCTGGATGCCGATCTCTTCCCCTTCCAGGTACTTGATGGTCAAGTCATCGTCGAGTTCCGCGATCCTCTCGACCATTGTATGGCGCGCCTCAGCCGCTGGTCCTTTCAAGTCAGGTGGGATTTCAGCCTCGCGCGGTTCCTTGCCCAAGTCATCATCCCAGTAAATGGCTTTCTGGTGCATCAGGTCAACGACGCCGCAGAACGAGGCCTCCATTCCAATCGGCAGCTGCATTGCGATCGGGTTCGCTCCCAAGCGCTGCTTGATCGATTCGATTGTGCGCTCGTAGGACGCCCCGAGGCGATCCATCTTATTTACGAAACAAATCCTGGGCACGGCATAGCGGTCAGCTTGCCGCCAGACTGTCTCACTTTGCGGCTCCACACCCTGAACAGCGTCAAAGATCACCATACCGCCATCCAGCACACGCAACGAGCGTTGTACTTCTGCCGTAAAGTCAATGTGGCCGGGCGTATCAATGATGTTGACCTGATAGCCCTTCCACTCTGCCGAGACCGCCGCTGAAACGATGGTAATCCCGCGCTCACGCTCCTGTTCCATCCAGTCGGTGACGGTTGTGCCATCATCCACAGAACCCATACGATGGGTCTTGCCGGTGTAGAACAAGATACGCTCGGTTGTGGTCGTCTTACCGGCATCAATATGAGCGATGATGCCGATATTCCGATATCGTTCCAGCGGAAAAACGCGTGCCATAGAATCCTATCTTTTTTGAACTAGTAGCGCCGAGTGCACAGCACCTACTCGGCAGGTCTTTTCGAAGAACCTGCGGTCGAAGAACCTGCCGAAGGCCTACCCGGCGGTCGGCAAATTACATGCGGTAATGCGAGAAGGCACGGTTGGCTTCTGCCATCTTGTGGGTTTCTTCTCGTTTGCGGATAGAAGAGCCTTCGTTCTTGGCTGCATCCATCAATTCATCGGCCAACTTCTCGGCGAAGGATTTTCCCGCCCGGGTACGCGCTGAGGCAAGCAGCCAACGGATCGCCAACGTGGTCCGGCGAGACGAGGGGACTTCCATCGGCACCTGATAGGTGGCGCCGCCGACGCGGCGGGGACGCACTTCCATCATGGGCGACACGTTCTTGAGCGCGGCGTCAAAGACTTCCACCGGGTTTTTACCGTTGGTGCGTTCTTTGATTAGATCCAATGAATCGTACATGATGCGCGTGGCCGTGCTCTTCTTACCACGCTTAAGCATGTGGTGGATCAGGGTTTGGATAATAACATGGTTGTAGCGGACATCGGGAAGGATCTCACGCTTTTCTGGCTTAGATCGTCGCATGCGAATACTCCATTATGGTTGCCGATTGGCACCATTATTTCCTCGAAACAGATGATTCCTTCGGACGCTTGGCGCCATACTTCGAGCGCGCCTGACGCCGTTTATCCACGCCGGTCGTATCCAGCGAACCGCGCACGATATGGTAGCGCACACCCGGCAGGTCCTTCACACGTCCGCCGCGTACCAGTACCACCGAGTGTTCCTGCAATTGGTGGCCTTCACCGGGAATATACGCGGTCACCTCAATGCCGTTGGTCAAACGCACGCGGGCGATCTTGCGCAAAGCCGAGTTGGGTTTCTTCGGCGTCATGGTGCGCACCACCGTGCATACGCCCCGCTTCTGTGGAGCGCCCTTGTCCTGACGAACACGACGCTGCTTATTTGAGTTTAGCGTATAGAGCAGTGCTGGCGCCTTGCTTTTGACCTTCTTGGACTGACGACCTTTGCGAACCAGTTGGTTAATTGTGGGCACATTTGCCTCCGAAAAAAATTTCCACATGGTAGCGCAGTCGGCTACCATTACAAGAATATCGTTCTTTGTCAATAAATGAGACCATCACCAAACGCGCCTGATGGCCTCACTTGTCTTGATTACGTAGAGGGGCAGTGCAAAGCATCAGCCCTTTTTAGGCAACGACAAAAGATTTTATCATACCGCTCAAGGCACGTCAAGGAAAAACTATCTATCTCTTCTCAGTTTTTCTCCCAAATCAAGAAGGCCAGTCTCGTATTTTGGCGGGTGGGCTTTTTCATCATCCTTGCCGAAGCGGATGACTTCACTATTATCGCTGACAGCTTCGACAGCCAAGCCGAGACTCTGCAACTCTTTGACCAGCACGCGGAACGAAGCTGGAATGCTCGGTTCCTCGATCGACTCACCCTTGACAATTGCCTCGTATGTATTCACCCGACCCTGAACATCGTCGGATTTTACAGTGAGCATTTCCTGCAATGTATAAGCCGCCCCGTAGGCTTCTAATGCCCACACTTCCATTTCACCGAAACGCTGTCCACCAAACTGCGCCTTACCCCCCAACGGCTGCTGTGTGACCAGGCTGTATGGGCCCGTGGAGCGGGCATGAACTTTGTCCTCGACCAGGTGATGCAGCTTCAAAATGGTCATCACACCCACGGTAACTGGCTGGTCGTAAGGTTGGCCGTTTTTCCCATCCCTTAGTGTCTGCTTGCCCAGGGTTGGGATCGGCTCGCCGCTCTTGAGCATAAGAGCTTGGGCTTGTTTCTTTAGATCTTCATCCGCCACATCGTCAATGCCGTGATCGTGCAACCACATTCGCTGGCAGGCATGGATCGCCTGCTGGTCAAAATCCCCGCGCTTGCTCGGCGCCGGTACTTGCCCAGATAAGATCGTGTCGGAATTGTAGCCATGGTCGCGCAACCATTCTTTCGCCGTGGCGAGACGGGCGTAATCTAGATCGGATATAAAGCGGTAGACATCGTAGCCGCGTTCGCCCAACCACTGCTCCAAATACAGGCGGCGTACTTCGTCATCATCTTCGATCATTTCCGGGCTATATTCTTGCTGCTTCAACCAATTCCAAGCGACCTCGGCTGTCTCTTTCCAAGCCTGATCTACAATCCATGCTCGCGCCAGTTCAGCCTCGATCTCGGTTTCTCGTGCGCCATCAAAAACAGGCGTGATGGCTCGGAATCCCAAACGCTTGGCTGCCCAACCCAGGTGAACTTCCAGTAACTGGCCGATGTTCATCCGGCCCGGAACGCCCAAAGGGTTCAGGATGATGTCAACGGGTGTGCCATCTTCAAGGTAGGGCATATCTTCCACCGGAACCACCATGGAGACCACGCCCTTGTTGCCGTGTCGCCCGGCCATTTTATCGCCAGCGGTAATCTTGCGGCGTTGCGCCACCGAGACGCGTACCATCGTATCCACACCGGCAGATAGATCGCTATTCTCCTCGCGAGTGAAAACCTTGACATCCACCACTTTGCCACGCTCGCCATGCGGCATGCGCAGAGAGGTATCCTTCACGTCCCTGGATTTCTCGCCAAAGATGGCGCGCAACAGGCGCTCTTCCGGCGTCAGCTCTTTCTCGCCTTTCGGCGTGATCTTGCCAACCAGGATATCGTTCGGGTTGACTTCCGCGCCGATGCGGATAATGCCACTTTCGTCCAAGTCTTTGATGGCCTCTTCACCGACATTCGGAATATCGCGAGTGATTTCTTCGGGACCCAGCTTCGTATCGCGCGCCTCGATCTCGTGCTTTTCAATATGGATCGAAGTAAAACGGTCTTCCTGGACCAATCGCTCGGATATCAGGATAGCATCTTCGAAGTTTCCGCCTTCCCACGAGATGAACGCGACGGTCACGTTCTGTCCCAAGGCCAGTTCACCGCTTTCCGTGGATGAAGAATCGGCAATAATATCGCCGCTATGGATCACCTGGCCTATGACCACGGCGGGGCGTTGGTCAATGCAGGTAGATTGGTTTGAACGTTGGTACTTGCGTAAATTGTAGCTGCGCAAGCCGCCACCCTTCTCGCTCACGACAATGGAGGAACCGGTCACCGAGATAACGTCACCATCGGCTTCGGCGATTATCACCTGGCCGGAGTCAAAAGCCGCGTGGTATTCCATGCCAGTCGAAACCAGTGGAATCTCGGGGCGGACCAGCGGCACAGCCTGGGCTTGCATATTCGAACCCATTAGCGCCCGGTTGGCGTCATCGTGTTCAAGGAAGGGGATTAGCGCGGCGCTGATGCCAACCACCTGATGCGGCGCGACATCCATGTAATCCAGGTTGTCTGGTGCTGTGAGCAGAAAACCGGAGTGATGGCGGCAGGATATGCGTGGGCTTTCATACTCGCGATATTCATTCAACGGCGCATTAGCCTGGGCAATGACGAATTTATCCTCGGCATCTGCCGAGAGATACTCGACCTCATCCGAAACGTATGGAATAATCGCCAAGTCACGTTTAGCCTTGGCAATTGTCTTGAGCATCTTGGCTGTGATGCGTTCACCTGCCATGACGAGAACCTCACCCGACTTGTCTTCGGTCAGATCCACACGTAAGGCGCGGCCTTCCAGACGCGGGTCGGTGCACGAGAGTGATTTAGTGACGCGCCGATAAGGCGTCTCGATAAACCCGTACTCATTAACCCGTGCAAAGCACGCCAGACGGCCAATCAGACCGATGTTTGGACCTTCAGGGGTCTCGATTGGGCAAATCCGGCCGTAGTGTGAGTGGTGCACATCCCGCACGTCGAAACCGGCGCGCTCACGCCGCAGACCACCAGGCCCCAAGGCCGAGAGGGTACGCTTGTGGCGCAGCTCAGCCAAAGGATTGGTCTGATCCATGAACTGCGAGAGCTGGCTGGAGCCGAAGAACTCGCGCAGGGCTGCCACCACCGGACGGATGTTGACCAAGGTAACTGGAGAGAGCTGCTCTTGATCGCGGATGGACATGCGTTCTTTGATCACGCGCTCCATACGGCGCAATCCGATGCGCAATTTATTTTGGATCAGCTCACCCACCGTCTTGACGCGGCGGTTGCCCAGGTGGTCAATGTCATCCGGCGGCACAATGCCGTTGTTAATGAGGATCATCCGCCGCACGAGACGGACAATATCGGATTTGGTTATAGTGCGATGCGGTATGGGTATCTGCAGGTCAAGCTTCTGGTTGAGTTTGTAGCGGCCGACGCGTTCTAGATCGTAGTGACGCTGATCGAACAACTGCTCTGCGATGAACTGGCGAGCGTTATCCAGCGTGGCTGGGTCGCCCGGGCGCATTTTCTTGAAGAACTCGATCAACGCAGCTTCGGCGATGGTCTTGCGACCAGAGAGGTCCCATTCCGGCTCCTGGTGCAGTGTCGAAGGGATGAAAAGCCGTTCTGGATTGTTATCCACATCCTGGAACAAGCGGATGATTTCCTCGTCCGTACCGGCAGTCAAGATATCCTCACCACTACCGTCATTGACCACCGATAGCGCGCGCAGGAAGACCGTAATGGGCACGGTTCGTTTACGGTTGAATTTCAGGATAATGTAGTCGCTCTTGCGGGTCTCGAACTCCATCCATGCCCCGCGGTCGGGGATGAGTTTGGCCATCGCCAAAGGGCGACCAGTTGCCCGTTCGGTGGGCGCTTCGAAATAAACACCTGGGGAACGAATCAACTGCGAGACGACAACTCGTTCGGTGCCATTGATGATGAATGTTCCCTTGTCGGTCATCTCGGGGAAATCACCCAGGAAGATGTCCTGTTTGATCGGCTCGGGGACGTCTGGGCCAGCCAGCAAGACCGAGACGTACAACGGGCTTGAGTAGGTCAGGTCGCGCTCGACACATTCCTCCATGGAATGTTTCGGCTCACCAAACCAATACTTCAACCCCCACTGTTGCGCTTCAGGGCTGCGGCTGGGGAAGTATAATTTCATCCCCTTATTGTATGATTCGATAGGTGAAATTTCGTGGAAGAGATCCCTCAACCCTTCTTTCTTAAGACGTACGAATGAGTCCAATTGTACTTCGATAAGGTTCGGAAGTTCTAACGAAACCGGGATACGCGCGTAATTTTTTCGGGGCAGGACAGATGACATTTATTACTCCTGAACTTTGGGGACCTAATCAATACGATACACTGACGTATGTATTACCCCCCTGACAATAGGGGCAGGATAGATATGCAAACAAGCATTATAATGATTCTATAGATAAAAAGCAAGGGCTAATTTTTGATTTTTGGGGTAATTCAACCCGTAAATCTCGAATTGAAGCCTGAATCGTTGACAAAACTCTTACCCCATAGTAATATCAACGCCGCTGGCGAGGTAGCTCAATGGCAGAGCAAGGGCATCATAATCCCTAGGTTGTGAGTTCAAATCTCTCCCTCGCCACTGAAATTTCCGCTTTTGCATCCCTTTGAGATTAGAACAGGATACAATCTCCCCTTCCTTAGCCTGCCGTTTAGCAGGCATTTTGTTTTCTCCTCCCGCCTTGGCAATGTCAACCCTTTCCATGAAATTGGTGGTCTGTCAAAAGCGAAGCTGCCAAGTAGGCCTTCGGCAAGTTCGGCAATCCAGCAGATATGGCAAAAGTTTTACTGTTTGGCGGTTGAAGTGAGCTATGCGCCCGGTAATCTATTGTGTATAATCTCTTTAGCCCATAATGGAGTGACCTATGGCAGAGAAACCCCTTGATGGAACCAGCAGGATCGCAAACTTCCCCGTCCTTTTCAAACCCAATTCCCAGGAGCGCAAGCTGATCCTTCCCTACCTTTTCTCTCGTTGGCAGTGCGAGAGAAATCTATCCGCCGTCTTGCATCGCGCCTTGATCATCGCGCTTGAACACGAGAGCATACTGGAATCACAAGA
>CAZTZE010000078.1:0-8071 GCA_964618215.1 uncultured Chloroflexus sp.
CGTTGGCAACCAAAGTGGTTGCGCCGTTGGCAACCAAAAAAGGATTATTGCCCACACCGCCCATACCGGAGGATCTCCCCTGCGTAGAACTGACCGAAAACGCCCGCCAGGTGCTGGTGCGCCGCTACGTCCGGCGCGGCGAAGATGGCGAGCCGGTCGAAACACCGGAGGAAATGTTCTGGCGGGTGGCTTATCACATTGCCAAAGCTGAAGAGGCCTGGGGCGGGGAGGTGACGACCCGAGCGCGTGAGTTTTATACATTATTGACCAGCAAGAAATTCTTCCCCAATTCTCCCACTTTCACCGGCGCAGGTACGCCACTCGGACAACTGGCGGCCTGTTTTGTGTTGCCGATCAGCGATGATATGGGACGCGACCCAGCCGGCATCTTCCAATCGCTGCGCGATGCAGCCCTGATCCAACAAACGGGCGGCGGGAACGGCTTCTCGTTCTCGCGACTGCGTCCTAAAGGAGCGCTGGTCACATCCTCCGCCGGCCAGGCTACCGGTCCGGTGGGTTTCCTGCGCGTCTACGATCATGCCTTCGGGGAGATTGCGCAGGGCGGAACCCGCCGTGGCGCCAATATGGGTGTCCTGCGCGTTGACCATCCGGATATCGAAGATTTCATCACCTGCAAAACCGACGAGAACCAGATCACCAATTTCAACATTTCAGTCGGTATCACGGACGCCTTCATGCGCGCCGTACGCGACGACGCCGAATGGGAATTGCGTTTCCCGGAGGTGAATTCACCTGAATACCGCAGCTTGAGCGGCACGCTGGAGCAAGCCGAGCAGGCCGGTGTTCCTATCCGCGTTTACCGCAAGGTGAGGGCGCGTGAACTGTTCAACAAGATTGTGCAGCAGGCGCATCACAACGGCGAGCCGGGCGTATTATTCCTGGATGCAGCCAACCGCGCCAATCCGGTGCCACACTTGTATCCGTTGGAGGCGACAAACCCATGCGCCGAGCAATGGTTGGGCCCTTACGAGAACTGCTGCCTGGGTTCGGTCAACCTGACCGAGCACTGCGGACAGGATGGATCTGTGAACTGGGACTCGTTGCGCCGCAGCGTGGAACTTTCGACCCGTTTCCTGGACGACGTGGTGGACGCGAATGCCTACGTCCCGGCGGTGGCCCAACTCAAGGAAGCCGCGCAGCGCGCCCGTCGCATCGGCTTGGGAATCATGGGACTGGCGGATTTGATGTACCATGTCGGTGTGCGTTACGGCTCGGAAGAAGGGCAGGAATTTGGCGCACAGGTGATGGAATTCGTGCGTTACCATACCATGCTCACCAGCATCGAGCTGGCAAAAGAACGTCAGGCATTCCCCGCCATTACGGGCAGCATCTACCGAAGGCCGATGCGCAGCACCTACTCGGTTGGCGATCCGGATGCCTTGAACTGGACCCCACCTCAACCGCTCGCCCGATACACTCGCGATTGGGGCCGTCCGGCCCTGGATTGGGAAGAGATCCTCGAGGGCATTCGTAATCACGGTATCCGCAACGCCGCGCAGACCACCGTCGCGCCGACCGGCACGATTGCCACGGTCGCCGGCTGCGAGGGATACGGCTGCGAACCGGTCTTCGCCCTGGCTTATGTCCGCCACGTCAACGATAATGGCAAGGATCTGCAATTGACCTACGCCAGCCCGCGCTTCGAGGCTGCGCTGGCTGCGGCTGGCATGAACGACGTGGCGCGCCGGAAGATCATCGAGCGCGTGATGGAACATGGCACCTGCCAGGATATACCCGAAGTACCAGAATCGCTCCGGCATATTTTCGTCGTTTCGGCGGATATTAGCGCTGAAGAACACGTCCGAATGCAGGCTGCCATGCAGGCTTTCGTTGATAACTCTCTCTCCAAAACTATAAATTTCTCCGAGACCGCCACCGAAGAGGATGTCGCCCAGGCTTACCTGCTGGCCTGGGAACTGGGCTGCAAGGGCATCACGGTTTACGTGACCGGTTCGCGTGAGATAGTGGTCTTGGAGACCAAAGCCACAGCGAACCGAGTAGGTGCTGCGCGTAAAAAGCAAGTGGTGGTCGAGAATTTCAGTTCTCCGAATGGAGAGGCTGCCCGATCCCACCCTGCCGGGGATACTGTGCAAACCCCTGGCGGGGATGCTGCCGACCGAGTAGGCCTTGACGGTAGGTCTTCGGCGCGACGAGACGTCTCTGCGGATATCATTGCCACCCAGGTAGCCGCCTGGCATGAATCCAAGAAGCCGCGCCCCCGCGCCTTGGTCGGGCGTACGTACCGGGTCGAGACGCCGCTCGGCAAGGCATTTGTCACCGTCAACGAGAACGGCGGCGGACATCCCTTTGAAGTTTTCCTCAACACAGCCAAGGCTGGTTCGGAGACGGCTGCCGTCTCAGAGGCGATCGGGCGGCTGATCTCGTATGTCTTGCGGCTGGCCTCGCCGATCGCCCCGCGCGACCGGCTGGCGGAAGTGGTCAAACAACTCTCCGGCATTGGCGGTGGGCGCTCGCTCGGTTTCGGCCCGCACCGCGTCCGCTCGCTGCCGGATGGCGTCGGTCAGGTGTTGAACGAGTACCTGAGAGGCGAGACCGATCCAGATGTCATGGAGAAGAAAATATCTGGCAACGGGCATTTCGGCGAAGAGATGTTGGACGAAATGCCCAGGCCGATGTTAATGAACATGGGCGACCTGTGCCAGGAATGTGGCGAAGCGACGATGGTCAATGAGGAGGGGTGCAGGAAGTGCTATACCTGCGGGTATAGTGAATGTTAGCCGACCGAGTAGGCGTTGCCCAGAGTTTATCGAAGGGTGCTGCGCAAGGCCGATTCGGCAGATGATGCTGCTTGCCGCCGAACATTCTACCCTTTGGAGGAGTTATGCCGAAACATCTTGTCGTCGTTGCTGGAAATATTGGCACCGGGAAAACCTCCCTGACCGAGCGGATTGGGGCGCGGCTGGGTTGGCGCAGCGAGTACGAATCGGTGGCCGATAACCCCTATCTGCCGGATTTCTATGCCGACATGCGCGCCTGGGCCTTTCACCTTCAAATCTACTTCCTGGGACACCGCGCGGAGCAATACCTCGAAGCGGCGCGTGACCCGCGCTCGGCCATCCTCGACCGCAGCATTTACGAAGACGCTTATATCTTTGCACGCGCCCTGCTTCACATGGGCAACATGGCCGAGCGCGATTACCTGGCTTACCGTCGTCTCTTCGACCTGGTGATGGGCAGCCTGCCTTCGCCCAATTTACTGGTGTATTTGAAATGTCCGGTCGAAGTGCTGATGGAGCGCATCCGCCGCCGAGCCCGCAACATCGAAACCGGCATCTCAACCGATTATCTCTCCCGGCTGGATTCGTTCTATGACGAGTGGCTGCAGGCCTATGACCTCAGCCCGGTGCTGACCATCCGCACCGACGACCTGGATTACGTCCACCAGCCTCAGGCGTTGGAGATCGTCGTGCAGCACATCCAGGAGAGGTTGGGTGGGAAGGAAGAGTTGGATTTGAGGGCCGGCCAGGAGTAACCCCCAACCTGACGGGAATCTTAAAAATTCGTTTCTTGACTTCGAGACTCCGATGTGCTAGAATGAAAACGCTTATATCCCCCTAAATCAAGAATAACCGTGGCTAATCCTCGTCGTCCCCTACGGCTCAATATCGGATTTCTCATCAACCAACCGATTGGTTCGAGCCGTGATTTTAATTTCAATTATCCCAAGATGCGGCTGGGGGAGGATTTGATCCTGGCCGGGTTCAAGGGCGCCGCCCGGCTCAGCCGCACCCCGCAGGGGCTTTTACTCCAGGCCGATTTTGAAGGCCTGACGAGTCTGGATTGTGTGCGCTGCCTGGGTACCTTTGATCAGGCTCTGGTGTGGACGGCGACCGAACTGTATGCCTTCGACAAACGCTCCGTCACCGATTCCGACCTGATCCTGCCCGAAGACGGTCACATAGATCTGGAATTGCTGATGCGTGAGTGCGCGCTGCTTGAAGTTCCCATCAGCCCGGTTTGTAAACCGGATTGCAAAGGCCTGTGTCCGCTGTGCGGCGAGGACCTGAACCGAGTTGAATGCGGCCACCACGGCGCGCCGGCCGAATCGCCGTTTGCAGCCTTGATGCCGCTGCTGGGAAAATGAAGTCCTATGCCGGATATTTGTCAGGAAGGTAAATAATCGTGCCGCATCCGGATCGGCGTAGACGGCATAAGGAAGCTTTGAATATGCTCCTGGAGAAGGCCTCCATCCAGGGTTATTTGACCACGGATGACTTGGTGGAACTTTATCCCGAAGTCGGCAAGGACGCCGAGCGTTTGAGCGTGATCATGCTGGTGCTGCGCAATCGTGGGGTGGATATTGTTGACCCGGAAAACTACGATGTGGTCCACAGCGAAGAAGCTCTCGAACCCGAAGCGGAAGCGTGGCTGGAATCGGATACCCTTTCCATCTCCAAAGATGACATGGTCGGGTTGTATCTGAAAGAAATGTCGCGCGTCCCACTGTTGAAGGTCGAGGAGGAACTCGACCTGGCAATGCGCATCGAATCCGGCCGCGAAGCCAAGAATATGCTCGTACTCCTTAGCGGGCGCAAGCATACGCTCGAACACGCCCGGCTGGAAGCCCTGGTACACGACGGCCTGCTGGCGCGTGACCATCTCATCAAGGCCAATACGCGGCTGGTGGTCAGCATCGCCAAACGTTACATGGGACGCGGCGTGCCATTTTTGGATTTGATTCAAGAGGGGAATCTCGGCCTGATGAAAGCCGTTGAGAAATATGACCTGCACCGGGGTTTCCGTTTTTCGACCTATGCCACCTGGTGGATCCGCCAGACCGTCACGCGCGCCATCGCGGACCAGGCGCGCACCATCCGCGTGCCGGTGCACATGATTGACCGCATCCGCCAGGTGTACAAGACCACCCACGAGCTGGAGCAGAAACACGGCCGCGTGCCTACTCCGGAAGAACTGGCGCTGGAACTGGGCCTGGACTTGCGCAAAGTACAGTGGATACTCAAGGTCTCCTGGCTGCCGCTTTCGCTGGAAAGCCCGGTGGGGGATGATGAGGATTCGGAATTGGGTATGTTCATCGAAGACGAATTCAGCCCGACGCCGATGCAGGCCGCCTACGAGTCCATGCTCAAAGAAAAGATAGACGAAGTGCTGGGTACGCTCTCGCCGCGCGAAGCGCGTGTGCTAAGATTGCGCTTTGGGCTGGAAAACGGCACACCGTATACACTGGAAGAGGTGGGGGAGAAATTTGGCCTGACGCGGGAGAGGATCAGGCAAATCGAGGGGAAAGCGCTGAGAAGGTTGCGCCATCCACGTCGGGCGAGGCAGTTGAAGGAGTATTTGTAGTTCCATGTTTCGCCGCGCACGGACAACGTCGGAGGAGACGCGTTAGTCCAATTGACGCCAACCCGAGAGGCTGTCCAGGTCGCGGACTACCTTTTGTTTTTTAGAGAGTAGAAAGTGGAGATTAGAGAGTAGTCGCTCCACTTTCCACTCACTACTCTCTGCTTATCTTCTCTCTACTCTCTCCGAACGGAGTTTATCATGCCCGAAAACATCCTAATCGCCATCGCCTGGCCCTACGCCAACGCCGAGATCCACGTCGGCAACATCACTGGCTCTCATTTGCCGGGGGATATCGTCGCCCGTTACCATCGTCTCAAGGGAAACAATGTTTTGATGGTTTCGGGAACCGATTCGCATGGCACGCCCGTCACCCTCGCCGCGGACAAAGAAGATAAGCCTGTCGAAGAAGTTTATAAAGAATACCATCATGGCTTCCTCGACCTTTTTCAAGAACTGGGCATCTCCTACGATCTTTTCACCACCACCCACACTGAGAATCATTTCAAGGTCGCCCAGAGTATGTTCCTGGCGCTGCAAAGGAACGGCTTCCTGTTCACGCAGAAATCCTTGCAGTGGTATTCGCCCAGCGCCAAAAAGTTCCTGCCCGACCGCTACGTCGAGGGGGCGTGCTACATCTGCGGCTACGAAGGCGCCCGCTCCGACCAGTGCGATAACTGCGGTAACGTGCTTGAGCCTGAAAAGCTGCTCGAACCGCGCTCCAAAACGGGCGGCGCGCTCGAACTGCGCGAGACCGAGCACTTCTATCTCGACCTCTCCAAACTCGAACCGGATGTCAAGAAGTTCCTCAAGGAACGTTCCGCGCACATGCGCGATACTGTCCTCGGCGAGTCGCTGGGGAAGATCGAAGCCGAGGGACTCAAGCCGCGCCCGATCACCCGCGATCTCGATTGGGGTATCCCCGTGCCAGTCGCAGGCTGGGATGGCAAATGCCTGTACGTCTGGTTCGAGGCCGTCATCGGCTACCTCTCCGCCGCGATTGAGTGGAGCCAGGTTCAAGGCGGGAAGGAGGCGTGGCGCGAGTGGTGGGTCAACCCGTCGGCGCGTCAGTTCTACTTCATCGGCAAGGACAACATCTTCTTCCACACCTCGCTCTGGCCGGCGCAACTGATGGGCGCGGGAAGCGCGTTCATGGAGATCTTCGCCAGCGAGGAAGTCCCCTTATCGTTACCGTATGATGTCCCCGCCAATCAATTCATGAATCTCGAAGGGCAGAAGATCAGCGGCTCGCGCAACTGGGCCGTCTGGGGCCGCGACGCCCTGACCCGTTACGACCCCGACGCCCTGCGCTACTACCTGACCGTCAACATGCCCGAAAACCGGGACAGCGACTGGGATTGGGCTGAATTTGTCGCCCGGAACAACAACGAGCTGGTGGCGACCTGGGGCAACCTGGCGAATCGCGTGCTGTCATTCTGCGACAAACATTGGGATGGGCATCTTCCTGACTTTGGAACGGGCGGGGACGAGCCACCGCCCCTACGCCCCTCCGACTTGAGCCTGCTGGCCGTTATCGAGGCCGGGTTCCAGTCCGTGGGCCGCGAACTTGACGCCGTCCACCTGCGCGCGGCTTTACAGGAGGCGATGCGTCTGGCGAGCGAGGTCAACAAATATCTCGACACCTGCGCCCCCTGGTTTGAGATCAAGAGCGACAAAGTCTCCGCCGCCCTGACCATCTACACCGCCCTGAAAGCAATTGACTCGCTCAAGGTGCTGTTCGCGCCGTTCCTGCCTTTCACCTGCGAGAAACTGAATGGCTTCTTTGGTTACGATACCCCGCTCTTCGGCGAACCCTACACCGAGACCGTGACCGACGCTCTTGGTGAGCATAAGGTGTTGCGTTACCGTGTAGGACAAATTGCCAATTTGTCCTACTGGAAACCCAGCGAGTTAAAGCCTGGACAGAGGTTGAATCAGCCAGGGCCGCTATATAAGAAACTAGAAGACACTATTGTTGAGGAGGAACGCGCACGATTAGGAAAGTGATCAGTGACCAGTTTTCAGTGCTATAATTTCGGGAGAGGTGCAACATGACCACTGTATCCTTAAACGAAAAAGAATTTAAGATTATGCTCAAACAAACCCTTGTCGAACTCTTTGAAGAGCGCCGCGACTTATTTTCTGCAATTGTTGCCGAAGCGCTTGAAGACATCGGACTTGCAAACGCCATTCGTGAAGGGCGCAAGAATGATTTTATGAGCAAGGAAGAAATTCAGTCTATTTTAGCGGGGTAAAAGATGAAGGTTCTGTTTGAGAAGAGTTTTGGCCGCGACCTGAAAAAGATAAAAGACAAACGCCTGCTCAAGCAAGTGCAGGAAACAATTGACCAGGTGGAGTCTGCCGCGTCAATTAGCGATGTGTCAAACATGAAGAAAATGCAGGGTTTCGATACTTACTATCGAATTAGAGTTAGGAATTATCGAATTGGTATTGAAATTTCAGAGGGACAAGTGATCTTTGTTTGCTTTTTGAACCGCAAAAATATTTACCACTATTTCCCGTAAGTCGTTTCCACGGCTCTCTTGATTTCCATGTCCCAATCTATGCCTGGGAGGAGCTTCTCCTCGTCCAACCAGGGGTCAATCCAGCCTTTATCACCCCCTTGCGGGGCGGCGCTGAGTCGCTTCCTTCGGGAGTTCGCAGACTGTGGGTTTGCGAAGTGCCACGAAGTGGCACCAAATAAGATTAGTCGGCGTTCTCCAACGCCGTT
>CAZTZE010000079.1:0-7993 GCA_964618215.1 uncultured Chloroflexus sp.
CCACTGGCGCGCTCCAGCGAGAAATGCCTTGCCGGGCATGGGATTCTTGCCTGCTGGCTGGACTTCTTCCAAGATGAGAATCCCCTCGCTTGTGCCTACGGCGGGGCGTCCCTCGACGATAAGCCGCATCCCCGAGCCCGGGCTTTTATCCGCGCTGACGCGGGCGCGACGCACTTTGAGCAAGCCACCTTCCCACTCGAAGAACGCTCCCGGCCAGGGATTGAAAGCCTGCACGCGGCGCGCCAGTTCCTCGGCGGGGCGGGTGAAATCGAGCCAGCCGTCTTCTTTTTTGAGCATCGGCGCGTGGGTGGCGCGGCTGTCATCCTGCGCCTGCGGCTGAATTTTACCCGAAAGGTAATCGGGCAGCGTTCCGATGAGTAAATCCGCGCCGAGTTGGGCGAGTTTTTCCAACATAGTTCCGGCGGTATCTTCCGGCGCGATGGGGATGGCTCTCTGCGCCAACATCGGGCCGCTGTCCACACCTGCGTCCATCTTCATGATGGTCACGCCCGTTTCGGTATCGCCGGCCAGGATGGCGGCATTGATCGGCGCGGCGCCCCTCCAGCGCGGCAGCAGCGAAGCATGGACATTGACGCAGCCGTAGCGCGGCAGATCCAGCACTTCCTGTCGTAAAATCTGTCCGAAGGCGGCGACCACGATCACGTCCGGCGACCAGCGGCGCAGTTGCTCCATTGACTCAGCGGAGCGCAGACGTTCGGGCTGGATGAGCGGCAGGCCGAGGTGCAGGGCGAGCGTCTTGACCGGCGGCGAGACCAGTTTCCGCCCGCGCCCGGCTTCACGGTCCGGCTGGGTCACCACACCGACGACGGGATAATATTCCGCCAGAACACGCAGTGATGGAACGGAAAAGTCGGGAGAACCCATGAAGACGAGACGCGGCTGAGAGTTCATGCCTTGATTTTAGCACATCCGCCAGATACCATCTTCAATCATAAATCGGTTGCTTTTTGTTTGAAAAGGATGTAAAATATCAGCACGTAATCTAAAAACCACAACTCATAGGAGGAACAATGTCAACACAACCTGTAAATCCCGAGATCACCAGTGACGATAAACTTTGGGCGCTGCTTTCGTATTTGTTCCCAATCATCGCCATCATCGTCCTGCTGATGGAGGATAAAAAGGGTCGTCCCTTTATTAAGTTCCACGCTGTCCAGGCTATCGCCGCTACGATCGTGCTTTCGATCATAGCGACTATCACCTTTGGCTGTGGAAGCATCCTGCTCCTGGCAATGATCTATTGGGCTATCAAAGCCTACCAGGGCGAATATGTCGTCATCCCCTTCGTCACAGATTTTATAAAGAAACAGGGCTGGGTTTAACCCAAATTCCATCTTTTTCGAAAAAAAGAAGCCTGCCGCGTGCAGGCTTCTTTTTTTTTGCAACGTCAAAGGCTGCGAGTCGTAATATATGTTAGACTCACCAAGCCACGTACCATTTACCGAACAAGAGGAGAAAATTCGTATGCCTGCCAAACCGAATACACCGGCTGAACCGCCTGCCGCTCCGCAGCCACCCATCCCTGCGGCCATGCCACAAACCCCTTACGTTCCGCCCCAACCACTCTCGCCGGGCGACGAGCGCACCTGGGCGATGATGGCGCACCTGAGCGTGTTGACCAACCTGATCACCGGTTTTCTTGGCCCTGTGGCTGCCCTGCTGATCTATCTGATCTACAAAGACCGTTCGAGGTATGTCGCCTATCATTCCCTCCAGTCGTTCATCTTCCAACTCATCTGGTGGGGTGGCGCGGGCGCATTGATCGGCCTCATGTGGGCAGTGACCGGCGTCCTTTCAGCGCTGATCGTCGGCATTCTGCTCATCCCGATTGCCTTATTGTTGACTCCCGTTTTCCTGCTCATGCCGTTTGCCTCGCTGATTTACGGCATCGTCGGCGCGGTGCAGACCAGCCAGGGACAGGACTTCAAGTACTGGCTGATCGGCGACTGGGTGCGCGGTACGCTGACCGGATAATGCTCCCGATGCGTTCAAAAAGTGACCGGCTTCTTTTAAGCCGGTCTCTTTTCATTTCCGGCAACTGACGATTTTCCCTTGACTTTTCCATCCCTAGCCCGTAGAATGAAAGTATCTTCCCAAAGAGATGGGGTGGGGTGTTTTTGGCGGGCTTCGCCCGCCAAAAACACCCCACTTCCCCCGAATTTGAGAAGATACGAATGAAACTACAATCTAACGGCAGCAGGGAAGAGACTTCTGACGTAATGCGCCGAAGACCTACTCGGTAAAACGCAAAACGTAAACTTGAAGCGCCGAAGGGGCAAACCCGGAATCTGGCAAGGCCGGGTGAAACTCTCAGGTAAAAAGGACCCTGTTCCGTCCACCTCTGGAAAGTCGCGCTATTTTCGCCGACACCGACGGGGCAAGCCGGGTTAGTTGGGTACTAACCGGCGAATCTCTCAGGTCAATTTACAGAGGACGCGCGATAGTTTATCGTGCGTCCTTTTTCTTTTGCCAAAACCATTTCATGAGGAGATGAAAGATGAACATTCCCACCAATCTCAAGTACACTAAAACCGACGAGTGGTTCGACCCGGCCAGTGGCAGGATGGGACTCTCGGACTACGCCCAATCGCAACTCTCGGACATCGTCTTCGTCGAGATCGTCGTCGCAGCCAGCGAGACGGTCGAGCAGGGCAAGCCAGTCACCTCGGTCGAGTCGGTCAAGGCGGCCGCGGAATCCTATGCGGCAGTCAGCGGCAAAGTGGTCGCGGTCAATGAATCGCTGGCCGAAACGCCCGAGATCCTGAACAGCGACCCCTACGGCGCGGGCTGGATGGTGCAGATCGAGGGCGGCGACGCCTCCGCGCTCATGGATGCGGCCGCGTATCAGAAATACTGTGACGAGAGAGCACATTAGTCATCTAGTCTGCTGGTCTGCTGGTCTGCTAGTCCTGACTAGTAGACTAGGAGACTAGGAGACTACGCGACCAGGAGACTAATTATGACCTACATCCCCATCTCCCCCAAAGAACGTGACGCGATGCTGGCAACCGTGGGCGTCAAGAAACTGGACGACCTGTTCAACGACATCCCCGCCAAACACCGCTTCCCCAAACTGGATTTGCCCCCCGCGCTGACCGAAATGGAAGCCGCCGCCTCGCTGGCTGAACTAGCCGGGAGCAACGATACGACGCGTGACTTGGTCTCCTTCCTCGGCGCGGGCGCGTACAATCATTACATCCCCGCCGCCGTGGACCACATCCTGCGGCGCGGCGAGTTCTACACCGCCTACACCCCCTACCAGCCGGAGATCTCGCAAGGTACGTTGCAGGCCATCTTCGAGTATCAAAGCCTGATCGCCACGCTGACCGGCATGGATGTCTCCAACGCCTCGCACTACGACGGCGCGACCGCCGTGGCCGAAGCGGTCAACATGGCCTACGCCCAGTTCCGCGGCAAGCGGACGAAGGTGGTCATCTCGCCAACCGTCCACCCGCAGTACCGCGCGACGCTGCGCACCTATTCGCAAGGTATGGGCCTCACCCTCGCAGGCGACGACCCCTCCGCTGACCTAATCTCTAATCTCGACTCTCTAACCTCCAGCATTGACGACAACACCGCTCTGGTCATCGTCCAGTATCCCGATTTCTTTGGCCGCATCTATGATTACACAAAGTTGATCGAGGCCGCGCACGGCAAGGGCGCGCTGGTCTGCATCGCCGCCAACCCGATTGCGCTGGCGCTGCTCAAGACGCCCGGCGAGATGGGCGCGGACATTGCGGTGGGAGAAGGACAGCCGCTGGGGATTCCACTCGCATTTGGAGGCCCGTACCTCGGTTTCTTCACGGCACGCAAGCAGTACCTCCACAAGATGGCCGGACGCCTGGTCGGCGAGACGGTTGACAGTCGCGGCCAGCGCGCCTTCGTCCTGACCCTGACCGCCCGCGAGCAGCACATCAAGCGCGAGCGCGCCACCTCCAACATCTGCACCAACCAGGGGCTGATGGCGCTGGCTTCCGCCGTGTATCTCTCGCTGCTCGGCCAGCGCGGCCTGCGTCAGGTGGCCGAACTGTGTTACCACAAGGCGCACTACGCCGCCGAACAGATCGCCAAGATCCCCGGCTACAGCCTGTGTTTCGACACGCCCTTCTTTCATGAGTTCTCGGTCTGCTGCCCGCGCCCGGTCGAGGAGATCAACGCCCACCTTCTGGATCACGGCATCCTGGGCGGCTACGACCTCGGCCAGAATTACCCGGCGCTCAAAGACCACATGCTGCTCGCCGTGACCGAGATGAACAGCAAAGAAGAAATTGATTACCTGGCTGACGTGCTGGCGGAGGTGTCCCATGACTGACTCTTCGACTACGCTCAGAGCAAGCCTTTCGACTACGCTCAGGACGGAGCCGACTTTATTCGAACTCTCGTCCCCCGGACGCACCGGCGTCACTTTCCCGGACCCGGACGTGCCGCGCGCCAAGTTGCCTGAATCCATGCTCCGCGCCGACCTGCCCCTGCCCGAACTGGCCGAGGTGGACGTTATCCGTCACTACATGCACCTCTCGCGCTACAACTACAGCGTGGACGGCGGCTTCTATCCGCTCGGTTCATGCACGATGAAGTACAACCCAAAGATCAACGAGGATACCGCCCGCCTGCCCGGCTTTGCCTTCACCCATCCGCTCCAGCCGATCGAGACCACCCAGGGCGCGCTGGCCTTGATGTACGAGTTGCAGGAATGGCTGAAAGAGATTTCTGGATTCGCGGCGATGACCCTTCAACCGGCGGCCGGCGCGCACGGCGAACTGACCGGCGTGCTGATCATGCGCGCCTGGCACCAGTCACGCGGCGACGAGAAACGGGTCAAAATGCTCATCCCCGATTCGGCGCACGGGACGAACCCGGCCTCCTCCGGCATGATCGGCTTGCAAACCGTCCAGATTCCTTCGGATGCGCGCGGCAACGTGGATCTGGCCGCGCTGAAAGCCGCTTGCGACGAGACCGTCGTCGGCCTGATGCTGACCAACCCGAATACGCTCGGTCTGTTCGATGAGCATGTCGAGCAAGTGGTGAAAATCGTCCACGACTGCGGCGGGCTGGTCTACGGCGACGGGGCCAATCTCAACGCCCTGCTCGGCATCCTGCGCCCCGGCGACATCGGCATTGACGTGATGCACTTCAATTTGCACAAGACCTTCTCCACCCCGCACGGCGGCGGCGGCCCGGGCTCGGGTCCGGTGGGTGTCGCCGCGCATTTGGCCGAATTCCTCCCCGCGCCGCTTATCGGCATCCTCGAAGAAGGCGAAGAAGACTTGCCGCCGCTCTACGGCTACGTCACCCCGAAGCAGACCATTGGCCGCGTCAAGGCCTTCCACGGCCACTTCGGGATGATCGTGCGCGCCTACACCTACATCGCCATGCACGGCGCGGATGGCCTGCGCCAGGTGGCCGAGTACTCGGTGCTGAACGCCAACTACCTGCGGGCGCGGCTCAATAAGGTCTACCGCGTCCCGTTCGACCGCATCTGCATGCACGAGTTCGTCGCTGAAGGCCAGTGGGCCGAGGCTCCTGGTGTCCGCGCCCTCGACATCGCCAAGCGGCTGATGGACTACGACTTCCACCCGCCGACCAACTACTTCCCGCTCATCGTCCACGAGGCGCTGATGATCGAGCCGACCGAGACCGAGAACAAGGACACCCTCGACGCCTTCGCGGATGCGCTGATCAAGATCGCGGAAGAGGCCAAGACCCAGCCGGAACTGCTCCACGAAGCCCCGCACAAGACGCCCTTCGGACGGATGGACGAAGTGAAGGCAGCGCGGGAACTGGTGCTTTGTTGCTGGCTGCCGGAGGATTACAATAACCAGTAATCAGTGTTCAGTGTTCAGTTTTCAGTGAAAAATGAGCGAACCCGTTTCCTTCGCGAAGCACCCCCGTAGGGGGCGAAGGAAACGGGTTCGTCTTAATGATGTATAATGGTGATGTATAAATTAATTGGAGGCCGAAATGAGCGAGACGATGGTGCGCAAACAAATCTACCTGCCCCGCAGGCAAAATCTGCTGCTCAAGCGGCTGGCAAAACAGCGCGGCGTCAGCGAGGCGGAGGTCATCCGCCGGGCGCTGGAACGCGAGGCGGAAGTGGCCGCCCCTGTAGTGCGCGATAGTAAGAAGGCCCTGGATGAAATAATCGCCTTCGCGCGCTCGCTGCGTGAGCGTCCCGAACTGATGGAAGGGGAGCCTTACAAATTCAACCGTGAGGAGATTTACGCGGAACGGGAAAGCCGTTGGGACAGGCCGCGCGGGGAGAAATAGTCCATGCCGAAAATCTTGATGGACACCAACATCCTGGTCTATATGGTTGACCCGCGTGACGTGGAGCGCCAGGAAAAAGCGATTGCACTTTTGCTCATGCTGGAAGAACACGGCGCAGGCTGTTTGAGCGTGCAATGCCTGTCGGAATTTGTCAACGCCGTTCTTTCCAAACGCCTCCTGACCATCGGCGAAGCCATCCTGCAAGTGGAAAAGTGGCACAGCATTTTCCCCGCATTTCCCCTGACCCCCCAGATCGTACTGGAAGCAGCGCGCGGTGTGCGTGACCATAGACTGGCTTACTACGACGCCCAGATATGGGCCGCGGCGCGCCTCAATCAGGTGCCGCTGGTCTTCAGCGAAGACTTTCAGGATGGCCTGACGCTGGAGGGGATCCGCTTTGTCAATCCGTTTGCGGAGGGATTTGAAGTGGAGGAGTGGGTGTAAGGTGGCGCGCAAGCAAGGTAGGGCGGGATTCTATCCCGCCGAAACGTCGGTGTCGGGATTGGAATCCCGACCTACGAACTTTTATTTCGTTCCAGAAACACGATGATATGCCAAGGTCAAAATGGGTGCTAATTCATCAATATCAAAACTTTTGTTTTTTGGTCTAAAAACTGCCTCATTAAACGGAGTGTCATAACGTTGAAATTCCCAATTCTTTCCTTGAAAGCCTTTTGCGTCTTCTTCGGAAATTTTTGCCCTGACATGCCAGGCATGTGTACCTGCCCAACCAACACTAAAAACGACCTTGTTGCCGAGTTTGAAGCCTGTGTAATATTTATTCAAGTTATACGGTAACTCCCACTTATTCCTTTTTACAAATTCAGCGATGTTGTCCACCACACGGTGGAAATTTACAACAGCGTCTTTTCCATGTTCTTTTTCGTAAAATTCCCAAGTCCAATCGCCCATTACTTTAGTTGTGCTGACCCTTTGAGAAGGTTGTTCTTCAATGACATCGGCAATAAGGAATTCATCCTTTTCTTCAAATCCAAAACGTTGGATTTTTACCAATTCGATAGGGTAGCCTATTTTGGCGGCCATCCTCGGTAAAGATGGACTAAAGGCTGGCGCAACAATAATCACCCGAATTTCAAGATTATCCCATTCGATTTCTATGTCTTCTGGCTTGTTTTGAGATTCAAGCCAAATTGCGCGAATCGAATCAGGATTCGTATCTGCCCAAATAGCATAACCGAGAACTTGCGGCAAAATTTCCTCACCAACCTCGATATTTTTCATCTCGATGATACAAATCCGCGCATCTTGATCTACGCCGAGCATATCGGGGATGCCTTGTTTATTTCCTGTGCGAATCTGTCGGTGGAGAATGTAAACATCACCGAGTAATTCTGGATTATTGAAAACGTAGGCTTCAAACTCTGCCTCGCTCTTGAAGGGTTTGGCAAGAAGATTCCGGGTTTGACCATTGGTTTTCCAGTACAGGGTTAACATATTTTTCCCTTTCTAATTTTTCACATGGGCATTTCGCCAATTACTTTCATCGTCTTCACGCTGACCGCGCACACGCGCCCCAGCAGTTCGATGACCGACTCCTTGTACTCCGCGAACTTGTAGGTGTTGAACTTCTCCGCAATCGTCGGGTCTTTGGGACGTTTCTCCTTGTAGCGTTCGAGCACCCACTCCAGTGCGGAATAGGTTCCCAGCCGGTACTCCCACGCCGCGGACGGGACGCCGCGCAGGG
>CAZTZE010000080.1:0-7749 GCA_964618215.1 uncultured Chloroflexus sp.
AAACGCCGCTTTTTACACACCTTGATCAATCAAGAATGGACAAAGTCCAGCTAAATAGACAAACAGGTATTGCTTTAGATCAGAAGACATTGTATTATTATGGTATCCAACCGTTCCGCGTCTCACGAGGAGGAGCCTTATGTCAGCAAAAAGTTCTCGCATCATTTATGTTTTCGCCCTGATCGCGTTCGTACAGGCTGCCTGCTATTTACCCCCCGTTGGGGGGTTACCCACCGCGGCCCCCTCGCAACCCCCCGTTGGGGGGCAATCCCCGCCACCAGCGGATGGCACAGCGATGATGCAAACCGCTCTCGCTGGCGTAGCGGCCACACTTACCCAGGCGGCAGGAGGCGCACCTGCGCCGAGCCAGCCGCCTCCGCTGCCCGAAGCGACGATGACCTCCACCAGCCTGCCGACGCTTACGCCCACAGTGACATTGACCCCCACCCCCGAAGGAGCATTCATCAGCGTCTCTACGGAGACGAAATGCCGCACCGGGCCTGGCAAGGTCTACGATCAGGTTGGCGGGCTTGTAGTCGGCAAAACAGTGGAAGTATTCGGGCGCGACCCAAGCGGCCAATTCTATTACATCCGCAATCCCAACAATCCGGCAACCTTTTGCTGGGTATGGGCAAACTACGCCACGCCGGTCGGAAACTTTGCCGCGGTGCCTGTTTTCACGCCCGCGCCCACACCCACGCCCGTGCCGGGATTTAGTATTTCCTATCTTGGCATGATTACGTGCGCCGGTAATTACGCCTTCCGATTCGAACTCAAGAATACCGGCAGCCTCACCTGGCAATCCATCAAAATTGATGTCACCGATTCGAATACAGCAACGACAAAGACACACACGTCCGATACATTCAAGGATTACTCCGGGTGTCCGCTTGTGAATACGCTACAAGACCTGGAGCCGGATGAAGTTGGAGTGGCGGTCAACAACAATCCGGGTCATTTTACCTACAATCCTACAGGGCACAACATGACAGCCACTTTCACGCTCTATTTGCAAAATGGCTTGAGCGGACAATCTGAAACCAGGACTATCACATTCACCCCATAACCCCGGTAGCTCCACAATAAATCGTGGTTGTTCCCAATGCTCAAAAGCGGGACATGGATTACCGAGTAGGCCTTCGGCACGGACGGACACGGATGAACACGGAAAAACCATTTAAAAATCCGTGACAATCCGCGTAATCCGTGAAATCCGTGTACGAACGGCTCTTTTTGCTTGATCATATAGCCGTCCTCGATTAATTGCAGTCTTACCATAACCCCGCCGGGGCGGCTGCAAAGTCGCCCGGCTCTTATTCCTTGACGCTTTCCCCCTTTCCCCGTAAGATAGCAAGTTAGAACATAATTGCGAAACCGTCCACGAAGAGGCGCGAAGTCTTTTCATGCCTTTACATCTTTGTGTCCCTTCGTGGATTAAGGAGTATCTTATGGAACTCGGCCTCGTCCGTAAAATTGACATTGACCACGAGATGCAGCAGGCGTACCTCGACTACGCCATGTCCGTCATCGTCGCCCGCGCCCTGCCGGATGCGCGTGACGGCCTCAAGCCCGTCCAGCGCCGCATCCTGTACGCCATGTACGACATGGGCATCCGCACCGACAGCCCCTACCGCAAGTCGGCGCGCATCGTCGGCGAGGTGCTCGGCAAGTACCACCCGCACGGCGACCAGTCCGTTTACGATGCCATGGCGCGCATGGCTCAGGATTTCTCCATGCGCACCCTGCTGGTGGACGGACAGGGCAACTTCGGCTCGGTGGACGGCGACCCGCCGGCGGCCATGCGCTACACCGAAGCCCGCCTCGCCGCCCCCGCCCTCGACATTCTGGCTGACATCGGCAAAAATACGGTTGACTTTGCCGACAACTTCGACGGCACCCTGACCGAGCCAACCGCCCTCCCCGCCGCCATCCCCAACCTGCTCGTCAACGGGGCGACCGGCATCGCGGTCGGCATGGCGACCAACATCCCGCCGCACAACCTGGGCGAAATCGTGGACGCCTGCGTTTACATGCTCGAAAAATGGGAAAAACTCGACGACGTCAACGTCGAAGATTTGATGGAATTTGTCGCCGGCCCGGATTTCCCCACCGGCGGCGTCATCATCGAACAAAAGGGGGAGGAGGGCATCGAGGCCGCCTACGGCAAGGGACGCGGGCGGGTCATCATTCAGGCCAAGGCTCATTTCGAGGAAATGGAACGCGGCAAATCCCGCATCATCGTCACCGAACTGCCCTATCAGGTCAACAAGTCTTCGCTCATCGAGCGCATCGCCGAACTCGTCCGCGAAGTAGGGCGACTCGGCGAGTCACCCCTGCAAGGCATTACCGACCTGCGGGACGAATCCGACCGCCAGGGGATGCGCATCGTCATCGAACTGAGCAAGAACGTCGAGCCGGAGAAGGTGCTGGCTGAACTGTACAAGCGCACGCCGATGCAGTCCACTTTCGGCATTAATCTCCTCGCGCTGGTCGTCGGTGAAGACGGACGCGGCGAGCCGCGCCTGCTCAACCTCAAGCAGGCGCTGCGCGTTTATCTGGATCACCGCCTGACGGTCATCCGCCGCCGCGCCGAATATGAGCTGGAAAAAGCCAGGCAGCGCGCCCACATCCTGGAAGGTTATCTGGTCGCCCTGAAGAATCTGGATGAAATCATCGCCCTCATCAAAGGCTCGCCCGACGTGGAGACGGCGCGCACGCGCCTGATGAAGCGTTTAAAGTTATCCGAAATCCAGGCTAACGCCATTCTTGAAATGCAATTGCGCCGTCTGGCCGCGCTGGAACGCAAGAAGATCGAAACCGAATACAAAGAAACGCTGGCGCTGATCAAAGAACTGGAAAAACTGCTGAAATCTCCCAAGAAGATGCGCGCTACGGCTGCCGAGGAACTGCTGCGGGTCAAAGCCGCCTACGGCGACCGCCGCCGCACGCAAATTGTCAGCATGAAGGCCGGTAAACACAAGAAAGCCCCATTGACCTCCGCCGAACTGCTGCCCGAACAATCGCTCTGGGTGGGCGTGACCGCCGACGGGAGCCTCGCCCGCACGCCCGACGAGAAGCCGCCGCGTCTCTCCGGCTCCGAAGCGCCGAAACTGCTGCTCAAAGCCAATGCCACCGATACGTTGTACCTGGTTTCTGAGCGCGGGCTGGCCGCGGCTGTAGCAGTTCACACGCTGCCAGAGGCTGCAAAGTTATCGGAGGGCAAGCCTTTCAATAAAATCACGCCGCTGAAAGCAGACGAAAAGCTGGCCGCGGCTTTTGCCCTGCCGGCCAAAAAATCCATTCTGCCCGAAGAAACCTGCCTGCTCACGGTCACACGCGGCGGGATGGTCAAGAAGAGCGCGGTCAGCGAATTGCCCGGCCCCGCGGCGCAAACCTTCAAGCTGGTCAACGTCAACGATGGCGACAGCCTGGGCTGGGCCGGTTTAACGGACGGCAGCAAGGAGGTCCTGCTCGCTACGGCGCTGGGGATGGCGATCCGTTTCAGCGAGGAGGAAGTCCGCCCGATGGGGCTGGCTGCGGCGGGCGTCAACGGGATCAAGTTGGGCGTCGGGGATGAAGTGGTCGGCTGCCAGGTCTTGCCCGCGAGCGGCGAGGTCTTCCTGATCGCCTCGGATGGCAAGGGCAAGCGGGTGGAGGTCAAGGACTTTCCAGCCCAGGGGCGCTACGGCAAGGGCGTCATCGCCTGGGAACTGCCACGCGGCGTCAAACTGGCCGGGATGGGGATGGGCAAGCCGAACGCCATCCTGACCCTGCACCTGCTCAAGGCCGCCGCCAAGCAGTCCCGACTGGACGAAGCCCCGCTGCGGAAACGCTCGGCCGTGCGCGGGGAGGCGGTGGTGGATGTCAAGGCTGGGGATGCTGTGCTGGGGCTGACCGAGGGGTGGATGGTGGAGAGATTTGTGGTGGTGGGGAAGAAGGAAGGGAAGAAACAAAAAAAGAGCAAGCTGGCTAAATAGTTGCTCTTGCGCAATTGCGGTAGGATGACCAGTTACCCCTGGGTTGAGCTTGTCGAAACCCTTGGGTTGAGCTTGTCGAAACCCTATAGACCTCACTGGTTTTGAAGAACTGTTTGTAAAACTTCTGTGACCCAACCATTCAGGCTTTTATCTGCCAACTTTGCCTGAATATAGGCTTTGCGATGTAACTCGACGGGCAAGCGAATAACAAACTTGCCCGAAAACGGCTTTTCAGGTGATTCATTGCGTTGAGCGCAAAAATCGAGATAATCATCAACTGATTCTCGAAATGCCTTTTGAATTTCATCAACTCTTACGCCTTCAAAAGTAATCACATCACGGACATTGATAACTTCCCCATACAAAATGCCCGCTTCATCGTCAATTTCAACTTTACCGATATAGCCTTTATATTCCATCATGGCTTTACTCCTGCCGCTTCAAGAAACCTGCGAACTGACTTGACTGCGCCCTTGTTTGTTTCTTTGCGTGGATACGGACGGTGAAAAACAGCCCGAACGCCATTTAGCGCAACCCGCACTCGTGAACCATTGCCTTCTGTAATTTCGGCGCCCAGAGCAATAAATAATGCTTCGACATCTCGCCAAGCGATATTGGCTCGCTCAGGTTTCTCGAAAATGGCTTCCAGAGTTTTGCGGTGTTTGCTATCCACGATGTAATAATATCAGAAAATGATACTGTTTTCAAGGGGCTTTTTGACCATTATTTTAGAGCCTTGATTTGCATGGAAGCCAGCCAACGGTTTGCGTTACTGGCAGGTGGGCGGGCGTGGACTCTGCCTGAGATGTAGAAAAAACTCGAAGCAAGAAAAATGCTTGAAAATGCCGCAGACTCCCACACGTCAGGTGCACGCTTTGTTAGGCGGGCGTTTCAGCAACGGTTAGCACTATCTTACCCTGCACCTCTGCTTTTTCGACAAGTTCATGGGCTCGTTTAGCCTCAGCCAAAGGCATACGCGCCGCAATGACGGGCTTGATCTTGTTCTGTGCCAGCAAATCGAATAACCTAGTCAGATCCTCTGAAAACCAATCGGCATGTTTCTTGCGCAACGGAACGATTGAGAAAAACTCGGTTGAGCGTCCATTCGGCAGTAAGTTCCATAGCATCAGTTTTATGAAATCGAGCGGGATACTGCCGCCCCTGCCCATGGTGTTGCCATAAAAACCATACGCCACCAGTTTTCCGCCTTGCCGCAACGCGCGGAAGGAGCGCGTGAAATTATCCCCGCCTATCGGGTCGAAAACTGCGTCCACGCCATCGCCTGTTAACTTGCGTATGGACTCCGCGAAATCTTCATTTTTATAATCAATCGGCGTTGCGCCAAAACGTTTTACCAATTCAAATTTAGACTTGGTAACTGTGCCATACATTTCTAAGCCCAATAGACCGCCCAATTGCAATATGGCTGTGCCGACGGCTCCTCCTGCGCCATGTATCAAGATGCGCTGACCTTGCTTGACCCTTGCTAGCCGATGTAGCAGTTGATATGCAGTGACATATGAAAGTACGAGGCTGACTGCTTCTGCTGGATCGAGACCCTCAGGCACAAGCGTTAAACTGCTCTCTGGCAGACAGATGTATTCCGAATATGCGCCAATGACTGTGAGGTCTGCTACCCGTTGCCCCACTTTAAAGCGGGTTACGCCTTCGCCCAACTTGTCTACCACTCCAACCATATCGTAGCCTGGCGAGAAGGGCGGTTTTTCTTTCACGTCAGGATAAGTGCCCATACGAATCCAGACATCAGTGAATGCGGCACTGGTAACTAACACCTTGACTCGCACTTCGCTAGATTTTGGTTCTGGCAAGATGGTTTCGTCAACCATCTTGAGCACTTCTGGTCCACCAAACTTGGTAATGACAACGCGCTTGTAGCCCATTTCATCTCCTTTATTTTCAAGATTGTAGCCCGCCTAACGGGGCGGCTCACCTGCCGCTGGAATTGCACGACCACAAACTCATCGTAGCACGAAACTTTGCAAATTGCGCTGCATACCTGCGCCGAAGGCGGTCAGGTGGAGCCGGTGTTGGGCTTTCATTGGCGTCCTCATTCAGAACTAACTAGCGCCACGCTCAACCTCACCCTTGTAGTTCCGATATGCTCCATAAAGCAGTGACACAGGACTTCTATCAAGGGCGGTGAGGGTCTTTCGCCCCTCTATATGATCACGAACCATATCCGCGACACTCTTGCCTCCGAAGAGCAGGCCAGTTGCTGTCGCAGCAAATCCTAGCAATGTGAATTGAGGAATTGCTAGGGCTGTCAATCCTAGTGCCGCCGTTCCGATAAATATGAGACCTGAAACAGCCATCTTGCGCGATGCGCGCTTCTTAGCAATCCTCACCTCTTCTCCGAAATTTTGCACTAGGCTGACTAAATTATGTCCAAACTCGCTTGCTGCAGCGGAGATGCTTTCTTGCGTCTCGTGCTGTAAGGCGGCTCGAGAAATCCTGATGTCACGGCGAAGCTGTAGAGTGATACGATCATCGCGAATTCTCTTAAGATCGAGATCAGATACAGCACTAAGAAAATCTACTTCTTGTGATACAAGGGCCATTGAAACGGCTTGCTCCTCAGGAGACGGACCGCGGATACTACCGTAATCTCGAGCCAGTCGCTGAGATACCCACTTATGCAGAAACAAATATCCGTTATATACAACGGGATCAACGCCAAGACATGCAGCCGCATACTGAGTGGAGCGAAGTGAATACACAGCCCCCTTTACCTTCCAAATCAGTGACAGAAGAATCTCGGATAATTGATAGTCTCGTAGCTCCTGAGCCTTCATTGAGAATCTTCCAGTTTCCCTGTTCAACACCCATGTCTCATTGCCAAGATTGTCGAAGCGATGCAACATTTCATCCAATAGTGCCTTGTTGGTGATGCGACGAGCTAGGCCTTCTTCGCTCATGGAGCTTTCGATAAAGTCCATATATCGCGTGAAATCCATTTCCTGATCTTGATCTTGGAATAGTGTGCCCAAGAAGGCACAGGATTCGTCAAGATCTTTCTCCTTCTCAAAGTCTAACATCTCGGGGATGACAACGAAAAGCGGATATTCCCCGTTCAGCGTCATAAGAGATACAACGCGCGTCAAATAAGCCACGTGTTCCAAAAGGATAAGCCTGCTCTGCCTGGCGGCGGGATGGGATGGTGGGATGTCTAGAAACTCATTGAGCTTCCCTTCTGACGGAAAGTGTAAGGGGTCGACCATCAAGATGGTGTCGAAGTAGATGCCAAGGGCGCGGAGGTGCCGCGGGAGATCATAACCAAATCTCTGAATCGGTAGGAGTAGCCGATAGCTATCCGCGCTACGAATAGCCTTGATGAGCTGTTCAGAGTTGGTCCGCCAGAAGTCGTAGACGTGCCGTAGTAGCTCATACAGTTTATAGTCTAGGAGCGAGGCAGGGTGACGATGCCCTGGCATATATAAAGCTGGGGCCTCGATCTCTTGTAAGATAAATCGCCGCAGTTCAGAAACGCTTGCGGTTGTGAAAACCTCTCTCACAGAAGAGGAGAAAGCGTGTGTGAGAAGCTCGGCGTAATTGGTCTGTACTTTGGATATTATGTCATTCATTGTTTAGACGCCCAACGGTTTGCGTTACTGGCGCTGGGGCGGGCGTGGATTCTATTTGGGAGCAGGAAAAACTCGAAGCGAGGAAAATGCTTAAAAATGCGGCAGAATCCCCAGCGTCCAGTGCACCCCAGAAGATGGGAGAGCCATCATTTTATACGAGAGAAACAGGG
>CAZTZE010000081.1:0-7505 GCA_964618215.1 uncultured Chloroflexus sp.
CGAATTTCCCGAAGAAAATTCGTCCAATTCGTGTAATTCGATGCAGAAAAAATTATTACCGATAATGTCTATTCTAGTTGGTATTCTACCTCAGTGCGTTCTCGGAAGCCACCGAATCGCGGGAAGAGATCAGTTTAAGATCAATCCAGTCCATAGAAAAAATTAAAAAGAGCCAAAGGCATCAACCTCTGGCTTTTTTGGTTCCTCTGAAATTTTTAGAACTTCAACCTACAAGCTTATAACCTTCAACCTGTTTTGGGTCTTTCACTAGAAAATACAGCACAATTGCCATAAAGATGCCTCCCACCGCCGAAGTCATAAAAGTAGCCTGGTAGCCGGCTGTATCCGCCAGCCAGCCGCCGAAGAGCGGGGCGAGAATGGCAACCGGCGCAACCAGCGTATTCGCCATTCCAATATAGACCGGACGTTCAGCCTCCGTCCCGAACTCGACAGTCATGGCCAGGCCGAGGGTCCAGATTGCGACACTTGCCAACGCGGTCAGCAGCATGACCGGATAGAACCAAACGAGCGCGGGCGCGGCCCAAGCCAGCAGGCCGCTCAACGCGGTCGCCAGCGCCCCGATGACCATGATGCGGCGATGGCCCCAGCGGTCGCCGGCCCAGCCCATCAGCGGATTGACGATGATCTGGGCGATGGTCAGCGTGGCATACAGGATACCAGCTGTGATCTCGTCCATGTCGAAGCATTTGACGCCGTAGATGATGTAGAAGGCAAAGCCCATGGTCGCGACCTGGGCAAGCAGCCGCGTGGCAAGAAACCAGCGGAAGTTGACATCCCGGCGCAGGATGGTACGCGTCCCTTTCCAGAACGGCGCGGCCTTTGCGGGGATTTCCTTCTCGTGATCCACAGGTTCGCGAGTCAGGGCGAGGAATCCCCAGGAGATGGCCATCATGATCCCGGCCAGCAGGAAGAGCAGGCTAAAGTCATGCCGGTCGGAAACTTTTGCCAGCAGGATTCCTGCCAGCACCGAACCCACGCTGAGCAGGGCATTGGCCGCCGCGGCCTGCGCGCCAAAAAAAGTCCCGCGTATCTCGGACGGAATGACCTTGCTGATCATGCTCGTCCAGGCGTTGGCCGTGAACCCGCCGCCCAGTCCCTGCCAGGCAAGCAGGAGGAAGGTCAAGATCAAGGCATTTTGCTTGCCGAGCAGCGGCAGGAACCAGGCGACGACAGCCAGTCCGAAGAACGGGATGCGCTCCTGTGTGGTCATCAGGATGACGAACGGTTTATATCGCCGCAGGCGGGAGACCCAGCCAGCGGTGAACAACTGCGGAAACTGCCAACCGACGCTGTGCATGGCTGGCACAAGCCCGAAAAGGATGGCAGAGTCCGTCATCCGGCTGACAAAGATGGGGATGAAGGCCGAGAAAGAACTAAAGCCGAGGGCGAAGCCAAAAAACGCACCGTCCAGCAGGTTGACGGTGACATTGAAGCGCAGGTGCTTGCGGATTTGCTGGTCGAGGGAGGAGAACATGGGGTGATTCTACTTGACTTTTTCACGATCCGTTGTAAAATAAAAACGAACGCTCGTTCATTTATAGGAAACCTTCATGCCTGACGAAGAAACCCTGACCAAAGGCGAACGCACCCGTCGCGCCGTGATGGAGGCGGCCTATCGCCTGTTCATGGAGCAGGGCTTCCACGCCACCTCCATGCGCCAGATCGCGGAAAGAGGCGGGCTGGCGCTGGGCGGCATCTACAATCATTTTCGAGGCAAAGATGAGGTCTTTGTGGCCGTTCTGCTCGATCATCACCCCTACCGCCAGATTATTCCATTGCTCAGGGACGCGCCGGGCGAGACAGTAGACGAATTCGTCCACAGCGCGGCGCGGGCGATGATTGCCGAACTTGGCCGGCAGCCCGACTTCCTGAATTTGATGTTCATTGAGATCGTCGAGTTTGAAGGACGGCACGTTCCCATGCTTTTCGAGACCATCTTTCCAGATATCCAGCCGCTAATGCAACGTTTTTTACAGGCCAGCGGCAATTTACGCCCGATACCGCTGCCAATCCTGTTACGCGCTTTCCTCGGCATGTTCTTCTCGTATTACATCACTGAAATCCTGATTGGCCGTTCCCTGCCGCACGAAATGCAGGAAAACGCGCTGGAACATTTCGCGGAAATCTTTTTGCACGGCATCTTGAGCAAGTCCTGATACAACACGAGATTAACGAATCAGCGAATCGGCGAGTCAGCGAGTCACCGAACCACCCAACTACCCAACCACCTAACTCCTCCCGGAGAACCCCATGTTCAATTCCCGCCTCGCCTCCATCATCCGTAAAGAATTTATCCAAATTACGCGCGACAAGCGCACGCTGGTCATCATCCTGATCATCCCCATCATTCAGCTGTTCCTGCTCGGATACTCTGCCACCAGTGATGTGCGCAACGTCCCGCTGGCGGTCTTTGACCAGAGTCACAGCCCCGAAGCGCGCGCCCTGCTGGATGCCTACCGCGCCGCGGATTACTTCCGCATCGCCTTCGCGGTCGGCTCGGAAGAAGAATTGCGCGTTCTCATCGAAACCGGTCAAGCCCGCGCCGGCCTGATTGTCCCGCCCGATTACGCCCAGCGGCTGGCCGAAGGTTCCGCGCAAGTGGCCTTTATCCTGGATGGCTCTGAGCCGTCTGTGGCCTCCACCGCGCTGTCAGCGGCGATACTCGTTGGCCAATCGCACGCCACCCGGATTCTGTCCGAGCGGCTGGCGCGCAGCGGCCAGAATTTCAGGCTTCAGCCGCCGGTCGAGGTGCGCACGACGGTCTGGTACAACCCGGATTTGATCAGTGCCTACTTCATGATCCCCGGTGTGATTGGCATGATATTGTTCGCCATCACCTCCATTCTTACTGCCACGGCCATTGTGCGCGAGCGCGAGCGCGGCACGATCGAGCAGTTGATTGTCACGCCCATCCGCCCATGGGAACTGGTGGTGGGTAAAATCCTGCCCTACGCCATCCTGGCTTTCGTGAACACGCTCGAAGTGCTGGCCATCGGTCACTGGTGGTTCGGCGTGCCGATTCGCGGCGACCTGGGCCTCATCCTGGCTTGTTCTGGTCTGCTGCTTTTATCCGGTCTGGGCATTGGCCTGTTTGCCTCGACCATCGCCAACACCCAGCAGGAGGCCATGCTGACGGTCTGGATGACGCTCCTGCCGAGCATTTTCCTCTCCGGTTTTTTCTTCCCGCTGGAGGCCATGCCCGTGGTGCTGCGCTGGATTTCGCACATCGTGCCGTTGCGCTACTATCTCGTCATTATTCGCTCGCTGCTGCTCAAAGGCGTGGGCGTAGCCGCCCTGCAAAACGAGATCATCGCCCTGTCACTTTTTGGCGTAGTCATCATGAGCGCCGCCGCCCTGCGCTTCCGCAAACGGTTGGATTGATTCAGCGATTCGACGATTCGACGATTCAGCGATATAGCGATTTATCGAGTCAGCGAGTCAATGAATCGGTGAATCACTCATCACTCATCACTTATCACGCACCACGCACCACGCATCACGCACCACGCAACCCGTATCACTCATCCCTCAAGGAGCCTCCCATGTCCCACAAACGCCCTCCCATTCCCGTGATTATCGTCATCCTGCTGGTCATCATCGGCGGCTACTTCATCATCGAAAACATGGAAACCGACAAGAGCGCGCTGACCGCCTCCGGCACGATTGAGGCCGTCGAAATCACCCTCTCGCCCGAACTTTCCGGTAAAGTCGCCGAAGTTCTTGTGGGCGAAGGCGATAGTGTCAAGGCGGGTGATGTACTCTTCCGTCTCGACGGGAGGCTGCTTTCGGCCCAGCGTGGTGTGACCGCCGCCGGTCTGGACACGGCGCGTGCCACCGCTTCAATAGCCAGCGCCGCCCTCGAGACTGCCCGCGCCCAGTACGAGCTGACCCTGACCGCAATCCACGCCGAAGCCGCCGCGGCGCGCATTGCGGGCTGGCGCGCCGCCAATCCGAGCGGGTACACATTGCCCGGCTGGTATTTTACGCGTGAAGAAGAGATCACCGCCGCGCAGAACGCAGTGGAGACGGCCAAATCCGCCCGCGACGCGGCGCAGGCAAAACTCGATGGCCTCCTGCCGAAGGCTCACACCGGTTTCGTCGCTGCCGAGACGCGCCTCATCAACGCCAAAGCCGCCTTTCTGGTTGCGAAAGATGTACTTGACCGCGCCAGCCTTGCCCGCGATAACGCAGACCTTAAATCCGCCGCGCAGGAGGCTTACGACAGCGCTAAAACCGAACTTGAGGATGCACAAACGGCTTACGACGATCTGACCGATACCGACGACGCCAAAAATATCCTCACTGCCCGCGCTGAATTTTCCGTGGCGCAGGAAGGCTATGACGCCGCCCGCGACCGCCTGACTCTCCTGCAAACGGGTGATTACTCACCCAGAATGGCTGCTGCCCAGGCCGCCCTCCACCAGGCCGAAGCCGCCGCATCCCAGGCGCAGATTGCTGTCGCTCAGGCCGAAGCGCAATTGGCGCTGATTGACGCACAGATGGGCAAACTAACCGTCAACGCCCCCGCGGATGGCGTCGTACTGACGCGCATTATCCAGCCCGGCGAAGTGGTCGCCCCCGCCTCGTCCGCGCTGACTCTCGTCCGCCTCGACAGTCTGACCATCACCGTCTACATCCCCGAAGACCGCTACGGCCAAATCTCGCTCGGCCAGGCGGCCACCGTCTCAGTCGATTCCTTCCCCGGCGGGACTTTCATGGCGACAGTCACCCATATCTCGGATAAAGCCGAATTCACCCCGCGCAACGTGCAGACCGTCGAAGGGCGCAAATCCACAGTTTTTGCCATCCGGCTCAAAGTCGAGGACCCGCAAGGCAAACTCAAGCCTGGGATGCCGGCGGATGTTACGTTCCGCTAGGATGTTAAAAGTCGAAGGTCAAATGTCGAGCTGGCTTGAGGAGAATATAATATGACCGCGATTACCCGCTTCAAAGAGATTCAGGCATGGCAAACTGCGCGTGAATTGACCAATCTTGTCTACGCGCTTACCAATCAAACCGGCTTCAACCGTGACTTTGGGTTGAAAGACCAAATCCGCCGGGCCGTTGTGTCAGTGATGAGCAATATCGCCGAAGGCTTTGAGAGCCGCACCGATTCGCAATTCATCAACTTTCTTGGAATAGCCAGGGTATCTGTCGGTGAGACACGCTCACAGCTCTATATTGCTTTGGATCAAGGCTACATCACCGAAGAAAAATTCAAAGAGGCGTTTGCTCTGGCTGAAAAATGCGCCCGTCAGATTGCCAAGTTCATTGCATACCTGGAAGCGAATCCTCGCCAGCGCCGCGTAGCCGAAGATTCCCCCGAATACCAGGCCTGACTTTCAGCATGCGACTTTTGACCTTTGACCTTTAACCTTCGACCTTTGACTTTTGACAATGATTGACGCATCCCATCTTTTCAAATCATTCGGCCATACTCACGCCGTAGAGGACGTTTCTTTACGAGTGAAAGCCGGCGAGATCTACGGACTGGTCGGCTCAGATGGCGCTGGCAAGACCACCACGCTTCGGCTTCTCGTCGGCGCACTGAAACCCGATTCCGGCGAGGCTACCATTTGCGGCTATTCGCTGGCGAAACAGGTTGAACAGGCGCGGGCCAACATCGGCTATCTCTCGCAGCGCTTCTCGTTCTACGAAGACCTTACCGTGCTGGAAAACATCCGCTTCTTTGCCGAACTGCGCGGCCTGAAGCGCGAAGAGTGGCTGCCGCGCTGCATGGAAATCCTTGAATTCGTCGGTCTGGCCGATTTCAAAGACCGCCGCGCCGGTCAACTCTCAGGAGGCATGAGACAAAAACTCGGCCTGGCCTCCGCTCTCGTCACCCGCCCGCGCGTCCTGCTGCTCGACGAGCCCACCACCGGCGTAGACCCCGTCACCCGCCAGGATTTCTGGCAGTTATTGATTCGGCTGGTGTCTGCACCCCTCTCTGACTCTCCCCCCATTTTCGGAGAAACTGGGGGGAGCCGGAGGGGGGTCGCCGTCCTCCTGACCACCCCCTACATGGACGAAGCCGCCCGCTGCAACCGCGTCGGCTTCATGCGCGTCGGCCACCTGATCGCCGAAGGCACGCCTTCCGAGTTGCGCGCCACGCTCAACGGCCGCATCCTTGAACTGCGCGGCACGTCGCTCCCGTTATTAAAAAAAATCGCCGCCGAAGATAAAGATGTGGAAAATGTCCAGGCTTTTGGCGACAAACTCCACCTGCGCGTGACCGCCTCCCAGGCCGAATCCGTTATCGCGCGTTTGCGGGACGCCATCCCCGCCCGCGCCGGTTCGCTGACCGAGGCGCGTCCCATCCCCCCGACGCTGGAAGACGTATTCATTTCGTTATCGGAACAAGAATTAGCCGCAGAAAAGTAATATCTTTCTCCGCGCCCTCTGCGATCTCTGCGATGAAACAGGAATTGTTTATGCCTGATCCTGTCATTTCTGCCCAAAATCTGACCCGCCGCTTTGGCGACTTCGTCGCCGTTGACCACGTCTCGTTTGAAGTGAGGCAGGGCGAAATCGTCGGCTACCTCGGCCCGAATGGCTGCGGCAAGACCACCACCATCCGTATGCTGCTCGGACTACTCAAGCCCAGCGATGGCAAAGCCAGCGTGCTTGGCTATGACGCTTTCCGCCAATCAGAAGAAGTGCGCGCCCGCGCGGGTTATATGTCGCAAAAGTTTGCCTTATACGATGATCTGACCGTTTGGGAAAACCTGACCTTTTACGGCGGCGTCTACGGTATCCGCGAAAAAGCCCGGATCGAGGCAACGCTCGCCCTGGTCGGGCTGGCCGGTCACAGGTCCGACCTGGCGCGTGCGCTCTCGGCCGGCTGGCGTCAACGCCTGGCGCTCGGCATCGCCCTGGTCCACCATCCCAAACTTTTATTTCTCGACGAACCCACCTCCGGCGTGGACCCATCTGCCCGGCGCGTCTTCTGGGATTTGATCTACGAACTGGCCGCCCAGGGCGTGACCGTTTTCGTCACCACGCATTACATGGACGAGGCCGAGTACTGCGCCAGGATTGGCATGATGCGGGATGGCAAACTGCTGGCCATGGATACGCCCGCCAATCTCAAGGCGCAGGTCATCCCCGGCGACGTGTGGGAGGTTTCTGCCGGGCTGTTGCAGGAAGGGCTGGAGGCCTGCGGCAGGTGCGAAGGTGTATTCCGGGTTGGACTGGCGGGAGATCATCTGCGCATCATTGTCGAGCGCGGGATGACAGAAAAACAACTCCGCGCCGCGCTGACATCCGCCGGGCTGAAACCCACCCGCCTCGCCCGCGGCGAGCCGACGCTGGAGGATGTGTTTATCTCATTGGCGCGGTGATGTGCTGGCAGATGTGAGACTAATTGGCAATTTGTTCTACGTTTTGCAGCCAAAAAGGAAGTTGGGTCACGGTGATTCCGACAGACTCCGCGTTATGCCTCAAAATAAAAAGTAACTTTGGTGGTAACGTTGCCTCAAAAGAAA
>CAZTZE010000082.1:0-7473 GCA_964618215.1 uncultured Chloroflexus sp.
ACTTTGGTTGCCAACGGCGCAACCACTTTGGTTGCCAACGGCGCAACCACTTTGGATGGCACAGTCTGGGATACCATTACAATATGCTCCTCAAATAGAATCTGTAGTGACGGCTTCGCGAAGCACCCTTTAGGGTCAGCCGTTCGATAAAAAAGCGACTAAAGTCGCCACTACGCGCCAATTTTAAAAATTTATCGTAGCGACAATCCCAGCTTTATAAATTGCTGAAGCTGCCACTACGCAAGTACTATTTGCCTTCTAACAGCCGGTCTATCTCATTTCTCAGTGCGTGCAGGTCGTGCAACCGCAGATAGACAATCGCATAGCGGATGTAGGCGATATGGTCAAGCTCCTTCAGGCCGTTGATGGTCAGGTCGCCGACAACGCGCGAGGAGACCTCTGCTTTCCCCAGTTTTTGCAGATCGGACTCCACCTGACCAACCAGCCGCTCGATATCCTCCGCCGAAACCGGGCGTTTTGCGCAGGCGATGCGGATACCGCGCTCGAGCTTGTCGGGGTTGAATTCCTCGCGCATCCCGTCCTGCTTGATGATCAGCGGCGTCGCCAGAATCGGGCGCTCGAAGCTGCTGAAGCGTGCTTTGCAACGCTTACATTCCCTGCGACGACGAATACCGCCGTGACTATCGTGAGTCGTATCAATGACTTTCGAATCACTGTGCTGGCAATATGGGCAACGCATAGGTTATCTCTCCGCCGAAGGCCTACTCGGTGATAAATAGAACAATTGTAGCCGCCATATATGGTGCTTTTAACACCAAAACCCCCTACATATGGGGAAACAGAGTAATTTTAACATACTTGCGAAATCATTACAAGGGGAGTATCGAGTGATTTTCCTTAAAATTTCCCCCGCGGGAATTGGCGTGATTCTTTACCGAGTAGGCCTTCGACACGGATTGCACGGACTAATCGGATTTTCACCGAGTAGGCCTTCGGCGGGAAAATCCCTAAAATTCCGTGATTATCCGCCTGCACCGCCTGCTGGTCAGGGTGTAATCCGTGTCCCAAAGGTCTTAATCACGGAGATTCCCAAAGAACTAGAACTTTATTGTCCAGTGAGGTTTGCGATTTACGGCCGCCATTGAGGGTCAGAGTCGAAGGCTGAGTGGGGCGCGAGCGGGACAATATCGCAGCCGCCGCCGGTTTGACATTGCGCCGCGTCCAACAGATAGATTTCTTTGTTTTGCTCATTCCACGCTGAAAATACAAGGCGTCTGCCCTCCGGAGACCAACCGGGGTAGGAATCTTCGTTCGTAAAAACGGAAATCGGGAGCGAAAACAATAACTTTCCATCTACGCTGATTAAGTAGAGTGATGTTCCGCGCTCCGAATCCCCCTCTCCATATTCCACAGCCACGACAACCAGGGTCATCCCATCTGGCGACCAAGCCATATTGAGACCGTATACACTGCCAGACCCAAATTGAAACAGATCTTCGGTCGCCGCGCTGTTCACATTGACCAGCCGAATTTTATGGGACTGGCAATCGGTTAAGAACTCTGTGCCTGACTTCAGCAGACATTGTGGAGAAATCATAAAATAAGCGATATTTTTTCCATCCGGCATCCGGCGTCCAGGCGAAGTTGCCCGCATGTTCGTAGCCGTATGTGAGAGCGGTTTCGCCAGTTCCGTCGGGTTTGATTGCCATGATGCGGGTTGTACCATACATATAACGGGAAAAAGCGATCCAATCGCCGTTTGGCGACCAGACCGGATTAAAGTCGTTTTTGAAGTAATCCACCGGCGTCAGAATGGACATCCCGGAACCATCGGCTTTGATGATGGCGAGGTGGCTGCCGGTTTCCTGATTGGCCGGGTTGACGACCAGGCGTGAGGTAAGGATATACCTGCCGTCCGGCGACCAGGAGAGCGGCCCGCTGAAACCGAACATAATGCGTTCATATGTCACCGGTCTCATGCCGAAACCGATTGCCTCGTCGTCGTCTGTCAGCCGCGTCACAGCAGAGCCGTTGGCATTCATGACATAGATATCAAAATTATATTTGCCTGCGCGGTCGGAGAGAAAGGCAATTTTTTTTCCGTCCGGCGACCAGGTTGGACCAGCATCCTGCGCGGTGTGATTGGTGAGATTGACGAGATCACTGCCGTCCGGATTCATCAGGTAGATTTCCATATTGCCGTCGCGCTCCGAAGTCAGCGCGATGCGGCCATTTCCATCCGCGTTGCTGGAGACTGGAGGCAGGGAAGAACTCCGCCAACGTCCAATGACAATCACCGCCAGCAGGACCACGGCAATCCCGCTCAGGGCAAAAACAAGATTTCCGACGCGTTTTTTCATTTCCATCCTCCTGAATCGTTCTTTGACAGCCCGCGCCGTTGCGGGCGGGCTGTGGAGCTGAGACAGATGAACGCGCACCGCGCGAACCAGCGCAGTCTGAAACAGGGCAAGTTGTTCAGATTCGGCGCGGCAGGAGGCGCAAGCGGAAAGGTGCGCATCCAGCCAGGCGTGTTCTGACTGGGTCAGCAAACCATCCAGAGATTTATGCAGGAAATTTTGCGCCAGATTATGTGTCGAGTGGCTCATAATCTCTCTCTTGGTCAATCGGTTTCTCAGGCGCTCACGCGCTTCGTGCAGGCGGGAGTGGATTGTGCCTTCCTTCGTCTGGAGAATGCGGGCGATCTCCCGCGCCGGCAAATTGTAATAGTAACGCAGGATGAGCGGCGTCCGATGTTTCTCATCCAAAGCGCGGACGGCATCCCACAGAAAATCGTCCGTCTCGTCCTGGATCAGCTTCTCCTCGGGCAGATTGGACTGCGCTCTTTCCTGCCAGAGAAGCGCGCCGAGTCTTTCAATCAGGCGTAGATGGGAACGCCGCTTACGCAGGCGCATCCGGCAAGTATTGACTGTAATGGAATACAGCCAGGTGGAGAAGGATGCCTCTCCGCGATAATCTGCCAGCGCATCGAAAGCGGACAGGAAGGCGTCCTGCGCGGCTTCGGCGGCCTCGTCGGCGTCATCCAGGATGGAGAAGGCCAGTCGGAAAACGGCTTGTTCGTAGTCGCGGACGACCGACTCCACGGCCAGGGCATCTCCTTGTCGGCAGCGTTCGATGAGTTGGGCGATTTCCATGTTCTATAGATTAGATGCTTCTCAATATCAAAGTCTTGGCGCTTATGCTTTTTTGATGGTTGTCCCGTAACGCGGAATTCATTCCGCAACTAAAGGGCGATATGAATATCGCGCTACAAAATCTTCGCGATTGTGATAGTTTTTCAAGAGTAATAATCTATCAGCGGGTTAATCTTTTTAATGACCCCCGGTCATCCCAGGAATTACTGCCGACGGAAGGCTATTTATTACAACCCGTTCAAGAATTCCATCACCAGCCGGTTGAACTGCGCGGCGTGACACTGGTGCGGTACGTGCCCGCAAACTGGAATGGCTTTGCCGCGTGCATTGGGTAAGGCGCGCACCAGTTCGGAAAATGAGCCGGGAGCGAGAGACTGGTCGCGTTCGCCCCAGAGGACGAGCGTCGGCATCCTCACGCGCGGCAGGTCAGGGGTCAGATCACGCAGCGTGCGCGGGATGTTGTAAATGCCCGCAGCCGCGCGCTTGTAATCCAGCGTGGTCTGTATCCGCACGGATTCGGGCAATGTGTGTATGCCATCCTCCCCGCTGCCAAAGTGCAGGCTGGTCACATCAATGACGATGCGGAACAACCAGTAGGGTGTGCGTTCGATGATGGAGGTGTTGAGTAAGGGACGCTTGAAGACCAGTTGCAGAATGGGCGACAACTGGCGCACGCTGTAAAATGGATTGACGAGAATCAGAGCGCGCACGCGCTCGGGGAAACGCAAAGCGTAAAGCAGGGCCAGGTAACCGCCCAGTGAGTGACCGATCAGGATCAACGGTGCGGACAGATCCAGCGAGTCAATCCACCCCGCCAGGTGATCGTAGACGCCCTGGGCAGTGTAGGCTTCCAGGCGGGATGGTTTGGCGCTTTCGCCATGACCGAGCAGGTCGAGCGCACAGGCCTCATATCCGGCCGCGGTCAGCTCAGGCAGCAGAAAATCCCAGTCATGCAGCGAGGCGGCCAGCCCATGGATCATAAGCGCCGGCGCGCCTTTTCCCTCACGAATGTAATTCACCGCAGAGAGCGCGGAGTCCGCAGAGATATCATTAGATTCCCTGCGGTTAAGCTCTTTAGGCTCTCTGGGATTTGCCGTGATAGACCGCCATATAAAGTGCGTGGCGTAAGTCGGATTGGTCGCGAAGCATCCCGTAGGGGCAATCCGACCTACATCTGGTGGCACACCACGCCGATTCCCAATGAGCCGCTCTTTAACCTGTGCGGGACTGCTCATAGCGTTTGGCTAACTCGCGGCGCAGCACTTTGCCGATGAAAGTGCGCGGGAAATCGTCGGAGAAGATGACCAGGCGCGGCACCAGTTCTTTCGGCAGGCGGCGCTGACAATATGCGATCAACGATTCGGCGGTCGGGCGCTCACGTTGGGCAATGACGAAGGCGATTGGCTGTCCGGCAATGGCGACCACGGCGGCTTCCTTGACCTGCGGCACTTCGTAGAGCACCTCTTCCACATCCCGCGGGAAGGCTGGTTTGCCGGGTTTGGTTGGATACCACATCTCGGCCTTGCGGGCGATGATGCGGAAGTAACCATCCGCATCCATCTGCGCCACGTCGCCGGTCAACAGCCAGCCGTCGCCGGTCAGGCAACGGGCGGTGGCTTCGGGGTTTTTCCAATAGCCGAGCATCACTTGCGGGCCGCGCACCGCCAACTCGCCGATCTGCCCGACCGACACTTCCTTGCGACCCCGCACCAGGTCGACAACACAGGCTTCGGTGGAGGGGAGCGGGATGCCGATGCTGCCCATCTTGCGCATCCCGTCCAGCGGGTTGGCGTGGGTGACCGGCGAAGCCTCGGTCAGGCCGTAACCTTCCACCAGCCGGCCGCGGGTCAGTTTTTCGAAAGCCTCCTGCACCTCCACCGGCAGCGGCGCAGAGCCGCTGATGCAGGCTTTGATCGAGCCGATGCCGTATTTCCGCACGCCGCGGAAGTTGTTAATGGCGACATACATATTCGGCACACCGGGGAAGATTGTCGGGCGATAACGCTTGACGGTCTTCAGCACGTCCAGTACCTGGAATTGCGCTTTGAGAACCAGCATGGCGCCAAAGGCAACCGGCACGTTGAGCGCAGTCGTCAGGCCATAAATGTGCGAGAACGGCAGAACCGAAAGGGCGCGCTCGTTCCCTTCACGGGCATTCGGCATCCATTGGCGCGTTTGCAGCGTGTTTGCCACCAGATTGCGATGAGTCAACATGACGCCCTTCGCATCCGCGGTCGTGCCGCCGGTATATTGGATGACAGCCAGGTCATCCGGCGAGACAGCGAGCGCAGGCGAATGCCGGTCCTGACCGGCCAACCAGCGGCGGTAACGGATCGCGCCCGGGACGGTCAGGCCGCGGTTGCGCCAGCGCGAGATCGTCCGCTTGGGAAGAGAGAAATAATCCGCGCCGTCGGTCAAGACGATATGAGGCAGATCGGTTTTGGTCTGCACCTGCTGCGCCAGGCCAGCCCAGGCGGTCAGCGTGACCAGCACACTGGCCTCGCTATCGCGCACCTGGCGGACGAGTTCCTCCGGGTCGGTCATGGGTGGGATGAAGACCGCCACCGCGCCGGTCTTGAGCGTGCCATAAAAACCGACCACCATTTGCGGGACATTGGGCAACAGCAGCACTACGCGTGCGCCTTTGTCCAGCCCCAGGCCGAGCAGGGCATTGGCAAAGCGATTGACCTCCTGGTTCAAGCGCCGGTAGGTCATGCGGCTGCCTTCGAAGACAATCGCCGTATTGCGTGGGAAGCGGCGCACCGCCGAACGCAGCAGGTGATGAAGCGGCACGCGCGGGATGCCGATGGTGTATGGCACACCCGCCTCGTAATGCGCCAGCCAGGGACGCTCGCGGCGCAGCGCCTCCCGGCCCTGCCCGCTTGGAGTCTGCGCATCTTCGCGCCAGGATTTCTGTGTCTCGCCGGCCAGGAAACGCTCGATGGCGCGGTTGACGGCTTCGCGGCGTTCGAGCATGACCATGTGACCGGAGGTGCTGATATCCGACTCCTCAGCGCCGGGGATGGCGCGCGTCACCTCCTCGAACATCGGGCGTTCGAAGACCAGGTCGCGGTGGCCGCGGATGACCAGCGTGGGGACGCTCAGAGAATGGAAAACTTCCCAGCCTTTCCATTTCGTCAACGTATTCCAGTACCAGGGTTTCATAACATGCGCCGGAGCGGAAAGCCAGGCGCGGGTGAAAGGCTCGACAAATTTCAGGAACCAGAGCGGCAGATGCAGAAGAAAGCGGTAAAAAGGGTTTAATTTATACGTGGCGGCCGTGGCGATCAGGATCAGGCGCTCCACCCGTTCCGGCCATTTGGCGGCAAATTCTGCGGCCACCGACCCCCCGAAGGAATGCCCCAACAAGACGACTTTGTCATTCACCCCCAAGACGTTGAGCGCCACACGCAGGTCGTCGAGGATCTGCGCCATGTTGTATTTACTGGGCGGCTTGTCGGACTGCCCGTGTCCGCGCAGATCGAGGGCAATGACTCGGTTTTCCAGCGAGAACTTTTGCAACTGATAGACCCACTGGTTTGCCCGTCCCCCAAAACCATGCAGAAAGACCAGCGTCCGTTGGGGGTGATCGGGTGAAATATCAATCGCCGAAAGGCGCACCAGCGGCTGGGAGGAGATGTGCACTTCGCGGCGGTAGAGTTCGAGGTCTATGTCCATGCGAGTAGTTTACTTTAGTTGACCAGAGATGTCAATTTTTGTGGGGGGCGAGTCAGTATACTAAATTTGACAAATTACCCTTCTCCTGCTATACTGACGCTCGTTGAAATTGACCTTCATTGTCCCTGTCGAAAGACAGCGACAGTTGTGTGTGAGAAAAAGTGCTCGTGGTATGTGAAAACCCCCGGCAGGAAAACTCCGCAGGGGTGTTTTTGTATATCCTGACATCACCCGCCTCAGGCGGTTAATCTATTTTGAAAGAGGAAAAACAAGTAATAATGAGTAACACCGGAAAATTAAGAATTATTCCCATCGGGGGACTGGGCGAAGTGGGCAAGAACATGATGGCCTACGAATATGAAAACGACATCCTGATCGTAGACGCCGGCATGATGTTCCCCGACAACGATATGCTGGGGATTGACTACATCATCCCCGACTTTGAATATCTGCTGGATAAGGCTGAACGTGTGCGCGGGATCATCATCACGCATGGGCACGAAGACCATATTGGAGCAATCCCCCACCTGCTCGGCCTGGTCTCGGCGCCGGTCTACGCCACGCCACTGACGCGTGGCCTGATCGAGGTCAAATTGGCGCGCAACGGCTTCGCCAAAAAGGCCGACCTGCACACCGTGCAAGCCGGGGAAATGATCCAGATCGGCCCATTCCAGGTCGAACT
>CAZTZE010000083.1:0-7258 GCA_964618215.1 uncultured Chloroflexus sp.
TCAGACACGATTTAACCCCAAATTCGTGTCCAGAAAAATCGGGGGCGGCTCAGTGAGAATTATTTGCCGTCGCCGGGCAAGAGTCGCCTGAACAAAAAATGAACCCTGACGCCAAAATCTACATCGCCGGCCACCGCGGCCTCGTCGGCTCCGCCCTCATGCGCAACCTGCAGGCCAAGGGCTACACCAACGCGGCAGGCTTGCCAGCGCCCGCGTTTGAAAACGCCCAAGGCGGTTTCCGAATATTTTTCAAACCCCGCCCTGAAGCCCTAAGTGGCGGAGTAAATGGCGGAGTAAATGGCGGAGTAAATGGCGGAGTAAATGGCGGAGTATTCGAAAACCCCATCCACTTGCTCGAACTGATCAAGCGGCGGCCGGGGATCAATACCAGGCAGATGGTTGCAGTTGCAGGCAAGTCGCAACGGACGCTCGAACGCTGGATCAGGCAGCTCAAGAACCAGGGACGCATAGAATTCCAAGGCACCCCAAAAACGGGCGGCTACCACCCAACCGGCGACTCAGCATGACCCAGAAGGACGGAACCTGCCTGCGCGGCGAAGTCTTTGATGTCGCCGTTGACCTGCGCGATAATTCGCCCACCTTTTTGCGCTGGCACGCCGAAGTGCTCAGCGCCGAAAATCATAAAACCCTCGTTATCCCGGAAGGCTTTGCCCACGGGTTTCAAACCCTTGCTGACGACTGTGAAATGCTGTATTTCCATACCGCCGCCTACCATGCGTCTGCCGAGGACGGATTGAATGCGCTGGATCCCGGATTGGCAATAAAATGGCCGCTGGATGTCGATGTCCTGTCGGATCGGGATAGGGCCACCCCATGATTGCAAAGAATACGCGGGTTTTCTAGAGGACTCAGGCCATGCAAAACACCATTGAAATAACCTGCCCGCAGGAAATCCTGCTGGGATTGCATCTGGATGCGAATCAATTTGCCGACCTGGTCAAAGAAGAAACAGCGGTGGCGTTGTTTCGTGAAGGTCGCCTGTCGTCGGGCATGGCCGCGAACTGGCTCGGCGTTCCGCGTGCCCATTTTCTGCTGAAGGCCATGCGGACAGGCGGCGCGAATCTGCTGGAAAACAGCGAGGATGATTTCCTTGGAGAGATTTCCTTAACCGATCGATAACCATGCGCCTCACACAAGACGAACGTACTGAAATCACACGAACCATCGCAGGACGCGATCCAGCAGCGACCATCTACCTGTTTGGTTCTCGCGTTGACGATAGCGCGCGTGGCGGCGATCTCGACCTCCTGGTGCTTTCCAGGGAGATTGGCTTGTGGGATCGGCTTGATATCCTTGCAGACCTTCATCGCAAACTGGGAGAGCAGAAGATTGATCTCGTTGTATACCCCGATCTTTCCAAACCCTTTGCACGAATTGCAGCCAGAGAAGGAGTGCTGCTGTGACCCATCCTGGATCGTATCTACCGTGCGGAAAAGCGTGGTTGGGTCAATCGCGCCGATGTGCTTGTGCGCATCCGAGAATTGCGCAATCTGATCGCACACGAATAAGCACGCATCAAAGCTTGGGGCGGACGTTTTGTCACCACGATCCCCGAATTGCGAGCCGCACCCCAATGAAAATCGCCACAACGGAATGCCCCCGAGGAGACTGACATGCTGAAAAGAATGCACATCAAAAATCTGACGGTATTCCCTGACGCCGATCTCATTCTTGGGCGCAACCTGAACGTGATCGTGGGCGAAAATGGCGCGGGTAAGACGCATTTGTTGAAAATAGCCTATTGCGTTCTGGCAAGCAGTTGGGAAGAAGGACGTAAGCCGAATGCAACCGTGCCCACCAAAGTCCTGCTGCAAAGCCGCCTGGCCGACAAGCTGGTGAATGTCTTCAGGCCAGAGACCTTGGGTCGCCTGGCAAGGCGCAAGCAGGGGCGCGAGCGTTGCGATATTCAGGTGGATTGCTTTCAGCCTGAACTGAACATAGCTTTCGGTTTTGCCACCAACAGCAAGGCCGAAGTAGGTATCGAGACGCTGCCTGGAAAATGGTTCGACGCAGCCCCCGCTTATCTGCCAACCCGGGAACTGATGACGATCTTCCCCAATTTCGTGGCGGTTTATGAAGGCCACTATCTGGAATTTGAGGAAACCTGGCGTGATACCTGTTTGCTGCTCGGCGCCCCATTGCAAAAAGGCCCCAAGGAGAAGCGTATCCGGGAGTTGTTGCAGCCACTGGAAGAGGCGATGCAAGGCAGTATTGATCTCGATAGAAACGGGCGCTTCTATCTCAACAACGCCAGCGGCCGAATGGAAATGCCATTGGTTGCCGAAGGCTTGCGCAAGCTGGGGATGCTTTCCCGATTGATCGCCACCGGCACCCTGCTGGATAAAGGGTGCTTGTTCTGGGATGAGCCCGAAGCCAACCTCAACCCGCGTCTGATCAAGCACCTGGCGAAAACCATTCTTGCCCTGAGTAGCGGCGGAATCCAGGTATTCATCGCCACGCACAGTTTATTTCTCTTGCGAGAACTGGAAATACTTCTGGCAACCCCGGCCCACCGCGATTGTGAGGCCAGGTTTTTCGGCTTGCACCAGTCGGACAACGGCGTATTCGTGAGCCAGGGTACAACGATCGATGACATCGGCGACATTGCGGCGCTTGATGAGGAGTTGGCGCAATCCGACCGCTACCTGACAGACGGAGTCTGACATGGCAAACATCAACGTGGATGGCCTGAACTTCGATTTTCCGGCGGGCTGGCAAGCGAGCAAATACGACGAATGGGCGTTCTACCGTAACCAGTTCTCCCGCATGCGTAGCGGCATCAAAGCACTCGATCTCGTGGCACTTGACCCGCAAAAAACCGGTTGGCTCATAGAGGTCAAAGACTATCGAAATAATCCGCGTACCAAACCATCAGGGCTAGGCGAAGAGGTAGCGCACAAGGTTTTCGATACCTTGGCCGCGCTACCGCCCGCCCGGATCAACGCTGCCGATCCGGCGGAAAAAGGCTTGGCCCATGAACTGCTAAAGACCCGACGCTATCGCGTCATCCTGCACCTGGAACAGCCCGCCAAACACTCAAAATTGCACCCACGAGCTATCAACCCGGCAGATGTTCAACAAAAACTCCGCCAACTGATCAAGCCCGTCGATGCCCATCCCTATGTTGTCGAGATGGGCCGGATGGGTTCGCTTGCTTGGTCGGTGAGCTGATCGCCGTACCCCATGCGGGGCATTTCATCCCGCCAGTCCCACGGGGATTCCCTTCGGTCACGCCGACTTTGGCACCTTGAACCTTGAGACTTGCCCCTTGACTCCCGACGCCAAAATCTACATCGCCGGTCACCGCGGCCTCGTTGGCTCCGCCCTCATGCGCAAGCTTCAGGCCCACGGCTAAAACCCCGCCCTTCCCCAAATGCCTTCCTCATGGCATACTTGCGTTCAATCATTGAACGCAAGGCGGGAATAATTGCCTCAGACCCAGTTGTCACCGACCCAATCCGAAGAAACCCACCTCCGGGTATTGCGTCTGCTCGAAGCCAATCCGCAATTGAGCCAGCGCGAACTGGCCGAAGCGCTGGGTGTGAGTCTGGGCAAGACGAATTACTGCCTGAAGGCCTTGCTGGAGCGGGGATTGATCAAGATCCAGAATTTTCGCAACAGCCAGAACAAGGCCGCCTATGCCTACTACCTGACGCCGGAAGGCATCAGCAAAAAAACCGTGCTGACAGCGGGCTTCCTCAAACGCAAGCTGGCCGAATACGCGAGTTTGAAAAAAGAAATCGAGTTGCTCAAGACCGAAGTGGGCCGCAGCGGGCAAAATCGTCCCGATACAAACCTGAACGAGCGAGTATGAAAGCATGACCGAATCAACCAGAAAAAAAGCCCTCATCACCGGCATCACCGGCCAGGACGGCGCCTACCTCGCCGAATTCCTGCTGAACAAGGGCTACGAAGTTCACGGCCTCAAGCGCCGCACCAGTCTCTTCAACACCGACCGCATCGACCACCTGTATCAGGATCGCCACGAGAAAGGTGTCCGCTTCTTCCTCCACCACGGCGACATGACCGACTCGTCATCGCTGATCCGCATCATCCAGCAAATCCAGCCCGACGAAATCTACAACCTCGCCGCCCAAAGCCACGTCGCCGTCAGCTTCGAAGAACCCGAATACACCGCCAACTCCGACGCCCTCGGCGTGCTGCGCGTCCTCGAAGCCATCCGCATCCTCGGCCTCGAAAAGAAAACCCGCTTCTACCAGGCCAGCACCAGCGAACTCTACGGACTGGTGCAGGAAACCCCCCAGAAAGAAACCACCCCCTTCTACCCGCGCAGCCCCTACGCCGTGGCCAAACTCTACGGTTACTGGATCGTCGTCAACTACCGCGAAGCCTATGGCATCTACGCCTGCAACGGCATCCTCTTCAACCACGAAAGCCCGGTGCGCGGCGAAACCTTCGTCACCCGCAAGATCACGAGAGCACTCGCCCGCATCAAGCTCGGCCTGCAAGACTGCCTCTACCTGGGCAACATGTCGGCCCGCCGCGACTGGGGCCACGCCAAAGACTACGTCGAAATGCAGTGGCTGATGCTGCAGCAGGAAAAACCCGAAGACTTCGTCATCGCCACCGGCGTGCAATACAGCGTGCGCGACTTCGTCAATGCCGCCGCCACCGAACTCGGCATGCAAATCCGTTGGGAAGGCGCGGGCGTCGAAGAGAAAGGCTATTGGGTTTCCCCCTCTCCCTTGAGGGGAGAGGGCCGGGGAGAGGGTGGGCAGTTAATCGTCGCCGTCGATCCCAGATATTTCCGCCCCACCGAAGTCGAAACCCTGCTCGGCGACCCCACCAAGGCCAAGGAGAAACTCGGCTGGACCCCGAAGATCAGCTTCGACGAACTCGTCGCCGAAATGGTCAGGGAAGACCTGAAAGCCGCCGAACGCGACGAACTCATCAAGAAACATGGCTACAAGGCCATGGATTATCACGAGTAAATAACTAGCATGCCCATTCTCTCTGTATTTTTCGGGATCATCGTGCGCATGTGGCACGATGATCAAAGCTGCATGACGGTTGTGTGCTTGAGACTGCATGATCAACAAACCCGGCGCAGTTGAAGTCGGCTACGGAAGGCTGCCAAAGAGCCATGACAGCACTCGTTGCAGCTGGCTACAAAGCCATGGACTATCACGAGTAAAAACTGGAGAGGGGAAACACATGACCCAATCAGAACTTCTCAAAGCCTCGGAGCAATATATCCGTGGCATCTTGCAAAAACACTTGTCAGGGCATCCGGCCGTGTTTCTGTTTGGCTCGCGCGCCCGGCAAACAGAGCGTTGGAATTCGGACTTTGACCTATGGATCGATGCCGACATCCCTGATGCGGTCTTGGTCAGCGTCACCGAAGATATCGAAGAATCGTTTGTCCCTTTTAAAGTCGATATCGTCACCACCCCCAAATTGCGTGGCCGGTTTGGCGAGATAGTAAGAGCGGAGGCAAAGCCATGGATGTGAGATATCAAGCCTTTTCAGATGCGCTGGAGAGCTTTGCATATCTGGCGCACACCGATCTGGCCACGCTCGCGACGCAACTCGACCCCCGGCTGATCGACGGTTTGCAGAACGGTCAGGCCCAAAAGTTCGAATACACCCTTGAGTTGTGCTGGAAGGCCATTAAAAGCGCACTTAATGAGATAGAAGGTATTGACGAAACATCGCCAAAAAAAGTGATCAAAGCCTGGTATCTGGCCGGCCATCTTGTAGAAGATGATTACCTGCGACTCATTGCCGCGGTGGATGACCGCAACAAGCTAAGCCATATCTATGATCCAGAAGAATTCAAGGCCATCGTTGTGCGACTGCCTGATTACGCCAGTCTCATGCAGCGTGTAATACGCACGCTTGCTCCGTAAGCGTGCCGTACCCCATGCGGGGCATTTCATCCCGCCAGCGCCGACTTTCGCACCTTGAAACATGAACCTTGAGCCTTGCCCCTTGAACCCCGACGCCAAAATCAACATCGCCGGTCACCGCGGCCTCGTCGGCTCCGCCCTCATGCGCCGCCTGACCACCCGCTCACGTCCAGGTCATTGTGCTTAACTGATCGATAACCATGCGCCTCACACAAGAAGAACGCACCGAAATTACCCGATCTATCGCAGGACGCGATCCAGCAGCGACCATCTACCTGTTTGGTTCTCGCGTTGACGATAGCGCGCGTGGCGGCGATCTCGACCTCCTGGTGCTTTCCAGGGAGATTGGCTTGTGGGATCGGCTTGATATCCTTGCAGACCTTCATCGCAAACTGGGAGAGCAGAAGATTGATCTCGTTGTATACCCCGATCTTTCCAAACCCTTTGCACGAATTGCAGCCAGAGAAGGAGTGCTGCTGTGACCCATCCTGACAAGATTCTTTTACTTGTTGAAGAATGTGAAAATCTGCAATCCGCATCGACCCATCTGAGATTTTCCATGGCGAGAACCTGTTGCAGGCTGATTGAAGGATGGCAATGACGGAAAAGCTGGACCTGAGTAGCTTGCGCGATGCCATCGAGTCGCTTTTGCAGAGTTTGGCGGTGGTGAGCGATCAGGATTGGTTCGGCCGCCAATCCTGCGCGGTCCAAAACACGCTAATTGCGGGAGTGATTCAGAATTTCGAGTTTGTGTACGAACAGTGCATCAAGATGCTTCGCCGTGAACTGGAAAAGGGCGCGGCAAGCCCGAGCGAGGTGGACTTCGGCGACTTTCGCGATTTGTTGCGTACCGCTGCCGAAAAAGGGCTGATTGCCGATGTCGATGCCTGGTTCACTTATCGCAAGATGCGCAATATCACCGCGCACACTTACGATCACGAAAAAGCGCAACAGGTTTATCAAGGCACACTTGTTTTTATCGGCGATGCCCAAGATTTGCTGGCGCGCCTGGAAGGGCGAAATGGCTGAGCCGCCGCGCATTGATATTCGTCTGGATCACTGGGAAATTGTGCGGGATATTTTGCAGAGGCACGTGCCGCAGTATGAAGTCTGGGCATTTGGCTCGCGCGCCAAATGGACAGCCAAACCCTATTCCGATCTCGATCTGGCCGTCATCACCGACCAGCCGCTGCCCTTGAAAACCAGCGCGAACCTGTCGGATGATTTTTCGGCATCCGCTTTGCCGTGGAAAGTGGATGTGGTGGATTGGGCGACAACCCAGCCGTCGTTCAGAAAAATTATTGAGCAGGAAAAGGTGGTGGTGCAGTCGGTGGCGGCGTGCTGCAAATGATGCTGCATAAAATCGC
>CAZTZE010000084.1:0-6574 GCA_964618215.1 uncultured Chloroflexus sp.
GGCGGGGACATTTCTACTTTGGAAATCAGGTGACATTTCTACTTTGGGTTGACAGCTCAAAAATCCGCGTCCTATCCCGATTGCCGCAGATAAGCCTCCATGAAGGCATTCAGGTCGCCATCCAGCACGGCCTGGGTGTTGCCAGTCTCATGTTCCGTGCGGTGGTCTTTCACCATCTGGTACGGATGCAACACATACGAGCGGATCTGGCTGCCCCATTCGGCCTTGGTGTATTCACCTCGTAGGACAGCGATCTCTTCTTCCTTTTCGGCAGTCTTTATCTCCAACAAACGCGAGCGCAGGACGCGCATGGCGTTCTCGCGGTTCTGCGTTTGGGAACGCTCGTTCTGGCAAGTGACGACAAGGCTGGTCGGGAGGTGGGTGATGCGGATGGCAGTGGCGTTCTTTTGGACATTCTGTCCGCCCGCGCTGGATGAACGGTAGACGTCAATTTTCAAATCCGCCGGGTCAAGATGCACCTCGTCGGGGCCGTCCATCGCCGCCTGAGGCAGTATCTCCACCAGGGCGAAGGATGTGTGGCGGCGACGGGCGGAGTCGAAAGGCGACAGGCGCACCAGGCGGTGGACGCCCTTCTCCGCACGCAGGTAGCCAAAGGCATAACGGCCAGTGACGGCAATGGTGACGCTTTTTACACCCGCTTCTTCGCCTTCAGTCATATCCCAGATTTCAGTTTCATAGCCGTTGCGCTCGGCCCAACGCAAGTACATGCGCATGAGCATCGCGGTCCAATCTTGCGAGTCGGTGCCGCCCGCGCCGGCGTGAATGGCAAGCAAGGCGTCCTCGGCGTCGTGAGGGCCGGAGAGCATGGCCGCGAAGGAGCGCTTGTCCAATTCCGCTTCGATAACCGCAAGCTCGCTTTCGAGATCCGCGCGCAAGGATTCATCCGCCATGCCAGCCAGCTCAGAAGCGTCGGATATTTTGCGCTCAAAGCCGCGCCAATCGGCAATTTCCTCGCGCAAAGCTGATGCACGCTTCATGACTTGCTGTGCATGGGAGGGATCGTCCCAAAAATCAGATGCTTCTATTTCTTTTTCAAATAGCGCGAGCTGAGATTCCTTTGACGCCAAGTCAAAGACGCACCATTAGCTGGCGTAATATGTCCCCCGCAGTTTGCAAACGCTCTAACAGGTCTTGCATGATACCTACCTTGCTATTTGAAGAGATCGGTGTGGGTGCCTGTGCGTAGCAGGCGGAGCTCATCATCTACAATTGCATAGATCAGTACCCAGTCCGGCTCGATGTGACAGTCACGCGCTCCTGCATACTTGCCGCGCAAGGGATGATCTTTTAACCGCTCTTCGAGCGGCTCACCGCTTATAAGGCATTTCATAACACGGCGCAATTTCTCCATGTCATAGCCGCGCTTTTGCAACCTTTTATAATCCTTCTTGAACGACGCGGCGTAGCGGGGTGTGAGCATCTATGCTTCCAGTTGCGCAAACAGATCGTCAACGTTCGTCGCCGTGTGCAGGTTGCGCCCGGCTAGCCCATCTTCGATGGCCTTTGCCGTTTCCTCGTTGGGAATGTGCACATCGAATGGCAAACCCTTATTCAAACTGACCTGCGTGAAGAACAGGTTGACGGCCTGGGTGGTGGTCAGGCCTAACCTGTTGAGAACAGCCTGAACGTCGGCTTTTACGTTGGGATCAAGGCGCACAGTAATCGTGGCGGTCTTAGTCATGCCTTCCTCCATTTCGCAATGTATTGCAATTGTATCACATTCTAGTAACTGAACCACCACCTGTTCCTGCGGCATTGGCGGTTTAATTTTATGCAGACAAAATTCCTTCCACAAACGCGTCCGGGTCGAATGGCTGTAAATCGTCGGGCTTTTCGCCCAAGCCAGCAAATAAGATTGGCAGGCCAAGTTCGTGTTGGATCGCAAAAGCCATCCCGCCACGCGCCGAACTGTCCAATTTCGCCAGGATGATGCCCGTCGCGGCGACAGCCTCTTTGAATGCGCGCGCCTGATGAAGGGCATTCTGGCCGGTGGTCGCATCCAGCACCAGCCAGACGGCGTGCGGCGCGCCCGGCAGGGCTTTGCCGACCACACGCCGCACTTTTTTTAGTTCTTCCATCAGATTATAGCGGGTATGCAAACGCCCGGCAGTATCCACCAGCACGATGTCCATCTTTTTAGTAATAGCCGAATGGACGGCATCGTAAGCCACCGCGCCCGGATCGGAGCCGGTCTGCCCGGCAAAGAACGGCAGCCTCAGCCGCTCGGCCCAGATCTGCAACTGGTCAACGGCTGCGGCGCGGAAGGTGTCCGCGGCGACAAGCAGGGGTTTGTACCCCGCCTGGGCAAAGCGGCGACCCAGTTTGGCAGCGGTGGTGGTCTTCCCGGAGCCGTTGACGCCGACAAGTAAGATGGTGAACGGTCGCGTCGTCAAAGTGAATGAAGGCGGCTCGAGCAGCCGGGAACGGAGCTCGGCCTTGAGCAGCGACTGAAGCTCAATGGCGCGCCTCAGGCCCTGGGTCCGGACGGCGCCTTTCAACGCTTCGAGCACAGATTGCGCCGTCTCGATACCCAAGTCAGCCTGGATCAACAAAGCTTCCAGTTCATCCCAGGTTTCATCCGTGATCTCCGTCGCACCGAGCAGGCCGGCCAGGCGTCCAAAAGTAGCCTGTCTGCTGCGGGAAAGTCCGTTCTTCCAACGTGCAAATAGATCGGCCATAGCGCGGGGATTATAACATGGAGACCCGGCTGTATCTTTTTTCGTTTTTGTGCATCAATAGTATTACCGCTCGACATTTGCATTGAACGCGCAAATATTTTTACCGCAGAGCACGCGGAGAGCGCAGAGTTTTTCCTGTGTTTTCTCCGCGAACTCTGCGGTCTCTGCGGTGAATACTTTGGTTGCGGCTGGAGACCGCGCTATGATATACTCACAATGGAAATTGGAGGCAGGATGAGCGAAGGCTGGACAGAAATCACTGCACAATGGAAAGGCGAGATGCTTTTCATCGGCGAGAACACAGCCGGCGGCACAGTCCAGATGGGCACAATGGACGGCAAGCCGGGCGTTGGGCCGATGCAGCTCCTGTTGGCCGGTTTGGCCGGCTGCACCGGTATGGATATCGTCTCTATCCTGCAAAAGAAACGGGTCAAGCTGACCGATTTCGCAGTCAGGGTGCGCGGCAAACGCGCCGAAACCTACCCGATGATCTGGAGCGATATCGAAGTAACCTACCTGCTCTGGGGCGAAGGCCTCAAGCCTAAAGATGTGGAGCAGGCCATCCAGCTCTCCGAGGAGAAGTATTGTTCTGTGAGCCTCATGCTTGAAAAAGCGGCTCACATCCATTCCGAGTACCGTATTCTAAAACCAGGCGAGTTAGTTGCTTAGTTGCTTAGTCTTGTGGTCTCGTAGCCTCATAGTCATTTAAGGAGCATTTTAATGATAGAAGAACCCATCCATGTAACCGATGCCGCTTTCGAGAAATCCGTCTTACAGAACCCCCTGCCCGTGATCGTGGATTTCTGGGCGCCGTGGTGCGGCCCGTGCAAGATGATCGCGCCGATGCTGGATAAGGTCGCCAAAGAACAGGCCGGCAAATTGATCGTCGCCAAAGTCAACACCGACGAGAACCCGGAGTGGGCAACCAAGTACGGTGTACAAGGCATCCCGACGATGCTGTTCCTCTTCGGCGGCAAGATCGTCCACCGGCAAGTGGGCGCTACGCCGGAACGGATGCTGCGTGAGGCGGTGGGACAGTTCTTGGAAGTGACGGCGCAAGAGACCAGTGATCAGTGGTCAGTGACCAGTGACCAGTGACCAGTGACCAGTGACCAGTGACCAGTGTTCGATGGCAAGAGAGGCGCTCCTCGGAGCGCCTCTCTTGTTTTTCTGCTATTTCTCCTGCACCCGCTCGATCTGCGCGCCAAGCGAGCGTAATTTGCCATCCACGTTCTCGTAGCCGCGCTCGATTTGACCGATATTGCGGATGGTGGACTGTCCCTGCGCCGCCAGCGCGGCCAGCAGGAGCGACATTCCGGCGCGGATATCCGGGCTTTCCATTTTCTCAGCGTATAACTTATTCGGCCCGTTGACGATACAACGATGCGGGTCACAAAGCACTATCTGCGCGCCCATGCCGACCAGCTTGTCCGTGAAAACCATGCGGTTTGAGTACATCCAGTCGTGGAAGAGCACGCTGCCCTTCGCCTGCGTGGCGACGACGATGGCGATGCTCATCAGGTCGGTCGGGAATGCCGGCCAGACATTGGTCTTGATTTCCGGGATGGCATCCCCCAAATCCGGCTCGACCTTAAGGCGCTGCCTGGCTGGGACGAGGATATCTTCGCCATCCACAATCCAATCCACGCCCAAACGGTTGAAAACCAGGCGGATCATATCCAGGTATTGCACACCAGCCTTGCGGATGCGCACCTCGCCGCGCGTGACCACCGCCGCGCCGATAAAACTGATCACTTCGAGGTAATCCGGCCCAATGCTGAACTCGCCGCCGTGGAGAGCGTCCACGCCCTCGATGCGCAGCGTATTTGACCCGGTGCCAGCGATACGTGCTCCAAGCATGTTCAACATCTGGCAAAGTTCCTGCACGTGCGGCTCCGAAGCCGCGTTACGCAGAATGGTCGTCCCTTTGGCGGTGACAGCCGCCATGATGACGTTTTCCGTTCCAGTGACAGAAGCCTCGTCCAGCCAAATATCTGCGCCTCGCAACCGTTTGGCCTTGAAGTTAAATGAGCGCGCGTAATTGACTTTTGCGCCTAGTTTCTTGAGCGCCAGAATGTGCGTATCCACACGGCGGCGGCCGATCACATCCCCGCCGGGAGGCGGCAGGTGCATTTCACCGGCGCGGGCGGTCATCGGGCCGGCGAGCAGAATAGAAGCCCGGATGCGGCGACACAGGTCCGGGTCCAGGTCAGCCGGCCTCACGCTGCGGGCGGTGACGCGCCACGAGCGGTCTCCCAGGTCAGCGACCTCCACCCCCAGGCTCTCGATCAGCATGCGCATGGTGTTGACGTCACGGATATCCGGCACATTGCGCAGAATGACGGCTTCATCGGTCAACAAGCAAGCGGCCAGCAAGGGCAGGGCCGCGTTTTTATTTCCAGAGGGCGTGACGACACCCTTCAAAGGAATCCCCCCCTGGATGATAAATTTTTCCATTGGTTCCTCCAACGTTTCAAAACTTAGACGCGATTGTAAGTTAGTTTTGGCGATTCGCCAAGCCAAATTTGGGAACAGATCATGGCTTTTTCAAAGTCGCGGACTCTTAACGCGAATACTCTCCGAGTACGATGTGTCGCGAATGGGCGAATTACGCGAATTTTAATGAGTTTATTCGCGTCATTCGCTAATTCGCGCAATTCGCGTTTGGTTTTTTTTTGTCTCGACACCGCGAGAATCCGATTCTGCCAAGGAAACACGAGAAAGCCATAGGGAAAAGATTGGTTACGCGCAGCTTGACCTTGCAATTTCATTAGTATAAAAGCTGAGGGATTCAGATATAATGTAAATATGGAGCTCAGACTGTTCATTCCCCTACTAACCGGGCTTGCGCTTGGTTGGCTGGTCAACTATCTGGCCGACATGTTGCCGCACACCGCGCGCCTCAGCGCGCCGCTTTGCCTGAACCCGGATTGCAAGGCAACATTCCGCTGGACGGATTACCTGCTCCTGCGCGGCTGTCCCAAGTGCGCACGTCGCCGGGGCCTGCGAACGTACGGGATGCTAATCTTAGCTGTGGCGTTATCGCTTCATATCTGGTTTTCGCCGCCCCATACTTTGGGCTTTGCCCTTGGCTCAGTGGTATTGACATACCTTTTATTGGTCGCCGTCATTGACCTGGAACATCGCCTGATCCTGCGTCCGCTCAGCATCGCCGGGCTGATCCTGGCTACGCTGGCCGGGATTTATGTGCGCGGCTGGCAAAGCACATTGCTCGGTGGAGCGGCGGGTTTCGGCATCATGTACCTCTTTTACCTGCTCGGCGTCCTGTTCACCCGCTGGCGTGCCCGCAGGTTGGGAAATGTGGACAACGAGGAAGCGCTCGGCTCCGGGGATGTCACCCTGGCGACCATCCTCGGTCTGCTCTTAGGCTGGCCGATGATCTGGTTCGGACTATTGCTCGGAATACTTTTTTCGGGCGTTATTGCCTTGATAATCATTTTAGCTCTATTGCTCACTCGCCGCTATAAAACACAAGCCTTCAACGTCTTTATCCCGTATGGCATATTTTTTATCTTGAGCACGTTTTTGTTGATTTATTTTCCGCTGTGGATGAGCAATTTGGTTAAGTGAATCTGATTATCGGAGTCAGGATGATGTCATTTCTTGCGGTAAATCGAACGGGACGGACCAAAGCACAGACCATGGTGGAATTTGCCTTGATCCTGCCCATCCTTCTGATGATCGTTTATGGCCTGCTCGAAGTTGGCAGGCTGATATTCATTTACAGCACGGTCGTCTCGGCCAGCCGCGAAGCCGCCCGCTATGGCTCGGCAACGGGTTTGAACGTTGCCGGCGGCGTCGCCCGTTACCGGGATTGCACCGGTATCCGCGCCGCGGCGCAAAACGTGGATTTT
>CAZTZE010000085.1:0-6476 GCA_964618215.1 uncultured Chloroflexus sp.
TAAAGGTGTTCGCAGATCTGGTCACGATCCAGCGGCGCATTGCGGCAGGTGAGCAACAATTGGAACAACTGGCGCGCTTTCTCGCGCCGCCAGCCGTTGTCGGGGATGGGATCGTCACCACGCCAGACCTGGAACGCACCCAGCGTCTGGATACGCAGGTGGTAGCCGGGGTGCTGCTGGATGCCGGGCAATCCGATCTCGTTGAGCAGGTGAGCGGCGTGCTCGCTTTCCCATTGCCGCTGACGCGCGGCGATCAGCAGTGGGACGAAAATGCGGTCAAGGATGAAAACGATCTCCCCACTCTCTGTGACAATGTGCTCATCGTCCAGCACAAGGGGCGTGGGCACATCTAGGTTGGTGAGCGCGTTCAGGATCTGGTCGAGCACAGCCTGCCAGGGCAGCCGGCCTTGCGTACCATCCCAGGCTTCGAGGAAATGGATGGGCAGGTCGGGAAGATCGGGCAGTGCCCGGTGAATGGCATGGCACAGATGCAGGAGGAAAACCAGCGGATCATTATCTTCTTCATTGACCTGATACCACACCAGCGGCTGGATTTCCTCCGCCAGTTCCACCAGAGCCGTGCTTTTGCCATATCCCGCGCCAGCCTGGAGGATGGTCAGGCGGTAATCCAGCGCCTGTCGCAATATCAGGCTGACGCGCGGGCGCGTCAACGTGCGGGCGCGACGCAGCGGCGGGATGATCTTTGTGCGCAGGATGCGAGGGGACAGCATAATGTTCAACGCTCCCCGCTGCACTGGTAGAGCAGCAAGCCGCCGCCGGGTGGGGTGGGAACAGGCCCTCCAGTTAGATTGGCCGTGATTGGTCCGGCGTTGAACCCAGGCACGACCGTGCAGGTAATCTCCAGCCAGCGGGCGATCTCCTGATTTGGGCCTCTATCGCCGGTGAAAAGCAGATAACGCAGCTCGCCATTGGCGACCATTTCAGCCAGATCGCCGGCATCCACCACCGGGTCGCTGCCGCTGAATCCGCCCATGTAAAGCACCGGGCGCCCGGTCGCCAGGACGAAGGGCGCGCCGACGTTGGCGCTTGGCACAGCGACGAGGTAGCGGGTATCCTGGGTGTTCGCCTGCAGGAACTCCAGCAGGCGGACGCTTGTCATCGGCGGGCGTCCAGCGGCCTGACCTGGCACACCAGGCTGTCCGCCGCGATAAGCGCCGGGCAGGTGGACATCCGGGGACTGCGAGGTGACCGTCAGGATTGACCAGGCCAGCGGGGCGATCAACATGCCCGCGACGATCATGGAGTAAACCACAGGCAGGACAATCCTGGGGAAGACGCGCCGGGCAATGACCAGCCCGATGACGCCCAGGCCCACAAGATGCGCAGCCAGGATAAGCCACCAGGCGTTATCGCTGGATTGGAGAGCCAGCCAGCCCTGGAAGATTACCGTGCCGGCCGCAGCCAGGGCCAGCGCCCAGCCTGCCCAGGCGCGCTCGCGCTTCTCCCAAAGCATCTTCACGCCGCCGCCCAGCGCCCCGCCCAGCGCCGGGGCCAGCATGACCATGTAATAGGCATGGAAGAACTCCGCCACGCTGAAAAATACCAGGCAGGTGACCAGCCAGCCACCCCATAAGATCAGCGCCTTGTGTTCGTTTTCCACAGGCAGGCGCAGGCGGTTCGCGAAGGCCAGCGCGATCAAGGCAACCAGCCCGAAAGGCAGCAGCCAGGACATTTCATTAGCCAGCGGCAGGATGAAGAAGCGCACGGCTGAAGGTGTGCCGACCTCATTGGCAAAAGGCGTTCCACCAGATGGACCCCCAGGCTGGTAGCCCGGGTTCATCCCGGCCGGGGCCTGGCCGCCCGGCGAGGACTGCGGTTGAGGCGCATTTTGTGGAACGCAAGCCAGTTGAGCCTGGATAACTGTGCAAAACCCGGAGTCCTTCATGCCATTGGAAAGATTGATCGTGCAGGCATCGCCCACCGCCCGACCTTTACAGGCAACGACGACGAACGGCGGCGGCCCGCCCTGAACGCCGCCCGGCTGCTGACCGGGGCCGCCGCCGCCGGAAGGAGGCGCAACCTGAGGCTGGTTCCAGCGTCCCCAGCGGCCACCGAACAAGCGATTCAACCCATTGTGCCCCAGGATGAGTTCCATGACGGTATTATCTGTGCTGCTGCCCACGTACGGGCGCTGGCTGGCCGGGGTCAGGTCAACGGCGACCGCCCAGGAGAGCGAGACGACCAGCAGGACGAAAGTCGCCAGGGCGAGGCCGGCGATCTTGCGCCACCACTTGACCTTCGCGCCGAAGAAGTACAAGGCATAGAAAGCCGGCAGCGGCAGGAAGGCCTGCATCATCTTGATGTTGAAGCCCAGTCCGACGATGACCGCTCCCAGCAGCAGCCAGCGCATTTTGCCCGATTCGGCTGCGGCGATGAACGCCCAGGCCGCCAGCAGAAGCACGAAGACCAGCATCCCGTCCATGGTGTTGTTGCGGTCGGTGCCGAGCATCACCGGCGTCACAGCGAAGACCAGCGCGGCGACCAGCCCGGCCAGCGCGCCGAGGTTTTTCTTCACCAGGCGGTAGAGCAGCGGGATACCAAAAATGCCCGCCAGGATGTTCGGCAGGCTGGTGGAAAACCCGCTCACGCCTAGGACGGCAGCGAAGCCCGCCTCGATCCACAGCCCCAGCGGAGGCTTATCCACTGTCACCGATCCGCCCGGCTCGGCAGCCGCGAAGAAGAAGTTGTGCCAGGATTGCAGCATGGATTTGACCGCCGCCGTGTAATAGGCGTTCGAGTCGCCGATGGATCCAAGGTTGACAAAGTGCAGGGCGGCCGAGAGCAGCATGACCGCCAGGACGAGCAGCGCCGCCGGAGTGACGCGCCGCCAGAGCGGCCTTTCGAGCCAGGAAACTTGCCCAGGGGCTGGAGGGGAGAGTGTTTCAGTGACCATGTTTGCTGCTCCTAATTATATCAATATGGGACGCGGATTAACGCGGACGTGCGCGGATTTTCGGCTTTTCTGCGCGTTTTCACCTGCACTTGCCGCAGGTGCAAGTGTCCGCGCTCGCCTGCACCCCGAAGGGCCGTCCGCGTCCCATGCGCATTTTGTACTCTAGAGAATCAGGGGTAGAATTATGCAGCTTTATCTGCTGACGATAGGTTTTCCCTCCCCAGCGAGCCGCCATGACCACATCTGATCCAAGTTCAGCCCGCCAGGCCATCCAAAACGCCCAAAAAGCCTTGCAGGCCGGGGATAAGCGCAGCGCCCGCCGCTGGGCTGAACGCGCCGCCACGCTGGCGCCGGGACTGGAGGAACCCTGGTTGATCCTGGCGGCAGTCGCCAGCCCGCGCGCAAGTTTGGCATATCTCGGACAGGCGCTCGAGATTAATCCGCAAAGCCAGCGCGCCCGCCGGGGAATGCACTGGGCGCATGAGCGCCTGCGCCGGCAGGGGGCGGGACAGATCCAAAGCGCGCCTCGGCCGCGCCGCCCCCTGACCCTGCCTGATAAAGTCCTGGCCGGACGACATTCCCACCTCCCGACCCTGATCGTGATCTTCGTCCTCATCGCCTTTTCCTGGGCAGCCTGGCCGGGGAACATCCTGCCGGCCTTGGCGCAGGTGGAGGAGATCCGCGCGCAGACAAGAACGAACCATCCTTACGGCTCGCAGGCGGAGGTGGTCAAACCAACCTACACTCCCTCGCCCACGCCCACACCCACGATCACCCCAACGCCCACCTTCACGCCAACCCCGCTGCCAACAGACACGCCATCGCCTTTATCCACGCCTTCACCGCTGCCAACCTATCCCTCCAACGGCAAGCGCATCGTGGTGGATTTTTCCGAGCAGCACCTGTATGCCTATGAAGACGATCTGCTTGTATACAGTTTCATCGCTTCCACAGGGATAGGCAACTCCACCCGCATCGGGACTTTCAGCGTGTTGAACAAAATCCCCAATGCCTATGGCGCCTCCTGGAACATCTGGATGCCGGACTGGTTGGGGATATACTGGTCGGGATATCTCCAGAACGGCATCCACGCCCTGCCGATCCTGCCGGGGGGCGCGCGGCTGTGGGCGGGCTACCTCGGCCGGCCGGTCTCATACGGCTGCGTGGTGCTGGGCGTTTCCGATGCGCGGCTGCTCTACGATTGGGCAGAGATCGGCACAGTGGTGGAAATAAAAAGATAGCCGCTTACCAGCCAATCCTCCAGCGCGGGCGGGCGGGTCGAGTCCAGACCAGCGGCCAGGGTCGCCTCCGGCAGCGCGGCGCGCACCTGCGGGATATCCTGCTCAACGGCCAGTACCCATGCGCGCGGTCCCAGGCCGGCTGCGGCCAGTTCCGTCAGGCAGATAGGGATCGGCTCGCGGGTATAAGCCTTCACCTGTTCGTCGGGGATCAGCCCGGCCGCCAGCGTCCCGTACGGATCCTGCCCAAACGCACCGGCAAGAATGGGCAGCCTATCCTGGATGTGCTCTATCAGGCTCTGTCCGGTACACCCTATTTGCCAGCTTTCATTGCCGCTTAAACGGCTGAGTGGTAACAATACCTGCACAAAGCCCTTAAACGGCGCGGCAACCGCAAATCCCATTACCCTGGCCTGATGGCTGGGGCGGGGAGTTTCAGGCACACGAACCCTCGTTATTACCACAAAACCCGCTCACGAGAGCGGGTTCAGCGGAACATGGGTTAGGCGGGGAGGGCGGGGGATGAAACTCTTCCACCAATCGATCAAGGCCGCCCGGATAGTAACGGATGCAGTAGTAAATGTCCCAGGCGTCCTTCTCCATCAACCGGCCAGACAGAGCCATCGCTTTCATGACCAGGAATGGCACAATGGATGCAACTCACAGCCTGGCCGTATCTTTTCCACCGTCAGGGAGAGTCCCACTCAAATTAACTTCGGTGGCCAGGTCAATTGCCAGGTCGCAACCGCGCGCCTTGCGCGGGCGCATATCCAGCACGCGCTGGGTACGTCGGCCGCGGGCAGCGCCGGCATATTCTCCTGCCAGGAAGTCCACCTCGACTTCGATCTCGCGTCCGCCTGCTTGGACGGTGCGGGAGAAGACGAAAGGCCGCTCGCCCTTCGGTGCGTTTGGCTACAATGATTTCTCCATTTCCTTCCGCACGGCTTCAGCTGCTTCCTGCCCACGGCCACGGTAACTCTGCAAATCCAGATAGACTTGTACCGGCGCAGCAATCTGCACGCCGTCCATGTCCCGCGCGCCGTGCGCAGCACCCTTCGATGAACTCAGGGCAGCGCCTACTAGGTAGAAAACACCTTCGTCGTATGGTGCCAGAAGGCTGATGTTCGCCCCGCTGGGCACCGGTTTCCAGCCCAACGCGTCTGTTAGTGCACCCAGATCGCCTTGGATGTAAGCCATCACCCGCTGGTAGCGCACCGCCGGGGCCAGACGGGCCGCGCCCGAGAAGCCGGTCAAGGCATAGCGCAGGCCCAAATGTTGGCAGGTCTCGGCCAGGCGGTATTCGCTTTCGGTTACATCTGTCATCGAGTAGTAATCCGTTACCCGATTGCGGCGATACTTGTACTGCTGGGTCCAATCATCGAGCAGCGCGCCGGGATTGCTCAGACGGATACCAGCGGCGTCTAAAAGCAGCCATTCCCGGTCGGCCAGCAGTTTCTTGACATTCGACACCTGCCCAAAACTTACTTCTGCGGCTTCGGCCAATGCTTCTGTTTTCCAACCGAGTAGGTGCTGCCGAGTAGGTGCTGCGCACGCATTGCACTGCGACTGGGTCAGCAAGACCCGCAGGATGCGTTCTGCCTTGGGGGAATAGAGCGAACGAAGGTCACGGCGCTGGGGGAAGGGGTTGGGATACCCTTCCTGATGTACATACACCGTCTCAAAGGACAGGTGGCAGTTCCCCGCCAGGTCCAGATAACCGATTTGCGCTTCCTTACAGATGGCAGCCGCAGCGGGGGAGATGTAGGGGGCAATGAATACCCCATACGCTCCCGGACGCTCGGCCAGCCATCCCTTTAGCACATACACGGCCTGACGCGCCCAGCGCGTCAGGCCGTTGTCCTCGTATTCGGCGAACACCTCCACAGGACGACCTTGGACACGCAGCTCCGCCTGGAGATCCGGCCCCTGGCCCCCCCTGATTGGCCCAATGTATTCCACCTGGAGGAATGAAATCTTCCCCAGGCAGTCCTGCAACGCCTGAAGCGCAGTTTGCTCGCCCATTTGTGTTTTCACTACAAAATATCCTTTCATCAATTGCTGAAAGGGATTATAACAGTAAACTATGCGCAGCACCTACTCGGGAAGAACGGTTCGCGATGCGAGAAAAAGTTTCCACGTAACCATCCATGTTCAAGAAGGGTTTACTGCGGCTCTCTTTCGCCGGATACTAACCGGGATCTTCAGCAGTTGCATGCACCTGCGCCCAAAACAGTGTTGAACCCGATTTCAGCAGCAATGCCGGGGGTTGGAGTCCCATTTTTTAAAAAACACATAGGCAATTGTACTGTTTTCTTACAAGTGGG
>CAZTZE010000086.1:0-6323 GCA_964618215.1 uncultured Chloroflexus sp.
GTCGGATTGCCAATCCGACCTACGAATTGCGCGGATCGCGCAAAGGATGCCGAGTAATACTATAAAACGGTGATGGTATTTGTATCATGACAAGTCGCTATTGAATTTGTGTTATAAATAACTATCGCAGGCCATCCGGGGGGTATATACTTATCAATTGGTTGGATATTACCCACGGACTCAGTCCGTATCCTACGATGCTCACCTGTTTATGAAGGAGTAATTCATGAAACGTCAAATAGTAACGATTGATGGGAATGAGGCCGCCGCCTCAGTCGCCCACCGCATCAACGAAATTTGTGCCATCTACCCGATCACACCCTCCTCCAACATGGGCGAATTTGCCGACGAGTGGTCGGCGTTAAAACGCAAGAACATTTGGGGTACCGTCCCGCTGGTCATCGAGATGCAATCCGAAGGCGGCGCGGCGGGCGCCGTCCACGGCGCGCTGCAAACCGGCGCGCTGACGACTACGTTTACTGCCAGCCAAGGCCTGCTGCTGATGATTCCCAATATGTTCAAGATTGCCGGCGAATTGACCTCGACGGTTTTCCATGTCTCGGCCCGGACGGTGGCAACCCACGCCCTCTCGATCTTCGGCGATCACTCGGACGTGATGGCCGTGCGCCAGTGCGGTTGGGGCATGTTATCCTCCGGCTCGGTGCAGGAAGCCCACGACATGGCTGTAATCGCCCAGGCGGCTTCGCTGGAAACGCGCGTGCCATTCCTGCACTTCTTCGACGGTTTCCGCACCTCGCACGAAGTAAACAAGATCGAGCAGCTTACGGATGACGACCTGCGCGCCATGATTGACGATGAACTTGTCCGCGCCCACCGCGCCCGCGCCCTCTCTCCCGATCACCCGGTCATCCGCGGCACGGCTCAAAACCCCGACGTGTTCTTCCAGGCGCGCGAGAACGTCAACCCGTACTACAAGGCCTGCCCGGCCATCGTCCAGAAGGCGATGGATAAATTCGCCAAACTGACCGGCCGCGCCTACCACCTCTTCGATTATATCGGCGCGCCGGATGCCGAGCGCGTGGTCGTCGTCATGGCTTCCGGGGGCGAAACCGCCGAGGCAACCGTCAAGTACCTGGTCGAACGCGGCGAAAAGGTCGGCGTGATCCGCGTCCGCTTATTCCGGCCGTTCTCGATCGAGCACTTCGTCGCAGCCCTGCCCAAGACGGTCAAGCATATTGCGGTTCTCGACCGGACCAAAGAACCGGGGGCGGCTGGAGAGCCACTTTACATGGATATTGTGACCGCCCTCGCTGAAGCCCAAAAGGTCAAGACATTTCAACTTTCCAACCCTTCGCTCTTCTCAGGGCAAGCTCTCCCAACAGTGATTGGCGGGCGCTATGGCCTATCCTCCAAAGAATTCACTCCGGCAATGGTCAAGGCTGTCTTCGACGAATTGGAGAAGCCCGAGCCAAAAAATCACTTTACCGTCGGCATTAATGACGATGTGTCTCACACCAGCCTGGACTACGCCCCGACCTTCTCGGTCGAGTACCCCGAGACGATACGTTGCGTCTTCTTCGGCCTGGGGGCGGATGGCACCGTGGGGGCCAACAAAAATTCGATCAAGATCATCGGCGAGGAGACCGACAACAGCGCTCAGGGCTACTTCGTCTACGACTCGAAGAAATCCGGCTCGATGACCATCTCCCACCTGCGCTTCGGCCCCAAGCCAATCCAGGCGCCTTATCTGATCACACCTCATACCGCCAATTTCGTGGCCATCCACCAGTTCGGTTTCCTGGAGCGCTTCGACATCCTTAAGTATGCCCAACCCGGCGCGGTCTTTCTGTTGAACAGCATCTACGCGCCGGAAGAAGTCTGGCACCACCTGCCACGTGAGGTCCAGGAAGATATCATCACGAAGAAACTTAAGTTCTACGTCATCAATGCCTACGACGTGGCCCAGAAGGCCGGCATGGGTGAGCGCATCAACACGATCATGCAAACTTGCTTCTTCGCCATCTCCGGCGTCCTGCCGCGCGATCAGGCCATCAAACAGATCAAAAAGGCGATTAAAAAAACCTATGGCAAACGCGGCGAAGCCGTGGTAAAGAAGAACTACGAAGCGGTGGACCAATCGCTGGCGAATCTGTACGAAGTAAAAACGCCGGAGAAAGCCACCAGCAGCCTGACCCGCCGCCCGCCGGTTCCGGCCCAGGCTCCCGAGTTCGTGCGCCAGGTGCTCGGCCCGATGATCGCCTTTGAGGGCGACAGCCTGCCAGTCTCAGCTATGCCCAAGGACGGCACTTTCCCCACCGGCACCACCCAATGGGAAAAGCGCAACATTGCCCTGGAAATCCCGGTCTGGGAGTCCGATCTGTGCATCCAATGCGGCAAGTGCGTCTTCGTCTGCCCGCACGCGGTTATCCGGCACAAGGTTTACGATACGGCCCTGCTCAAGAACGCGCCCATCACCTTCAAGCACATGGATTCCAAGTTCAAGGAATTTCCCGGCATGGCTTATACCGTACAGGTCGCGCCCGAAGACTGCACCGGTTGCAGCCTGTGCATCGAAGCCTGCCCGGCCAAGGACAAAAGTCAGGTCGGTCGCAAGGCGATCAATATGGCCGCCCAACTCCCGCTGCGTGAGGCGGAAGCCGCCAATTGGGAATTCTTCCTCTCCCTGCCCGAGGTGGATCGCGCCCTTGTCAACCCCGGCACGGTCAAGAACTCGCAATTGCTTGAACCTCTCTTCGAGTTCTCCGGCGCCTGCTCCGGCTGCGGTGAGACGCCCTACGTCAAACTGGTTTCGCAATTGTTCGGCGAACGGGCCATCATTGCCAACGCGACTGGCTGCTCGTCCATTTTTGGCGGCAACCTGCCGACCACACCCTGGAGCTTCAACAAAGCCGGACGCGGCCCGGCCTGGTCGAACTCGCTATTCGAGGACAACGCCGAATTTGGTCTGGGCTTCCGCCTGACGCTGGATAAGCACAACGAATTCGCCCGCGAGCTGTTGCCGCAATTCGCCAAGCAGCTTGGCCCAGACCTGGTGGATGGACTGCTCAACGCCGATCAGTCTAGCGAGGCCGGCATCGCCGGCCAACGCGAGCGCGTCGAAATCCTGAAGAAGAAACTGGCGAAATCCAGCGATCCGCGCGCCAGGAACTTGGTCAGCCTCGCCGATTCCCTGGTCAAGAAAAGCGTCTGGATCATGGGCGGCGACGGCTGGGCCTACGACATCGGTTACGGCGGCCTGGATCACGTCCTGGCTTCGGGTCGAAATGTCAACGTGCTCGTCATGGATACCGAGGTGTATTCCAACACCGGCGGCCAGGCTTCCAAAGCCACACCGCGCGCCGCGGTCGCCAAGTTCGCGGCGCAGGGCAAGGGGCTGCCCAAGAAAGACCTGGGACTGATCACCATGGCCTATGGCTACGTTTATGTGGCGCGTATCGCCATGGGCGCCAACGACCAGCACACGCTACGGGCATTCCTAGAGGCTGAAGCTTACAATGGGCCATCCCTGATTATTGCCTATAGCCACTGCATCGCCCACGGCATTGACATGGTCAAAGGTCTGGAACAGCAGAAGCTGGCCGTCCAGTCCGGGATGTGGCCGCTCTACCGCTACGATCCGCGTCTGGCTGCGGCCGGCAAGAATCCGCTAAGCATTGACTACAAAGAGCCGAGCATCCCGGTTGATCAATACATGTACAACGAAACCCGCTACCGGATGCTGGTGCAAAGCGACGAACAACGCGCCGAGCTGCTGCTCAAAGAGGCACGCCAGGATGCGATGAAACGCTGGCAGTTCTATTCGCAGATGGCCGCCATGCACTTTGGTGAAGAGAAAGAATAAGGCACAGAAAGGAGCAAAGTTATGGCAGATCTCACGACCACCTACCTCACCCTACAATTGAAAAACCCTCTCGTCGCTTCGGCCTCGCCGCTTTCGGAAAAAGTGGAGACGGTCTGCGCACTGGAAGAATCGGGGATTGCCGCGCTGGTGATGTACTCGCTTTTCGAAGAACAGATCATCCATGAGAGCCTGGAACTCGACCACTACCTGGATTACGGCACCCAGTCCTTCGCCGAGGCGCTCACCTACCTGCCGAACATCGGTCGCTACAGCATCGGACCCGAGTCTTACCTCCAGCACCTGAAGCGGGTGAAGAAAGCTGTCACCATCCCCGTTATCGGCAGCCTGAACGGTGTCTCAAGCGGCGGGTGGATTGATTATGCCAGGATGATCGAGGATGCCGGCGCCGACGCGCTGGAACTCAATATCTACTACCTGTCCTTCGACCCCAAAATAAGCAGCGCAGAGCTGGAAACGACATACGCCAATCTGGTCAGTAACGTTAAAGCCAAGATCAATATTCCGCTGGCGGTCAAGATCAGCCCGTTCTTTACCGGCATGGCCAATGTCTGCCAGCGACTGGTCGAGGCCGGTGCAGACGGTTTGGTGCTCTTCAACCGCTTCTACCAGCCGGATTTCGACCTGGAAGAGCTGGAAATTACGCCCAATTTATCCTTGAGCACTTCGCAGGAATTGCGCATGCCGCTGCGTTGGATCAGCCTGCTTTATGGCCGCATCCAGACCGATTTTGCCCTGACCACCGGCATTCATACAGCCGAGGATGTGCTCAAGGCCATGATGGCCGGCGCCAACGTGGCGATGATGGCCTCCGAACTGCTCAAACACGGTCCCGGGCGCGCCGCCGAGATCCTGAATGATATTGAGCGTTGGATGAGCGATCACGAATATGAATCCATCCAGCAGATGCGGGGCAGTATGAGTGCGCAAGCGATGCACGAGCCGTATGCCTTGCGCCGCTCCAATTACATCAAAGAGCTCAACTCCTTCAAGTACCTGCCTTAAGACTGACGATCCGAAATCTCCAGATTTCGGCACAAAGGAAGACAAGTAAACCAAAAACTCCTGCATTCTCGCAGGAGTTTTTCGGTAACACAAATAAATGCTGAAAGGAACCGGTTATTCTTGAGGGGGCGGCTCGGCGCCAGATTTCTTCTGCCGGTAAGTGATGCGGCCGCGCGACAAGTCATAGGGGGACATCTCCACCTTGACCCGGTCTCCGAGCAGGATGCGGATGTAATACTTGCGCATCTTGCCCGAAAGATAGGCCAAGACCACATGTCCGTTGTCGAGCTTAACCCGGAATTGCGTGCCGGGTAACGCCTCGATCACCAAACCCTCGACTTGTATTTTTTCTTCTGCCATACACACCTCCAGTCCCGTCAGTTGCCAGGCGCGCTGCCTGTCAAGATATAACAGCGCGCGCGACTAAGCTGCCGAAGGCCTACCGAATATGTGCTGTGCGCAGCACCTACTCGGCTCACTCGGCGGACAATTCTATTCGTAATCCTTTACATTTCGCCGCTTGAACCGCCGTATGGCTTTCTTCTTCTCCATGCGGCGCTGCTCGCTCTTGGAAATAAACCAGCGCTTACGGCGCACTGTGCTCAAAATGCCGCTCTTGACGATCTTCTTGCGAAAGCGCTTGAGCAGTTGGTCCTGAGATTCGTTATTGCGCAGGGTCACTGCTGCCATCGTTTTCACCTCCTTCCGTTGGAAGGTAATCTCATTCAGGAATAAAAAATTCGGCTCGTCACAGACTCAGCCGAATGCAGGCGCGAAACCCGAAAGATATTTGTTGTATCATCGAGAAGTTAACGCTGCTGCTCACACTCCTTGACTGCCAACCGAGTAGGTGCTGCGCATACAACGGTAAAACGGCAATCTGACTGGGACTGTTCTGTAGACAGGCGCATTATACTACATGACCTGCTGGCTGAGAAGAGAGATGATTAACAGGAAGGCAATGCCGGTCAGTCTTACGCGATCATCTCAAGCCATTGAGCCGCGCACCAGCCTCCCTCCGCGAGGCGCGCCCAACCATCCTTGACCTCTACAACCTCGACTATCGCGCCAAAAGGCAAGGCACGCAATATTTGTGCCTGTAAATCCGGAGCGGCGCGCACTCTCAAGCCAATCTTGACCGTGACGCGTGCCTTCTTGGGTAGCTCAAGAGCGGGAGACGGAGTCTCTGGGATTTCCGTCAGCAACTCCAGCCATTGCGCGGCGCACCAGCCGCCGTCCGACAGGCGCGCCCAACCCTCCCGCATCTCGACAACCACGACTTGTGCGCCGAACGGTAAAGCGCGCAATATCTGCGCCTGCGGGTCCGGAGCGGCGCGCACTCTCAAACCGAGCCCCGCAATGACCTTGGCGTTCCTGGGCAGCGCCTGCGGCGGTGGCGCCGTGGCAATTGCCGAAGGGCTGTTGGACAATCCACTCAGGTTGGAGGCTTCATCCTGGGCGCGCACTGCGAAGTAAT
>CAZTZE010000087.1:0-5978 GCA_964618215.1 uncultured Chloroflexus sp.
TAACAATAACGGCTTTTGGCTCAATCGTCAACTGTTCTGTCTTGCGTAAGTCCTATACCACCAAGACACTTTTTTGGAGTATTCTTATGACTGAGAAAATCACCCTCGCCATCATCGGCGGTTCCGGCCTATATAGTATGCCCGGCCTGACCGAGAGCCAAGAATTTGACCTGGAAACCCCATTTGGCAAACCCAGCGCCCCGGTCGTGGTTGGATCGTTGGAGGATCGGCGTGTAGCCTTCCTGGCGCGGCATGGCATCGGCCATCACATTATGCCAACCGAAGTCAACTACCGCGCCAATATCTACGCCCTGAAATCGTTGGGCGTTGAACGCGTCGTCAGCATCAGCGCCTGCGGCTCGCTGCGCGAGGATTACGCCCCGGGGCAGATCGTCATCCCCGACCAGCTCTTCGATAACACCCAAGGCCGCGCCCGCACCTTCTTCGGCGAAGGTCTCGTCGCTCATGCGGGTGTGGCTGAACCGTTTTGTTCTGAACTTTCTAAGCAACTGGATCAAGCTGTCACTCAAACGAGCGCGACCGTTCACCGCGGCGGCGCCCTTATCACCATCGAGGGGCCGCGTTTCTCGACCAAGGCTGAATCGAACACCTACCGCGCCTGGGGCATGTCCATCATCGGCATGACGGCATCGCCGGAGGCCTTCCTGGCCCGTGAGGCCGAGATATGCTACGCGGTGATGGCGCACGTCACCGATTACGATGTCTGGCACGTCAGCGAAGCGCCGGTGACGGTGGATATGGTCATCCAAATCTTGAACAGCAACACAACCGTTGCACAGCAGGCGATCCGCAACCTGGTGCGCAGCTTACCGGCAATGCGCGCCTGCAAATGTGAAAATGCGCTTGCCGACGCGTTGATCACCAATCCGGCTGTCATCCCAGCGGAGACGCGCAAGAAGCTGGATCTGCTGGTCAATAAATACCTGCACTAAGCAATCACGTTCCACGTTCCACGCTTTACGGTTCTTTGGGATTTGGTGGGGTAAAATCCTTTTGTACACGGATTTCACGGATTTCACGGAAGAACACGGATTTTTTCTAAAGGATTTTTCCGCCGAAGGCCTGCTCGGTGAAAATCCGTGTGTTCCGTGTAATCCGTGTACAAAACCCCACTCGATACCAAATAGCCCACTTTACGTAATCGTAAAACGTAAGTTGTAATGAAGGTAAATAGTTCCTCATCACCTCAACAAATCCAGGCCCGCCTGCTCAAACTGGCGGCGCTCTTCCTTTTCCTTTTCGCCCTCATTCTGAACCTCTCTCCGGCAGCCCGCGAGCGCTCCTGGCAGGTGGACTACCGCTCGGGCCATTGGCTGGGATTCATCATCTGGGCCGGCCTGATGGCTTTGACCCATTACCAGCTTCGCCGCCGCCTCCCGGATAGCGATCCCTACCTGCTGCCGCTGGCCGCCTTGCTCAGCGGCTGGGGCTTGCTGACCGTCTGGCGGCTGGATTCCAGTTTAGGGCTCCGGCAAGCTCTCTGGCTGATCGTCAGCAGCGGGGTTCTCATCCTGGGGTTGCGCCTGCCGGCCGATTTGCGCTTCCTGCGCCGCTACAAATACCTCTGGCTGACCGGCGGCCTGCTCCTCACTGCGCTGACGCTCGTCTTCGGCACCAACCCACTGGGCGGCGGGCCGCGCCTTTGGTTGGGGTGCTGCGGCGTCTACTTCCAGCCCTCCGAGCCGCTCAAACTCCTTTTGGTTGTCTACCTGGCGGCTTACTTTGCCGGCCGCCTGCCTCTCTTCCCCTCTGCCCCCTCGCTCCCCCGTAGGGCATTCGTTGTCTCCCGCTCTCCGCGTCTCATCCTCCCCCTCCTCGCCCCCACTCTCCTGCTGACTGGCCTGGCGCTGCTCCTGCTCCTCGTCCAGCGCGACCTCGGTACGGCGTCCATCTTCATCTTTCTCTACACCATCCTCCTGTACATCGCCTCCGGCAAGAAACGCGTCCTCTTGATCAGCCTCGTCGGTCTGGGGCTGGCCGGGCTGGCCGGTTACTTCCTCTTCGACGTCGTCCGCTTGCGCGTGGATGCCTGGCTGAACCCCTGGCTCGACCCCTCCGGGCGTTCTTACCAGATCGTGCAATCGCTGATGGCCATCGCCAACGGTGGCCTTATCGGGCGCGGACCTGGGATGGGAAGCCCCGGTTTGGTGCCGATTTCAATTTCAGACTTTATCTTTTCCGCCATTTCAGAAGAAACGGGCCTGATCGGGACGATCGGCCTGTTTGCGCTATTGGGCCTTTTCGTCGCCCGAGGCATGAGCGCCGCCCTACGCGCCCCCGATAGCTTCCGCCGTCTCCTGGCCGCCGGGCTGACGGTTTATCTGGGGGCGCAGAGCGTGCTCATCATCGGCGGTAATTTGCGCCTCCTGCCGCTGACCGGTGTCACGCTGCCTTTTGTCTCCTTCGGTGGCTCATCCCTGCTGACCTCTTACCTGGCGCTCCTTTTCCTTCTCGTCATCGGCAGCCAACCCGAAGATGAACCCGCGCCTCTGCCACATCCACAGCCATACTTGCTCGTGACCGGTTTACTCGGCCTCGGTCTGATCGCTGCCGCGCTGGTGAACGGTTGGTGGGCGGTCTGGCGCGGCCCCGATTTGCTGAACCGCACCGATAATGCCCACCGCACCATCTCGGATCGTTACGTACAGCGCGGGGCGCTGCTCGACCGGAACGCCGCGCCGATAAACATCACGCAGGGCGAATCGGGTGGTTATTCCCGCATCTACCCCTACCCCGACCTCGCCCCAATCACAGGCTACACCCACCCCACTTACGGCCAGGCCGGGCTGGAAGCCAGTCTCGATCCTTACCTGCGAGGATTGCAGGGCAACTCAGCCAGCCGGATTTGGCTGAATCACTTGCTCTACGGCCAGCCGCCTCCCGGCCTGGACGTGCGCCTGACCATTGACCTGACGTTGCAACGCAAAGCCGATGCCCTGCTCGGCGAGCACACCGGCGCGCTGGTGTTGCTCAACGCCGAGACAGGCGAAATTCTCGTCATAGCCTCGCACCCGACTTACGACCCGAATAAGCTGGACGAAGAAGGCTCGCGCCTGGCACAAGACCCGCGCGCCCCGCTGCTGGACCGCGCCGCGCAAGGGCTTTACCCTGTGGGAACGGCTGCCACGCCGTTCCTTTTCGCGGCTGGCCTGAATGAGTACATGCCACGGAACGACCTCATCCAGTTATACGCTGCGCTTGGATTTTATACCGCCCCTGAGCTGCGCCTGCCGGTCGCCGCGGCCTCGACTACGAGTGGGGAATTGCGCCTCAGCCCGCTGCAAATGGCGCTGGCTGCGGCGACACTCAGCAACCAGGGCATCCTCCCCACTCCGCGCCTGGCAATGGCCGTAAACATTCCGCAGCAGGGCTGGGTCATCCTGCCGGCATTGGGCGCGCCGCTGCAAGCGTTATCGGCTCAATCTGCCAGCTCAACTGCCGAGGCGTTGATGGTCAGAGGGCAGCCCTTCTGGCAGGCGAGCGGAAAAGGCGTCGAAACGCAGGAGCAACAAACCATCACCTGGTACCTGGCCGGGACATTGCCCGAATGGCAGGGAACGCCGCTGGCGCTGGTAGTGACGCTGGAAGAAGACAACTCTCGACTTGCCGAACTTCTCGGCCAAACATTGATGAAAGAGGCGTTACAACCGTAAAAAGACCCCCGATAACAAAGAACCCGTTTCCTTGAAGGAAACGGGTTCTTTGCATTCATATCATCCTCACAAACTTCCTCTTCCCCACCTGCAGCACCCCAATATGCGGGAAAACCGCCTGTGCATCGGGCAAAACCTCCCCATCCAGACGCACACCTTTCTGCTCGATCATCCGCCGTCCATCGCTCTTGCTGGTTACCAATTTAGCCGCCAAGAGAACATCCAACACCGTTTGACCGGCCTGCATAGCATATTCAGGCATTTCCTCCGGCGCCTGGCGTGACTGGAAGACGCGTTTGAACTGTTCCTCGGCCTCGACAGCCGCCTGTTCCGAATGAAAGATGCTGACGATCTCGCGCGCCAGTTCCATCTTCACATCCCGTGGGTGGCGAGTACCCTGGGTCAGCGCACTTTCAACTGCCTCAACTTGCGAGGGTGTGTAACGCGTGACGAGTTTAAAGTAAATCGGCATGGCGCTATCCGGCAGGCTCATCGCCTTGCCGTACATATCGCCAGACTCGGCCAGGATGGGAATGTGATTGCCCAGCGACTTGGACATGCGCACCACACCATCTGTGCCGGGCAGGATGGCCATAATGATGCCGATCTGGGGTCGTTGGCCATAGGCTTCCTGCACTTTACGTCCGGCGGTGATAATGTTAAAGAGTTGGTCGCTGCCGCCCACCTGCACATCCGTGTTCATCGCGACCGCGTCATAGCCCTGCATGAGGGCGTAAAATGTTTCGTGCAGATAAACCGGATCGCCTTTTTCCCAGCGCAACTTGAAATTCTCACGCTGGATGAACTGCTGGATAGTAAAAGCCGAAGCAAGCTTGATCAGGTCGGCCAGTTTTAGATCGAGCAGCCATTCATGATTGAAACGGATTCTTGTCTTTTCGCGGTCGAGGATGTGGTAGGCTTGCTCGGCGTAGGTACGCGCGTTATGTTCGGTTTCTTCCTTGGTCAGTACGGCGCGCAACTTATCCTTATCGGACGGGTCGCCAACCATGCTCGTGCCTGTGCCGATAAGAAACGTCACCTCGTGGCCCAAATCCTGGAACTGGCGCAGTTTGCGCATGGTGATGGTATGACCAAGATGCAGGTCGGAGGTGCGCGGGTCGTAGCCGCAATAGACGCGCAGCCGGCGGCCCTCCTTTTGGGCCTCGATCAAGCGTTGGCGCAGTCCGTTGGCCATGGCCTTCTTTAATTCTTCATCGCCATATTCGGCGCCCTGCATCAGCAATGCGACCTGTTCGTCAATGTTCATGGTTGTCTCCAAATCGGTGGGACAAATTGGCAATTTGTCCCTACAAAGCCGCAATTATACAACAGAATCCGATTTCTTATCGTAACAAGTCGTTCAAGGCCTCTTCCGCTCTATCGAAACGGAAGCGAAAACCCAATTCCAGCAAGCGTTTGGGAAGCACGAACTGGCCGTCCAAAACCAGGGTGCTCATCTCCCCGAGCAACAGCCGCAAGGCAAAGGCTGGCGCGGGCAGCCAATAAGGACGGCGCATCACTTTAGCGATAATTCGCCCAAAATCAGCATTCGAGAGCGGTTGGGGGGCGGAAAGATTGAAAACTCCCTGCGCATTTTCGTTTTCCAACAAGAAACGAATGGCGTTTATTTCGTCAGTCGGATGGATCCAGGAAAAGCCTTGTCGCCCATTCCCCAGTGGACCACCCGCGTAAAGTTCGAATGGCAGCAAGAGGCGCGGCAGCGCGCCCTCCCCCGCCGAGAGAACCACGCTGGTGCGGATGACCGCCCGGCGCACGCCCAATTCCTCGACCGCCTGCGTGGAAGCCTCCCACTGCTGGCAAACTTGCGCTTGAAAACCGGTCCCCGGCTCAGATTCTTCGCTCACCGGCTGGAAGTCACGCGGCCCGTAATAGCCAATCGCCGAGGCCTGCACCAGTACTTTAGGAGGCGGCGAGGCTGCCCGGATGGCCTCGGTCACCGCCTGACCAGCCTGCACGCGGCTATCCAAAATGCGCTGCTTGCGCGCCACTGTCCAGGATCCTGCGCCGAGGTTCTCGCCGGCCAGGTTGACGATCCCATCCACGCGGCTAACGAGTTCGCCCCAGCCTGTAGTCGTGCGTCCGTCCCATTTCACCGCTTGAGCGCCTTCAGGAAGACGCGCCGCCTGCGGGTTACGCGTCAGCACCCAGACCTGGTGCCCATCCGCAAGCAGCGAGCGGATCAACACGCGGCCGATCATCCCCGTTCCACCAGTTATCATAATACGCACCGTTATGCCTCAAAATAAAAAGTAACTTTGGTGGTAACGTTGCCTCAAAAGAAAA
>CAZTZE010000088.1:0-5460 GCA_964618215.1 uncultured Chloroflexus sp.
CCGCGCTATGGAAGAGGGATAGTACTACAACCTCATTTTTCTTATGTCATTCTGAGCAACCATAGGGGAGCGAAGAATCTCCCCTATGGTTGATGATAACTTGAAACCCACAAATGTAGGCAGGTTTCCATACCTGCCAGCGTAGGTGGCGGGTAAGCCCCCTTCGGGGGTGCTATCGTGAAAACCCGCCCGACGATAACCACGATTTACTGTGGCGCTACTGTATGGGTGATGGCAAATCTACTGTTTCAAGTATTTTTCCAGGTGCGGACGCGCCAGGAACAAAGCCGCCAACGACTTGGCGTCTGGGATTTCACCTCTTTCGGCCATTTTCAAGGCTTCAGCCACAGGGAAGGTCTCGACCTCAAGGAACTCATCTGCGTCGGCCTGCAGCGGATCGTCGCGCAGGCTGGTCGCCAGATAGACATACATGTATTCCGTGGAATAGCCAGGGGCGAGATAGAACTCGCCGATAAGTTGGATTTGATCTGCAGCCATGCCCGTCTCTTCACGCACCTCACGCCGGGCGCACGCATCGGGAGCTTCGCCTTCATCCAGAGTCCCGGCCGGCAATTCCAGCAGGTCTTTCCCCGCCGCGTGGCGGAATTGACGGACGAAGAGCAGGTTGCCTTTTTCATCAATTGGAATCAGGACAACCGAGCCATGGTGCTCGACGATGTCGAACTTCGTCGTGCGTCCGTCCGGCAGGCGCAAGTGATCGCGGCGAATGGTAAAGGCGCGCCCCGGATATATAATCTCAGAATTAATCAGTTCAAACGGCATTTTGCCTCCAAAATAAAGGGCGATAACAGCAAAGAATTAGCCCGACTCATGCGCGAGGCGGGCAAATTCGTGAAATCTGTGGTTGATTCACCCCAATCGGGCGGGTTGCGAGTCGGATTGGTCGCGAAGCATCCCCGCAGGGGGCAATCCGACTCGCTTGGGTTGCCGAGCAGGCGCTGCCGAAGGCCTAATCGGCGCGCGGCTGGAGGTCGCGCTATGTCAGGGAATGTTCAGCGTCAGACCGGTATTCAGGGTGTATGGCGAAACTAGGTTGTTGGCCGTCGCGATTGCCGGCGGGTCTACGTCGCCGTATTTGCAAGCGATGGAGTAAATAGTATCGCCCGACAGTACAGTGTATGTGGCAGGGTGAGACCTGAGGGCGCGCGAAGCTGGGAAGGGTTTGCCGCTGGTCGGGATTCTGAGCTCTGTACCAGGATCATATTGCTGATTCGCGCTTAATCCGCTCAGGGCAAGCAACTCACCCGGATCAACGTTGTATCGGCGGGCTATGCAGTAGGGAAATTCGCCCTGCTGAAGCGTATAAGTCGCCGGACGGGCGGGCGGGGTTGTGGTGACGGCAATCTGTGTCGCGGGGATGCTTGTCGCACCCGGGGCGCCAGTTAGAGGCAGCAGGGAGGTGGCCGTCGGGCTGCCGGCGTCGGGGGTGATGTTCGTTCCGGCTGCTACCGGCGTGCCGGTCAGGTCTGGGTTGGGGGTGTTGAGTGGAAGCCCGGCGGCCGCCATGGCCGTCTGCGTGGCCAAGGCTTGCAACATCCGCATCGGGTCGGTCTGTGGGGCTGTTGAATTACCCGTTGGGGTCGGTGTGGGCAGGGGCGCCTGGGATGCCGAGCGTTCGCAGGCTGCCAGGAATATCGCAAGCGTCATGACAACTGCCAGGATCAAATTGAACTTTTTAGACATGAGCATCCTCCTCAAACAAGAAGACCGGCGTTCTTTAAGACTTTATGCTGTGATACTAGCACAACCTTTCTAAAGCGTCAAGAAGATAAAAGCAGGCCTGCCCCCTCAACGGCCTGGCAGATATACACGTTTGGCGTCAGGCCAGTCTGTTGCGCATATTTCTTGGCCACGCAGACAGCAAAATCTTGTACCTTTTCGGCGTTAACAAGGGCGACCGCGCAACCGCCGAACCCCGCGCCGGTCATCCGCGCCCCAAAGCAGCCCGGCTGCTGACAGGCAATCTCCACCATAATATTGAGCGCCTGGCTGGATACCTCAAAATCGTCGCGCAGGCTGGCGTGACTGGCAACCAGAAGCCTTCCGAGTGTCTCCAGATCACCGCCGCGCAGCGCGGCGACGGCGCGGGTCACACGAACGTTCTCGCGGATAACGTGCCGGGCGCGGCGGCAGGTCAGTGGATCGAGTTGGCCGCCGCGCGCCTCGAAAGTCCGCATGTCCACGTCGCGCAGGGCGCGCACGCCGAAGAAACGCGCGGCGCTCTCGCACTGCTGACGGCGTTCGTTATAAGCCGAATCCAGCAGGCCGCGGCGGGTGGCAGTATCCAATACGACCACCGATAGTCCATCCGGGAGGGGAATGTGCTCAAAGGTGAGTGAGCGGCAATCCAGAAAGAGGGCGTGACCGGCCCGCGCTGCGGCGGAGGCCATCTGATCCATGATGCCGCAATTTACGCCGATCCACTCGTTTTCGGCTTTCTGACCCAGGCCGGCCATTTTAACGGCTCCCCATTCCAGGCCCGAAACGGCGACAAAAGCCCGGGCTGCCGCCAGTTCAGTCGCGGCGGAGGAGGAGAGTCCGGCTCCGATCGGGACGTCGCCAACCATCACTCCTTCCCATCCGGTTAACGCATAGCCGGCTTTTTGGAGCGCCCAGGCGATGCCTCGCAGGTACTCGATCCAGCCTATACCTTTGGACTGCAATTGGTCGAGAGAGAATGCAGCGGATGCGTCAAAATCAAGTGAGTGAACAATCACCTGCCGGTCGCGACGCCGGCGCAGGGCGATCCAAACCGCACGGTCAATCGCCATTGGCAGAACGAAGCCGTCATTGTAGTCGGTATGCTCGCCAATTAAATTCACCCGTCCCGGCGCGCGGACGATAAGGTGGGGAATTGTACCGAAACATTCTTTGAAGGCTGGCGTGAGTTTGGTTCGTAAATCCATAGCGAAGATTATATCCTTTAAAATTCGGAGCAATGTGTCATATTTGGGGCATGACCTCCAACACTTGCCCCAAGTCGCTGAGAATTATAAAATAAAGAAGATAATTTCTATCTTGATTGCCAAAGAGGCAAATAATATGCAGATAACCCGTCAAGCAGATTATGCCGTTCGCGCAGTATTATACCTTTCCAGGTTAGGCCCCAACCAGCGCGCGGCTACCAACCAGGTTGCCAACGATCAAAAGATCCCCCCCTCATTCCTGGCCAAGATCATTTCCCAACTCTCGATTGCCGGTTTGCTGCACACCTCGCGCGGGGCGCGTGGCGGTGTTGCGCTGGCGCGCGAGCCGAAAGAAATCACATTGTTGGATGTTGTCGAGGCCATTGATGGCCGAATTTTGCTGAATGAGTGCGTTGGTAATAATGAGCTGTGTGTCTTCGACAGCTACTGTCCGTTGAAACCCATTTGGTGCGAGGCTCAGGAGCATTTGGTCAACCGGCTGCGCGAGACCAGGTTTGACCAACTGGTCAACGGCCATTCTGGTTAGTCTCCTGCCAGGAACACCAGGTGGGATCATTCAACCACGCTCAGTGGGGAGAATACCGACACCAAGTACACGAAGAAAATCTTGATGAGGGAATCAGGAAACGCGACAACTTGACGCGGATCGCGAATCCTGATAGACTTCCACGCCGGTCGCTCCCAACGCCTTGTTCTACTATCCGCTATTTCGAAGATGGGGGGGCGAAGTTGGTGCGTTAATAACCTTGTACGGGCGGTGAGCCTTTGGTATAATTTTCCCGCTTAATGGGCATAATACCTGATGCCGACGTAGCTCAATCGGTAGAGCAACCGCCTTGTAAGTGGTAGGTTACGGGTTCAATTCCCGTCGTCGGCTCCATGACTAGTCGGTTAGTCAGTTAGTCTCTTGGTCTGCCGAGTAGGCCTTCAGCAAGGGACTAAGTGACTAGTAGACTAAGCAACTACTAGACCAATCGAATAGCGGGCGGTTACCCAAGTGGCCAAAGGGGACTGACTGTAAATCAGTTGGCAAAAGCCTTCGGAGGTTCGAATCCTTCACCGCCCACCAGATTTAGTTTGATAGTTGAATAGTTGCATAGTTCAATAGTTGTCCAGACTTATGACCACAGGACTACAAAACTATCAAGCTAACCGCCCTCATAGCTCAGTCGGTAGAGCACGTTCTTGGTAAGAACGGGGTCATGGGTTCAAATCCCATTGAGGGCTTCGTTGCCGAAGGCCTACTCGGCTGAAACAGGCAAGTAAAAGGATTTTTATAAGAAGCGTTAAGTTCCTAGCAAAACGGAAGGAGATAACAACCATGGCGAAGCAGAAGTTTGAGCGGACGAAGCCGCACATGAACGTCGGGACGATGGGTCACATTGACCACGGAAAGACGACCCTGACGGCGGCGATCACGAAGGTGTCGCAGTTCTTGGGGAAGGCCGAGTTCCGGGCGTATGACTCGATTGACAATGCGCCGGAGGAAAAGGCGCGCGGCATTACGATCAACATTGCGCACGTGGAATATGAGACGGACAAGCGTCACTACGCCCACGTGGACATGCCGGGTCACCGTGACTACATCAAGAACATGATCACGGGTGCGGCGCAGGTGGATGGCGCCATCCTGGTTGTGGCTGCCCCGGACGGGCCGATGCCGCAGACGCGCGAGCACGTGCTACTGGCGCGCCAGGTGGAAGTGCCGAGCATTGTGGTCTATCTGAACAAGGTGGATCAGATGGACGATCCGGAGTTGCTGGAGTTGGTTGAGTTGGAGCTGCGCGAGCTGTTGAGCTCCTACGGTTACCCCGGCGACACGACGCCGATCGTGCGCGGCAGCGCCCTGAAGGCACTGGAAAGCGCCTCGAAGGATCCGCTGGCGCCGGAGTACGACAGCATCCGCGAGTTGCTGCGGGTGGTTGACGAGTACATCCCTGAGCCGAAGCGCGAGACTGATAAGCCGTTCATGATGCCGATTGAGGATGTGTTCTCGATCAAGGGGCGTGGCACGGTGGTGACGGGGCGCATGGATCGGGGTATGGTGAAAGTTGGCGACCCGGTGGAGATCGTCGGTCTGCGCGAGAAGAGCATGAACTCGGTGGTGACGGGCGTGGAGATGTTCCACAAGTCGCTGGATACGGGCATGGCCGGCGACAACCTGGGCCTGCTGCTGCGCGGCATCGAGCGCACCGACGTGGAGCGCGGCCAGGTGGTGGCCAAGCCCGGCTCGATCACCCCGCACAGGAAGTTCCTGGCGGAAGTGTACGTGCTGAAGAAGGAAGAGGGCGGCCGCCACAAGGCATTCTTTACCGGATACCGGCCGCAGTTCTACATCCGCACGATGGATGTGACGGGCGACATCACCCTGCCGGAAGGTGTGGAGATGGTCATGCCGGGCGACAACGTCAACCTGACGGTTGAATTGATCGTACCTGTGGCACTGGAGCAAGGCTCCAAGTTCGCCATTCGCGAAGGCGGTCTGACCGTCGGCGCCGGCGTCATTACGAAG
>CAZTZE010000089.1:0-5132 GCA_964618215.1 uncultured Chloroflexus sp.
CAAGTTCGCCATTCGCGAAGGCGGTCTGACCGTCGGCGCCGGCGTCATTACGAAGATATTAGAATAATTATAAAGAAAAGACAGGTAGTTGAGAAATGGCTGGAAAAAAGAAAGATGTACGCCCGGTAATTACCTTGCAATGCAATGATTGCAAGGAACGCAACTATACGACAGAAAAGAACCGCCGCAACGATCCGAACCGGCTGGAATTCAATAAGTTTTGCCCCCGCTGCCGGAAGCATACCTCGCATCGCGAAACGAAGTAGTTCATTAGTTAGCTAGTTGGATGGTTGGGTAGTTGGGTAGTTGAACTACAAAACTACAAGACTAAAAGACTACCTAACTAATCTAGGCCAGTAGCTCAATTGGTAGAGCTCTCGTCTCCAAAACGAGCGGTTGTGGGTTCAAGTCCTGCCTGGCCTGTATCGAACGACGCCGTCCTCCACCTCCGGGGGGCAATCCCCTGACGAAGGCCTACCCCGGTGGGAGCGTATGTGAGGCGGCGTTTTAACTCTCAGAGCTGAGAAGGAGTATCACTTGGCCAGGAAAGATGCAAAATCCAGACGTCAACCGAATGCCATCAGTCGCTATGTACGCGAAACGGTTGGCGAATTACGTAAAGTATCCTGGCCTAGCCGGCAGGAAGCGACCAATCTGACGATCATCGTCTTGATCGTGATGGTCATCATGTCCATTTTTCTTTGGCTCGTGGACTTGGGCGGGAGCGGGCTACTGGAGTTGATCATTCCGAAGTAAGATATTCGCGCGTTCACAAGAGGTTGTTGCATGTACGAGCAAGACACGGAAGAGCAGTATGAAGAACAGACCGAATCTGAGGAGAAAGACTCTCGCTCAGATCAGCCTGTTTTAACCGACGCCGAGAGTGCGTCTGCTCGCAACGAGTCCCCCAGCGAAACGCCGCCCGTCGAACCAAGCGGTGACCAACTGGCCTGGTACGTGATCCATTGTTATTCGGGCTACGAGAATAAGGTGCGCCATAACCTCGAGCAACGCATCGAAACGATGGGCATGAAAGACCAGGTGTTTGATGTTGTCGTGCCAACCCAGGAAGAGGTCGAAGTGCGGGATGGCAAGCGCCGCACAGTGGAACGCCATATCTTCCCAGGTTATGTGTTGGTCAACATGATCCTGAGCGAGGAATCATGGTTCGTGGTGCGCAATACACCCGGGGTGACCGGTTTCGTCGGCATGGGCACCATGCCCACAGCCTTGCGCCCGGAAGAGGTGGCTCAAATCCTCAAACGCATGGAGGCCGAGGCGCCGACCATCAAGGTAACATTCAAGGTCGGCGAGCGCGTGCGCATCATTGACGGCCCGTTCAACGACTTTCGCGGCGTCGTGGCAGAAATTGACATGCAACGCACCAAAGTGCGCGTCAGGGTCAGTTTCTTCGGACGAGAAACGCCTGTCGAATTGGATTTCCTGCAAGTTGAAAGGGCATAAATAAAACGTAAACGGGCAGCCGTGTGGCGGCTCGATACCGTGGGAGGGTGTCCCTAAATCACCCGCTATTACCACAAAGTACCGGCAAAAGAGTCCGGTACAAGGAGATGAAAAAGTGGCAAAGAAATTAAAAGCAATTATCAGACTGCAGATCGAGGCCGGGAAGGCTAATCCCGCGCCCCCCATCGGCCCGGCGCTGGCCGGACACGGCATCAATATCATGGCCTTCTGCAAGGAATACAACGCCCGGACTTCCAACCGTCCCGGCGAGATCCTCCCGGCAGAGATCAACGTTTACACAGATGGCTCGTTCACCTTCGTCCTGAAGACCTCCCCGGCTGCGGTTCTGCTGCGCAAGGCTGCTGGAGTTGATAAAGGTTCAAGCGTACCGAACCGCGAAAAGGTCGGCCGGGTAACCCGCACCCAAATCAAAGAGATTGCCGAACTCAAGATAAAGGACCTGAACGCCAATGATTTGGAAGGCGCGATGCGCCAGATAGAAGGCACCGCCCGCAGCATGGGTATTACAATCGAAGGCTAGACCTGTGCGCAGCACCTACTCGGTGGGAGGGCCTATCCCGGCCCGCTTGCACCACAAAGGAGAAAGCATGTCGAAACACGGAAAGAAATATTTGGCCGCCCTGGCCAAAGTTGACTTGAATAATAACTACCCACCCCGTCAGGCGATTGTCCTGGCGAAAGAGACTTCGTACACCAAGTTCGATGCGACTGTTGAAGTCCACATGCGCATGGGTCTCGACCCGCGCCAGGCTGACCAGCAGGTGCGGGATGTAATGGTTTTGCCGCATGGACTGGGCAAGGCCGTGCGCGTTCTGGTCTTCGCCGCTGGCGAAGGCGCCACCCTGGCTCGCAATGCCGGCGCGGACCTCGTTGCAGACGATGACGAAACCATCAACAAAGTTCAGGCTGGTTGGACTGATTTTGACGTCGCCATCGCAACGCCTGAGATGATGGGCAAGGTCGGTAAACTCGGCCGCGTCCTCGGTCCGCGCGGCCTGATGCCCAATCCCAAAGCTGGAACGGTCGTCAACCCCCAGGATATGGGTCGGGCTGTCACCGAGGCCAAGGCTGGTCGCGTCGAGTTCCGTTTGGATAAGACCGCCAACATCCACGTCCCGATCGGTAAAGTCTCGTTCGATGAGCAGAAACTGTACGAGAACTTCTCCGCCCTGATGGATGCACTCAAGAAAGCCCGTCCGGCGGCCGCCAAGGGCAACTATATCAAGCGTATTACCATAGCCACAACGATGGGGCCTGGCATCAAGATTGATGCCTTGCAGGCCCAATCAATGGACGTGAGCGAGTAGACCCTTCGACAAGCTCAGGGCAAGCTACCCGCGCCCGAGACAGTTTATTCCTTCGCCGAAGACAGCAGGTGTTCCTCGACTACGGGCTGCGTCACCCAAAAGGGGTGCAGGCAAGTTCAGCCCTTCGCCCGGGACTTAATCTCCTGCTCAGGTGAAGACTTACGGTAAATTACCGCCCCCTTTTTGGGGGGATTCCCTTCAGGGAAAAAAGTCTTTGCCTGGTTCTCGGGCAAAGACTTTTTACATAGAAAGGAGGTGAAATTCTTTGGCCATTTCTAAGCAACAGAAAGAGACGATCCTGACCCAATACATAGGATGGCTCGGTCAAAGCCAGGCCGTCATCCTGGTTGAATATACCGGCGTGAAAATGAAAGACCTTGACGCTATCCGAGCCAGGCTGCGCGAGGCTGGCGGCGAATTCCACGTGGTTAAGAACACGCTGGCAAGGCTCGCCCTCGAGAAAAGCGGCAGGTCCATTCCGGCTGGTTACCTTGAAAATAGCACGGCGATGGGCTTTGCATTTTCGGATGCCCCGGCAGTCGCCAAGTCACTCGCGGCCGTCATCAAGAACACGGATGCCATCAAGGTCAAAGGCGGATACCTGGGTGCCCAGCCCCTTTCCGCTGCGGAAGTCAAGGCGCTGGCCGATTTGCCGCCGCTGCCTGTGCTGCGCAGTCAACTACTGGGTACCTTGCTGGCCCCTGCCAGCAAACTTGTCCGCACGTTGGCCGAACCTGGTCGCCAGGTGGCTTCTGTGCTCAAAGCGTATTCTGATAAGACCGCCTTGCCCGTCGCGGCGTGAGATATTCGACGGCGATTGCCGTCAGACGACGAAAGTCGTACCGAAAAATAAACAAAGCAAATTTGAAGGAGTTTTAAAATGGCTGATTTAGAAAAACTGGTCGAGCAACTGAGCGAGTTGAGCGTGCTCGAAGCTGCTGACCTGGTCAAAAAACTGGAGGAAAAATGGGGTGTTTCCGCCACAGCCCCTGTGGCGATGGCTGGCATGGCGGCTGCTCCGGCAGTTGCTGAAGCTGTCGAGGAAAAGACCGAGTTCGACGTAGTCATCAAGGATACCGGCCCCAAGAAGATCGAGGTCATCAAGGTCATTCGCCAATTGACCGCCCTCGGCCTGAAGGAAGCTAAGGACCTCTCCGAGACTATCGGTGGCAAGGTGCTCTCGGCGGTCGGCAAGGAAGCCGCGGCAGAGGCCAAGAAAAAGCTCGAGGAAGCTGGCGCGGTCATCGAGGTCGCCTAACCTTCCAAAAGATATCCCAATCAAAAAGACGGCTCTCAACGAGCCGTCTTTTTTTGGTTCTCTCCTCCCTTCCCCTCTCTTTAATTGGCTGACCCCACGAGCATTCGCGGGGTCAGCTAAACCAACTCAGAAGGAGGAGAGGAAACAACCAATAACCGGGCGCTAGCAGAGGAGGAGGATTGCCCGTTATTGCCTATTGACGAAAAGGATCATAATCTGGATTTGTGCCAGCCCAGATGCACGCAGCTTGAGAGAACTGGTTACAAATCATCCCATGCGAGCAGCGGCGGGCGTTAACTCTAGGCGGTTGATCCGGCAAGAAGTCAATCGGATAGATCACTTGCGTCTCCAAAGCGACTTCGCGGTTGGCATGCTCACAGTAACAAACCTTGCTCACTTCCCAAACTCGTTCTGCCATAGCACACCTCCAGAACTACCCAGAGTTTATTACTTGTCTGACAATCCATGTAGTGACAGTCATCACAATTCGGCATGGACGAATTGCTCATTTCGGATGACATAAGTCAGAAATGAAAGTGACCTCCCAGTTGGCGGATGAGAACCGGCTCACTCCGTGTGCGCATCTTCTGGCACATCCCGAGGCTCTACCTCCACGATATCTGTCTCTTCGGGCGCATCGCGCCAGGCGCCGGGGATCACCTTCTGCAAGGCATTCATATGTTCCTGGACGACTTCTTCGGGACACAGAGCCGTGAACATGGAGACGCCGATCCAAATGATGGCGGCATCATCCAGCGCGCCGATGAACGGAAGGACGAGACCGGGAAAAAAGTCGAGCGGTGAAACCAGGTAAACAAGCGCGGCAACAGGTAAAAGTTTCAGGAAAAAATTGACGCGGCGGTCGCCCATCAGGCGCAGGATAAGTTTGAACTGAAGAATGATATCCTGAAGGAATCCACCCGGCTGCGGCCAGGTTATTTCACGGGTTTTTATTGCCATTTTCAACTCCTATAAACCATACCTTATCAATGATTTTCGGTAATTCTATGCTCACTATATATACGAAAAAGATGCTGCGTGGTCTCAACCGCGAAGCGATCCAACGGGTGGATCTGGTTGAG
>CAZTZE010000090.1:0-4864 GCA_964618215.1 uncultured Chloroflexus sp.
TCAAAGCGCAAACGCTCAACGATCTGGTCGTCCAGAGCGACGAGCGCCAACTGCTCTGGCAGTCCCTGCGCGAGCGGGCGGAGAATGAGCAATTGTATAATACAGATCTACCGGAAGCGGATATTCCGCCCGAAGTGCTGATTGCGCTGCTGGGAATTAAAGAGCCAAATGTGCCATATGTTTCAGATGTACCAGAAGCACCAAAGGAGGAGGAATGGTAGAGAAGGTTGAGAAAACCGAAAAAGGTTTCCGCAAGTTGTTGGTCTGGCAAAGGGCGCACCAATTGGTTTTGTCAATCTACAAATTGACAGAAACTTTCCCGAAATCTGAGCTATTTGGATTGACTTCGCAAATGCGCCGTGCGGCGGTCTCGGTACCGGCCAATATTGCGGAAGGTTATGCGGCAGGAGGAAAAGGGCAGTTTGCTCGTTACCTCAATATCGCGCAAGGGTCGCTGGCAGAGGTGGAGTACTACCTGATCCTCACACATGATTTGAAATACATCACGGATGTGCAATACCAGGGAGCCGAAACTTTACGCGGCGAAGTCGGCTTCCTCCTTCATCGTCTCATCCAATCGCTGGGGAAGTAGCCTCTGTCACCTTTGGCGCCTTTGGCACTTCTGGTACTTTTGGCACTTCTGGTACATTTGGAGCCTCGCTATGCTGATCAAAAATGCCACCCTCATCACCGCCTCCGAATCCTTCATGGCCGATATTCTCGTCGAAGGAGAGAAGATTTCACAAATCGGTCAAAACCTGCAAGTTGAGAATGCAGACATCTTGGATGCCACCGGTAAGCTGATTCTCCCCGGCGGTGTGGACCCGCACGTCCACCTCGGCCTGCCCATGTTTGGCACGGTCTCCTCGGACGACCATTACACCGGCACAAAGGCCGCCGCTTTCGGCGGGACCACCACGATCATTGATTTCGTTTCATTCGATTTTCCCACTCTGCGTGAGTCAGTTGATAAATGGCACAAAAAGGCGGAGAAAGCCGCCGTGGACTATTCCGCCCACATGAACCTGACCCGTTTCGACGAGAAAATCGCCGCCGAAATCCCAGCGCTGGTTGAAATGGGCATCACCACACTCAAGGTTTTTACTGCCTATAACGGGCGTTTGCGGATTGACGACGGCAGTATCTTCAAGGCTCTGCGCATTGCCAAAGAACACGGCATGTTGGTGATGACGCATTGCGAAAACGGGGATGTTATCGAAATACTGATCACTGAAGCGCTGAACACTGGTCACTGCACTCCAGAATGGCACGCCAGAACCCGCCCCGCCTGGGGCGCGGTCGAAGCGACATTGCGCGCCTGCGCCCTGGCCGCGACAGCCGACGCGCCGTTGTACATCGTCCACATGAACGCCGCCGGCGAAGTGGATATGCTTCGCTATGCCCGCGAGCGCGGCGTAAAGGTGATGGGCGAGACCTGTCCTCAGTATCTCTTCTTCACCGAAGACGACCTGCGCCGTCCGGACGGGGCCAAGTGGGTCTGCTCGCCGCCGATGCGCACGAAAGCCGACAATGCCCGCCTGTGGGAAGGAGTGGCGGATGGGACAATACAAACCATCGGCACGGACCACTGTCCGTTTTTCTTCGACGGCACGAAGCCGATTGTTTATGAGGGCAAAGAAGTCGCCATCCCTGGCAAGGAACTGGGCCGGGACGATTTCACCAAAATCCCCAACGGCATGCCAGGGGTGGGCGACCGCCTGCCGGTTCTTTGGACAACCGGCGTCGGCTCCGGGAAGTTGACCGCCAATCAGTTCGTCGCCCTGACCAGCACCAATCCAGCTAAGATATTCGGCCTCTACCCGCGCAAGGGCGCGCTGCTACCCGGCGCGGACGCGGATATCGTGATTTGGGACCCGCAGAAGAAGGTCAAGTATGGCGTGGCGCACAGTCACCAGCGTACGGATTACAATCTATACGAAGGCTGGGAGTTGGTCGGTTATCCCGAAAAGGTTTTTCTACGGGGAAAACTTATCGTGGATGGCGAGAAGTGGCTGGGCAAGGCTGGCGGCGGGCAGTTCCTGCACCGGCAGCCGGGTGCGGCAATCCTGTAGCGCGGAACAAAATGGGGGCTGTCAGCATCAGAGGTAGTGATGGAAGATCAAGTGATGTGAGGCGGGATGTCATCCCGACTGAACGACTGCGAGCGGGATAACATCCCGCTCCACCAAGAGCATCACCCCTTTTGAGCCACTTTTTTGATTGAAAGGAGAGATCCCATGAAAAAGCATCTGCAGATGGTTTTTGCATTGGTGACCGCTGCCTCGCTGCTCTTGTCTGCCTGCGGCCCGTCCGGAGGGGAGGTCGCCCAATCGAAACTGAAGCGGGTGACGGATCCGGAGGCCGCTCCGTCCGACCTGCGTGAATTAGTTGCCGGGAACAACGCCTTCGCCTTTGAGCTGTACCAGGCGGTGCTTCCCGCGGACGGCAACCTGTTCTACTCGCCCTACAGCATTTCCCTGGCCCTGGCGATGACCTACGCCGGCGCGCGCGGCGAGACCGTCAGCCAGATGGCCTCAACGCTGCGCTTCACCCTGCCCGATGACCGCCTGCATCCGGCTTTCAACGCCCTCGATCTCGACCTGGCGCAGCGACCCGAGCAGGCTTCCGGCGTATCTGAAAAACAACGTTTTGAATTGAGTATCGTCAACTCGTTGTGGGGACAAAGGGACTGGCCCTTCCTGCCCGAATTCCTCGACACGCTGGCGTTGAATTACGGCGCGGGAATGCGGCTGGTGGATTATCAGAATGCCCCCGAACCGGCCCGCAAAGCGATCAATGATTGGGTCAGCGATGAGACAAAAAGCCGAATCGAAGATTTGATCCCTTCGGGAGTGATAGACCGGTTGACGCGACTGGTGCTGGTCAACGCCATCTATTTCAAGGCCGCCTGGGAATATCCGTTCGAAGAATCGCTCACCGAAGATGGCCCGTTCACCCGGCTGGATGGCAGCCAGGTCAGCGTGCCGCTGATGTCGCTGGATACGCCTGAACGGATGGGGTACATGGAGGGGGAGAACTTTCAAGCCGTGACGCTGCCCTACAAAGGCGGCCTGGCCGAGATGGTCATCCTGCTGCCCGATGAGGGACAGTTCGAAACCTTCGAGGCTTCAATGAAAGCGGAGCGTTTCGCTGAAATCCTTTCCGGCATCGAGACCCAATCCGTGAATCTGACCATGCCAAAGTTTAATTTTACCCGCGATCTCAGCCTGAATAGAACGCTGGCTGGAATGGGCATGAAAGACGCCTTCGATCCTGCCCTTGCCGATTTCTCCGGCATAGATGGCTCGCGCGACCTTTACATCCAGGCCGCGCTGCACAAGGCGTTCATCGCCGTGGACGAAGCCGGGACGGAGGCGGCCGCTGCCACCGCAATCATCATCGGGCTGACATCCCTGCCGATATCGGAAATCAATATCCGGGTTGACCGCCCGTTCATCTTTGTCATCCGCGATAATCCCACCGGAACGATTTTATTTGTCGGCAGGATGGTCAATCCAGCGAAATAACAGCAGCAGAGGAGTCAAAAGAGAAAGGGGCGCAGAGGTTCGTTCAAAAAACGGGACGCGGAATTTGCCCGCCTCCCGTTTGGGTTTAAATCAGTCCGATCTGCTTGCCAACCTTTTCGAAGATTTCCAAGACGCGGTCCAACTGCTTATCGGTGTGGCTGGCCATGTAACTGGTGCGGAGTAATTGCCGTCCTTCGGGAACGGCGGGCGAAAGTATGGGGTTGACAAAGACCCCGGATTCAAAAAGCGCTTTCCAAGTCAGCACTGTGCGCATATCGTCGCCGATGATTATGGGGATGACCGGCGTCTGCGAGGTGCCGATATCGAATCCCAGACGGCGAAACTCGCCCCGCATTCGTTCGCCGATGGCGTTCACGCGTTGAGCAAGCTGCGGTTCCTCGCGCATGACGTGCAAAGCGGCTAGTGCTGCGGCCGCGTTGGCCGGAGGGATGCTGGCGCTGAAAATCAAGGTGCGGGCGTGGTGTTTGATGTAGTGAATGACATCTTCATCCCCGGCCACAAAACCGCCCAGTGAAGCGAAGGATTTGCTAAAGGTGGACATAATGAGGTCGGTGCCTTCCGTGACCCCGAAATGGGCCGCCGTGCCTCGTCCGCCGCCCAGCACGCCCGTGGCGTGGGCGTCATCTACCATCAAGCGCGCTCCGTATTGTCTGCACAGGGCTGTAATTTCGGGCAGCGGAGCAATATCGCCCTCCATGCTGTACAACCCGTCAACCACCACCAGTTTCCCTTTGTCGTCCGGAATGGCGGCCAGGACTCGCTTGAGGTCGGCCATGTCATTGTGGCGGAAGCGTTTGGTCTCGCCCCAGCCGAGACGGGCGCCATCCACGATACTGGCGTGGTCGTATTTATCCAGAACGACCACGTCGCCGCGGCTGACCAACGCGCTGATGACTCCCAGATTGACTTGCATGCCGGTGGAGAAGACGAGCGCGGCGGGTTTGCCGACCCATTCAGCCAATTCGCGCTCCAATTGTTCGTGCAGTTCCAGCGTACCGTTCAGGAAGCGCGAGCCGGTGCAACTGGTGCCAAAGCGGACAATCGCGTCCACGGCTGCCTGCTTGACTTTGGGATGCATGGTCAGTCCCAGATAATTATTTGACCCGCACATGATAAGCCGGTGGCCCTGATACTCCACTTCCGTGCCTTCGTTTTCGGTCAGGGGGATGAAATAGGGGTAATACCCCGCTTGTATCGCCTCTCTGGCGGCAGTAAATTGCGGGCATTTTTCAAAGATGTCCATGCTCTCCTCCGGGTTATTGTAACTGCTCAACCAGATTGTCATTCTGAGCCGCTGGTGTTCCCATTCGCTGTGC
>CAZTZE010000091.1:0-3451 GCA_964618215.1 uncultured Chloroflexus sp.
TGCACACCGTGCAAGCCGGGGAAATGATCCAGATCGGCCCATTCCAGGTCGAACTCTTCCACGTTTGCCATTCCATCCCGGATGCTGTCGGGTTGGGCATCAATACGCCGGCCGGACTGATCGTCCACAGCGGCGATTACAAGTTCGACCAGACGCCGGTTGACAATTGGCCGACCGACTTCGCCAAGTTGGCCGAGTTCGCCAAACGCGGCGTCGCCGTGCTGCTGTCCGACTCGACCAACGCCGAACGTCCGGGCTGGACGCCCTCGGAACGCGTCATTGATCCGGCCCTGGATGAGGTGCTCGAAAACGCGCCGGGACGGGTGATCATTGCCACCTTCGCTTCACTGATAGCGCGGATGCAGCAAGTCGCGAACGCGACGATGAAGCACAAGCGCAAGATGGCCTTCGTCGGGATGAGCATGGTGGATAACGCCAAAATGGCGCGCAAATTGGGCTACCTGGATATTCCCGAAGGAACCGTAGTGAGCCTGGAAGAGGCGAAGAACCTGCCCGCCAGGCAGGTCGTGTTAATGTGCACCGGCTCGCAGGGCGAACCTTCCTCCATCGTCGGGCGGCTATCCAGCGGAACCAATCGCCAGTTTGAAATCCAGGCTGGCGATACAGTGGTGCTATCCTCGCATCCCATCCCGGGCAACGAGGAAATCATTTCCAAGACTATCAATCGCTTATTCCAACGCGGGGCGAATGTCATCTACGACGCCATTTCCCCGATCCATGTCTCCGGACACGCCAGCTCGGAAGAGCAGAAGCTGCTGCTCAACCTGGTGCGTCCCAAACACCTCATCCCCATCCATGGTGAATTACGCCATCTGAAGCGCCATGCAGCCCTGGCCAGGCAGGTCGGCATCCCGGAAGAGAATATCGTCGTGGTCGAGAACGGCCAGGTTGTGGAGCTGGCGGATGGGAAATTATCCCTCGCTGAACGAGTCCCAGGCGGCTATGTATTCGTCGAAGGTCAGAGCATCGGCGAGATCGGCAAAGATGTGATGCGCGAACGCGAACAGCTCTCGCGCGCAGGCATCCTGCTGATCACGGTCACGCTGGATAAATATTCCAACCGCCTGCTCAAAGAGCCGGAGATCATTACGCGTGGTTTTGTCTCCTCAGATGACGCCGAAACGATGATCCCCGTTGTGCGCAAGAAGGTTACGGATATCATCAACAGCGGGCTGGATTCCGAAAAGACGATCACGGATGCGGTGAAGTCACTACTCTACAACGAGAGCAAGCGCAAGCCGATGGTGTTTGTGACTATGGCGAAGGCGTGAGATGCCTCACCTCCACCCATGCTCACCGCGCAGAGGCACAAACGCCACCGGAATACTGGCCTCCTGCTCGAATTTCTTTCCCCGCCGCTCCCAGATTTCGAGTTGTTGAAAACCCTGACTTCCGACCGGTAAAATCAACCGCCCGCCCTCGGCCAGTTGTTCCAACAAGGGTTGAGGTACGCGCGGCGCGGCGGCGGCCACCAGAATGGCATCGTAGGGTGCACACTCCGGCCAACCCAGCGAACCATCGCCAACGTGGACATGGACATTGGCATAACCCAGCTCTTTCAACGCGGCTGCTGCTTGCGCGGCCAGTTCTGGGATGAACTCAACCGTGTGCACCGCTGCGGCCATCTTTCCCAATACCGCAGCCTGGTAGCCTGAGCCGCTGCCCACCTCCAGCACGCGCTCCGGGCCGGTTAGATGGAGCGCTTCGGTCATTAAGGCGACTATATAGGGCTGGGAAATCGTCTGTCCAAAACCGATCGGCAATGGGCCGTCCGCATACGCCCAAGCCAGGTGATCGGTTGGCACGAAGCGGTGACGCGGCAACGCTTCCATAACGGCCAGCAGGCGCGGGTCACGGATGCCCCGCTGGGCTATTTGTTCAGCCACCATGCGCTTGCGTTCCGCTCGATATTCGTCCATTTCACCCCATTTTTTCGCGCGCCCTTTATTTGACTAGAACTGAAACCCGCTGCGGGCCGGCACGACCTTATACGAGAAGTTCCTGACGAAGGCAAACAACTTCTCACGCAACTCTTCCCAACCATCCGAGCGTAGAATGCGTTGCGCAACAGGCAGGTCCGCCGCCAGCATCCCAACCTGGATCTGTGGGTAATTGCCATACAAAGTCGCCCAGGCCTCCACGGGTTCGAGCCCGAGGCGCTGAATACCCGGAACGAATTGCGCGATGACGAATTCGAAGTATTCCTGTTCGTGTTCGGGGGTGATATCCCATGTCATAACCAGTTTAACAGGCATATCCACTCATCCTTAATCATGATGGTATTCCAAGACAACCACCTTCGTCTCGTCCGGCAGGCTGGATTTGCTCACCTTCAAATTGGGCATCGTCTCAGCCTCATGCAAACCCATTTCCTTCATGAACTTATCCAACTGGTCCAAAGGCACTTTGACCCCCGGGGTATGATAGTGCATCGGAATGACGATATCCGGCTCCAGCAGGCTGATGACTTCCGCCGCTTTCGCGGCGTTCAAACCACTGCCGTCTCGCACCGGCGTGCCGCCGTTGCTCGCGGCACGAACGGTGCTGCCGCCCACCGGGACCAGGACGATATTCACCGTCCCCAAGGCTTCGACCTCGGCCTGGGTAGGCACCTGGCGCAGGTTGCCCATGTGCGCCACCGTCAGGCCGTCGTAATCGAATACATATAAAGTATTGCGGGGTTGTTCGCTGGCCTTCTTGCCATGACCATCCGTCTGAACGCCGGTAATAAAAACGCCGCCGATCTCAAATTCACCCGGGCCGGTGATGGCACGCGAGTAGCCCTTGACCGCCTGGAGATAATTGTGCCCCGCGGCGTCGTGGCTGACTGTGACAATATCCGCCTTGAGTTTGAGCGGTTCATAACCGACCGACTCGGCGTCAAACGGGTCGGTAACCACCGTAGCCATTTTTTTCTCAGTCAGGCGAAAGCAGGAATGTCCATACCAGGTAATTTCCATGAATGCTCCTCTGTGCGCCGAGCAGGCCTTCGGCAACACCTACTCGGCACGTGGCAATTATACCCGTATAATAGACACTATCCGTAATAACCAAGCGGACGCCGATGAACGCGGAAAACGCGGATTTTAAGGGCTTTTATGCGCAGCACCTACTCGGTCCGCGTTAATCGGCGCTCGTCCGCGTCCAATAGATTTGGTCCCGGCAAGAAGGCACACTATGGCTAAAGACCTGACACCGCGCTGCACTTCGGGCGCTTCGGTGACCCCGACCGGGGACGGCTGGCGGATGGAGATCCCGGCTGGAGCGCGCGGCGGCTATCACCTGGCGCAACTGGATGATTACATGCGCCTGCCGCGCCGCGCCTTCCGCTGGGATCCATCCCTGAGCCCACGAGAATCTCAGGGCGTGACCCTGAGCCTGCGCGCCCGCGCCTCGGACTCCAATCTCCCCGGAACCTGGGGCTTCGGCC
>CAZTZE010000092.1:0-3403 GCA_964618215.1 uncultured Chloroflexus sp.
TCCACAAACAAGCCAAGCAGGCTGAAATTGTTGAAACAAAAGACGTGGACGCCGCCCTGCAAAACCAACACAAAGCCCACCTCCCAGCTCCCAATCACCCCTGGCGCAATGGCTTCGCTACTCCGCTCGCAAAGTAGAGATGTCCCCCCGCGGGGGGACATCTCTACTTTGCTAAAAAGCGGACATTTCTACTTTGGGTTGACAGTAAAATTTCAAGAATCCTCAGAGCCTTCTTAAAGTCGCCGGACGGATAATCTTTCACCGCAGAGACCGCCGAGTTCGCGGAGAAAATCATTAAAATCTCTGCGTTCTCTGCGCTCTCCGCGGTAAAACAGATGCAAAGCCATTATGGCGCGTGGACTTTAAGAAAGCCCGCATGGTTGAGTCTAGGGTGTGAGATAAACTTCCTGGCTGAAAAGGTAGATTGTCCCCGCGATGCGCTCATCGGACTGGCGGATCGTCAGCCGCACCCAGGTGGCCGCGGGAATGCCGTAAGTTATCTCGGCTGCTATTGGGAGATAACTGTCATCCGCGGCCGGTTGGAGGGCAACCATTTTCGAACCGACGACCGCGCCTTTGGAGGTTATCAGTTCGACGATCAAAGGCTGGCTATTGAATGGACGCATCTGGCCACTCACGGTCAGCTTCCCTTTCGAGACCCGCGTGCCCGCTGAAGGTGATTTCAGCAAGCAGCGTTCATCCAGATTGCCCGGCGGATTGATCTCTTCATACCCGGCGGAAAGCAACACGAGGCGGACAGAGTTGAGCGATTGGATGCGCCCGAATTGATCCTGTGTGCTGATCTGCAAGCGCGCCACTTCCGCGGCGGCCGTCACCTCGAAGGGGATCTCAACCGATAGATAAGCCCACTTCCCGGATGTGTAGACGCGTAATAGTTGACGCGCCAGCAGACGGCCATCCTCGCCGTAGAGTTCAATCCGGGCCAGGTTCTCGTAGCCAGGGACTACGTAACCATTTAGCTTGATGGGTGATCGCACTTTGGAAAGCGGCCCGGGGGTCAGGATTTGGATGGCCGCCGCGGAGGCCGGCGCAGGCGTAAAATCTGGGAGCGGCGTATCGGTCGGAAAGAGGCTCGGAAGTGGAAAAGGTGTCCCCGTCAGGCCCTCGGGAGAGGCTGTCGCGGAGGGCAGAGGGGAAGGTTCGGGTGTGGCAGACGGTTCAAAGGTTGGTGTGCCGGCCACGGGCGCGGGGAGAAGCGGCTGCGTTTGGGCGGGGAGAGCGGCCATGGTCAAGGCAACCGCTGTCGGCAGGTAACCGGTCGGCCAGGGGGTCGGCAGCGAATTTCCCAAAAGCGGACTGCAACCAGTCAGGATCACAAACAATAAATAGACTGGCGTGAGACGTCGGACGATTTTCATACCACGTAACGCGGAATTCATTCCGCACCCAAAGCGATATGAATATCGCGCTACAAAATCTTCGCGATTGTGATAGTTTTTCAAGAGTAATACTCTATTCAGTAGAGACGCCCGTTGGGGCGTCTCTACTTGTTTGATTACAGGCCGTAGATTTGACCGAATTTCTGGTTCAGATAGCGCAAGTAAGGCGCCGCGTCAATCTTGGAAGCGGTGACCTTCTGCACCAGTTCCTGCGGCTCGAACTTGCGGCCATGCCGGTGGATCTTTTCGCGCAGCCAGCCGAGCAGGGTATCGAACTTGCCCTCACGGATTTGCTCAGAGAGATTGGGGATATCCTCGTTGATCTTCTCCCACAGTTGGGCCGAGACCAAATTGCCCAACGCATAGGTGGAGAAGTAGCCGATCATGCCGCCCGACCAGTGAATATCCTGCAGCACGCCCCTGGCGTCGTTTGGCGGGGTGACGCCCAGGTATTCCTGCATTTTGGTATTCCAGACTTCAGGCAGATCTTTGACAGCCAGCTTGCCCTCCATCAGGGCGATCTCGATCTCCAGCCGGAGCATGATGTGCAGGTTGTAGGTCGCCTCGTCGGCTTCCACGCGGATGAGCGACGGCTGGACCTTGTTGATGCCCTTGTAGAACTTCTCCAGCGGGACATTGCTCAATTGCGAGGGGAAAGTCTCCTGCAAGCACGGGTAGAAGTGCTCCCAGAAGGGCAGCGAACGCCCGACCAGGTTCTCCCACATGCGGGATTGCGACTCATGCACCGCCAGCGAGGCGCCGCCATCCAGGGTGGTGCGCTCCAAGTCGTCCGGAGAACCCAGGCCGTAAAGGGCGTGGCCGCACTCGTGCATGGTGCCGAAGAGCATCGAGTTGAGGAAGTTCGGGGCGACGCGCGTGGTGATGCGGACATCGTGGTTGCTGAAGCTGGTGGTGAACGGGTGGGCAGCCTTGTCCTGACGGCCGCAGGTCCAGTCGTAACCGAATTTGGTAATGACACCCACACCGAAATCCCACTGTTTCTTCTCATCAAAATCCTGGTGCAGGAAGGAATCGTCCACCTGCGGCTGCTGAGCGATGGCCTTGATCAGTTCGACCTGCTTTGGGCGCAAGGCATCGAATATCACCTTGACATCCGCCGTTTTCATCCCCGGCTCGAAATTATCCAGCAAGATGTCGTAAGGATGGTTGGCCTTTGGGAAGAACGAAATATAGCGATGGGAAAGCCCAACAATCTTTTCCAGGTGCGGGCGGAAGATGGAGAAATCGGATTTCGAGCGGGCGTCTATCCAGGACTGCTGCGCCATGCTGGTCACTTGCGCAAACTCGACCACCCACTCGGAGGGGACGCGGGTAGCTTTTTCATAGTCTCTGGCAACAACTTTCACCAGGCGGGCATCGTCCGCATCGGGGTCAAGGGTTGCCGTGAGGGGTTTTAATTCTTCAAGCAGCTTGCCTAACTCTGGCGAGGTCTGACGTTCGTGCGCCAAACGTTGGAGGGCGCCCAACTGGTTGCCGCGTGCTTCCGCCCCGCCCGGCGGCATGTAAGTTTGCTGATCCCAGCCGAGCAGGGAGGCTGCCCCGCTCAGGTCAGCGATTTCAGCCAGGATGGTTTTGAGTTGTTCAAGTTTTTGCTCCATTGGTTTCTCCTGATTTGAATTTGTTACTCGACACTATACTGTGCACGACCATAACTCGAACTTTTCGTTTATGGTAGCTGCACTTAAGCTACCATTATGCACCAAACCCGTCAACGAATCGGAAACGAATAAACGAATGAAGTAGAAGTTGGACTTTGGACTAAAAAGAAGACAGGTATTCGTTTATTCGTTGGACATTCGTTGACTGAGGTTTCACAAAAAACTTATTTTGTGCCCGTTTGAAGTATACCTCAACACTGCCTGAGCTTGAGCAGGTTGGCGCTTTGATCGCGGTCAATTATACCCGCTCACTGCCATCCGCCACCCTTCCGAATTGCCTCATAAAAAAAGTAACTTTGTGAAGTATCGTTGCCTCAAAAAAGA
>CAZTZE010000093.1:0-3288 GCA_964618215.1 uncultured Chloroflexus sp.
ATACTCATGGTCGGATTGCCAATCCGACTTACTTCGGTTGCGGCTGGAAGCCGCGTTATGTTATGATTCGGCAGGTTTTCGCGAAGCCATTCAGCAGGTATGGAAACCTGCCCTACATATGGGGGCTTTGGCGGCTATGGAAAGCCGCCCTACTATTATCCCTTTGCAATTCGTCAGGGAATAGTGACAATACTCATGTATTATTCGTTCCAGACATCCTCTTGGGGAAGAGTGATTCATCTTTATAATCTATTTGCGGATAATAGACATTACTGTATTACCGCCAAGTCGCCACACTTGCACCCCGTTCGGGCCGGGAGCCCGCCGGGGCGAGACGGCCTGCTGCAAGTGCAGGTGAGAAAAGACCTTGGCGGCTCATATTGATCACTTGGCGACTTTGCGTCTTGGCGGTGAACAAGGTTTTCCTTATCACGGATAAGATCTAATTTCCACGAAAGATACTAAGGTCACGAAATACAGGAGGTACGCATGGCAGGTTCCCATCATATCAGCCGGCGCGACTTTATCAAGTTGGCGACGGCCGCACTGGGCAGCATCATGGGCGCGGTTATCGGCCTGCCGGTCATCGGCTATCTGGTTGACCCGGCGCTGAAAGCTGGCGGAAAAGAGGCCTGGATTCCGCTCGGGCCGCTGGAGAAGTTCGAGGTCGGAAAGCCCACGCCGGTCACCTTCATCCGCAGCAAAGTCAACGGCTGGGAGAAAACGGCCAATAGTTACGGCGTATTCGTTTTGAGGAAATCCGCTGCGCCCACTGACGTGATGGTTCTCTCCAACCGCTGCACGCACCTTGCGTGCCGCGTCAACTGGAAGGAAGAGCAGCAAGCCTACCTCTGTCCCTGCCATGACGCGGCCTTCGATATCAACGGCGCAGTCCTCAGCGGCCCGCCGCCCCACCCGCTGGATGAGTACGCAGGCGAAAATCTCAAGGTTGAAGATGGCGTCCTCTATATTTTCTTTGCGGAAGGCTAACCATGTGGAAAAAACTTTACGCCTGGCTGGATGAACGCCTGGGTCTCAACGACCTGTATAAAGCCACCCTCGACCGTCCCGAACCCAGAGGCAACTGGTGGAATACGCTTGGCTCGGCCAGTCTGTTCCTGTTCCTCTTGCAAGGCGCGACCGGCATCTTTCTGAGCGTCTATTACACGCCCTCGCCCGACCACGCTTACGACAGCATCACTTACATCATGAACGGCGTCGCCTTCGGTTGGCTGATCCGCGGCATCCATCACTGGGGTTCGTCTCTGATGGTGGTGATTGTCTTTATTCACATGCTCCGCGTCTTCGTGACCGCCTCGTACAAGTACCCGCGCGAACTGACCTGGCTCATCGGCGTCGGCCTGCTGCTGCTCACAATGGGAATGGGTTTCACCGGCTACCTGCTGCCCTGGAACCAGAAAGCCTACTGGGCGACGACGGTCGGCACCGCGATTGCCGGATCAGTCCCGGTCGTTGGCGAATTCGTCATGAAAGTCCTGCGCGGCGGTTCGGAGCTCAGCGCGCTGACCCTGAGCCGCTTCTTCTCGGCCCACATCTGGATACTCCCCGCCGCCCTGGCTGGATTGATCGGCGTCCATCTCTACCTGATCATCAAGCACGGCGAATCCGAGTTTCCTAGCAGGGATGATTAAGGAGCGCGACTATGAACGAAGAACTCAAGAAAACCGTCCACGAAAAATACAAGATTGCCCTGCAAAAGGGTGAACGCTTCTGGCCCGACAGCATCTACAAGGATTTGGTGGTCTCCTTCGGCATCTTCATCCTGCTCCTCCTCCTGGCAACCTTCATCGGCGTGCCGGGTGAGCCGAAAGCAGACCCCAGCGACTCGGCCTACATTCCGAAGCCTGAGTGGTATTTCCTTTTCTTGTTCAAATTCCTCGCCATCTATGGGCAAATCCCAGTACTTGGCAAAATTGAATGGGTCGCCGCGGCGTTCATCCCTGGCATTGCCCTGCTGATTTTGTTCATCCTGCCGCTGACGGATAAAAATCTCTACCGCCACTACTCCCGCCGCATCCTGGCGCTGACGGTCATGGGCATCTTTGTCACCGGTGTAGTGGCGCTGACAATGATGTCCAATGTGCCAACCGCCACCGGCGAAGATGGCGTGTCGCTGTCAACCCTGTTCCAGTTCCTGGCTGGCCTGGTGCTGCCAGGGCTGGCCTACATCGTTCTGGTTGGATTATTTTTCCTGGCGCGGAAATCGCCCCAGATGGCCGGGCGGGCGCAGATCTGGACAGCCGGTATCCTCTCTGGGACGATGCTCGTTTTGGCTCTGCTGGTGGTCGTCCTCGCTCCGCCGGCCGAGGCCGGCGCGGAGGTCGAAGTGGCAAATACGATTGGCGAGAAGATGGTGCTCGGCCAGGACTTGTACTCGGTCAACTGCGCTGAGTGTCACGGCGCAGAGGGCGAGGGCGGCGAAGTCAAAGGTGTGGAAGGCTTCGAGGGCGTAATCCTCGACCCACTCAGCTCCAGCGATGTGCTGTACACCTATACCGATGAGTCGCTTGCCAACATTATCGCCTATGGCCAGCAAGCCTCCGAGCCAGCCATGCCGCCCTATGGCAAGGTTTATGGCGGCGAACTCTCGCTCTCCGATATGGATTACATCGTCACCTTCATGCGCTACAGTTGGGATGACCGCGCCGAACTGCCCGCCGAGGCCGCGTTGCCCAGCATCCCGGCGCTGGCGGCGGGTGAAGCGCCCTCCTATGAAGTTCACATCCAGCCGCTGGTCAAGCGTTACTGTGTCGCCTGTCACCGCGCGGGCAAGGAGAACAATAACTACCTGATGACGAGTTATGAGGAGATCCTGACCAGCGGCGACAACGCCGACAGGAACATCATCGCCGGCAGCCTGGATAGCTATCTGATCGTGGTCATCAATGGCACGGAAATCCTCGACCCGAAAACGGGCGAGGTGTTGATTCGCCAGATGCCGCCCTCCAAGCTGCTCAAGCCCGAATTCATTGACATGTTGACGCGCTGGATCATGGCCGGTATGCCCAACACGGCGGCTGAGGCGCAGGCGCTGTCTGCGCCGCCTCCACAAACGACGCCGTGAGTAAAACGTAAAGCATAAAACGTAAACGGCCGTCCGAAATGGCGGGCCGTTTACGTTAGAGCCTATCTGAATAACGGAATGCAGACTTCAGTCTGCCTTGCTTAACGGACTAAAGTCCGCGTTCCGGGGGTTTATCGGATGGGCACTCAGCTGGACTTTGTCCATTTGCACATTAACAAAAAACGGGGTAAGCTAAGCCATCT
>CAZTZE010000094.1:0-3013 GCA_964618215.1 uncultured Chloroflexus sp.
CAGCACCCGTATTTCGCTCTCGGCGGATAGCATCACATCTTCTGGATCGAACACCTCTTGGATAACGCCGTGCTTATGGAGCGCATCCAGGTATTCCCCCAACTGCCGGGCAATATCCAGGGCCAGATCGAGCGGCAGGCCGTTCCCGCCAGCGATCATACTGGCAAGCGTCTTGCCTTCGACGCTCTCTCGAACGATGACAACCTGTCCCTCCACCTCACCGTAATCCAGCACCTTGACGACATGAGAGGATTCCACCCGGGCGATGGTTTTCGTCAGCGGCTCGAAGCGGGAGAGAAAATCAGCCGCCGGGACGATCTTCGGCTTGACCGCCGCAGCCATTACCGGCTTATTCGTCTGCGTGTCCTTTCCCCGATATTCGATGAACAGGTCGCTTTCCTTGATTTGCTCTTCGAGAATATACTTTTCAAGGATGGTTTTTTTCAGCATGAGCATACTCCTCACTTGGAGACGAGCCGAAAGACACCGGTTGGCGTGGCGGCGTTATTCCTTGTATTCCGAAAGCGCTTGCGCAGGCGGCATCACTGGCAGAACGATGGCCAGCCGCTCCAATTGCTGGCGGTCGTTCGTAACCAGCACGGCTTGATGCCGCTGTGCGACCGCGGCATAGACTGCATCCGCGCCGCGCAGACGATAGCGCGCCGCCAGTTCCGCCGCGCTGACAGCCAGCGATTCATCCAGGGGGATAAGGCTCACATTGGGCAGATTTCGGACGGCGAGGGCGAAGGCCAGGCTCTCTTCGTGGTCGTCAAAAGCGCGCGCCAATGCCCCGGCCACTTCCGCGATGAGTAACGTGGGGCAAACCTGGGACATGTTCCCGCGCCTCAGGAAATCCAGAAAGCCCTGGCTTTCCGCGCTGCCAGGCTCGGCCGGGTTCAGCGCGTTGATGTGGACGCTGGCGTCTACTGTAAAACTGGTCATCTGCGGATTTCATCCAACAGGGATTGGGTGGTCAGGCCAGACGGCCATTTCTGGCGCATCTCGTCTGCCAGCCGCTGGTAGACCTGCCAGCCGTCCGCCACGACCTGCCGGGCGGAGCGGAGCATTTCGGCCTCGATCTTTTCCCGGTCAAGAGGCAATAACAACGCCACCGGGCGTCCCTGCTGGGTGATGATGTAAGCTTCGCCGTCGCTTTGCAGGCGGCGAAGGATTTCTGTTGTTTTCTGGCGTAATTCGCGCACACCGATTAGAGCCATGCTTTTTCTCCTGTGATACATTTGTATTTTTATTGTATCACATTTATTTCGCGCTCATTTTCCCTCCAGTTTGAAACTCCCATCAGGCTGCCCAAACCAGCATTGCTAAACTGCGCCAATTGACAGCCCTCTGCGCTGATTTCAATTCCTTCGTCGGAAAATGCGATCACCAGGCGTTGACTGTCGCTCGGGTTAAGAATGGGATTGCCGAAGGTGAAGGGGTTGACGGTCATAGGTTTGCCTTTGAGGTGACAGTCACTTTTTGGGAAAACTGACTGTTATCTGTTCTCAAGTTTAGAAATCCACCCCAACCAGGTTCCAGAATTTGACGTTATCGAATCTCCATGTTGAGTTATTTGTCCCTTTTGCCATAATCCTGTTGGATGTGCCCAAAAACTCAATGTTATCAGGAGCCCAGAGCAATTTACCATTCAAGTAAACTGCCAGGCTTTGATTTTGAACGATCAAAAGCAGGGTGTTGTAGGTGACTCGTAACGAACCGGTACCGTTTGATATGGTGGAATCAGTGCCATCATTCTTGATCAGGAACCAACTCCCTTCCTCAAAGACTCTAATTTCATAATATGTGGTTTGAGCCGCATTGGATCGAAAACGTATGCCTACAAGCCCCCCCTCTGCTCCATGCTTAAAATCGTATTGCAGCGCAAAATTCGTAGCATTGAACAGCGAGTTAGTCGGGAAAGTGACACCCGGGACTGCATGATCAGGTAGCATGCCCTCACCAACATCCACAGCGCTGTCGTGGATTTCCAGATACCCTCCATCTTCCCGATGCCAAAATGAGAAATTAATATTCAACCCTTCACTTGTACCCCCCCACTCACTTTTGGAAGTAGAAAAATCATCTTCAAAAGTCGGCGGCTTTTCGGCCATGTAAGTGAGGATGGGATCATAGAAGGCGGCGATTGGTTCAGGCGTTGTGGTCGGTGTGGGGGTTGGGGTCTTGGTGGCGGGGGGGATTGTTGCAGTGGCAGACGCAGTAACAGTTGCTGTGGAAGTCGGCGCAGGCGCAAGGCTGGCGATCAACCGCGGCGCGAACACTCCAGCCAATACCACCAGGATTGCCACCGCCGCAATCGCCGCGAGAGGCAGCGGCTTGAGCCGTAAGCCCGCCCTCTCGACCTTAGCTTTCTCCTTCCGGGCTGGCTTTTCAACTTTGATTTTCTCTTTCGGGGCCAGTCTTTCCTTCGGTGAGGTGAGCCTGTTCAGCGCCTTCTCCATCGCCGATACCATCTCTTCTGCTGTCTGGTAACGGTCGTCCGGTCTCTTAGCTGTGGCCTTAAGAATAATCTCTTCGATCTCCCTGGGGATGCTCGGATTGACCTGGCGCGGCAGGGGCATGGGCGCGGTCAGGTGCTTGATCACGATCGCCATCGGGGTATCCGCCTTGAAGGGCACATCCCCGGTGACCATTTCATAGAGCATGATGCCCAGTGAGTAGATGTCGGTGCGCGCATCCACCTTGGCCCCCTGTCCCTGCTCGGGCGACATGTAGGCCGGCGTCCCCATCCCGACCCCGGTGCCGGTCAGCTTGGTGGAGGCCTCCGCCATCTGCGCCAAACCGAAGTCCGCCAGCACCGGCCAGTTCCCCTCCGAGAGCAGCACGTTGCTGGGCTTGATGTCGCGATGGATGATGCCGCGCGCATGAGCAAATCCCAGGGCGCGGGTGATCGGCAGCAGCAGGCGCAAGGCTTCTTCAGAAGTGAATATCTTCTCCCGCCCATGCTTGAGCGTGCCGCCCTCCACGAACTGCATGGCGATGTAGATCACCCCCC
>CAZTZE010000095.1:0-2963 GCA_964618215.1 uncultured Chloroflexus sp.
TGTTTACTTGTTTACTTGTTTACTTGTTTACTTGTTTACTTGTTTACTTGTTTACCTGCTTGATTATCCTTTCCATCTCCGCGCTCAACTTCGCGTCGAACGGGACGGGCTGGTGTTCGGCGAGGGTCTTGCGGGCTTTCGCCAGCGCCCAATCGCGGGCGTCGTCTTTTTTGGATTCCCATTCGTTGTACGGGCGGCGGTCCATGAACTGCGGCAGGAACAGGCCGCGCATATGTTTGAGCGTGTGCTTCTGCGAAAGGAAATTCCCGCCGGGACCGACGGCTGCGATGGTGTCGAGCGCCAGCGTCTCGTCATCCACAACGATGCCCTGCATGGTTTTGTGGATGATGGAAAAGATCTCGCAATCCATCATCATCTGCGCGTAAGACCAGATGCGGCTGCCGTGCAGCAGTCCCACGCCGAGCAGCATGTCAGACATGGAAACGCAGGCCATGAACGTGGACATGCTGTTCTCGATGCCCGCCTGCCAGTTCGGTTCCTTCGCGCCGGTGGCGAACGAACCGATCGAGAGCGGGATGTTGTAGAAATCGGCCAGGGCGTTCTGCGCCGCGCCAAAAAGGAAGTCCTCCGGGCCGCCGCCGGTGTAGGCCCCCGTCCGCAAATCGGCAGCAGCCTGCGCGGCGGCGTAGAAGACCGGCGCGCCGGGGTACGCCAGTTGCAGGAGGGCCAGGCCGGCGATGACCTCGGCGTTACCTACCGCCAGGTTCCCCGCCAGCGTGGCGGGACCGGTGGTCAGGCAGGCGGCCATGGTCATGAACCCGGTCGGGATGCCGGCCTCGGCGGCCAGCAGGGCCGCGTCGAGCGAGCCGCCGTCCTGTCCGAGCGGCGGGGCGGTGCACTGCATCAGCGAAAGGAGCGGGCGCTTGCGCAAGGCGTCACGTCCGCCGGCGATGGCGGAGGCCATCTCGATGGCAGCGCGCGCCTCGCGCTCGTTGTAGATGCTCTCGGTCTGGACGTGCTTGGTGGAGTTCTCCCAGATGGATTTGACCTCGTGCAGGCCGCGCGTCTCGGGCGGCATATCCTGCGCAGAGACCGGCACCCAGTGGAAGCCGATCTCCGGCGTGGCGTCGGCGATGCGGGCAATGTCGCTCACGTCGCGCAGGCTCGAGGCCCGGCGCGCACCGGTTTCGATATCCAGCACCTCCACGCCGCAGCCATCCGTCCCGACAAAGACGTGGTTGCCGTCCAGCGGCAGGTCCTGCGACGGGTCGCGGGCGCAGAGAACGTAGGATGCGGGCGCCTGCTTGAGGGCTTCCTCGATGAGATGCGGCTTGGCGCGCACGATCATCTTTTCGGCGTCCACGCTGGCGCCGAAGGACTGCCAGATGTCGAGGGCGCGCTTCGAGGGGAAGCGCACGCCGACGTGCTCGATAATCCACAGCGTGGCTTCGTGGATTTTCCTGACTTCCTCCGGCGTCAAAACTTCCAGCCGCAGTTTGGGATTGGTGATGGATTTGATGGGTTTGCTCATGGTAGGTTTCAGAAAAAACATTTAACCGCGAAGACGCGAAGGCCGCGAAGAAATCATCGTGGTCGCGAAGAGACCCTTCGCGCCCCTAAAAATCTTCGCGCTCGCCTGCCCCCGCTCTTTGGGGGTCGTTTCTTCGCGGTGAATCTTTTTCACGCCGCGCCGACCAGTTGTTTGGCAACGGCCACCGCGCCGATGGCGTCTTCGGAGTAGCCGTCGGCTTCGATTTTCTGGACCCAGTCACGGGTCACGGGCGCGCCGCCCACCATGACCTTGACCTTCTTGCGCAGGCCTTCCTTGTCCAGCACGTCAATGACTTCCTTCTGCTTGACCATGGTGGTGGTCAGCAGCGCGGACAGGCCGACCAGGTCGGCGTCCACTTCCTTGACCTTGGCCAGGATTTTGGCGGACGGCACGTCCACGCCCAGGTCGTAGACCTGGAAGCCGGAGGCCGAGAGCATCGTCCCGACGAGGGACTTGCCGATCTCGTGGATGTCGCCTTCGACGGTCGCCAGTACGACCTTGCCGAGCATCGTGCGCGTCATGCCGCGTTTTTGCATCTCCGGCTCCAGCGTGGAGACGGCCGCCTTCATGGCCTCGCCAGCCATGACCAGTTCGGGCAGGAAGGCATCGCCCCTGGCAAAGGCCTCGCCGACCGTGTTGACGCCCATGACGAAGCCCTGGCTGATCGCCTCCAGCGGGTCGAGACCGGCTTCGATAGCTTGCCTGGCCAGCGCAACCGAAACGTCCGAGTCGCCGTCAATGATGGATTGGGCCATTTTTTGGAATAGATCTGCACTCATGGAATGACTCCTTTTCGTGAAATTCAATGCACTCAAATTATAAGGGAAGAACCGTTTTCTGGCGAACCGGTCGTCAAATACATCGTTCCCCAATTCTCGATCATCCATCACTTTGTTGGTCGAGTAGGCGTGCCTTTCGCCTTATCAAGCCCCCCCTTCGCGTCCCGCCCGCGCCCGCGCGCCCTCACCCCGCGCCCCCTCCCGCAGGACGCCAGCGCATACCACATCCGCTTATCCGCTTCGCCGAAGGCAATCCGTTGACAACCCTCACTTCCCCCTCAGCCAGTCATGGGCATTCTTCTTAATTTCTTTTCTGGTAATATCCCAATTCTTCCAATCGCCGATGGGCTTCGGCCAGTTCTTTTTCTGTAAACAGTGGACGAAATTTATCTTGCAACCTGACCATTCTCTCAGCAAGAGTGCTCATGCTTTTTCCTTTCCTGAGAAAGAGATTGCCATCGCGGAGAACAAACCTGACATGTCTGCACAGAACCACTCCCGACCCGCGCTGCTGTCCACGCATGAGTTGCGATTGACTCGGCCCACAATGAGACATGGTAGGTCTCAGTGATCAATCCCAATATTTGGCGGCGGGCGTAGGTCACGTTTGAAACGTGACCATGAGTATCAACGTAAGGCGAGGTCCGGGTTGCGCAAAATTTGGATAGTAG
>CAZTZE010000096.1:0-2963 GCA_964618215.1 uncultured Chloroflexus sp.
TAATTTTTTCTGCATCGAATTACACGAATTGGACGAATTTTCTTCGGGAAATTCGTGAAAATTCGATGCAAAAGAGAATCGGGCCTTTTTGCCGATAAGGTAAATGTATACCAACAATCCACAAAGGCACGAATCCTTTGTGTTTCAAGAGGTCTTCATGCGCCCCATCGCCATCCTCGGAATCGGACAAACAAAAATTGACGAACACTGGGAAAAATCGCTGCGCGACCTGGCGCTCGAAGCCGCGCTGGCCGCGCTGCACGACGCCGGGCGCGAGACCGCCGACGCCCTGTTCGTCGGCAACATGCTCTCGCCGCTGATCAACGCTCAAAACCAACTCGGCGCGCTGCTCGCCGATTGGGCCGGGCTTCGTAATGCGGAGGCGGTCAAAATCGAGGCGGCCTGCGGATCGGGTGGAGCGGCCTTCCGCGCCGGGTTGATGGCAGTCGCCTCGGGCGAGGTCGAGTCGGCGCTGGTCGTCGGCGTCGAGAAGATGACCGATAAGGCCGGACACGATGTCACCGCCGCGCTGGCCACCGCCGCCGACGCGGATTACGAGGCCGAGGCGGGCGTCTCGTTCGTCGGGCTGAACGCGCTCATCATGCGTCGTTACATGCACGAGTATGGCTGGCTGCACGCCGACTTTGCGCCGTTCTCGATCAACGCCCACGCCAACGCCATGCACAATCCGTACGCCCGCCTGCATCAACGCATCACGATGGAGCAATTCGAGAAATCCAGTATGGTCGCCACGCCGATCAACTTGATGGACACTTCGCCGATCGGAGACGGCGCTGCCGCCGCGCTGCTCGTCCCGGCCGGGACCCTGGGCCGGGCCGCCCGTATTTTGGTTTCCGGCTCCGCCTCGGCGACGGACACCATCGCCATCCACGATAGGCCGGAGACGCTGTTTCTGACGGCCGCGTACAAGTCGGCGCAGGCAGCGTACAAAATGGCTGGCGTGAGGCCGGAAGATATTGATCTGTTCGAACTGCACGACGCCTTTTCGATCATGGGCGCGCTCTCGCTGGAGGCGTGCGGATTTGCCGAACGGGGCCAGGGTGTAAGGCTCGGCCTCGATAACGAGATCAGGCCGCAGGGTCGCGTGCCGATCTGCACGCGCGGCGGGCTGAAAGCGCGCGGCCATCCGGTCGGCGCGACGGGGGTGTACCAGATCGTGGAGGTCGTCCAACAACTGCGAGGTGAATGTGGCGCGACGCAAGTGGACGGCGCGAAAATCGGCATGGCGCAAAACATCGGCGGCAGCGGGGCGACGATTTTGACACATATTTTGAAAAAAGAGTATTGAGAAACGAGGAGAGGAATACATGGCTTACAAAATCATCCGTTTTTTCATTCGTCTCATCCTTCGCCTGATTGCGCGCGTGGAACTGTCTGGCTGGGAGAACTTGCCGGCTGCGAAAGGCTACGTCATCGCCTCCAATCACATCGGGCGGCTGGATGCAGCGCTGGTCTATTACGCGCTTGACCGGCCTGACATCATCATGCTGATCGCCGAGAAATACCGTAAAAATGCTTTCTGGCGCTGGCTGGCGAAGCAGTTGGACGGGATTTTTATTGATCGCTTCAATCCCGACCTCCGTGCCCTGCGCGAGGCGATGAAACGCCTGCAGCGCGGCGGGGTGCTAGCTATTGCGCCGGAAGGGACGCGTTCCAAGACTGGCACGCTGATCGAAGCCAAACCGGGCGGGATCTATCTGGCCTGGAAGGCGGGTGTGCCGATTCTCCCCGTCGCGCTGACCGGCACGCAGGATGCGGTGGTGAAAGAACGGCTCACTCATTTTAAGCGGCTGCAGATCAAGGTCACAATGGGAGCGGCATTCACGCTGCCGCAGGAGGCCAAAGGCAAAGACCGCGAGGCGCTCTTGCAGGAATACACCGATGAAGTCATGTGCCGGATTGCTGCGTTGCTGCCGGAGGAGATGCGCGGCGAATATGCCGGGCATCCCCGGCTAAAAGAAGTACTGTGAATTTTTGTGTCTTTTGTATCTCTATCGGGTTAAACCATACAACACGCTCTCGGAGAGAATTCCAGATGCCCACCCGTTACGCACATTGGAACAATAAAACAGTTTTTGTCACCGGCGGCTCGAGCGGCATTGGCCTGGCCCTCGGCCGTTTGCTGGCCGCGCAGGGCGCTCACGTATGGTTGATTGCCCGCCGGAGGGAAGGATTGGAAGCGGCGCTGGAACAGGTCAAAGCAGCCGCCATCCGGCCTGAACAGCGTTTTGGGATGGTGAGCGCGGATCTTTCCGTGCCAGAGCAGGCCTTTTCCGCCGTCGAACAGGTCGAGGGTCAGGCCAGCGTGCCGGACGTGGTCATCAATTCAGCCGGCGCGGCGCATCCTGGTTACCTGCAAGACCTTTCACTGGAGATCTTCCGCCAGATGATGGCTGTCAATTATTTTGGCACGCTTTATGTGACCAAAGCCGTGCTGCCGGGCATGATGGCGCGCCGTTCGGGTCACATCATAAACATCTCATCCGCGGCCGGGTTTATCGGCGTGTTTGGTTATTCTGCCTATGGCGCATCCAAGTTTGCCGTGACAGGCTTTTCGGAAATCTTGCGGGCCGAAATGAAGCGGTATGGCATCCGCGTCTCGGTCGTCTTTCCGCCGGATACAGAGACGCCCCAATTGGATTACGAAAATCAATTCAAGCCCCCGGAGACCAAGGCCATTTCCGGCACAGCCAAGGCGATGAAACCGGAGCAGGTCGCCCAGAGCATATTACGACAGGCGGCAAAAGGACGATTTTTGATTTTCCCCGCCTTGGATGTGCAATTAATCTACTGGCTGAACACGCGCTTGCCCAAATCGTGGGTCTTTGCTGTTTTAGACGCAATGGCAAGCCGCGGTCAAACCAAATAATCCGTAACTGTTCAGGCTTGTCACCCTGAGGGAGCGTTCTGTGCGACCGAAGGGTCTCAAGGCCAGTCGGAGG
>CAZTZE010000097.1:0-2509 GCA_964618215.1 uncultured Chloroflexus sp.
AGCCCAGCAACGTGCTGCTCTCGGAGGGGAACTGGCCGGTGCTGGCGGACTTCGGCCTGGCGCAGATGGCCGAGGCCTCGATGAAACTGACTGGTACCGGTGTGGGCGTGGGGACGCCGGCGTACATGTCGCCGGAGCAGGGGCAGGGAGCGAAGGTGGATGCGCGCACCGACATCTACTCGTTGGGAATTATGTTCTACGAGATGGTGACGGGGGATGTACCATTCCACGCCGATACGCCGATGGCGATCGTGATCAAGCACTTGACGGCGCCGATGCCGGTGCCGCGCAAAGTGAATCCCAATATTCCCAAAGAAGTGGATGAGATCATTCTGAAGGCGACGGCCAAGAGTCCAGACGACCGCTATCAAACTGCAGAAGAGATGGCTAGGGCGCTGGAAGAGGCGCTGGAGGAAGTGGTTTCGGCCAAGAAAGCGAAAGTTATCGAAGAAAAAACGCAACCTGCGCCGGAGGTAGTAGTCCCTGCCGGGAAAGCAGAAGTTGTTGTGGAGAAACCGCAGCCTGCGCCGGAGGCAGTAATCCCTGCCAGGAAAGCAGAAGTGATTGTGGAGAAACCGCAGCCTGCACCGGAGGAAGTAGTTCCTGCTGGGAAAGCAGATGTTGTTGTGGAGAAACCGCAGCCTGTGCCGGAGGAAGTAGTTCCTGCCAGGAAGGCGGAAGTTAGTGTAGAAAAACCGACATTCGTTGCTCCATTGGTAGCGGCAAAACCCCCCTCGAAGAAGAAGGGAAATCTCAAACTCTATCTGATCATCGCATTCAGTATCCTGGCGCTGTGCGTCCTTGGCTCGATAGTGGGGGGGTATTTTATCTACAAGAAGATCACTTCACCGCTACAATCCTCTGCGACCCAAGAGTCCGTGCTACAACCATCCGCGACAAGTGTTCCGGGGACATCCGGAAACACCCAACCGGGATGTACAGACTCATTAGGCTGCGTGACCATCCGTCCAAGTGAACCAATCCACATTGCTTACGCCCTGGTAATTTCAGGACCGGATGAAAACCTAGGGATTGACTCACGCAATGGCGCCGAAGTCGCTTTCGCGATGAAAGGCAAAGTTCTCGGCCACGACATCCAATTCACCGGTGAAGACGATGGCTGCAGCGCTGAAGGCGGTCAGGCGGCTGGCACCAAGCTGGCGGCTGATCCAACCATCGTGGCCATCATCGGCACATCCTGCTCGAGCGCGGCCCGTGTTGCAATGCCGATGATCTCACAGGCTGGCATGGTCATGGTCTCGCCTTCCAATATTGCTATAGACCTGACCATACCAGGAAATATGAGCAATTGGCCCGGTTACTTGCGCACTTCTTTCAGCGATTCAGTTCAGGGCATAGCGGCGGCCAAGTTTGCTTACGAGAATTTGGGCGTCCGTAGGGCCGCAACCATTCACGACGGCAGCATGGACGTCGTCACACTCCAGCAGGTCTTTGCCGAGAACTTCAAGACGCTGGGTGGCACCATCACGACCACAGGAGCTGTGGATTATAACCAGACCGACATGAGGGCGGTGCTGTCTTACATCGCAGAGGGCCAGCCGGAGTTGATCTATTTCCCGATCTTCCTACCCGCCGGCGGCTGGATCATCCGTCAGGCCAAGACCATCCCAGGCCTGGAGAATACCATCCTGATGAGCGCGGATGGCATGTTCTCGCCTGATGTGGTTGAGGGCGCCGGCGATGCCGTCGAGGGTCTGTACGTATCCAGCCTGGACCTGGCAGCCTTCGGTGCAGATTACGCGGCTGTTTTCCTGCCGAAATACAAGGAAATGTTCGGCACCGACCCGATCAGCATTTTCCATGCCCATGCCTATGACGCCGCGATGATGATTATGGCCGCGATCGAGAAAGTAGCTGTCCAGGATGCGGATGGCACGCTGCACATCGGCCGCCAGGCACTGCGCGATGCGTTGTACGCGACCACGAACTTCAAGGGCCTGACCGGCAACTTGACCTGCTCGCCAACCGGCGACTGTGGTGCAGACCCTGTGATCGCCGTGTATAAATACCATGCTGGTGTGTACCCACCTGAGCGCATCTGGCCTTAAACCGCACAGACTGAAGCTATCACTTACAATTTAGCCACTACCCCCACTAATACACAAGTGCAGGGGAAAGATTCGCTGGTGGAATGACTGGAAGTATGACTACCGAAACATCTCCAACTCTTCGATCTTTGTGCAACAATGGCGAGATCGAAATCCTCCACTAAAATTTCGACGACCAGCAAGCTGGAAGCGCGGACCGGAGATTCCACGTCAGGGTGGGTGGAGGCTGCGATCTCAACACCGATTGTTCCCCCCTCCACTTGGACCCCAACCCCAGTATCGACGGTCATTCCGTCTCGTGGAGAACGGTTGAATTCAAGACAATCCTTACTATGCGATAATATTTCTACACAGTGGGGAGTAATTGATCCACGAGTTTTCCGCTATAGTCATGACGAACTGGCGATAAACAAGGTAAAATTAATGCAGTTCATTCTGGG
>CAZTZE010000098.1:0-2032 GCA_964618215.1 uncultured Chloroflexus sp.
TTCTACTATCCAAATTTTGCGCAACCCGGACCTCGCCTTACGTTGATACTCATGGATTATAGCACAAACATGATATACTCGCGCTGAAACTTCTAAAACCCGGTGGGGTTATTTTTAGTAGACCCTCCGGTAAGGTGATAGTGTGCCGGAGTATAAAGAGGACATAATCCTGGCGCGTGCCTCCCAGGGTGATCAAGAGGCTTTCGGCGTCCTATACGAGCAGTACGTAGAGCGTATCTTCAACTACGTCTATTATCGCACTGGAAACGTACACGATGCCGAAGACTTGACGGCCCGTGTTTTTTACCGCGCCATGCACCACATCCACAATTACCGCGACCGGGGCGTGCCATTTTCAGCCTGGTTATATCGCATCGCCCACAACCTGGTCGCCAACTGGCATCGTGACCGCAGTCGCCGGCAGGAGATCCCGCTCGACGACGCGCCCACACTCCACTATAAGGGTGATCCACCCGAAGTAACGATGATGCTGTCCGAGGAGCGGGAGGCGCTGCTCAAACTTATCCGCCGCCTGCCATCCGAACGCCAGCACCTGTTGATCCTGAAATTTGTGGAGCAAATGTCCAACGCCGAGATCGGCCAGAGCATGGGACGCAGCGAGGGCGCGGTGAAAAGCCTGTATCACCGCACGCTGTTGGCCTTACGGGATGAGGTTGGTGGAATTGATTTGTTGGAAGGAGGATAAAATGTTGCGTATTATCACCGATGGCGCCGCCGATATGCCGAAAGGCTGGGGAGAAGAGTACGATATCCCGGTCATTCCGATAAACATCCATTTCGGCGATCAGACCTATCTGCAAGGCGTAGATTTGAGCAATGATGATTTCTACCGGCTGGCAGACGAAAGCGGAAAGGTGCCGAAAACGTCCCAGCCTTCGCCGTACCAGTTCAAGGAGTTCTATCAGCGCATTGCCCAAGCTGGCGATTCGATCCTGTCAATCCACGTGACCAGTAAATTATCCGGCACATACGCATCAGCGCTGGCCGCGGCGCGTGAACTGGGCGAGAAATTCCACATCTATCCCTTTGATTCGGCTGCCGGCTCGGCTGCCATCGGCATGATGTGCCGCGAAGCCAGGCTGATGGATCGCGCCGGGGAGGGCATCCAGAAGATATTAGAGCGCATGGATTATATCCGCCGTCACGTCAACATTGTGCTGACGCTCGAGACGCTGGATTATGCCCGCATGAGCGGACGGGTGGGAACGCTGCAGGCAGCCCTGGCCTCGATTTTGAACGTCAAACCGATCGTGGTGCTCAAGGATGGCATCTTGGATATGGCGGAACGGGTGCGCACCCGCAGCCGGGCGCTGGAACGAGTGCTTGAAATACAAGCAGCACAATTCGGCAAACAGTTGGTGAATGTGGCCGCCGTCCACGCTCGTCATCCCGAATCTGCAAATTTTCTGCTCGAGCGGGCGCGCAAATTGTTCAACATTCGGGATTCAATCATGACTGATCTTTCGATCTCGGTGGCCGCCAATCTTGGACCTGGCACGGTCGGTTTGGTTGTTTATCCGGTGGGAGAGTGACAATATGGAAGTGACACGACGTTTGGTGGAAGCCTCAAAAAATAAGGCTGCCTTGATAGAGAAACGGCTGGCAGGCATTCTGAAACCCGTCCTGCCGCGCCAGGAATTCGTGCGCAACCTGCGTCAACGAATCCAGGTTACCAACCAACCTGCCATCGTCCGCAGGTTCCCGCAGCGACAATTTATATTCCTGCTCATCGCTGGCATAGTCTCCAGCGCCATTGTGTTGGTGATGGGTGTGCGCGCCTTTTTTTCTTTGCTGACAGCCCTGGGGATCATCCAGCAGGCTGACCGGCAACTCAAAAGCCAAAGGAAAATTGCCCCCCGGCGTGTTTGACTAAAAGCCTATCCGAATAACGGAATGCAGACTTCAGTCTGCCTGGCATGGCGGACTAAAGTCCGCGGTCCGGGGGTTTATCGGATGGGCACTAAGCTGGACTTTGTCCATTTGCACATTAACAAAAAACGGGGTAAGCTAA
>CAZTZE010000099.1:0-1892 GCA_964618215.1 uncultured Chloroflexus sp.
GCGACAGGAGCAGGCGGATGGTGGTGGATTTCCCGGCGCCGTTCGGCCCGATGAAGCCAAAGATTTCACCTTCTTCTTCGCTGAAAGAGACATCCACGATGCCGCGCGATTTTCCGTAGTACTTGGTCAGATTGGTCACTTCGATGACGCTCATAAGGGACACTCCTTTGAAAAAAATGTGATTAGCAGTATCATCTCAATAACTTGGGGAGCGGGGGGTGTGCGGGTGGTCGCGAAGCATACCCGAAGGGTGCGAAGCCGCCCGCACACCCCCCATCCTCCCCTTATTTATTGAGAAGATACGATTTGCAATTCACACAACCATCGGGACATATTCTATTTCTAATATGCACATTTGGCAACCCTCCACGCCGTGAAGGACAGGGCCTTGATTTTCGGGAAAAGAAAGACAGCCGGGTTCGTCATCCTCTCCCAGGTCCGGCTCGGCCACCAGGGCGCGGGCGACAGCGACGCGCTGCTGCTGCCCGCCGGACAACTGGTCGGGGCGGTGACTCAGGCGGTCGCCCATGCCAAAGCGCTCAAGCCATTCAGTGGCGCGCTTCTTCGCCTCGGCAGGTTTTATCCCATCCAGGGTGACGGGCAGGGCGGCATTCTCGGCGGCGTTCAAGACAGGGATGAGATTGTAGAACTGGAAGACGAAACCGATGCGCTTGCGGCGCAGTTTGGTCAGGTCATCGTCTTTCATGGTGGCCAGGGGCGTGCCGTCAATGACGACTTCGCCCTCGGTGGGGCGGTCCAGTCCACCCATGAGGTGCAGCAGGGTGGACTTGCCGCAGCCGCTGGGGCCCATCACGGCCACGAATTCCCCGGCGTCCACTTTCATGGAAACGTGGTCGAGGGCGGTCACGGCGGTCTCGCCGGAGCCGTAGATCTTGGTCAGGTTTTGGGTTTGGATGAGGGACATGGGATGCTCCTGGGATTGCAGATTTCAGATTGCGGATTTGCGATTGACGATTGGTGTTTGCCCTTTGCGCGGCCGCCCGCGGTGGCGCATCTCCGGCTCCGGCAGCGGTTGGCGCTCGACTTCATCCAGCCTTTGCTCAGTGATGTCCAGCCAGCGCAGGTCGGCGTCGAGGTGCATGATGACCTTGTCCATCAACAGGATTTGCGCCATCTCGGTCTTGGGATCGTAACCGTCGCGCAGTACGGTGGCGTCGTGCAATTCCTGGAACAGATGCGCCCGCTGGGTCTGAATAATGCGCGCCGGTTCCGCTTCACCGGAAGCGAGCGCCACCATCAACTTGACGAAGAATTCATCCCGCTGGTGGCCGGGGGTGACTCCTCTGGCGAACCATTCATGCAACGCTACGCTGCCCTGTGGCATTATAGCGTAAATGCGGCGGGCAGGATCATCGCCTTGGCCCAAGTCGGACTCCCGCCTGACCAGTCCGGCTTCCTCCAGTCGTTCCAGGGTGGTGTAGATCTGCGCCGGTTTCACTTCCCAGTTCTTGTCCCCGCCGACAACGGCCTCGAAGGCCGCCCGCAGTTCGTATCCATGGCGGGGGCGCTGGGCAAGCAAACCGAGAATGGCATAGCGGACGGACATAATTATTAGTCTACGGGTTATTATTTTTACAACAGGGCAAAATAATAAGCGAGTTAGTAATTATTGTCAAGGGAGTTGCGTTGGCGGTGTGCACGCAAACCATGTCAGGACACGGACTCCGAAGTCTCCCGACTTCGGGCAAAATCGGGAGATTTTGCAGTCCGCAGTGACAACCTTTGCGTGCACACCATATTTCGCCGCTTCCCGGATAACACCCGGAATGAGGTAAAATCGCCCATATTACCGGCTCATTGGGAATCAGCGTGGTGTGCCGCAACCGAAGTAAGTCGGATTGGCAATCCGACCATGAGTATCAACGTAAGGC
>CAZTZE010000100.1:0-1851 GCA_964618215.1 uncultured Chloroflexus sp.
CAGGCCAGGGCGGCACTGGCGCAGGCAGGGCAGGGTTTTCTCCTTCCTCTTACCAATTTACTCATGAATGAGTGCAAGTAGGTTTTGTCCCGTACTGGATACGTAAACTACCATGTGTATCGTGCCGAGCGCAAAGCCTGGTTCGATATTCTCGCCTGGGGCTGCCAATGCCTCAGTCGCACGCAGAATTCGTCCGGCTGATGGATATTGCGCTGCAATACACACTGCTGCACTCCGGCGCGGAGCATTCGTTGCCGTCTCGCACCGGCGTCCACACGCTACGCGGTCGCTTCGCTGATGCCGCCGGTGTTCGCCTGCCGAAGGTGCCTGCACCTGACGCAGGCACAGGTGGCGGCCAGGCCAGGGCGGCACGCTTGCACCTGCGCAAGTGCAGGCGAACGGTGTCACGGGAAGAAAACCAAAACTCACCAAACTGCACAGCACCTACTCGGCAGGAAAAAGGAGAAAACAAAAATGGATGACAATTTCTTTTACCGCGACCTCGCCGGCAAGCGCCACCTGCGCTCGTATCTCAAAGCAGCCATTCTCATCGCGATCTTCATGGGACTGGTTGTAGTCTACGCCCTCTGGCAGCGAGCGCAGATGATGGCGGTGGTCAACGCCCCGGCGAGGCCGGTGGTCTGGGAGCCGACCCCAACGTCCATCCCCCCGACCGCTACCCCCACTGCCACGCCCGAACCCTGCCCGACCAACCCCTCGGATTGGACGTTCAGCTACCCATACCCTGGTTACGACGGCAACCTGCACAAGATCGGACCGGCCTGCGTCTATGAAGGTTTGGAACGGACGGCGGCTTGGGTGCTGTTGGCTTCGAGCATGGGCTACAGTGGGAACGAGGCGGCAGAGGCGCTCGGCTTTGCCGAAATGCCTTTCAAGCCAGTATACAAGATGAAGATCATGACCGACTTCAGTAAGGGACCGATGGAAGCGACCGTGGCCTGGCCAGCTCTGTCCTTTATCCCAGAGGTGCACTTTTGGAGAATTAGGCCGGACGGTAGGCCAGCGGTGATTTATACTTTGCGGGGCTGCTATCGTACCCGTTCCATCGTCGGCAATCAGGTGGAGGAATGGGGTGATTATCCAGTCATGTGCGTGCTGAGCGGAGATACGGAGGGGGAGTGGTTTGTCGGCGAATGGGGTTCGAAACGATTTGCCGCCCATTCCGATTATGGCGGATGGCGTGGGTTTGACCAGTTTGGCTATGCCGGAAATGGCGCATGGGTTTACCTTGGCCATAAAAAGACAACTTATCCCCTGGCTGGACTGAGCGATATATCCGAAGATCGCACCTTCCTGGCTGCTGCTCACGGTGTAGCCGTCTGGGATGAGGATTGGGTCGAGCAGACTTATGGAATTACCATGCGCGAACTGCCGCTGGACTGGCAATCCCTGGGTATAGATGATCAGAAGTCCATGATGGATTCCTTTGTGGCTTCTTTAGACAAAATATTGAAGAAGTAAGGAGGTCCCCGTGAGATGGAAATTCCTTGCAATAGTGTTACTTTATGCATTGCTGTTTATGTTCATTGCGCCTGGCGCTGCTTCCGCAGATGATGAGTGCACGACCACGTGGGTGGATCCTCCGGGTGAAGCGGTAATAACTTGTAGTGGTGGTGGCGGCGGGGGAGGTGGAGGCGAAGCCTGCACGCCGGGGACCGTGAATATGCAATGGGTTCTGGTTGAAAATCGAGGCGACTTCTGTCTTTTCAATTGGGTCATCTTTGACCAATGCACCGGTGAAATATTTTATCAGGACCCGCGACTCGTCCCCGGCTCCTGCCCCGCCGCGGTTGATCCGCCAGAAAATCCCTGTACCACCTTCGAGATTGG